>JBPCOC010000054.1:0-4077 GCA_051000635.1 Sphingomicrobium sp. | reverse complement strand
GCGCTGCTAATGGCGCCGCCTTCCAATCGTATTGGAGACCGGGTCCCCGTCAAAGTACCACTTTGATGGGAATTTTTGCGGGAGATCGCTTCGGCGATCGCATGGACCGCTAAACTTGCGACAGCCTCCCGGGATTTTTCGACGGCAGGCCAACAACAGAGTGAGATAGATGGCAAAGAAAATAACCGGCTACATCAAGCTGCAGGTGCCCGCGGGCATCGCCAATCCGTCGCCGCCGATCGGCCCGGCGCTCGGCCAGCGCGGCGTCAACATCATGGAATTCTGCAAGGCGTTCAACGCCTCCACGCAGGACATGGAAAAGGGCGCTCCGATCCCGACCACCATCACCGTCTATGCCGACCGCAGCTTTTCCTTCGAGACCAAGACTCCGCCGGCGTCCTTCTTCCTGAAGAAGGCGGCGCGGATCAAGAAAGGGTCGGGCGAGACCGGAACGGTGAGCGCCGGGACGATCCGCCGCTCGCAGCTGTCCGAGATCGCCGAGGCGAAGATGAAGGATTTGAACGCCAACGACATCGAAGCGGCGACCAAGATCATCGAAGGCAGCGCCCGGGCGATGGGCCTTACCGTGGTGGAGGGCTAGGGACATGCCACTTTCGAAGAAGCGCAAGGCGCAGATGGATTCGATCGACCGCACGAAATTCTATGCCGTGGACGAGGCGATCAGCCTGGTGAAATCTAACGCGACCGCCAAGTTCGACGAGACGGTCGAGGTGGCGCTGAACCTGGGCGTCGACCCGCGCCATTCCGACCAGATGGTCCGCGGCGTGGTGTCGCTTCCCAAGGGCACCGGCAAGGACGTCCGGGTCGCGGTGTTCGCCAAGGGCGACAAGGCCGACGAGGCCAAGGCCGCCGGAGCCGACATCGTCGGAGCCGAGGATTTGATGGAGGAAATCCAAAGCGGCAAGACCGATTTCGACCGGGTGATCGCGACCCCCGACATGATGGGCGTCGTCGGCCGCCTGGGTAAGGTCCTGGGCCCCAAGGGGCTGATGCCCAACCCGAAGCTGGGAACCGTCACCCCCGACGTCGGCGAGGCGATCAAGGCGGCCAAATCGGGGCAGGTCGAGTTCAGGGTCGAAAAAGCGGGGATCGTCCATGCGGGGATCGGCAAGGCAAGCTTCACGGAAAGCGACCTCAAGGAAAATTTCACCGCCTTCATGGACGCGATCGTCAAGGCTCGGCCGAGCGGCGCCAAGGGCAAGTTCGTGCAGAAGATCGCACTGACCTCGTCGATGGGCCCGGGCATCAAGCTGGACCTGGCCGAAATCGAGGGCGTCTGAGCCCTAGTCGATGCAGCTGTTGTGGATTTTCGACTGCACCGCCTCGGGCGAGGCGATTTCCTCGAAGAAGCCGTCGAGAAAGGCGGCCGCACGGCTCCTGGTGCGCTCTTCGAGCCCCGGTGTCTGGTTGAGGGCAGCGAGAATCGCCGGCCGCGCCGCCTGGAACTGCACCGCGGCGGCGAGTGCGGCATTGTTGAGCACGCAATAGCCGCGGTACTGCCGCTGGCGGACGTTTCTGATCCGAAGCAGGTCCGGCGGAGTCGCATAGGGCGCGTTGACCAGCCCCGAGAAGTCGAAGTCGTAGGGGATCGGGATGACCCCGGCAGCGACTCCGCGGGCCGGCGCGATCAGCTTCGTGTTGTGGCAGCATTCCTCGCCCGCAGGCCCCGCCCGCATCGACCAGTCGTGGTTGGCGATCATGTGCTGGAACAGCGAATAGAGCGCCGCGTGGCGCTGGCTCAGCGCACTTGTCGGGATGCGCTCGGGAAGCTTTGCGTCCTGCATTGAGTTCCGCCTGGCGACGTCGTCGAGGTCCTCGATGAAGAAGGCGTAGCGCGAAACGATCGGCCGCCCGCGCTCGTCGACATAGTCGATGCTCGCGAGCCGAACCTTGAAGCTCGCCGGCGAGAGCGCGTTGAACATTCGGTAAGCAGCATATTCGAGCAGCACATGTTGCTGGAACGAGGCGGAGTTGCGGCAGTGGCTGACGAGCTTCAGCGACCTCTGCCCGGCGAACACCGACTGCGGCGGCGGCGGGCTTGTGAACTGCACCTTGAGCGGCGGGAACGGGCAGATGTCGGGCCGGCGACGAGTGAGCCCGCGGGCCGAAATCATCACCGGAAGGGTCTCGGCGGTCCCGGCGACCGACAGTGTTGCGGGTTCGGGCTGTTGCGAGCGGCTCCGGACCAGCCCCGACACCGGCCCCCTGATCGTCAGCTGGAGCACGTCGGACGAGGCGAACAACGACTTGTCGCCCGGAGCGGCCGGAGCCGCGCTGGCCAGGGCCGCAAGACTCAGCAGAAGCGCTATCCGGATCATTTTCCCCCTCCACCGGCCGCCGGCGAGCGCTCAACCTTGCGCGGGATCAGCCGGTCGCCGATGATTTCCAGATAGCTTGGAGTGCCGCGGTAATAGCGCGCGATTCCGCTGTCGATCCCGACCAGCCGGCCGCCGAACAGGATCTGGACACCGGCGAGGTTGGGCGTGTGGCCGACGACGATCCGCCTGGCTCCATAGGCGCTTAGTACCGTGGCAAGCTCCTGCTCCATCGACGGTCGGGGCGCCGCCCCCTCCGGCACCGGCGGAATTTCGGCGGCCTTCGGATCGCGGGTGATGAGGCCGCGGTACCACAACGGCCCGAGCGGATCGTGGACGATCGAGCTCGGCGACTGCTCAACGGCCTTCAGCGCAGCGGCAACCTTCCGGTTGAGATCGGCCAGCTGGAGCTTCGAATATTCGGCGCTGATCCCGCCGTGGACGAACAGATTGCCGTTCACCAGCGCCGCGGCAGGGTTGCGGATTACCCAGCGGCCGATCTCTCCACTCGGCGCCCAGGCGAGCCGGTGTTCGACCCATCCGTCGGGAGTCGCGTTCAGCCAGGCATCGCGGATCGCCGACGGGGTCATGGACGGGTCTTTGGCGCGATAATTGGCTTCGATATCGGCCTTCTTGGCATCGTAGAGCCGGTCGCGGAGCTCGGCGGACCTGCGCGTTGCAAAGGCCGCGAACTCGTCCCGAGTCACGTAGCGAAGGTCGCCGGTGATATTCATGGCTTCGTGATTGCCGACCAGCACGATCACTCGCCCGCCCTGCCTGGGCGCCTCCTTCTGGAGCCGCATCAGCTCGCGAATGATCTTGAGCGAGTCCGGGCCGCGATCGACCATGTCGCCGACCTGGACAAGCGTCGTCCGGCCGCCGGTCCATTGCCCGTTGCGGCCGACCAGCCCGGCGGCGCCGGCAATGTCGCGCCATGCGGCAAAATCGCCATGAAGATCGCCGACGGCGATAATCCGCGCCGGCTGCGGTGGCGGAAGCGCGGCTGCCGGCCCGACCGCGACAGCGGCAGCAACGACGAGCCCAACACTCCTCCAGAGGCGCTTAAGCACTGGCATCTCCCCGGGCCCAATTGCGCGCCACGGAGTAGCGTTTGTCAACAGCGGTAAAATGGTACCTGGTAAACACAGGGTTCAGGAATCTGTGGCCCTGGGGGCACAGTATGCGGCGATCGGGCGGTAAATCCATTTATGACGCAACCTATGCTGCAGTGCAGCAGTTTGAGCGGCCACAGGGTTTTTCAAAGAGGTAATTCCATGAAAAAGTATCTTCTGGCGGCGGCCGCAGTCGCCGCGATAGCAACGCCAGCGGCCGCTCAGGACAGCGGTCCTTATGTCGGCATCGAGGGCGGAGTGATGTTCCCGCGCGACACAAATATCGACGCCGACGTCAATTTCGTCGACCCGTTGGTCCCGGACGTCATCTATAGCAATGTGTTCGATCTCGATTACAAGACCGGCTTCGATATCGACGCGATCGCCGGTTACGATTTCGGCATGTTCCGTCTCGAGGGCGAGCTAGGCTACAAGCGGGCCAAGATCGACGAGATCGAGCTCGATCAGAGCTTCATCGACGACTATGAAGACGCGACGGGAGTCGATCTTTCGAACGTCGACTTCGACATCGACGGAAGCACCAAGGTTACCTCGGCGATGGTTAACGCCCTCGTCGACGTCGATGCCGGCGGATTGGCTCTCTATGCGGGCGGCGGCATCGGCCGCGC
>JBPCOC010000042.1:0-3023 GCA_051000635.1 Sphingomicrobium sp. | reverse complement strand
GTGCTCCTGGAGGTTGTGGCCCTCGCCGGGGATGTAGCTGATCACTTCGCGCTGGTTGGTCAGGCGGACCTTGGCCACCTTGCGAAGCGCCGAGTTCGGCTTCTTAGGGGTGGTCGTATAAACTCGGGTGCAGACTCCGCGCTTCTGCGGGTTCTGCTCCAGCGCAGGGACCTTCGACTTGGCCTTCTGCGGTTCGCGACCCTTGCGGATCAGCTGGTTAATCGTTGGCATGAAGCCCTTCACCTTTCGTTGCCGGCAATCCCGGCGGTTACTTTGCCCAACAGAAAACGCGCGGAGCCTGGGCAGCCGTTCAGCCGCCCGGCGACGCGCATGTTGAGCAATGTTCAGCTCTTTGTCCCGCCGGGGTGCGGATCGCGGCCCCGGGGACGAGCGGCCCATTAGAGGAGGAGCGGCACGCGGTCAACGGGTGAGGCAAGGCAGACTGGTCCACAAACCGGACCCCCTCACACCGGTTTCAGCCGGTATCGCGGCATCAGGCGATCAGTGCGAAGTTGAGCCTCGGTCGGCTAGAAGGCAAAGAGTGACGATGGCCAGCTGGAGCGTCAAACCGACCAAAAAGATCGCGGCCAACGCAAAACTGGGTCTGGAACTTCGCAAGCGCTTCAATCGCGGCGGGACGGACATAGGGGTAAGCCGTGCTCGGCAGCTCGTCGCCCAGGAGAGGCTGAGCCCGGCCGACATCAAGTCCATGTACAGCTATTTCGCCCGTCATGAAGTCGACAAGCAAGTGACCCGCCGGGTGTGGGGATCCAAAACCAATCCGTCGGCCGGTTATATAGCCTGGCTTTTGTGGGGCGGTGAGGAGGGTAAGGCCTGGGTCGGCCGCCAGCGAAACAAACTGACTGCCGGCTAGGCACGCCGCCTAGGGCTTGATGACGTCGCCGCGAGCCATCACGAAATCGACATCCTTGAGGACCTTCACGTCGGTGAGGGGATCGCCGTCGACGGCGATGATGTCGGCGGACTTGCCGGCTTCGATCGTCCCCACCTCGTTCGCCAGTCCGAGCAGATCGGCGGCGTTGACGGTCGCCGCCTTCAGCGCCTCGACCGGCGGCATTCCATATTTGACCAAAAGCTCGAACTCGTCGGCATTGCGCCCGTGCTTCGACACTCCCGCATCGGTCCCGTAGGCAATCTTCACTCCGGCCGGATAGGCTTTGACAAGCGACTGGCCGGTGATCCCGATCCGCCACTCAATCTGTTCCCTGACCGGCCCTACATATGCGTTGGGGTCCTTCGCCAGCCGCTCGAGATAGCCGTTCACGCTGGAAAGGGTCGGCACGTAATAAGCGCCGCTCTGCCTGAAGAGGCGGATCACCTCGTCATCCATCACCGTTCCGTGCTCGATCGAATCGGCGCCGGCGCGAAGCGCGAGCTTCACACCATCCGCTCCGTGGGCGTGGACAGCCACCTTTCGGCCATAGGCATGAGCCGTCTGCACAAGAGCGCGCGCTTCGTCCTCGAACATTCGGGTAGCAAGGCCGGTGCCGCTGTTGACCCCACCGGTCGTCGCGAACTTGATCACGTCGGCGCCGCGATCGATCT
The DNA here is from genome assembly GCA_051000635.1 of Sphingomicrobium sp. Lineage (GTDB taxonomy): Bacteria > Pseudomonadota > Alphaproteobacteria > Sphingomonadales > Sphingomonadaceae > Sphingomicrobium. The sequence continues at coordinate 1,457 of JBPCOC010000042.1, read as the reverse complement.
GGCGGCGGACGACCCGGCGGCAGCTCTCGACGCTGTCGCACAGATGCTCGGGATCAGGCAGGTGAGCGACCAGCTCATCATTGAGCGCGCCGCGGCCGTCCATGTGCCCGCCGGTAGTGGAGATGGAGCTTGCGGCGTCGAGGATCCTCGGGCCCTTCACCCATCCGCGCTTGATCGCTTCGCGAAGCGCCATGGTGACACCCTCGCGGTCGCCGAGGTTGCGGACCGTCGTGAAGCCCGCACGGAGAGTCTTCATCCCGTTCATCTGCGCTTCGAGCGCGTGCATTGCCGGCTCTTCGCGCACGGTCGCGAGCAGGCCCGCCTCGCCGCCGCGGTCGGACGTGAGGTGGACATGGCTGTCGATGAGGCCGGGAAGAACGGTTTTGCCGCGCAGGTCGACTACCGTCGACGCGCCCTCCGGCGGAGCGACAAGCCCCGCCCGGACTTCGACGATCCTGCCATTGTCGACGATGATCGTGGTCGTGCCTAGCGGCGCCTTGCCGGGAACTGCGATCACCCGGTCCGCGTGAATGTAGACCGGGACTGCAAAAGCGGCGGTGCTGGTGGCCGCGAGCATCGCGGCGGCAAGGAGCTTGCGGATCATCGGGCCAGCTTTAGGGCCGGGGCGCTGCGACGCAATGCCGGCCCCGCCGCACCCTATTGCTCCGCGCTGCTGCTGTCGGTGTTCTCCGGTGCGGAGTCTGACGCCTCGTTCGCTCCAGCCTGGTTCGTGTCACCGACCGTATTCGCTGTGTCATTGCCAGTGAGCGTGTTGGCGTCAGCATCGACAATTTCCGGCCCGAGCGCCGCATCGACCTGTGCCGGGGTGAGCGAATTGCCGCTCGGCGCCATCACATTATCCGAATCGTCCCGATCGCAGCCGGCCGCCGCGATCGCGAGGACCGCAACCCCGATCAGCCTCAGGCTGCGCACTTTATTGCTGGTCTTCGCCATTCCTACCGCTGAACACGCAGCGGGCCGGCCCCGTTCCGGCGTGGTCACTTGCCGACCAACTGCCCGCCCTTGATCACGGCCGTGGGCCGTTCCAGCAGAGTCACGTCGGCAAGCGGGTCGCCGTCGACGACGACCATGTCCGCAAATGCTCCGGGGGCGATCCGCCCGACGTCGTTGCGGCCCAGCGCTTCGGCGGCATTGCGGGTCGCCGCCTGGATCGCCTCGAGCGGGGTCATCCCATATTCGACCATCACCCGGAACTGCTTGCCGACCTGCCCGTGCGGCATAACTCCGGCGTCGCTGGCGAACACCTGCCGGACACCGGCCCGATGGGCCTTTCGGAAATTGTCGCGCTGGATCTGCGCAATCTCGCGATCCTTTCGGAGGTTCTCCGGGAGCACTCCGTTCTTCGCGCCTTCGGCCTGCGTATATTCGGTGTTGTAGATGTCCATCGCGAACCACACCGGCTGCTTGCGCTGGACGGCAAGCCGGATTCCCTCGTC
>JBPCOC010000040.1:0-52868 GCA_051000635.1 Sphingomicrobium sp. | reverse complement strand
CTCTCCGGCGGCGAGGCCCAGCGCATCCGCCTGGCCTCGCAGATCGGCTCGGGCCTGACCGGCGTTATGTACGTGCTCGACGAGCCCTCGATCGGCCTGCACCAGCGCGACAACGAGCGCCTCCTCGGCACGCTGCGCCACCTGCGCGATCTCGGCAACAGCGTGCTCGTCGTCGAGCACGACGAGGAAGCGATCCGCGCCGCCGATCACGTCATCGACATGGGCCCCGGCGCCGGCGTCCACGGCGGCGAGGTGGTGTGCGCGGGCTCGCTCGACGAGCTTCTCGCCTGCGAGGACAGCATCACCGCCGATTACCTGAGCGGCCGCCGCGAGATCCCGCTCCGGCCAAAGCGCCGCAAGGGCTCGGGCAAGGCCGTCACCGTCCACGGCGCAACCGCCAACAACCTCCAAAGCGTGGACGCAAAATTCCCGCTCGGCACTTTCATTTGCGTCACCGGAGTCTCGGGCTCGGGCAAGTCGAGCCTCACTGTCGACACGCTCTACGCCGGCGCCGCCCGGGCGCTGAACGGCGCGCGCATCATCTGCGGCCCGTGCGAGAAGATCAGCGGCCTGGAGCATCTCGACAAAGTCATCGACATCGACCAGTCGCCGATCGGCCGAACCCCGCGCTCCAACCCCGCGACCTACACCGGCGCCTTCACCAACATCCGCGACTGGTTCGCCGGCCTGCCCGAGGCCAAGGCGCGCGGCTACAAGCCCGGCCGTTTCAGCTTCAACGTCAAGGGCGGCCGCTGCGAGGCGTGCAAGGGCGACGGCCTGATCAAGATCGAGATGCACTTCCTGCCCGATGTCTACGTCACCTGCGACGTCTGCCACGGCAAGCGCTACAACCGCGAGACTCTGGAGGTGAAGTTCAAGGGCCGCTCGATCGCCGACGTTCTCGACATGAATGTCGAGGACGCGGTCGAGTTCTTCAAGGCGGTGCCCGGAATCCGCGACAAGATGCGGATGCTTCAGGAGGTGGGCCTGGGCTACATCAAGGTCGGCCAGCAGGCGACGACGCTGTCGGGCGGCGAGGCGCAGCGCGTCAAGCTGTCGAAGGAGCTGTCGCGGCGCGCCACCGGCAAGACCCTCTACATCCTCGACGAGCCGACCACCGGCCTCCATTTCGAGGACGTGCGCAAGTTGCTCGAGGTGCTCCATCGCCTGGTCGAGCAGGGCAATACGGTGGTGGTGATCGAGCACAATCTCGACGTCATCAAGACCGCGGACTGGGTGATCGACCTTGGGCCTGGGGGTGGTGTGAACGGCGGCCTAATCATCGCCGAAGGCCCTCCCGAGCGGATCGTGCAGGAGCCGACGTCGGCGACCGGGCAATATCTCAAGCTGCTGCTGGAGCGGGCGTCGCGGGTGTCAGCGAACGAGGAACAGCTGAACTTGGTGGCGGCGAAGTAGGACGGCAGCGATGATCGAGGGAATCGTTGTGGAGGGATGATCGCGACTGGCATGCGCGGGGTGCATCAACAACGCGATTGGGAGAAGGTCGCCGCGTGGGATCAGTCGTCCACCGAGCAGTGGTTCCCCCTCGCCTCGAACGTGCTCGTCCGAAGCAGATCAAAGGCGAGCGCGCTTCAGAAAAGATGGTGGCCGAATGATATTCTGTCCTGAGCTTGCGCGCGAGGCGTTTGATTTGCGCCGTTCGGGCCAAGTTAGGATCAACGTGATTGAGCGAATTTTACAACTAAGGTGCGAGAAACTCTTGCTCAAGGTTTTCTAGGCTCGCCACGACTGCCTCGAATTCTTCGTCCAAGTAGTCGTTCGCGTGAGCGTCGCGACGGAAGCGGTTCACGGCGTTAAGGTGAGACAGAATGGGGCCTCAGCGCTCTTCCAAATAGGGCAATACGCGCTCATCCCGAAGAAAGCCGATAAGGTCCGTCAAGTAGAGGGGACTGGCTCCTCGTGAGAGCACGACGTGCGGCTCACGAGAAGGCAATGATGCGTACCGAACGGTACTGAGAGCGCCCTCCAGTATCTCATTCCATTCTTCAAGAGAGACGCTCTTACTCCACAAGAACAAGACCGAGCGAAGCGCCTGCTCCAGCTGGCCCCGACGAACTACCGCCTCTGCCCATCGATCCTCTTTCGTAGATGAAATGGGAAGCTTCTCCCGGAGCTTCCGGACAGCAGCTTCAACAGCGCGAAACCAAAGAGATCCCTGACCAGATAATTTCGTTGGACGCTTTTTATGAGAGGGTTCATCTGCCTCTCAAGAGCCTTAAAGGTCATTGGTACGATGATTGGGTATTCTGGATGCTGGTCAAGGTAGTGCTTAACTGTCTTCTCAATATTGTTGTCTGCGCTGACAAGAAAACGAATTGATTGATCTACTCGCGCGGACCCGACAGCTTCGTAGAAGAGGCCGAATGCTTCAAGAGTTCTAATCTCGAACGTGTCGTAGCGAGTGAATACAACGAGAAGCTCTCGTTCGGTGTTCAGGAATACGGAAGTTTCGTCAGTGGGCCGCACCAGAGCAGCAAAGTACTGGCTGTTTCCAACGAATTCTGGGTTGAATGACCGCGTTACATAGAAATTATCCGCGATCCTTCGGAGGGCGTTCCGCACGTCGCCAGGGTACTTGTCCTGTTCGAAGTTGGGATGAAAACCTGGAAAAGTGGGCACTAATCCCCCCTATGACCCCTCGATAAGTAGCAGCGTAAGGAACTACAGCAAACCGCAGGCATGTTCCCGACGTGTTCCGCTGCTCCAAGCAGACTCGCGATGTCGTTCAACCATGTCCGCACTGCCATCGATCTGGTCTGCTACGCAGTAAACCTGAGGATCAATGTACAGCCTGCAGCGCACGAATATCCTGATCGGCGGAGAGGTAGTGAAACCCTGCCGAGCTGGCAGCGCTGCCCCATCCGCGGCTTCAGTGCCTATTTCCCTGCGCGGGAGCCGGTTCAGTCGCCTGCGGCTGAACCTCCACCGGCGCCGCCGGAGCCCCCACGACCAGCGGCGGCGGAGCGGCCGCCGCCATCGCCAGCGGCACATCCTCGTCGGTGAAGGCCTTGATGATCGTGCCGGCCGGAACCAGCGCGCTTGTTCCGGTCATGAAGAAGCCGGCCGGCAGGAAGACGATCGCCGACACGGCTACCGCCCCCACGCCACCGGCCACGCCCTTGTCGTCGAACGCGCCGGTGAGACGGATTTGCCGTCCATTCACGGTCACGTACAAAATCCGCGCGCCGAAGTGGCCGGACTTTCCCCACATGCCCTTGTTGCGCACCTGAGTGATCTCGCCGACGGCCGGGCTTCCGACCGGAATAACGGTTACGCCGTTGACCATCACCGGCTCGGACGTCTGGAGATGGAAGCGGTGGCCGACGCGCAGCTTCTTGCCCTTGGTCGTGAGCTCCTCCGAGAGCCTGAGCGGGACTTCGGTCCCGACGCGCAGGATCGCGTTGGTCGTCGGCGGAGCGACAATCATCGCCGGCGGCGTGCTTGGCTGAATGGTGGCCTGAGTGGTGGCGGCAGGCGCGACGGACTGTGCGGCGGCGAGCGCCGCCAGCGCGAGATTGATGGACAGCATTGGTGATTTCCCCCTGTTGCGACTCGACCCCCGCACGAGCGCTGCGGCGAGACTGAACCCAAGCAGTTGAATTTGCAAAAAGCGAAGCGCGTTAACGCCGTTGCTGCCGCTCCGCACCCACACAAAAAAGGGCCGCCCCGAAGGACGGCCCCATCAGGCACTTACTTTGTGCCCGAAATTTCTGTCGCTGCTAGCGGCTGGTCGGCTCGCTGCGGCTCTTGTCAGACTGCTGGCCGCTCTGCTGGCCGGTCGGGCTCTGACCGCTCTGCTGACCGCTCTGGCCGCCGCCGATCGCGCTCTTTTCCTCGCGCTCCTTGTCGGCGCCGCCCTTCTCGGGCTGGCGGTTCTTGTCCTGGTCCCACTTGGACTGTTCGCCCTGCTTCGTCTCGTTCTTCTTCATGTCTTCGCGGTTCTTGTTCATGTTGGGGTCGGCCATGGAATGGCTCCTTTGGGTTGGGAAAGGGGTTTGGCCCTGCGACGCAGGACCTTCACCCAACCAACGTGCTCAGTGCCTCTTGGTTCCGAAAAACCGCAGATTTCTCAAATATTTACCGCAGGCCTGTTGTCTCCGAGCGCCCCGGGGCGCCGGCCTGACGACCACCGCCACATGAACCTCGCCCACCACCGCCATTCACGGTCCCTACACTCGCAGTGGCGCGTTATGCAGGTGATCTCCCCGGCATTTCCCGGCGAGCCAACAGGAACTCCCCATGAAGAGCCTTTATTTCCTCGCCGCCGGTGCGGCCACCATCGGAATCGCCGCTCCGGCCGCGGCGCAGTACACCTATCCCTATCAGGCGCCGCAACAGACCTATCCGCAGTATCAATATGCGCAGCCTGTTCCGCAGCCTTATCCGGGCCAGCCCGGCTATGGCTATCAGCAGCCCGGTTACGCCTATCCGGGCCAGCAGGGCCAGAATGTCATCGGCCAGATGATCAACCAGCTGCTCGGCAACCGCTACCAGGCCACCGACCGCACGGCGGTCACGCAGTGCGCGAGCGCGGCAATGGCGCAGGCCCACGCCCGCTACCAGCCGCGCGGATACCAGCAGAACCGCCAGGGCTACGGTTACCCCGGCTACAACCAGGGCTACAACCAGGGCTACAACCCGGCGGCGCACATGCGGGTCACCGCGATCACCGACGTCAGGCGCCTGAGAAGCGGGATGCGGGTTTCAGGGCTGATGAGCTCGGGAATGCACGCCGCCTACGCGCCTTACGGACAGGCGCACGGTTATTACAACCAGGCCCAGAGCGACCTCAGCTTCCGCTGCAACGTCGCCCGGAACGGTCGGGTGACGGACGTGCGGGTCACCCGCAACGCGCAGCAGTACCGCCGCTAACAGGCGCGAACGGAACGACCGGCGGCCGGGTGCTTCAGGCGCCCGGCCGTTGCTTTGCCCGGGGTACAGGCGGGGTACAGGCGAGAACCCCGCCGCCGGCGTGTATCGTCACTTGGGCTCCGCCATGCTAGGACACGAACTGCCCGCCGGGGGTGGCGTGCGTCCAAGCATCAGGGGATCTTAATGACAATCTTGCGAATTTTGACCGCCGCCGCGGCAGCGGCCGGCCTTGGCGCCATCGCCGTTCCGGCCTCGGCCCAGCCTCGTCCGGCTGACCCGAGTGAGCAGATCCTCCAGGGCGTGATCGACGGGCTGCTCGGCAATCGCCACCGGGGAGTCGACCGAAGGGCCGTCCACCGCTGCGCCAATGCGGCCGTCGACCAGGCGTCGCGCCAATACGGGCCGCGCGGACAAAGGGCGCGCGACCGGCGCGACTTCCGGCCTCAGATGCGGGTGACCGAGATCACCGACGTCGACCGCCGCTCGGCCGGTCTTCGGGTTCGCGGCGAGATCGATTCGGGCCTGCTGTTCGCGCAGCGCGGCAACCGCCGCAACGCCCGCGTCGGCGACTTGAGGTTCCGCTGCAACATCGACAATCGCGGAAGGATCACCGACGTGCGGGTCGACCGCAACCCCAACTTCCGGCCTTACTAGAGGGAGCAAAGGGGCGGGACCGGCGCCGGCAGTATCGCCCGCGGCATCAATCCCGAATCAATTCGGGTGGCCGACGTTCTCGTCGCGCCGCATCTGCTCGTCGGCCTCGTCGATCGAGCGCAGGAGCTCGGCGAAATCGGGACCTTCGTGCTCATTTGTCCCCCGGACATTCTGCGCGCGAATCTCCTCCACCGGCCAGGCGCGCGAAAAGGTCGGCCCGAGCAGGTTGAGGTCCTGCCGGGTCAGAAGTCCCACCGCGATGATCCGCTCCTGATCCATGCGTAAAGAACGCTCTCAAGCCCCTGACGTGCCTTGGATTTAGTCGGGGCAGCGCTCGCCAGGTACGTTTCAGCGCGCGTCCAACGCCGCGATTTGATTAACCTGGGTGATTCGTTTCGCCTGTGGAAAAGTGCTAAAAGCCGAGTCGCCGAGTTTCGAGGCCAGTTGGGGGTCATGACATGGAGAACGACCGGTCCTACTTCATTCGCCGAGCGACCGAGGAGCGCACGGCCGCAGACAAGTCGCAAAATCCCAAGGCGCGCGAGGCGCATCAGAAAATGGCCGAACGCTACGAGGAGCAGGCGCACACCATCGACGCTGCCGTAGCGCACTAGCGGCCACCTCCCCAATGCGAGTGGATCGCTGAGCAGCGCTACTGGGCGTTCGGTATGTCCGTGTTGGATATGATTGCGTTGCTGCCGCCCGCGTCCGCGGCCGCATCGTCCGCGGCATTCTCCGCAGCATTGCCGCCCGCATTGACCTCGCTTACCGCCGCGTTGTCGCCTTCCTGAGTGACCACCGCTCCGGGCTGGGGGCTTCCGAGAACCGCGCAGGCAATCCTGTCGCCGGCGTTGCCGCTGGCGTCGGTGCGATAGTCGTCCGGCTGGGCGTGGATGACGAGCGCCGCTCCGCTGGCATTGAGGATCTGGTGGGCGCCGGGCCTTACCTCGCGGCCCTCGGTCCTCAAATAGGTGCCTGGGACGACGACCTGCACTCTAAGGCGCCCGTCTTTGCCGACGGTGACGTTCTCGAGGTCGCCCATGTGCTGGCCCTGCGGGTTGAGAGCGCCATGCTGCCTGTTCGTCGGATTCCAGTGGGGACCCGCGCTTTCGAAGCGCGGTGCCTCGCACACGCCGACTTCGTGGATGTGGATTGCGTGCCCGCCCGGCGGCAAGCCCTGAGCATCGACCAGAAGTGTCGCGCCGTCGTCGCTGTCGCCGCCTCGTACCTCGCCGATGATCTCGCCGCTCGAGTTGACCAGCGACACCGCCGGAGCTTCGCCGAGCTCTCCGGTCCCGGTCCTGCCGCCTCCGTCGCATGCCGAAATCAGCAGGGCGCCCCCGGCGGCAAAGATGGCGATGGTGGAATTGCGGCCGATATGCGCGATTCGATCGATGTTGCGCATCTTTGGTCTCCCTCGCTATTCGCTGGCCTAACGGGAGCGGGCGCGGAAGGTTCAATCGCTACGTCGCCGGCGCAAGCACCGCGCAGGCTATTCTGTCGCCGCTGTTGCCGCTGGGGTCAGTGACATAGTCGTCCGCGCTGGCGTGGATCACCAGGGCCGATCCGTCGGCGTCGGCAAGCTGCGCGAGGCTGCTTCTGGCAAGCACGACTGTCTCGCGCACCACTCCGCTCGACGACGCGCTGATGTTGGGCAGGTCGCCGGCGTGCGGGCCTTCCTGGTTGTTGAAACCGTGCTCGTTGCCGGCGGGATTCCAATGGGATCCGGCGGTTTCGAAGCTTGGCGGATCACAGCGGCCGACGGCGTGGAGATGCAGCCCGTGAAGCCCGTGCGGGACGCCCGACGCGCTGATTGTCAGCGTGACTCCGCCGGAGGTCTGGGCCGCGGTCACGGTGCCAAGGGTCTGGCCGCTGGTGTTGATCAGCCTGACCGGAGGCGCCGCCACCGGTACGTCGACCGCCGCGCATCCGCCAAGCACGCTCGCGGCAAGGCCGACTGCTATGGAAGTTCGCATCTTCCTTCTCCTCTCTCCTCATCAGTCAACGGGGAGAAGGCGCGGAAGGTTCAACCCGGTCTGCCACGGGCGAGCCGGAGATCGGCAGCTGCCAAAAAACCGGCCCGGGGGCCCACCCCCGGACCGGTCCTTTTGAGTTCGCCAGCTTGCTCTGACGGCGCTTCTAGCCGCGCTCTGGCGCCGGCGGCGGCGGCGGCGGCGGAGGCGGCGGAGCCGGGCACATCTCGGTCGCCAGGATCACCGTGCCGTCAGGGCAGGTCTGCGTCGCCGGAGGCGGCGGCGGAGGCGGAGGCGGCGGAGGCGGCGGAGGCGGCGGAGGCGGCGGTGGAGCGAAGTTGAAGATGAGGCTGGCGAGAAAGCTATGCGACTCCCAGTCTCCATCAAGAGTGAATGGCCCGGCGGGGTTGTTGTTGTCCCACCGATAACGGACCTCCGGAACACGGAAGTAGCGATACTTCAAACCAACGTCGATATTCGGCGACACGGCGGCACGAATTCCAATGATACCTTGCCAAGCGAGCGCTCGATCAGTTCCGCTGAAACCTCGGTCGATGTCGTCGATATCGAATCTGGTCTTGACCCGGGCGACGCCGATACCACCGCCAGCATATGCTCCCCATCCGCCGGCATCGAAATCAAGCAAGGCGTTGAGCATTACCGACAGCGCGCTCGAGCGCCCACCAGCCTCCATCGGAATACCGATGAAGTTATCGGAAATAATCGGATCGACAAAGATCCTGTCCACCGACGCTCGTTTGTAGGCAAGCTCACCTTCGACACGGAACATGCCCATGTCATATCCGGCGATCACGTCACCATCGAAGCCATTGTCCATGTCGACCACGTAGGCATCGCTCAAGTCGACATTGTCATCCGAGTAATCCCATTCGGGATTTTGCATCAAAAGCAGCCCGCCTTCGATGCCGACGTACATACCGGTATCTTGGGCGATCGCCGGCGTTGCCAGCCCTGTTGATGCCAGTGCAATTACGATTACGAGCTTGCGCATCTTCCGTCCCCTGTCGCAACTCCGCAGCGAGAGTCTGACATTACAATATTTTGGCAGGCATTTCGCTGCAATCGCTTGCGAATGATCGCTGACGTGACATTCGTGCCACATACGCAGGGGGACTGGAAAAAAGCAAAGAAAACCGGTCCGGAGCGCATGCCCCGGACCGGTTCTTCACTTGCTCGCGCGAGCGTAGCTCGCGAGCGCCGTTACCCGCGCTCTGGCGCCGGCGGCGGCGGCGGCGGCGGAGGCGGCGGAGCCGGGCACATCTAGGTTGCCAGGATCCCTGTGCCGTCAGGGCAGGTCTGCGTCGCCGGAGGCGGAGGCGGAGGCGGCGGAGGCGGAGGCGGCGGCAGCGGCGGCGGCGGCGGCGCAAAGTTGTAGATCAGGCTCAGCAAGAGGCTGTGCGAACGCCAGCGGGTGTCCAACTCTCCGGCGCCCAACCCGGTGCCGATATCTGCCTTCAGGTTCGGAACAGTGAACCAACGATACTTGAGTCCAAGGTCCACATTCGGGGTAATTGCCGCGCGAACGCCGGCTACCACCTGCCATGCGAACCGGGTTTCCGAGAAGCGGTCGGGAATAAAGCCGACCGATGGCGAGCCCACAGGTAGGGCCCCGATTGAGTCGAACTTATACTTCACTTTGGCGATGCCGACACCGGGTCCGACATACCCGCTCCAGCCATCTCCGGCGCCCAAGTCAAGCAGCGCATTGACCATAAATGACAACGATCGGGCGCTGCCATCTGCGTCAATGTTGGGGTCGCCGATGCCTCGCAGCGCGCGGAACTGGACCTCATCGAGGTCGGCACGCTTATAGCCGAGCTCGCCCTCGATCCTGAACATCCCGAAATCGTATCCGGCGATGATATCAGCGTCGATGCCAGGATTGTCGAATTTCAAAATCATGAAGTCGTTTTCGGCGTCGGCGGCGAGTAGTACACCCTCGTTAAACCGATCGACGCTTGCGTTCTCAATGATCATTCCGCCGAATTCGGCACCGATGTAGACACTACCATCGCGGGCTAACGCGGGAGTCGCCAGCGCTGTCGACGATAGCGCCAGTGCTAGGGCCAGCTTGCGCATAAGAAAAATCCCCTTTTAAACGCGTTCGAACTGTAGAACTGCCCGAACACATTATGGGCCGGCCCGTTTCCGCGCAACTGGGAATTCGCGTTAGCTGTTGCCAAAAAGCCTCAATGGCTGGCTTTCCGGGCAGCAGGTCACTGTATTGAAGCGACTTTCATGTGGCGATGAGTCCATGCTCACGCAGCGCCGCCAGGACTTGCTCCAATGTTGCGCGGGCTTCTGAGTTCACTGTCGATCCGCTTTCGGGACCGGCAATCGCGCTTGCCCGCGGTCCGACGACGACGACGTCGAGGATTTGCAGCGCACCAGGCGAAATCATGCTCCGGCCCCCTCAGGCCGTCCGGATTGTCGCCGGAAAACAGCTGCGCCTCGCTTCCGTTGGGCCATCGCAGCCGTCCAAGGCTCGGCTCCCATTTCACCCGGTGCCGACGCCGCTTTGCGACCGCAAGAATTCCGCTCACCCCTTCGACCATCACCCGCCGGCCTTCGTCGATCGTGGCGCCGGCCAGAGCGATCCTTGCGCCCGGCCGGCTTCGCGCCAGCTTCTCGATCCATTCGGCGCCAGCCCGGGTCTTCCCGAACCCGCGGCCAGCCAGCATCAGCCAGGTCCGCCAGCCCGCCTTTTTGGGCGGAAGTTGCGATTTGTGGGCCCACCCCTCGAAGTCACAATCGTGCGAAAGGAGGTCCGCCAACGTCATGTTGTAGATGATCCGGCGTTGGTCCTCCGGCGCGGCTTTTGCGAGCGACCGCATCAATCCGCCCGGCGACAGATTCATTACCGGTCGCTCTCGTTTTAGTCTCGATCCTCTTGCGAAGCCGCTGCAGCTTCGCGAACAGGCGCTCGCGAACCTCCTCGATGCCGGTTTCGTCCAGTTCCAGGTTCGCCTCGACAGCACTCTCGCGATGCATCTTCAAAAGGTGCATCGCGATCTGGTTCGGATACTCGCGCATCCTCTCTTCGGAACCGTCCTTGCGAACGACGATCTTCTCGGTGCCGTTCAGCGCGCGATCGAGCATGACCAGTTCCAGTCGCTGGTAAGCCGTTCCAATCGCTTCAGCCCAACCGGCGCGGAAGGCCGCGTCCCGCTTCCGCCTCCAATAAGCGCCTGCCGCCGACATTCCGGCCGTTTCATTACCGCTGAAACTGGACGGCCTGACCGCCGCCCGCGCATTCTTCTCCGGCTGCATCGCAGATTCCGATCCTGCCCTCGAAAGCCTCTGGGTCGCCCATCTCGACGGCGAGGCGCGCTGTCTGCACCTTTCGCGCCATTCGGGCGACGAGCGCGGCACCGATTTTCCTCTACGCTCGATCATCTCCGACGCGGCGATCTACAACAGCGCGGGCATCGTCCTCGCGCATTATCATCCGAGCGGCGACCCCACACCAAGCGACGGCGACCGCCGCGCCACCCGCCGCCTTGCCTGCGCTGCAGAGGCGCTCGACTGCGCCCTCGTCGATCATCTCGTGTTCGGCGACGGCGATTGCGCCAGCTTCCGCCAGTTGGGGTTATTGTGACCTCTCGCGTCATTCCCGCGGAAGCGGGAACCCAGGTGTGTTAGCTTCCGAGCACCAGGATCGCCTCCCACTCTTCGTCGCGCACCGGTGAAACCGACAGGCGCGACTGGCGAACGAGTTCCATCTTCGCGAGCCGCGGGTCGGATTTGATCCGCTTCAGAGTGACCGGCGTCGCCACCGGCCGCACCGGCTCGACCGCCACCGAGACCCAGTCCGGATCCGTCGCATCGGGTGCGGCCTCCCGAGTCACGCGCATGATGCCGATAATCGAACGTTCATCGCCGCTGTGATAGAAGAATGCTTCGTCGCCGCGCTTCATGGCTTTCAGATGAAGCCGGGCGGCGGGATTGCGGACGCCGTCCCATTCGGTGGCGCCGTCGCGAACGAGGTCGGCCCAGCTGTAGCTGCCGGGTTCTGATTTCATCAGCCAGTGCGCCATTCAATTGCCTCCTCCGGCCGCCTAGCCCCAGCAATTTCAAAGCTAAAGCGAAATTTTCCCTAGAAAAATCAAATGGTTCCCTCATTCGTCCCGATTGAGCCTCAGCTCATCGATTGGCGGCTTGGAATCGGCGCAGCAATCCGTATCTGGCCCTTATCGGAAACGAGAGCGAGCGGGCCGAGAGCGAATAGACGCCGGCCCCGGCAAGACGGACGACCTTACACACACGCGACGCGAAAGACGCCATTTCAGGCGCCTGTGACCGGTTGGCCGCCAAGGGCAAGAGAGAGAATTGAAGAACTTTCTAGGGAACCGCGGCCTCGCCGCGGTGGTGGGGACCTTTATGCTGTTTTTTGGGGGTAACGCAGCCGCCCAGCCAACTCAGGTCTTGAAGAGCAATTACAGTCTTGGCGGGGGCGCGGCCCCTGCATATGCGAAGCCGCTAGGCTCCAGGGCAACGGTGCCGATTGCGTCGGCCGTGCAGCGGGTCACATCAGCCAGCGACATGTTTTCCAATGCCGTCGGCTCGGTGTTCGGAACGAACCGGACCATGCAGAGCGACATTTCCCGGATCGCTCGCGAGGCCGCCTGGCTCCGCAACGCCGGCTGGCCGCTCTACGGTCTGGTCGACCGCTACAGCACCGGCGTCACGCTCGACGAAGAAGCGCACTGCATTGCGGTTGCGGTCTATCACGAAGCGCGCGGTGAATCGCTTGAGGGGCAGCTTGCTGTGGCCCGGGTGATCATGAACCGGGCGGCGTCGGGCAAGTATCCGCCGACATGGTGCGGGACGGTTAAGCAGCCGTGGCAATTCTCGTTCGTCAATCCTCACACTGGCCGATATCCGGCGGTGAATGAGAATTCGGCGTCGTGGCAGAAGGCTCAGGGGATCACTCGCCTGGCCATCGCCAACGCCTATCCAACTCTCGAGCAGGACGTTCTTTGGTACCACGCTGACTATGTCGCGCCGTCGTGGGGCCGGCGCCTCAGCCGCGTCGACAAGATCGGCACGCACATCTTCTACCGCGCGTAAGACGGTATCCTGATCGGTCGGCCGAGCCGAAAGGCTCGGCCCGACTCATATCGGCCCCGGCTCGGCGTAAACCGCGTTTACGGGGGATTCGCGCCGGCCCGCATTTAGGAACACCCTCCTGCCTCGCATCGCAACGATGCGTCGGGGAGGGTTCATTGCTCAAGATCTTGGTCGTCGAAGACGACACGCAGCTCGCGACTACAATCAAATATTTGATCGAGGACAATCCGCGCTATCGCGTTGTCGCAATAGCCGACGATGTTGACGGCGCCGTCGATGCCGCCGAGCAACACCAGCCGCACCTGGCGCTCGTAGACCTTCACCTCGCCCGCGGCTCGACCGGGTTCTCGGTCGCGGTACGCCTCGGCGACTTCGATGTCCCCTGCCTATTCGTCAGCGGCAAGGCGCCAAGCTTTGCAATGCCGGACCTGGCGCTCGGCTGCCTCATGAAGCCGTTCACGGCCGAGGACGTGCACCGTTCGCTTGCCCTTGCCGAAGACAAGCTTCGCGGACGCGATTCGCTTCGGATGAGGATTCCGCGCAACCTCACGATCTACGACCAGCCCGAGCAGACGATGGAGGTCCGTGGGTTCATTCCGTCCCGGCCGTCGCTCTGGACCCGCGTCGGGCACTGGATCGCGGCGCACCAGCGACCGTCATAATTCCGTAACAACAGCGTCACCGCCGCGTAGCAGTCACCCTCTAGAGCGCACCTTACAACGTTCTTTAGGAAGGCTTACGCACGTGATGACAAGACTTCTGCCAATCCTGCTCGCTTCGGCGGCATTTGCGACTCCCGCGGCTGCTCAGACCGCCACCACTCCAGAGGACATCGCCGCTCTGCGCGCGCAGATCGAGGCGCTTCAGGCGAAGGTCGGGGAGCTTGAGGCGGCTCAGGCGGCGACCGCCGCCAAGGTCGAAGCCGCGCCCGGACCTGCTGCGAAGATCAGCTGGAAAGGCGCGCCGGTGATCGAGGGCGACGGCTGGTCGTTCAAGCCGCGCGGGCGGCTTCAGTACGACGTCGGCTACGTTGGCCATCCGGACGGCTACGAGAATCCAGGACTGGGCTTCGGCAACGAAGTGCGCCGGGCGAGGCTTGGAGTGGAGGGCAAGCTGCCGGGGAAATTCGGCTACAAGTTCGAGCTCGACTTCGCTTCCGGCGACGTGGAGTTCGCCGACGCCATCCTCACCTATTCACCCGGCCGCTGGAAACTCACCGCCGGCCAGCACAATACTTTCCAGTCGCTCGAAGAACTCACGAGTTCGCTCAACACCTCGTTTATCGAGCGTGCCGCCTTCACCGACGCGTTCAATTTCGAGCGCCGGGTCGGTGTCTCGGCCCAGTGGAAGAGGAACGCCATTCTCGCTCAGGCGGGCGTCTTCACCGACAGCATCGCCGACCTGAACAGTGTCGGCGACGACAACAACAGCCACAGCTTCGATACGCGGCTCGTCTTCATGCCGAAGATGGGCGGAAACCAGCTGCACTTTGCCGGCTCGTTCCACCAGCGCTATCTCAAGGACGCCGCGAACAGCGTCCGCTACCGCCAGCGGCCTGCGATCCACACAACCGACGTGCGCTTCATCGACACTGGCTCGATCGCAGGCGCCAGGAGGGAAACCGGCTACGGCCTCGAGGCGGCCGGCATCTTCGGCCCCTTCTATGTTGCCAGCGAAGCCTTCTGGCAGCGCGTCGGGCGCGACGGCTTTCCCAATCCGACCTTTTTCGGCGCCTATGCGGATGCAGGCTATTTCTTCACCGGCGAAACGCGCGGCTACAAGGACGGCACGTTCGACCGCGTGAAAGTGAAAAGCCCTGTCGGCAAGGGCGGCTGGGGCTCGCTCGGAGCAAACGTCCGCTGGGATTATCTGAACCTCAACGACGCCGGAATCCTTGGCGGCAAGCAGAACGCGTTCCAGCTGTCGCTGAACTGGAAGCCGATCGATTACGTCCTGTTCGGCCTCAACGCCGCCCATATTCTCTACGACGAAGCTGCGATCGCTCTTCCCAATGGCGATCGCAACTATTCCGTCAACGTCATCGGCCTGCGCAGCCAGGTCGACTTTTGATTAGCCTCTTCGTCCCCCTCCCCGACGAACAGGCCGCTCCCCCGCCCGCTCGGGCGGGGGAGCACTTGTTTGCATGAACCGGGCTCGCCGAACTGGTAGCGGTGGGGGCATATCCGCTACCGTGCGGCCGATGGCGATGATCGACCCTTCTGCCCGGGCGCTGCTCGATGCGATCGATGAGCCTGCGCTGGTCGTTGAGCGGGACGTAGTTCGCTTGGCGAATGAACAGGCCAAGGCTCTGCTCGGCCGCGCTATCGAGGGAAGTGACGTTCGTCTGGCGGTGCGCCATCCGCAAGCCCTGGAATTCGTGCTTGCGGGCGATCCGGGCGAAATCGATTTCACCGGCGTTGGCGCCGTCGGGCGGCCGTGGAGGCTCGTGGTCCGGCGCATCGGCGAATCGGCGTTGCTTCTTCGGCTAAACGACCGCTCGGCCGCGCATTCTGCCGAGAAGATGCGCGTCGATTTCGTCGCCAATGCCAGCCACGAGCTCAGGACCCCGCTCACGGCCGTGCTCGGCTACGCCGAAAGCCTCGAGGATTCCGACCTCGATCCGGAGCTGGCCGCAAAATTTGCCGGCACGATCAAGAGCGAGGCGAAGCGCATGCTCCGGATCATCGAGGATCTGATGAGCCTGTCGCGAATCGAGGCAGATCGATTCGTCGCGCCGACCGACAAAGTCGCTGTGGGCTCGATCCTTCGAAGCGCGGTCGAGTCGATTCGGACGACGGCTCACGAGTGCGGTTGCAACATTCACCTGGAGCTTCAGGATGACTTGCCGCCAATTGCCGGCGACTTCCCGCAGCTCGTCCAGCTGGTCGATAATCTTCTCAACAATTCGGTTCGGTACGGCTGCGCCAGCCGCGACTGCAAGATCCGCGTCTCGGGCACCCTTGAAGACGATTCGATCCGGCTCGAGGTCAGCGACACCGGCCCGGGAATTCCGCGTCAGCACCTGCCGTTCCTCTCCCGCCGCTTCTATCAGGTCGATGCTGTGCGCAGCCGCGACACCGGCGGAACCGGCCTCGGCCTCGCGATCGTCAAGCATATCGTCGAGCGCCACCGAGGGACTCTCGCAATCGACAGCGAAGTCGGGGAAGGCACGACGGTGACGATTCGGCTGCCGGTTCGCTACTGAACAGTGCTGCTGTCATTAAACTGTAAAATCCCTGCAATAAGCGCGTCAGCAACGGCGGCTAAGGCGGTGCTGCGGGGAAGTTCCCCGGGCAAGGGAGAATCCATGAACAAGTTATTTTTCGTGCTGCCGATCGCAGCCATGACTGTCGCTTGCGGAGGCGGCGGTCAAAGCGGTTCCGGAAGCCAGCTGACAATCGTCGGCTCGTCGACGGTCTATCCGTTCACGACTGCAGTCGCCGAGCAATTCCAGCGCGCCAATTCGGGGTTGAGCGTCATCGTCGAATCGACCGGCACCGGCGCCGGAATGAAGCTGTTCTGCCAGGGCGTCGGATCGAACACGCCGGACATGACAAATGCATCGCGGCGGATCAAGGAAAGCGAGCTTGCGGACTGTCACCAGAATGGCGTGAATGTCATCGAGTTCCCGGTTGGAATTGACGGCTTGGCCCTTATCCGGTCAGTCGAGTCCAAGCCGATGGAGCTTAGCCTTCGGGACCTCTACGCGGCGCTCGCAGCGCGGCCATTTGGACAGGAGCAGACTGCCAAAACCTGGGCCGATGTGAATCCGTCGCTCCCCGCCACTCCCATTCGGGTCGTTGGCCCGCCTCCGACATCTGGAACGCGTGACAGCCTCAATGAGCTCTTTCTCGAGGCGGGCTGCGCCAGCGATCCGAGAATGAAGGCGCTGAAGGAGCAGAACGAAGACGAGTATAAGGAAGTCTGCACCAGGATCCGCGAGGACGGCGCATTCGTCGAGGCGGGCGAGAACGACAATCTGCTGGTGCAAAAGGTGGCAACGGACCCGAACGCGATCGGAGTTCTGGGGTACAGCTTCCTTTCGGAAAATCGCGATCGTATCCGGCCGGTCGAGATCGACGGCGTAGCGCCGACCGACGAGACGATCTCCAACCTCAGCTATCCGGGGGCCAGGAGAATCTACACCTATGCCAAGGGTTCGCACATTCAGGCGAAGCCGGCGATCAGGGACTTTATCGCCATGTATGCCCAGATGGCGCGTCGCGGAGGACTACTCCAGAGCCGCGGGCTCGTCCCGTTCGACGGCCAGGACGCGGACGCTCAGCAGCAGCAGGCGCAGGCGCTAAAGCCTCTCGAAGCATCCGAGCTACAGTAAAGAAGGAGCGACGGGCGCAATGACTCTTGGCGTTGCGCTCGTCGCAGTCCTTCTGATTTCGGCGGCGGCCGGTTGGCTCGGTTACGATAGGGCCAGGCGACTGCGCGCGACTGGCCGCCCGCACTCACTGCCTGTCTACCATGCCGCCTTTGCGGTGATCTGGGCGGCGATCCCGGCGCTGCTGTTCATCGCTGCCTGGGCGCCGGTCCAGACGAACCTCGTCGAGCAGGCGGTGCTCATTACTTCAGAGGGCCAGGCACTCCCCGACTTCGACATGCAGCGCCAGGCGATCCTCGCGGAAGCGCGGGAAATTGCCAGCGGCCAGCGCGATGCGGGATTCAATTCGGAATCGAGCGCCATCGCGCCTCACTATGCCGAGGCGCAGGCACGCTATTCGACGATCGGCGGCGCGATCGCGATCCTGATCTCGCTGATCGCAGCGGCGCTTGCACTTCGGCAAACGAAACTCGAATTCCGCGCTCGCACCGCTGTCGAGCGCTGGATGATGGCGCTGCTGCTCGCCGCCTCGCTGATCGCGGTCCTGACGACGCTGGGAATCGTCCTCTCGCTGATGTTCGAGAGCCTGCGCTTTTTCAGCCGAATCCCCGTTCCTGACTTTCTGTTCGGCACCCACTGGAGCCCGCAAACGGCAATCCGCGCCGACCAGGTCGGAGCAACAGGCGCGTTCGGCTGGATTCCACTGCTCTGGGGCACGATCTTCATCGGCGCGATCATCGCGATGATCGTTGCCATCCCGCTCGGCCTGATGAGCGCGATTTACCTCACCCAATATGCGCACCCGCAGGTGCGCTCGTGGATGAAGCCGTTGCTGGAAATTCTCGCCGGCATCCCGACGGTCGTATACGGCTATTTCGCTGCGCTGACGGTCGCCCCGGCTGTGCGCGACTTCGGAATTACGATCGGCATCGAATCGGCGAGCAGCGAGAGCGCCCTTGCCGCCGGCCTGGTCATGGGAATCATGATTATCCCGTTCGTCAGCTCGATGGCGGACGATTCGATTGCAGCCGTTCCGCAGGCGATGCGCGACGGCAGCCTGGCCGTGGGTGCGACCAAGTCGGAGACCATCCGCAAGGTGGTTCTGCCGGCGGCGCTTCCCGGCGTGGTCGGCGGAGTCCTGCTCGCCGTCAGCCGAGCGATCGGCGAAACCATGATCGTGGTCATGGCTGCGGGACTGGCCGCCAATCTGACGCTGAACCCGTTCCAGAGCGTGACGACCGTGACCACTCAGATCGTCCAGTTGCTCACCGGCGACCAGGAATTTGACAGCGCCAAAACCCTCGCCGCCTTCGCGCTCGGGCTGGCGCTGTTCATCATCACTCTGATCCTGAACCTGATCGCGCTGCACTTCGTGCGGCGCTACCGCGAGCAATATGAGTAGAGCGCCCGCCTCTCGCTGGACCGCCGAGTCGATGCAAGCGCGGGTCCGCAAGCGCTACGCGGCTGAGCGGCGATTCAAGCTGTTGGGCCTGGCCGCCGTTGCCCTTTCGGCGCTGTTTCTCGCTTTTCTGCTGGTGACGATGACATGGCGCGGGGCCGGCGGATTCGTTCAGATCGAGGCTACTGTGCCGATCGATTTCCCGCGCAGCGACCTGATGCTCGACCCAGCGGCGCTACGCGGCCCACAGGCGCGTGAAGTCGTCATTGGCGCCGGCATCGAAGGCGTCGTGTCGCAGGCTGCCACGGCAGCCTACGGCCCGCAGGCGGAAGATCTGTTCGCCGCCGGCGCAGGGCGCGCTCTCGGACGCAAGCTGATCAACGATCCGGGGCTTCTGGAGCGCCGGGAGACCGTCTGGCTGCCGGTGGCGAGCGATGTCGCTGTCGCAGCGAAGGGCGAGGGCTCCGCGGACGACGAGCGCCTTGTGCAGCGGCTCGAATCGGCGGGCGCGCTTGGCCGCAGCTTCAACATGACTTTCCTGACCGAGTCGGACGCCACCGATCCGTCGGCCGTAGGCATCTGGGGAGCGCTGATAGGCAGCTTCCTCACCATCGTCGTAACGATGATGCTCGCCTTCCCGATCGGGTTGCTCTCGGCGGTCTATCTGGAGGAGTTCGCGCCTCGGAACCGCTGGACCGACGCGATCGATGTGTCGATCAACAATCTGGCTGCGGTGCCGTCGATCATTTTCGGATTGCTCGGCCTGGCCGTGTTCCTCAATTTCATGCACCTGCCGCGCTCGGCGCCGCTGGTCGGCGGCCTGACTCTGGCGCTGATGACCATGCCGGTCATCGTGATCGCCGGCCGCAACGCGATGAAATCCGTGCCGCCCTCGATCCGGGACGCGGCGCTCGCGGTTGGCGCGTCGAAGATGCAGGTCGTGTTCCAGCACGTGATTCCGTTAGCGCTTCCCGGCATCCTCACAGGAACGATCATCGGCATGGCGCGCGCACTTGGCGAGACCGCTCCGCTGCTGATGATCGGAATGCGTGCGTTCATCGCATCGCCGCCGCAAGGAATTGCGGATCCGGCAACCGTTCTTCCTGTCCAGATCTTCCTCTGGTCGGATGAGGTCAGCCGCGGGTTCGTCGAGAAAACCAGCGCGGCGATCATCGTCCTTCTGCTATTCATGCTGATGATGAACGGGCTGGCTATCTATCTCCGCAACCGCTTTGAGCGCCGCTGGTAGGCAAGAGACATGATTTCGAACAACGATATACGCACGATTCCAAATCCGGCGGCGGAGGCCGAGGAGCTTCCCCAGGCCATGAGCGGCCGAACGCCCAAGATGCGCGCCCATAAGGTCAGCGTCTTCTACGGCGATGCCCAGGCTCTCAAAAATGTTTCGGTCGATATTCACGACGACCGGGTCACTGCCTTCATCGGGCCGTCCGGGTGCGGCAAATCGACGTTCCTTCGGTGCCTGAACCGGATGAACGACACCATTCCGTCTGCCCGGGTGAGCGGGGACATCGAGCTGGACGGGGAGGACATCTACTCCCCGCGAATGGACGTAGTTCAGCTTCGCGCGAGGGTGGGAATGGTGTTCCAAAAGCCCAATCCGTTTCCCAAATCCATCTACGAGAATGTCGCTTACGGTCCGCGCATCCACGGCCTCGCCTCAAATCGGACGGAGATGGATGCGATCGTCGAAAAGTCGCTGAAGCGCGCCGGTCTCTGGGACGAGGTGAAGGATCGGCTCGAGGAAAGCGGGACGGCTCTCTCGGGCGGCCAGCAGCAGCGGCTGTGCATCGCTCGCGCGATTGCGGTCGACCCGGAAGTGATCCTCATGGACGAGCCGGCCTCCGCTCTCGATCCGATCGCCACCGCCAAGATCGAGGAGTTGATCCACGAGCTGCGCGGCCGATATGCAATTGCCATCGTCACCCACAATATGCAGCAGGCGGCGCGCGTGTCGCAGCGAACAGCCTTTTTCCATCTCGGCGAGATGGTGGAATACGGGAAGACGAAGGACATCTTCACCAACCCGCGCAAGCAGCGGACACAGGATTACATCACCGGCCGCTACGGCTGATCGGAGTTTAAAAATGCAGCATGCGCGCGAACACACACTCAAGGCCTTCGATGAGGATCTCGACCGGCTGCGGGCGCTGATCAGCCAGATGGGCGGCCTCGCCGAACATGCCATCGGCGAAGCGATGCGCTGTCTCGTTCAGCGGGACCTAGAAGGCGCCAAGCGGATCGTCGAAGACGACAAGAAACTGGATGCACTGGAGATCGAAACCGAGCGGCGCGTCGTCCAGCTGATTGCGCTTCGAGCGCCGATGGCCGGCGACCTTCGGGACGTTATCGCGGCTCTCAAGATCTCGGGCGTTGTCGAGCGGATCGGCGACTATGCGAAGAACATCGCCCGTCGAGTGCCGCAGCTGGAGAATGCCGGCAAGATCGAGCCGCTGTCGCTGCTGCCGGAAATGGCGCGGATCGCTACGCAGATGGTTCACGACGTTCTGGACGCCTTCGTCAATCGAGATGCGGAAACGGCGGTGCGGGTTGCCGAGCGAGACGAGGCCGTCGACGACTTCTACGATTCGATTTTTCGGACGCTGCTTACATTCATGATGGAGAACCCGAACAACATCGGCCAGGCGGCGCACCTGCTGTTCATCGCCAAGAATCTTGAGCGCGTCGGCGACCACGCGACCAACATCGCCGAGATGGTCTATTATGCAGCAACTGCCCAGCAATTGCCCGAGCGGCTGGAAAAAGCCGGTGCTCGCTGACATGGTAATGACCGGAACCAAGCGAATGCTCGTGGTCGAGGACGACCGCGCAATCGCCGATCTCATCAAACATCATTTTTCGAAAGAAGGATTCACGGTCACCAGCACCCCGTCGGGCGAAGAGGCGCTCGTTTTGGTCGAGGAAATCCGCCCGGCGCTGGTGGTACTTGACTGGATGGTCGAGGATGTCAGCGGCATCGAGGTGTGCCGCCGGCTTCGCCGAACCGCCGCCAGCTCCAACATTCCGATCATGATGCTTACCGCGCGGGGCGAAGAGGACGACCGGATCCGCGGCCTCGAGACCGGCGCAGACGATTTCGTGACGAAGCCGTTCAGCCCCAAGGAGCTCGTCGCCCGCGCCAAGGCGCTGTTGCGCCGCTCCAGCCCGAACCTGATCGCCGAAACTCTCACCTACGCCGGCCTGGAAATGGACGTCGAGGCCCACCGGGTCCGCCGCGACGGCACCGCGGTCGCGCTCGGCCCCACCGAATACCGCCTGCTTCGCCATCTCCTGCAGAATCCGGAGAAGGTCTATTCGCGCCAGCAGCTGCTCGAGCTGATCTGGCCGCACAACGAGGATATCGAGCTGAGGACGGTCGACGTCCACATCCGCCGGCTTCGTCAGGCCCTGGAAAAAGCGGGCGGCGAAAACCTGATTAGAACGGTCAGGTCCGAAGGCTATTCGCTCGACTCGAACGCCGCTTGAGCGGCTGGATGCCCCGCGTGGATTCGAACCACGATTGACGGATTCAGAGTCCGTAGTCTTACCATTAGACGACGGGGCAGCGCCGGGTTGTGGCGAGCGCGCGAGATAGAAATCGACCCTGCCAGAGTCAACGAAAGAGCAGCCGAAAACGCCCTTAACTTGCCCTTTTAGGTAATTCGCGGCTACATTCGGGCCAAGTCAGCCGTCGGTATCTCCCGGCGGTGGAAGGATAAGAACGGGCGTTTATTGATGGCGCAGAATGTCGCCAGTGCGCCGGCACCGCAGATGCGGCACGAACCGGCCTCTCCGAGCTCCCCCAAGCGGCGGCTTCCCCGTCCACACCTCCATCGCCACACCTACGGCGCTCTCGATCTCGGCACCAACAACTGCAGGCTTCTGATCGCCCGGCCAAACGACGGCGGCTTCACGGTGATCGATGCATTCTCGCGGATTGTGCGCCTGGGCGACGGGCTGTCTCAAACCGGCCGGCTCTCAGACGAGGCAATGGACCGGGCCATTGCAGCTCTTTCGGTATGCGCGGACAAGCTCCGCAAGCGCAACGTATCGCTATCGCGCTCGGTAGCCACCGAGGCCTGCCGCCGCGCAGCCAATGGCCGCAAATTCATCGACCGGGTCCGGCGAGAGACCGGGATCGCGCTCGAGATCATCGAGCCGGCAGAGGAAGCCAGGCTGGCGATGCTCGGCTGCCATAAGCTCCTTGAGCCGGGCGACGGACCAGCCCTGATCTTCGATATCGGCGGCGGGTCGACCGAGCTGGTGCTGATCGACCAAATGAGCGGTATTCCGAGGATTCGCAGCTGGTGGAGCGCTCCTTGGGGCGTCGTGTCGCTGACCGAAAGCGAGGGTCGCGAAGCGATCGAGGGCGGGGACCGGGTTCGCGCGTACGGGCGCATGCGCGAGCGAGTGCGCCGCTCGTTCGACCAGTTCGAGGCAATGCTTCCAAAGGACCGCGAGGACATTCGGCTACTCGGCACCAGCGGCACCGTCACGACGCTGGCGAGTGTCCATCTCGCGCTGCCGAGCTACGACCGCCGCGCAGTCGACGGGCTGCACATTCCGATTGAGGCGATGCGGGCGATCAGCACCATGATCGCGGAGATGGATTATGAAGAGCGCGCCAGCCTGCCGTGCATCGGCCGGGATCGCGCCGACCTGGTCGTGGCTGGCTGCGCAATCCTGGAAGCGATCCTGGAGATATGGCCGGCGGAAAAGCTGGGCGTTGCAGATCGCGGAATCCGCGAAGGCATCCTCCGCTCGCTGATGGCGAGAGACGGGCATAAATTGTGAGGAGCAGCCGCGCGGGACGCCAACGCGTTCGTACCGCGCGCGGGCGCTCCGCCTCGTCAACCCGCTGGCTTGAGCGGCAGCTCAACGACCCCTACGTCCGCCGAGCCAAAGCCGAGAATTACCGAAGCCGCGCTGCCTACAAGCTGCTCGAGCTCGACGATCGCTTTCAGTTGCTGAAGGGCGTCACGGCCGTCGTCGATCTCGGAATCGCGCCCGGCGGTTGGAGCCAGGTCGTCCGCCGGCGGGCGCACGGTGCGATGGTCGTCGGACTCGACCTCCTCCCAACCGACCCGATCGAGGGTGTCGATATCCTGCAAATGGACTTCATGGACGAGGAAGCGCCGGAGCGTCTGAAAGTGTCGCTTGGGCAGCCCGCCGACCTTGTCCTCTCCGACATGGCTTCGAACACGGTTGGCCACCCGCAGACCGATCATTTGCGGACAATGGCGCTGGTGGAGGCCTCGCTTGAGTTTGCCAAGGAAGTTCTTCGCCCCGGCGGCGCCTTCGTCGCCAAGGTGCTCGCAGGGGGCGCCGACAACAGCCTTGTCGCCGAGCTCAAGCGCCACTTCTCGTCGGTGAAGCACGCCAAGCCTCCGGCCAGCCGCCAGGGTTCGTCGGAATGGTATGTGGTCGCGCAGGGGTTCAAGGACCCGGGCGCAGGCAAGCAGGGCGAATAGGGGCACCCGGAACCGTCGCCGTTTTGCGGCCGTTTCGCTGACGCAACATCCGGCAGGAGGACATTTCGGTTCCGCGGCAAGAGCCTGAGCCCCGCAGCGTCAAGGCCATCGTCGGCCACGTTTGGCGCGAGGCGATCACTGACCGTGCGATGCTCACCGCTGGTGGTCTGGCTTTCTTCAGCCTTTTTGGCCTTCTGCCTGCAATGGCTGCGATTGGCGCAATCTACGGGTTGACGATCAGCTCCGAAGCCCTCGAGCAGCAGATCGCGGTGCTCGAGCAGTTCCTCCCGGGGCCAATCGTCGGAATGCTCCGCGAATTCGTGACCGAGGTGCCAAAGGGGTTCGGACTCGGCCTCGGCCTCGCCTTCAACCTGTTGATGGTGCTTTGGACGGTGCAGCGATCGGCGTCCGGGATCATCACCGGCCTGAACCTGGCGCACAGCGTGGAGGAAAAGCGCAGCCGCCTGTCGCGACAGGGCGTCGCACTTGCGATCGCCGCAGCCGGTCTCCTCTTCGTTGCCGGTGCGCTGTTCCTGGTCGCCGTCGTTCCGCTGATCGCCCCGACCTTGGCAGCGCCGCTCGACAGAGTCGCGCTCGTGCTGCGATGGCCAGTCGCGGCGGTGCTGTTCCTCGCCTACCTTTGGGGCATCTACCGGCTTGCTCCTGCCGACCCGCCACGCAAGGCGAGCTGGATCAGTATCGGCGCGCTGGTCGCCACCGCGCTATGGCTAGCCGCTTCCGGACTCTTCTCGCTCTACGTTTCGACGATCGGCGGCTTTAGCCCCTATTACGGTTCCGCAACCGCGCCCGTGGTCCTCCTCGCCTGGCTGTTCCTAACTTCGTGGGTGGTACTCATCGGCGCCGAAGTGAACGAGGCGCTGGTCGAGGCTCATGACGGCAAGCCGAAGGACGACGTCAAGGAGCGGGTGGACAGAGCCTGAGGAGAGCACAAAACGCGGTCAAGTCAGCCTTTTGCGCGCGCGTCGGCGACCGCCTTTTTCAGGACGTCATAGCCGACGGCGCTGTTGAGCACCCGGTCGCCAACGATGAACATCGGCGTCCCGGTGGCGCCCAGGGCGCCGGCGAGCTGGTAGTTCTTCTTGAGCTCGGCCTCGATATCGGGACTGTCGATGGGCTGCGGTGCGATACCCGCCGCCTCGCTGGCGATCGCAATCGTTTCCGGACCCGGCCTTCCTGCTTCCCACAAGGCGTCGTGGAACTGGACGAACCGGCCCGATTTCGACGCGGCAAGCGAAAGACGCGCTGCCGTGACGCTCTCGGGCCCAAGGATTGGGAGCTCGCGATAGACGACCCTAAGACCGGGATCCTCGTTCAGCAGCCGCGCAATGTCGGGATTGCTCGCTTTGCAGTACTGGCAGGCATAATCATAGAATTCGACGAGGATGACGTCGGGCTTGCTCGCGCCCTTCCATGAGGTGCCGAACGGGGTTTCGATTTCGGCGCGATGTTGCGCCAGAACCGGCGCATATTGCTCATCGCGGAGCGCTTCGCTTGCATCGACGAGAACCTGCGGATCGGCCATGATCCCGGCGCGAACGAGACGGGGCCCAACCAGTTGCGGCGCCGCCAGGATTAGGATCGCGGCCATGACGAGCGCGCCGATCAGTCCCCCTACGATCGCCGCTCCAAGTTTCCCTGACGGCGGAGTACGACCCTCGCTCAGCAGCCGATCCTTTCCTTCTTTTCTTTCTTGTCTTTCACAAGCTCGGCACAGGAGACCATGGCGATATCCTGGGCCCGAAGATAGTCTGGACTTCCGGCTGAAATACCTTTCATCGCCATCCGGGCGCTGACGAGCGCCCGCTTCGGTTCGCCTTCCAAATTGTTGCGCTCGGCGGTCGCGAGCGCTGCGCGCGCCGTGTCGCCTTCCTGGTCATAGATGATCCCCAGCTGGTACCAGGCAAAAGGATTCGCGTTGTCGCGGCCGATCGCCGACTTGAGCACCTGCTTCGCCTCGACGAAATTCTCCCGCTTCTCCGTGGAGATCAGCGCGTGACCCAGCATCGCGGCGATCAGCGGCGAATCGCCCGACTGAACGGTCGCTTCCCTCAAGGGCTCGATCGCGTCTGCCGGGCGGCCAGACTCCAGCAGGATCTGGCCCTTGAGCTCGAGGAAGAACGGATCGTTGGGATTGGTGGCCAGAAGTGCCTCGGCCTCCGACAGCGCTTTTTCGGGGTAGGCGCCGCGGTGATAGGCATAGGCGCGCGCATAATGGCCCGGCACGCTACGGTCGCTCTCCGGATATTTGATGATTGCCTGCTTCGGGTTGACGAAGCCGTAGAGCTTCGCCCTTACCCGCTGGTACCGTTCCTCTAGCTGGGGATTTACCGGCCTGTTCCAGGCCGCGTCATTTTTGAATACCTCTTGCAGCGCCGCCATGCGCTCGGTCGATAGCGGGTGCGTGCGGTCGTAGCTCTCGGTTTCGTAGACCGCGAGCCGGTACTCCTGGTTCCGTAGCTTGCCGAAGAAGTCCAGCATGCCCTTGCCGGATACGCCCGCGGCCGAGAGATATTTGGCGCCGGCCTGGTCTGCGCTACTTTCCTGAGTTCGGGAAAAGGCGAGGAATCTGCCGAGCGCCGCGCGCTGGCCGGCCATCATGATCCCAAGGCCCGCATCGCCTGCGCCCGCGGCAACTGCCAGCGCTCCGAGGATCATTGTCGCGATGGTGATCCCGGTCGCCTCGCTGCTGCCCTTCTGCAAGCGGATCGAATGGCCGCCGGCAACGTGGCCAAGCTCGTGGGCGATTACCCCCTGCAGCTCGTTGACGCTGTCGGCCTCGAGGAGGAGCCCGGAGTAAAGATAGACGTTTTGCCCCGTCGCCACGAACGCGTTAATTTCCGTACTGCCGAGCAGGACAACTTTGACGTTGTTCGGGTCGAGTCCAGCGGCCTGGATCAGCGGTCGCGACACGTCTCGGAACAGCAGTTCCGTCTCTGCGTCCCGAAGCACCGAGAGGTTTTCGTCGGCTGCCACAGCCGGCCGTGCGACCGACAGCGTCAGCACCAGCGCGATCATGAAGAGCCGCGTCAGTCGAGACAGCGCGGATGTCATCCTTTGCCCATCACATCGACGGCCTGAACCCGCGATTTACCCGAATGTCCGCTGCCACCAGCCGCGCCGGGGCTCGCCTCCTGCCTCCTCTTCCCCGTCGAGGTCGTTATCGGCCGTCGGAACCGGAGTTTCCCCGGCTGCCTCCTCGGACGCTTTTGCCTTGCGTGTGCGCCGTTTGGGCTTCGCCTTGGACTCCTGTTCATCGGCAGTCTCGACTGGCGGAACCTCTGGCGGCGCCGGGTCGGGCACGTCCGTCTTCTTCTTGCGTGTGCGCCGGGCTTTCGGTTTCGACTCGGAAGGAGCTTCTGTCTCGGCGATCGGCAGTTCCTCGTCGATGGGCCGGGACACCATCGGCGAGCTGTCCGGCTCAACCTGACCCACTTGCTCGGCCTTCTTGCGCCGCCGCCGGCCTTTCGGTTTTTCCTCCGCTTCGGGTTTTTGCTCCTCTGAAGCGGCCTTTTGCGCCTGCTGATCGGGCGCCTCGGCCTCTTCGACGGACGGCGGCAGCTCTTCGGCCGGAATCAAATCTTCCTGACCGCGGCGTCGCCCGCGACCGCCCCGGCGCCGACGCCTGCGGCGCCGTCCGCCGCGTTCCTCCCGCTCCTCGGCCTGATCCCGGCCTTTTTCCTGTTGCTCTTCCTGTTCCTGTTGCTCGTCCTCTTCCTCGCCCTCCGGCCCGACCAGCGCCGCCTCCAGCTCCTCTTCCTCTTCGGCAGGACTGTCGGCCGTCGGCGCAGGCGCGAACTTTACGGGCTGCGGCTTCGGGCCCGAGCTCTCGACACTCATCTTGGCGCCTTCGAAGCTCTCGTCGATGGCGATCTCGACCGACACGCCGTAGCGGTTTTCCATCTCGGCGAGCTCCGAGCGCTTCTTGTTGAGGACGTAGACCGCAGCTTCGCGAGCGGCACGAAGCTGGATTTTCTCGCCGCGGCCGCGGGTCGCCTCGTCCTCGATCATCCGAAGCGCCGACAGGCCAGCGGATGCCGCGGTGCGCATCAGACCCGTGCCCTCGCAGTGGGGGCAGGCCTTGGTCGAAGCCTCAAGGACGCCGGTGCGGAGACGCTGACGGCTCATTTCGAGAAGGCCGAAGCTCGAGATGCGGCCGACCTGGATTCGCGCCCGGTCGTTCTTCAGCGCCTCCTTCATCGCCTTCTCGACCTTCCGGACATGGCTCGATTGCTCCATGTCGATGAAGTCGATGACGATCAGTCCCGCCATGTCACGCAACCGAAGCTGTCGGGCGATTTCCGCTGCGGCCTCGATGTTGGTGCTGTAAGCGGTCAGCTCGATATTGTGCTCGCGCGTCGAGCGGCCCGAGTTGATGTCGATCGATACCAGCGCTTCGGTCGGGTTGATCACCAGATAGCCGCCCGACTTCAGCTGGACGACCGGCTGGTACATCGCCGAAAGCTCGTCTTCGGCTCCATGGCGCTGGAACAGCGGAGTCGCCTCCGTGTGCTGCTTGACCCGGCGCACATGGCTCGGCATCAGCAGCTTCATGAAGCCGCGGGCGGCTTTGAAACCTTCTTCGCCCTCGACGATCACCTCGTCGATGTCGCGGTTGTAGAGGTCGCGGATCGCCCTCTTGATGAGGTCACTGTCACGGTAAATCAGCGCTGGCGCGGTGCTCTTGAGAGTCTTTTCGCGAATCTCGTCCCACAGCCGGGCGAGATAGTCGAAGTCGCGCTTGATCTCCGACTTGGTGCGCGAGAGGCCGGCGGTGCGGACGATCAGGCCCATCGTCGACGGCAGATCGAGGTCGCCCATGATCGACTTCAGCCGCTTTCGGTCGGCGCCGTTGGAGATTTTCCGGCTGATCCCGCCTCCGTGGGAGGTGTTGGGCATTAGGACGCAGTAGCGGCCAGCGAGACTGAGATAGGTCGTCAGCGCTGCGCCCTTGTTGCCGCGCTCCTCCTTCACGACCTGGACGAGAAGCACCTGGCGGCGCTGGATCACGTCCTGGATCTTGTACCGTCGGCGAAGGGACTGTCGCCGCTTCCTCAATTCGTCGGCGGCCGCTTCGTCGACCGGTGAGCGCGAATCGGCACCGGTCTCCGCCGCTCCTTCGGCCGATGCATCACTGTCGTCCTCAGCGGCGCGCTCGTCGGCGTCCGGACGGTCGCCGCCGTTGTCGCCGTCTCCCAGGCGCAGCCGCTCTTCCTCGGCCGCCTGCTCGGCCTCCTCCTTCAGGAGCGCATCGCGGTCGGCCTTCGGAATCTGGTAGTAATCGGGATGGATTTCCGAAAAAGCCAGGAAACCGTGGCGGTTGCCGCCATAGTCGACAAACGCCGCCTGAAGCGACGGTTCTACTCTGGTGACCTTGGCGAGATAGATGTTTCCCTTGAGCTGCTTGTGCTCTGCGGACTCGAAGTCAAACTCTTCGATCCGGCTTCCCTTTACGACCGCGACCCGGGTCTCCTCCGGGTGGCGCGCGTCGATTAGCATGCGCATTGACATTGAAAGCTCTCCGGGCGCGCCGGACCTTTCGGACCGGGCGCGCCATTGACTGGGCCAGCCGCTGCGGGTGTCGGCCGCTCAAGCTGGCAGATGTGGTGAAAATCGCGTCTGCTGCGCGCGCCATTCCCGGTTCACATGCGGGAATGCCGCCCCGCTGCTCGTTCGAGAGCGGACGGGCGGAGTTCTGTGGCGTCATGCAGCGTCAACCTGTGATGCCGCGGTCCGGATTGGGCGCAGCGCGATCCGCAGCAGCATTTGCCGAGGATAAAGCCGGTTAGCATCGGCTGCGGGCGTCCGCAACAAAGTTGCTTCGCCGCATCCGATTCACCGATAAGTAGCTGTTAACCATATACTCGTGATAAAGATGTATCGATTGGCAGCTGTCGGAGAGCCAATGCCAGGAATTTGGAGTGTCAAGCGGCTGGTTGCCGGTGCGGGCGCCGCAGGCGCCGGCGCCGCGATTCTGCTTGTGCTCGGCGGCGCCGCGGCTGCAGGAGTTTCGCCGGCAGAGCCGGGCGGCGCCGAGAGCGTCACCGTGCGGCTGCCCGCTCCCACCCACAAAATCCGGATCGTCGAAGGGCGCTCGCCCGGCCGGCCGCTGGTCTTGATCGACCCCGGGCACGGGGGCAACGATCCCGGAGCGACCGCCGTTTCGGGCGATATCACCGAAAAGCGGCTGAGCTTGCAGCTTGCACGCGAGCTCAGGAACAGGCTCGCGAGCAACGGGCGAGTTCGAATCGCAATGACTCGTGAGGATGACCGCTACCTCACGCTCGAGGAGCGGTCGGCGCTGGCGCGGCGGCTCGGAGCAAGCCTCTATGTCTCGCTGCACATGGACAGCGCACCCAATCCGCTGGCTCGTGGGGCCAGCGTCTATTCGCTCTCCGATGTTGCCTCGGATGAAGAGGCAGCACGCCTGGCGCGGTCGGAGAACACCGCTGTCGCGCGCGCCGGCGGTTCCGACGGGTCCGTCCGCGCAATCCTCTCGGATCTCGCCGTGCGGAGCCAGATGACTGCATCGGCCAATTTCGCCGAGCGGCTGGTCCGAAATTCGTCAGGCCGTCTCGCTTTGAGGCCCCAGCCGCACCGTTTTGCCGACTTCCACGTGCTTCGAGCCGCAGGCGTGCCAGCCGTGCTTTTCGAAGCAAGCTACATCAGCAACGTCGACGATGAGGCGCTTCTCCGCTCGCCCGAGCAGCGCTCACGTATGGTTCAGGCGCTGGCCAATACTATCGAGTCCGATATAGCCGCACGCGCTATCCGCTGATCCTTATGCTTTCCGCGGTGCGCCCAAGCAGCTAGGATCGCGCGCAAACCATGAAATTCGAACGTCTGTCACCTTCACGAGTCAAACTGCCCGACCTCGTCGCTTTCAACCGACGAGTCCGCGGGCGCATCGACCCATTGTTTCAGCGTCGATGGGTGCGCTCGCTCACGATCGTCGGAGCATTGGCCTTTGCGCTGTTCGCCGGCGTGTGGCTCTATTTCGCGACCGGCCTCCCCTCGGCTGACAAGCTTCTCGCGTACGAACCGCCGCTCCCGAGCAAAGTCAGGGGTTACGAAGGCGATCCGGTCCAAAGTTTCGCCCGCGAACGGCGGGTCAATCTTGCCTTTGACGAATTCCCGCCGGTCGTCATCGAGGCGTTCCTTTCGGCCGAGGACAAGACTTTCTTCCAACATGGCGGCATCGATTACCCCGGTTTGATTGGTGCCGTCGCAGACTTCACCGCCAAGACGGTGACCGGCGGCGGGCGAGCGCGCGGCGGATCGACGATTACGCAGCAGGTCGCCAAGAGCCTGCTTCAGGACAGCAGCTACAATGTCGGCCGCAAGATCCGTGAAGCGATCCTCGCTTTCCGGCTGGAATCGGTGCTGACCAAGGAACAGATTTTCGAGCTTTACCTCAACCAGATCTTCCTGGGGCGGAACGCCTACGGCGTGCAGGCTGCTTCGAGAGCCTATTTCGACAAGGATGTCGACGACCTGACGCTTCCGGAGGCCGCCTATCTGGCCGTGCTTCCAAAGGCCCCGTCGAATTACGATCCGGAGCGGGCAACCGAGCGCGCGCTCGACCGCCGCAACTATGTGCTCGGGGAGATGGTGAGAAATGGCCACATCACCAGTGCGGAACGCGCGGCGGCCGCGGCAACGCCTCTCGGAACCATCCGCTACGGCGCCGGCGAGCATTTCCGCGACATGGGCGGCTATTACATGGAGGAAGTCCGGCGCGAGCTGCTCCGGCGTTTCGGCGAAACCGCCGAGGACGGCCCGAACAGCGTTTATGCCGGTGGCCTGTGGGTCCGGACCTCGGTTGTCCCGGGAATGCAGGAGGCTGCGGCGAACGCGCTTCGCGAGGGGCTCGCCAATTTCGACGGCGGCCGCGGTTGGCGAGACCTGGAAAAGAGCATCGACATTTCCGGCGACTGGGCGGGGCTGCTCGACCGGACTCCGGTGGGGACCGGTTTTCCTGATTGGCGCAAGGCGGTCGTCCTGTCGAAGACCGGCAATTCGGCCGAGATCGGCTTTGCCGACGGTTCGACGGGCACTCTGCCTGCCTCGGCGGCCTCGCAGGCCAGGCGCGGGGGAGGCGGCTCCGCCTTCAGCAATCTGCGACCCGGGATGATCATCGTGGTCAAGGATCTGGGCGGCGGGGATTACGCGCTGCGTTCGATCCCCGAAGTGTCCGGCGGCATGCTCGCCCAGGAGGTGCACACCGGCCGAATCCTCGCGATGCAGGGCGGCTTCGACGTGATCGGGTCGAGCTACAACCGCGCGACCCAGGCGCTCAGGCAATCGGGATCGGCGTTCAAACCGGTCGTTTACGAGACCGCGCTCGAAAACGGCATGACCCCGGCCAGCATCATCGTCGATGCGCCTTTCTGCGTCTGGCAGGGCGCGGGGCTCGGCAACAAATGTTTCGTCAACTTCGACCGCCGCTACTCCGGGGCGAAGACGATGCGATGGGGAGTCGAGCAGTCGCGCAACCTGATGACCGTTCGCGCGGCCTCGGAAGTGGGCATGTCCAAAGTCGTCGACACCGCAAGGAAGCTCGGGGTCGGCGACTATCCCGATTATTTGTCAATTGCCCTTGGCGCCGGCGAGACGACGGTAGCAAAGCTTGTCAATGCTTATGCCATCCTCGCCAATCACGGGCGCTCGGTCACTCCGACCACTATCGATTTCGTCCAGGACCGGAATGGCAAGGTAATCTACCGCTCCGATAACCGCTGCGCGATCATGCGAGGCTGCAACGCCGCCGATTGGAATGGTCAGCCGATGCCGCGCCCACCGGTCCGGACTCGTCAGCTGCTCGACCCGATGGCTGCGTTCCAGATGGTCCACATCCTCGAAGGCGTGGTCGAGCGCGGAACCGCGACCAACCTGCGCGATCTCGATCGTCCGCTGTTCGGAAAGACCGGAACGACGAGCGGCCCGACCAATGTCTGGTTCGTCGGCGGAACCCCCGAAATCGTCGCCGGCGTATACATCGGCTACGACCAGCCGCGTCCGATGGGCCACGGCGCGCAGGGCGGCCGAACCGCCGCTCCGATTTTCAAGGACTGGGCCAGGGCCGCGCTCAAGGACATGCCGAAGGTCCCGTTTGCTGCTCCGGCTGGAATCCGGTGGGTCAGGGTCGACCGCGGGAGCGGGCGACGAGTGTTCGGCACGTTCCCGACCGAGACCAACCTGAAATCTCCGGTCATCTGGGAAGCCTTCCAGCCGCAGACGGAACCGAGGCGAAGCTTTCGAAGACACCGGCAGAGCGAACAGGAAGCCGAGGCGCAGGCTCGACAGGCGGCAGAGCAGCGCCGCCGGGCAGCGCGCACCAGGACGCAGCAATCCGGGCCGCAGCAGCCGCAAACCGGGCCGCAGGCCCCCTGGCTGCGACCGCTGCCGGGCACCAAGCCCCAGACTGCACCCTTGCAAAACACCGCCGCGGCTGACTAGCCCGGACTAAACGAGCTGAGGAAAGACGCACGATCATGCGCGCCGAGGCGCAAGCCCATGTCGACCAGATCAACGCCGCGACCGCGCTTCTACGCCGGTTCCTCGACTGGGACCGCGCCCAAAGGCGGCTCGAGGAGCTGAACGCCAAGGTCGAGGACCCGCAGCTCTGGGATGACCCGAAGCAGGCTCAGGAGGTCATGCGCGAGCGCCAACGCCTTGAAGCGGCGATCGGTGCGACCAAGGCGATCGATCGCGAACTCGGCGATACGGTCGAGCTGATGGAGCTGGCCGAAAGCGAGGGCGACATGGCTCTGGTCGACGATGCGATCAAGAGTCTCGCCGCGCTCGCCGAGCGGGCCGAGCGCGACAAGGTCGCCGCGCTTCTTGCCGGCGAGGCGGATGCCAACAACACCTATGTCGAGGTTAACGCGGGCGCCGGAGGCACCGAGAGCCAGGACTGGGCCGAAATGCTGCAGCGCATGTACACGCGCTGGGCCGAACGGCACGGGATGAAGGTCGAGGTCGTGGACTACCATGCCGGCGAGCAGGCCGGGATCAAGTCGTCGACGCTTCTGATCAAGGGCGAGAACGCCTACGGCAACTTGAAGACAGAGAGCGGAGTGCACCGGCTGGTGCGAATCAGCCCCTACGATTCGAACGCGCGCCGTCACACGAGTTTCGCAAGCGTATGGGTCTATCCGGAGGTCGACGACGATATCGATATCGAGGTCAGTGACTCCGACTTGCGGATCGACACCTACCGGGCCTCCGGGGCCGGCGGCCAGCACGTGAACACGACCGACAGCGCCGTCAGGATCACGCACGTCCCGTCCGGGATCGTCGTCGCCTGCCAGAACGAGCGCTCGCAACACAAGAACCGCGCGCAGGCAATGAAGCAGCTAAAAGCGCGGCTCTATGAGGCCGAGCTCCAAAAACGCGAGGCGGAAGCCGACGCCGCCAACGCGCAGAAGACCGACATCGGCTGGGGACACCAGATCCGAAGCTACGTCCTGCAGCCCTATCAGATGGTCAAGGACCTTCGCACGGGTGTGACGTCGACGAGCCCCGGTGATGTCCTCGACGGCGATCTCGACCGGTTCATGGCGGCCGCGCTTTCGCAGCGAGTCACCGGCGAGAAGGTCGAGGTCGAGGATGTGGACTAACTCGGCGCGATCGGCAGCGCCGCTGTTCGCGGTTCTGCTGCTGTCCTGCCGGGCGGAACCGGCAGAGGAGCGCTTCCCGAAACCGCACCGGCCCGTGGCCGCCATTGTCGCCGATCGTTTCTCGACCGAAGAGGCTCGGGACCGCCTCGGCGAATTCGACCGTGTCGTCGAGCTCGCCGGGGTCGAGCCGGACATGTGGGTCGCCGATGTCGGCGCCGGCGAAGGTTATTATTCGGTGCGCCTCTCTCCGGTCGTCGGCCGCGACGGGCGCGTGCTCGCTGAGGACATCGTGCCGGAGGTTCGCGATCGGCTGGCGCAACGGGTCCAGCGGGAGAATCTCGAAAATGTCGCGGTCCTGCTCGGCGAAGCGGACGATCCGAAGCTGCCGGCCCGATCGCTCGACCGCGTTTTCCTGATGCACATGTATCACGAGGTCGCTTCGCCTTATGCCTTCCTGTGGCATCTTCGTGAGGCATTGAAGCCTGAAGGGCTGATCATCGTCGTCGACGCCGATCGGCCGCCGCAGCGGCATGGAATGCCGCCGGAGCTGTTGCGCTGTGAATTCGCCGCGGTCGGCCTCCGGTTGCGCCAGTTCCAACCTCTTGAGAGCGGCGATTCCTATTTCGCCTCGTTCGAGGCAGTGGGCGCGCGGCCGCGCCCGGCCGACATCGAGCCCTGCAAAGGCTAGTTCAACGACCTTCATGACGCTACATCCTTGTGGAGCAGCAGCGGAGGGACGATGCGGCAGATCATCCTCGGATGCGCAGCGTTCATGGCGTCGGCGGGAACGTCGATTGCCGCTCCAGGCAACATGTGCACAATGGCGCTTGAGGACCATGCGTGGCTTGAAGGCGCACTGTCGGCGTGGCAGCAGGTCTCGACAGCGCGGCTGAAGCTGCAGCCGCACCGAGAGCCGACCATAATCGTCTTTGACTCCAAGTGTCGTTTCGAGCGTGCCAGCGGCACTAAGTCGTGGCAGACAACTCCCCACAGTGGCTCAATTACACTGCCGGATGGCGGAGAGGCGCCGGCTCAAGTTGCGTCGTTCGCAAGCAGCGATGAGAAGACCGGGGTGCCATTCTTCGTCATGGCTCTGCCATCGATCTGGAAGGCCGCAAACATTCCGATTTCGAGCGACCTCAAAGGGCTGACCGGGGTGTTCCTCCACGAGTTTTCGCACACTCGGCAGGTCGAGCCGCTGGCATCCGTTTTTGAGGCGGCTGAGTCAAAGCGCAAGATGCCAGACGACTTCAACGACGACAGCCTTCAGGAGCATTTCAAGGCAGATCCCGCTTACGCAGCAGCCATCGAAAAGGAGCGCGACTTGCTCTACCGCGCGGCACACGCAGCGGATGCCGTGGCTGCTAAGAAACTCGCTGCGCAGGTCCTGGACCTGATGGAAGCCCGCCAGGAGCGCTGGTTCGTCGGCGAGGACGCATATTGGAAACACTATGACGATCTGTTCCTGACCATGGAGGGTTTCGGTCAGTGGGTCGCCTTTGCATGGCTTGCCGATCCGGACGGCGGCGGACTGAAGCGCACCGAAGCGATCGGAAAGATGCGTGGCAGCAAACGCTGGTGGTCGCAGGACGTTGGGCTCGGGCTGTTCCTCGTCATTGATCGTTTCGTGCCAAACTGGGCTGACCAGGCATTTGGATCGCCGCCGAAGCTCGGCATCGACCTCTTGCGCCAGGCAGTGGACGAACCTGGCAAGTAACAGGCACGGCTAGGCCGCTTCGGCCTTTCGCGCCTGGCGCTTGCGCTGGTGCGGGTCGAGGAAGCGCTTGCGGATCCGTATATGCTTGGGCGTGACCTCGACCAGCTCGTCGTCTTCGATATAGGCGATCGCCTGCTCGAGCGTCATTCGCCGGGGCGGCGTCAGGCGGATGCTCTCGTCCTTGGGACCGGAGGCGCGGAAATTGGTCAGCTGCTTTGACTTCAGCGGATTGACTTCGAGGTCCTGCGGCTTCGCATTCTCGCCGATGACCATGCCCTCGTAGAGCTTGTCGCCGGGCGAGATGAACAGCACGCCGCGGTCCTCGAGAGCGCCCAGCGCATAAGCCACCGCCTCGCCCTGCTCCATTGAGATCAGGACTCCGTTCTGCCGCCCCTGGATAGGGCCTTTGTACGGGCCGTACTTCTCGAACAGCCGGTTCATGATTCCAGTGCCGCGGGTGTCGGACAGGAACTCGCCGTGATAGCCGATCAGGCCGCGCGACGGCGCCGAGAAGGTCAGGCGCGTCTTGCCGCCGCCCGACGGACGCATGTCGGTCATCTCGCCTTTGCGAAGCGCCATCTTGTCGATCACCGTGCCGGAAAATTCGTCGTCGACGTCGACGACGACCGTCTCGTACGGCTCCTCACGTCCATTGGGCCCGTCGCGGAAAAGGACGCGGGGGCGGGAGATCGAAAGCTCGAAGCCTTCGCGGCGGAGAGTTTCGATCAGAACACCGAGCTGGAGCTCGCCGCGGCCGGCGACCTCGAAGCTGTCGTGGTCGACTGCGGTGGCAACGCGGATTGCGACATTGCCTTCCGCCTCGCGCTCGAGCCGTTCGCGGATTACCCGGCTCTGCACCTTGTCGCCCTCGCGGCCGGCAAAGGGGCTGTCGTTGACCGAAAAGCTCATCGCCAGAGTCGGCGGGTCGATCGGCCGCGCTTTCTTCAGCGGCTCGGTGACTGCCGGATCGGCGATGGTGTTGGACACGGTCGCCTTCATGAGCCCGGCGATGGCGACGATGTCGCCTGCCCCGGCCTGTTCGACCGCCACCCGATCGAGGCCGCGAAAGGCGAAGACCTTTGTTGCTCGTCCCTCCTCGACGACATTGCCGTCCACGTCGATCGACTTGATGGGCATGTTGACGTTAAGCTGCCCGCTTTCGATCCGCCCCGTGAGGATTCGCCCGAGGAAGGGATCGCGGTCGAGCAGCGTGGCGAGCATCTTGAACTCGCCGGCCGAATCGAGATCCGGGGCGGGAACGTGGCTTACGATCGTCTCGAACAGAGGCGTCAAATCGCCCGAGCTGACGTCGTCGCGGAGCGCTGCGTAGCCGGCCCGGCCGGACGCATAAAGGGTCGGGAAGTCGAGCTGCTCGTCGCTGGCGTCGAGGTTGAGGAACAGCTCGAAGACCTCGTCGAGCACCTCGGCCGGCCGGGCGTCGGGCCGGTCGATCTTGTTGACGACGACGATCGGCTTGAGACCCAGTGCGAGCGCCTTGCCAGTGACGAACTTCGTCTGCGGCATCGGGCCCTCGGCGGCATCGACCAGGAGAATGACTCCGTCGACCATGGACAGGATACGCTCGACTTCGGCGCCGAAGTCGGCGTGGCCGGGCGTATCGACGATGTTGATGTGGGTGATTTGGCCCTCATGCTCCCATTCGACACTGGTGCACTTGGCGAGGATGGTGATCCCGCGCTCCTTCTCCAGCTCGTTGGAATCCATCGCGCGCTCTTCCACGCGCTGGTTGTCGCGGAAGGTGCCCGACTGGCGGAACAGCTGATCGACAAGAGTCGTCTTGCCGTGGTCGACGTGGGCGATGATCGCCACGTTGCGCAGATTCATCGAATTTTTCCGCAAAATTGAGGGGCGCCCGTACCGGACTTGCCGCATTGTTGCAACGCAACATGGGAACACAGTCCCGCGCTACAACCCCCGCTCGAGGATTTCGACTGCGCGCTCGACCGCGCGAAGCTCGCTGTGTGCCAGCCGCTCGAGCTTGGTTCGAAGGAGCTTGTTCGACGACGGGCTCTGGCCGAGCTGGTTGCGCCCCGCTTCGGTCAGGCGCAGCGCCAGCCTGCGGCGGTTCTTCGAATCCGCCTGCCGTTCGACAAGCCCCGAGCGCACGAGCGTGTCGACCGAGCGGCTGACCGCCGGCGCCCCGCGGCCGACTGCCGCAGCCACCTGGTTGAGAGTCGCAGGTTCGCGGGCGTCGATCGCGGCGAGCAACTTTCTGCGCCCGGCCTCGGCGCGTTCGGCCGGCCCGTCGGCAACCCACTTGTTTGCGACATTGGCAAAGCGAGTCGCGACTGCGGACGCCGAGTGCGAGGCGAAGTTCAGTTGCTGCATGGCAAAGATTTGAACAGCAGTATCGTTGCCGCTGTCAAGTGCCGGAGCGGCTTGCGCTTTAGAGACTGCGCCGCAATGGCGTGACATGGCGCCGCCGGCCGGCAGCTCCCTGCCCTGCCCGGCACCGTCCGGGCGCTCGGTTTCGTCATTCTACTGATGGATGACAGCTCCAGACGCGCTTAGCTCGGCACGCCGAGAAGTTGGAACGCGACGGTAAAATGCGAATCAAATCCGAGCCCATGGTCGCGCTGCGGCAGTGTTTCGCGCAGGAAGGCTGCGACTCGCATCAGCAATCAACGCGTGAACTTCTCGCCCTTCTCCGCCTTCCCGAGCAACAGTTTTGAGAAGCTGAACTCGGGCTTCATCCGCTCCTCATTGCGTTTCAGGCCGTCGACGATGGTTTGCAGTTTTTCATAATTGTCGGCCCAATACATCGGCCCGCCCTTGTAGACCGGCCAGCCGTAGCCATAGACCCACACGACGTCGATGTCGGACGCGCGCTGGGCCATTCCTTCCTCGAGGATCTTCGCGCCCTCGTTGACCATCGGATAGATAGTGCGCTCGATAATTTCCTCGTCGGAAATCTCGCGGCGTTCGACGCCCTGCTTCCTGGCGAAATCCTCGATGATCTCCTGCACGGCGGGCGAAGGACTTGGCTTCCTCTTCTCGTCATAATCGTAGAAGCCCGCGCCTTTTTTCTGCCCCCACCGTTCGATCGCGCAAAGTGCATCGCGGATGTTCTCGATCCGCTCCGGGTCGCGGTGCCAGCCGATGTCGACTCCGGCGAGATCGGCCATCTGGAACGGGCCCATTGGCATTCCGAACTCGACATGGACCTTGTCGACCTGCTCGGGGGTGGCGCCTTCGAGCAGAAGCTTGGTCGCCTCGACCTGCCGCGGCATCAGCATGCGGTTGCCGATGAAGCCGTGGCAGACTCCGGCGACCACCGGCACCTTCCTGATCTTCTTGCCGATGCGCATCGCGGTCAAAAGCACGTCCGGAGCAGTTTTCGCGCCTCGAACGACCTCGAGCAGCTTCATAATGTTGGCGGGGGAGAAGAAGTGCAATCCCACCACGTCGCCGGGCCGCGACGTCGAGGCGGCAATCTCGTCGACGTTGAGGTAGGAGGTGTTGGAGGCGAGGATCGCGCCCGGCTTGGCGATCTTGTCGAGGCGGCCGAACACCTCCTTCTTCACATCCATGTCCTCGTAGACAGCCTCGATGATGAGGTCGCAGTCGGAAAGGGCGTCGAATTCGAGAGTCGGATTAAAGAGCCCCATCGCTTTCTCGACTTGCTCGGCCGTAAAGCGGCCCTTGGCGGCGCTTGCCTCGTAATTCTTGCGCACCACACCGGTGCCGCGATCGAGCGCTTCCTGGCTCATCTCGATGATTGTCACCGGGATCCCGGCCGAGAGGAAGTTCATCGAAATCCCGCCGCCCATCGTGCCGGCGCCGATCACTCCGACTCGCTTGATGTCGCGCGGCTGCGTGTCTTCGGGAATATCGTCGATCTTCGCCGCCTTGCGTTCGGCGAAGAAGAAATATTGCTGCGCCTTGGCCTGCTTGCCGCCCATCAGCTCCATGAACAGCTTGCGCTCTTCGATGACGCCCTCCTCGTAGGGCTTCTCGGTCGCGATCTTCACGGCGCGGATATTCGCTTCTGGAGCATCGAAGCCGCGGAACTTGCGGGCGTTCGCCTTGCGAAATTCGTCGAACACCGACTCGTCCACAGCCTCGACCCGGTCCTGGCGTTCGGACGACTTCGGGAGCGGCCGAATATCGCTCACCTCCTCGGCAAAGGCTACAGCGTGCGGGACGAGATCGCCCTCGATCAGGCGGTCGACAAGCCCGCATTCGAATGCTTCCTTGGCGCCAATCGGACTGCCGGTCGCGCACATCTGAAGCGCCTTCTTCACACCGGCGACCCGTGGAAGCCGCTGCGTTCCGCCCGCTCCCGGGAGGAGGCCGAGCTTGACTTCGGGCGTGCCGAGCTTCGCCGACGGAACCGCCGCCCGATAATGACACCCGAGCGCAACCTCGAGCCCGCCGCCGAGCGCGGTGCCGTGGATCGCTGCGACCACGGGCTTCGTGCAAGCCTCGATACGGTCGACGACATTTGGAAGCATCGGCGCTTCGAATGCCTTGGGGGTCCCGAATTCGGAGACATCGGCGCCGGCGAAGAACGTCTGCCCCTCGCACGCAATGACGACCGCCTTCACCTCGCCGTCCGCCTCCGCCTGTTCGATTGCTTCAACCAGGCCCTGGCGCACGACATGACTGAGCGCGTTGACCGGCGG
Source organism: Sphingomicrobium sp. (assembly GCA_051000635.1). GTDB lineage: Bacteria > Pseudomonadota > Alphaproteobacteria > Sphingomonadales > Sphingomonadaceae > Sphingomicrobium. Next base: position 12,030 of record JBPCOC010000040.1, on the reverse strand, counting down.
GTTGTTCGATTCGATGATCAGCACGTCGACGTGCTTGCGGGTGGAAATCGGGCTGGTGTTTGGCTTGTCGATTACTTCAGTCATTCATTCTGCTCCCTGCGCTTTCAGGCGCTTGTTAGTCCGTATTCCTGTCTGCTGAACGGGTGCGAGGCGGATAGGCCTCCATCGACGGCGATCGCCTGTCCGTTGACGTAGCTCGACGCCTCCGACGCTAGGAACAGCGCGACCGAGGCGATCTCGTCCGGCTGCCCGCCGCGGCGGAGCGGGTTCAGGCGCCCGATCCGCTCCTCCCGGCCGGTCGAGCGCGCCCACTCGAACAATTCGGCGGTCATTCCGGTTTCGATCAACCCAGGGCAGATCGCATTCACGCGAACATTGGACCCCGCGAGCTGGGTCGCGGCGACCTTCACCAGATTGACCAGGCCGGCCTTGGACGCGGAATAGGCGGCTCCCCCAGCACCGGCGCGCAACCCCGCCACCGAAGCCGTGCAAATGATCGATCCGCCGCCGCGCTCCTTCATATGTGGCGCCGCATGTTTGACCAGCAGGAACGGCCCGATCAGATTGACCTGGAGGATTTCCTGCCAGTCGGCGCTGGTCTGCTCGAAAATGCCCGCCAGCCCGCCGGAAATGCCGGCGTTGGCGACGACGATGTCCAACCCGCCGTGGTCGGCGACGGACTTTTCGACCAGCGCCTCGACCTCCGATTCCGAGCCGGCATCCACTGGTGAGATGCCTTCGCCTTCCACCCGATCGACCGCGACGACCGTCGCCCCCTCAAACCTGAACAACTCAGCCGTTGCGCGTCCTATCCCGGATGCCGCACCCGTGACGATCGCAACTTTGTGGTCGAGAACGCCCATCAATTGCTGTCCCGCGGCCGGTGCTTGTCGAATTCGATTCGGGCGATGGCGCGGTTGTGGACCTCGTCGGGCCCGTCCGCGAGGCGGAGTGTACGGATGTGCGACCAACTCAACGCCAAAGGCGTGTCCTGGCTGACCCCGGCGCCGCCGAACGCCTGGATTGCGTCGTCGATGATCTTGAGCGCCATATTGGGCGCCTTGACCTTGATCATCGCGATTTCGGCCTTGGCGGCCTTGTTGCCGGCGCGGTCCATCACGTCGGCGGCCATCAGGCACAAAAGCCGGGTCGCCTCGATCTCGGTCCTCGCCTCGGCGATTCGCTGCTCCCAGATGCTGTGGTCCGACAGGCGCTTGCCGAAGGCGACCCGGCTCTGGAGCCGCCTGCACATCAGCTCGAGCGCCTCCTCGGCCGCCCCGATCGTCCGCATGCAATGGTGGATACGGCCCGGCCCCAGCCGCCCCTGCGCAATCTCGAACCCACGGCCTTCGCCCAGAAGCAGGTTAGACGCCGGGACCCGGACATCGTCGAGCCCTATGTCCATGTGGCCGTGCGGCGCGTCGTCATATCCGTAGACGGTGAGCGCGCGCTCGATCGTGATCCCGTCGGCGTCCATCGGAACCAGGATCATCGACTGCTGCTTGTGCTTCGGTGCGTCGGGGTCGGTCTTGCCCATCAGGATCGCGAGCCTGCACCTGGTGTCGCCGGCGCCCGATGACCACCATTTGCGGCCGTTGATCACATAATCGTCACCGTCGCGGCGGATGCTGCATTCGATATTGGTCGCGTCCGACGAGGCGACTTGCGGCTCGGTCATCAGGAAGGCGGAGCGAATTTCGCCGCGCATCAGCGGCTCCAGCCACTCCTTTTTCTGCTCCAGCGTGCCGTAGCGGTGCAGCACCTCCATGTTGCCGGTGTCCGGAGCCGAGCAGTTGAAGACTTCGCTTGCCCACGGGATCCGCCCCATTTCCTCGGCGCAGAGCGCATATTCGAGGTTGGTGAGCTGCTCGCCTTCGAAATCGAAGCTGTCGTCGACCTGGGGAACCGCAGGCGCGGGCGGCATGAACAGGTTCCACAGACCCGCCTCGCGCGCCCTGGGCTTGAGCTCCTCGATGACCGCGACCGGCTGCCAGCGGTCGCCGGCCGAGTGCTGCCGGTGATAATCGTCCGTCCGCGGCCGGATATGCTCGTCGACGAAGACGCGAACCCGGTCGCGGAAATGGGCCTGCCGGTCGGTGAGCGCGAAATCCATGCGCGTTTCCCGCTGCCAGAATACGCGCCCGGGCGCCAGTGGTCAGTCGGCGGCCGAGCGGTCGAGAAGGAAGTTGAGCCTGGCGCTCGCGATCGGCTGCGTTCGCTCGTCCTGCCAGGCATAGGCCTCGACATTGGCGATGTTGGTGCCGAGCCGCTCGACGGTTGCGCTTGCAAAGGTCTCGCGCTCGCCGCCCGGCCGCATGTAGTCGACGGTCACGGTGACCGGCTTCATCACCACTGAATCGTCGCCAAGCACCCGGGCAAGGCCGGTAAAGGCGGCAAATTCGAGCAGCCCGGCAATCGCCCCGCCGTGCAGATAGCCGGGCCGTCCGACGACATCGTCATGAAAAGGCATCACTACGAGCGGGGAGCCGTCCTGCTCGGTGAAACGAAGGTTCAGAAGCTTCGCATAGGGCGGCAACTCACGCATCGGCCCGTTGTAGAGCAGACCCGGTGAGCTGCAACCGCGGCGGTCCACCACTTGCCGCCGCATCCGAACGCCGCCATAGGCGCGGCCATGAAAGCGCGCGTCTTCATCACCCTGAAGCCCGGCGTTCTCGATCCGCAGGGCAAGGCGATCCATCACGCGATAGAAGGCCTCGGCTTTTCCGGAGTCAAAGACGTCCGCGCCGGGAAGCTGATCGAGCTCGACGTTGACGAAGGCATTTCCGATTCCGACATCGAGGCCATGTGCCGGAAGCTGCTCGCCAACACGGTGATCGAGAACTTTCGGATCGAGCGCGAGGGTCAAGAATGAAGACGGCCGTGATCGTCTTTCCCGGCTCGAACTGCGACCGCGACCTGGCCGTCGCGCTCGGGGCTGTCACCGGCCGCGCTCCGACCATGGTCTGGCACAAGGAGAGCGAGCTTCCCGAAGGCGTCGGCTTCATCGGCCTTCCGGGCGGCTTCTCCTACGGAGACTATCTGCGATCGGGCGCAATGGCGGCGCGTTCGCCGATCATCGGCGCGGTCGTCGAGGCGGCCAATCGCGGCGTTCCGGTGCTCGGCATCTGCAACGGTTTCCAGGTGCTTACCGAGAGCGGGCTGCTTCCGGGAGCGCTGATGCGCAACGCGGGCATCAATTTCGTCTCGCGCCCGGTCGCACTGACAGTTGAGAACAGCCAGAGCCTGTTCACCTCCGGCTATGAGGCGGGCGAGACGATCCGGGTGCCCGTCGCTCACCACGACGGAAATTACCAAGCCGACGAGGCTGTCCTCGACCGGCTCGAGGGTGAGGGACGCGTGGCGTTCCGCTTCGCCGAGGAGGTCAACGGTTCCGCCCGCCGGATCGCCGGGATCCTCAACGATTCTGGCAATGTGCTGGGAATGATGCCGCATCCCGAACGGGCGATCGAGCCGGCGCATGGCAGCACCGACGGCAGACGCCTGTTCGAAGAGTTGCTCGAAGCAGTCGCCTGAGGCGTTGTCGCCCGGCAGCGCAATCCATACACTGTCAGCACGCGCGCCCGTAGCTCAGTTGGATAGAGCGCGAGCCTTCTAAGCTTGAGGTCGTAGGTTCGAGTCCTACCGGGCGCGCCAAATCCCGGGACTCTATGCAGTTCGGAACTGACTCGGGCTGATGCCGGTCCAACGCTTGAATGCACGGCTGAACGCGGCGGGATCGGAGAAGCCCAGCTTGTACGCAGCGCCCTTCACCGAGATGCGGTCCATGCCGAGATAGCGGATCGCAAGCTGGCGGCGCTTGGCGTCGAGTATCTCCTCGAAGGTAATATCCTCTGCCTTCAGTCGCCGGTAGAGCGTCTGGCGGCTCATGCCGAGCTGTCGCGCGACCCGATCGATACTGACCTCGCCGTTCGTGAGCATCGGTTCGATGGCGGCTTCGACCTCCATTCTGAAGCAGCGCGGCTTGGGCTCGGCTGACAGCGACTGGAACAGTTCGCCAAGGAAGCTGAACACGCCACCGTGACTGTGCGCCGGCTCGCGCTCCTTCTCGCCGAACGCCTGCTGCCACCGTCCAGCGGGGCAGAAAGCGCGATTGTCACAAGTCGCGCAGGCGCCTTGGCGCATCCGTTCCATGCAACGTGCAATCATGCTTTTGATCCCTGAAATCATGTCACGCCCCGTGCATCTCACTGTTCTATAGCTGTAATACACTTGCTGACCGGCAACGGCAAGTCGGAATTGGATCAGGAGGAATGCTCATGCGTGGAATCTTCGTTGCCGCAGCCGCTTTGGCGATGCTCTGGTCGTCACCGGCCGCTGCCGACTCCGTCACCGACTGGTGGGAGATCGGGAATCGCTACTATCTCGCCGCGCAAGGAGCGCCGGGGCCGCGCGTCCCAGACGCGGAGCGCGGCCTGTCGCGGACAGCGCTTGCGATGTTCGAGGCGGTAAACGCCATCGATCGCCGCTATGAAAGCTATCTGGCCCTTCCTGCTGGCGATCCTGGCGCATCGCAGGACGCGGCTGCAGCCACGGCAGCGTTCAAGGTGCTGCTCAAACACTATCCCGCGAACAAGTCCGCGCTCGAGGAAAGCTACGCGATGGTGATGGCGGAGATCCCCGACGGCGCGGCAAAGGAGTCGGGGCTGCAAATCGGTGAGCGCGCGGCAGAGGCCGCCGTCGGCGCAAACGGCGTCGACGCGTCGATCCCGCAGCCGCCCTACAGGCCGCGAACCCGGCCGGGCGAATGGATCCACACGTCGATCCCGTCGCTCGAGCCTCATTGGTACGCGCTCAAGCCGTGGGCGATCCCCGCAGACCGGCTTATGCCGCCCCCGCCGCCGGCGCTGACGAGCGAGCGCTACGCCCGCGATTATGAGGAAGTTCGGCGGCTCGGCGGGCGCGACAGTAAGGAGCGGACCACGGAGCAGACTCTGATCGCCCGCTACCGCCAGGGCTACGACCTTTCGCCAATGGTCCGCTATATCACCGACCGGCGGGGCCGGCGGCAGGTGGAGAATGCGCGCCTGCTGGCCGTCTATCAGATGGCGTTCGACGATGCCGTGCAGGCGATGATCATCGCGAAGTACCGCTACGATTTCTGGCGCCCAGTGACCGCAATCCGCAACGGCGACCGTGACGGCAATGACGCCACCCAACCCGACCCAAGTTGGTTGCCGCTTCTGCCCAACCCTAATTTCCAGGAATATCCGTGCGGCCATTGTGCAGCCGTGGCTGTGCAGGCTGAGGTGCTCAAGATCGCCGGCGGATTTCCAGCGGATACGCCTGTGAGAGTTGCGGTCGGAGGCAATCCAAACATGGTCGTCCAGACGGTGAAGAGCTGGGACGAGATTGTCCGCCAGGTCTCCGATTCGCGGATGCTCGGCGGAGTCCATTACCGCTCTCAAACGACGCCGCCGAGGAGATGGGACGGCAGGCGGCCCGGATTATCGTTGCATCCGTGCTACGACCGCTGTCGAAACCGAGTCGCCGTTCGGGAGGGGAGCAATGAGCGAGCAGAATGTCGTCGGTGTGTCGCGCGTTCGTCTGTGGGTGTTGCGCGCGATGTATGCCTTCATTGTCGTCGGTCTGGGGCTGTTCGTTTGGCCGAGCTACCTTGCCGCCGTTCCCGACCTGCCGCTGTTCAACAGCGTCGCCCTAACGATGCTGGGCGCATTCTCCATCCTTTGCCTGCTGGGCATTCGCTACCCGCTGCAGATGCTTCCCGTGTTGCTGTGGGAGCTACTGTGGAAATCGATGTGGCTTGTGATCATCGCACTGCCGCTCTGGGCGGAGGGCCGGATGGACGAGCGCACCTCCCAGACGGTGATCGATTGCCTAGTGGGGGTCATCCTCGTGCCCCTCGCGGTTCCGTGGCCGTATGTGTTCGAGAATTACGTCAGGAAGCCAGCCGAGTGGGCTAGCCCACCAATTTCCCCGGGTTCATAATCCCATCGGGGTCAAGCGCGGTCTTGATCGCCCGTAGCGCCGCAAGGTCGCCGGGCGAAGCCAGCCGCTCGAGCTCGCTTCGCTTCATCTGGCCGATGCCGTGCTCGGCCGAGATCGATCCTCCCGCGGCGGTGACGAGGTCGTCGACGAAGCGGGTGATTTCGGGACCTTCGCGCTCGAGCCAGTCCGGCGATGCGCGGCTGCCGGCGCGGACGTGGAAGTGGAGGTTGCCGTCGCCCAGATGGCCGAAGGCGCTGGCGACGGTGCCCGGGAAGGCGCTCTCGACCGCAGCCTTGGCGTCCAAAAGGAACTTGGGCATGTCGGCGACCGCAACGGAAATGTCGTGGGCCGTTGACGGGCCTTCCGCCCTCTCCGCCTCCGAAATCGAATCGCGGATCCGCCACAAGGCTTCGGCCTGGGCTTCCGACGAGGCGACCATCGCGTCGTCGACCAGCTTCGAGTCGAGCGCTTGGGCGAGCAGCGACTGGAGGAGCTCGGCCGGGTCGAGATCGCTCGCCGCCGACGTCGCCTCGATCAGGACGTGCCAGTCATGCTCGCTTGAGAGCGGGTTTCGGGTGCCGGGGACATGGCCGAGGACGAGCGCGAGCGAATCGCCGGGTATCAGCTCGAAGCCTTCGATGCGGTCGGTCGAGGATTCGAAGGCGCGAAGCAGCGAGAGCGCTGCTTGCGGGTCGCCGACGGCTGCCCAGGCGACGCCGCGCGTGTAGACGGCCGGCACCAGGCGAAGCGCCGCCGCGGTGACGATCCCGAGCGTGCCTTCCGCCCCGATCAGCAGCTGGTCGAGGCTGTAGCCGCGATTGTCCTTCTTCAGCCCCGACAGCCCATTGTGGACCGAGCCGTCCGGAAGCACGGCCTCCAGCCCCGCGACGAGCGAGCGCATGGTTCCGAAGCGGAGCACCTGGGTCCCGCCCGCATTGGTCGAAACGAGGCCGCCGATGGTGCAGCTGCCGCGCGCGCCCAGGGTCAGCGGGAACCGGCGCCCGACGGCGGCCGCCTGGTCGTGAAGGTCGGCGAGGATCATCCCGGCCTCGGCGACAGCGGAGTTATGCTGGGCGCTGATCGAGCGTAGGCGGTTTATTCGCCGGAGCGAGAGGATCAGCGCCGATCCGTCCAGTGGCGGAGTCGCGCCGCCGACCATCGACGTGTTCCCGCCTTGCGGCACGAGCGGCACTCCCCGATCGGCAGCGAGCGCGACGATGGCTGCGACCTCTTCCGTGGATGATGGAGACAGGATCGCCCGCGACTGCCCGTGATAGCGGCCGCGCCAGTCGGTCAGCCACGGCTCGATGTCGGGGGGATCGGTGATCGCCGCCTTCGGGCCGAACCTGGACCGGACTTCGTCAATTACTGCCGCCTGGCTGTCCTTGTGCACGTTCGCAGCTTGGCATCGGCGTCGCCGCACGGCAAATCGGAATAATGGACGAGCGCCCCCGCATCACCCTTGTCGTCGCTCGAGCGCTTAACGGCGTCATCGGCCGCGGCGGCGGCTTGCCGTGGCACATTCCCGCCGACCTCAAGCGCTTCAAGGCGATAACGATGGGAACGGCGATGGTGATGGGCCGCCGGACATTCGAAAGCCTACCCGGAGTGCTTTCCGGAAGGCGCCACATCGTGCTGACCCGCGATTCGGCCTGGAGCGCCGAGGGCGCCGAGGTCGCGCGCAGCGCCGAACACGCCCTGGCCCTTGCCGGTGACGAGCCGGTGTCGGTGATCGGGGGAGCCGACATCTTCGAGCTTTTCCTGCCGCTTGCCGACCGAATCGAGCTGACGGAAGTCCTCGCCGAGATCGAGGGGGACACCGTGATGCCGGACCCGCGGGAGCGCGGCGGCTGGAAAGAAACGCTGGTCGAGGTGCATGCGCCCGACGGCGACCGGCCGGGCTATCGCTTCGTGACTCTGGAGCGCGCCTAGCGCTTCACTCCGTCGCTTGCGGCGGCGCGGTACCGGTCGATGAGCTTGGCGAGGACGCCGTCGACCAGCGGCGCAATCTTTGCTGCACCGCCGCTTGCGAAGCCCGACACCTTATAGTCGACCGTCACCTCGGAGCCGCCGGCGGCCGGCTTGAACTGCACGTCCATGACTCCGATGGTCGCCATGTAGAGCAGCGGTCCAAGCGAGCCGGTCAGCACGATGCGCTTGCCCGGATCGACGTAAGTGACGCGCAGGTGCTCGATGCCGCCGCCCTCCGGAAGCCGCTCGCAAAAGCATCCGCCCGGCACCAGGTCCATGGTCAGGTTCGACGCGCTTGCGCTGTAGGTGTGCGCCGGATCCCACCAGCGCGCGGGTTTAGCAAAGGCGGCCATGGCCGCTTGCGGGTCGGTGGAAACATTCGTGGAAAAGCGAAGCTCGAATCGGTTGTCGGCGGAACTCACGACTTCGGCGCCAGCGGGCGCCCCAATCAACAGCGCAGATGCGGCAATCAGAGTCCTCATCAAAGCCCTCCCGTATCGGAGAATGCCGCGGCTAGGCGTTGCCGTCCAGAATCGCGTCGATGTCCGCCGCGACGTCTTCGACCGGAGCCATTCCGCGTACTCGCCGAAGCAACCCCCGCTCCTCATAATAAGGCAGGATCGGCGCGGTCTTCGCGCGATATTCGGCGAGCCGGTTGCGGACCGTTGCCTCGTTGTCGTCCGGGCGGCGCTTGAATTCGTCGCTTCCGCAAACGTCGCAAATGCCCTCGACCTTCGGAAGCTTGTATGTGTCGTGGTAGGGCGCTCCGCACTTCGCGCAGCTGAAGCGGCCGGTGATGCGCTCGACCAGCGCCTCCTCGTCGACTTCGAGCTCAATCACATGGTCGAGCCTACGGCCACGCTCCGCCAGCAACTCCCCAAGCGCCTCTGCCTGGGCGCGGGTGCGCGGAAAGCCATCGAAGATCGCTCCGCGGTCGCCGATGGAGTCGAGCCGTTCGCCGATCAGCGAGCTGACGATCTCGTCGCTGACCAGCCCACCGGATTCCATCACCGCTTTCGCCTCGAGCCCCACCGGAGTGCCTCGAGCGACGGCCTGTCGGAGCATCTCTCCGGTAGACAGCTGGACCATAGCGCGCGTTGCTTCGAGCCGCGCTGCCTGCGTGCCCTTCCCTGCCCCCGGGGGGCCGAGCAGAATGATGTTCATCGGGCGGCGGTCCACTTGGGTCAGCGGCGGCGGCCGCTCTTGAGCTTCGCCTTCTTGATAAGATTGCCATACTCATGGGCGATCAAATGGCTCTGGATCTGGCTGACCGTGTCCATCGTCACGTTGACGACGATCAGAAGGCTCGTTCCGCCCAGGTAGAAGGGTATTCCGGCCTGGGAGAATAGGAATTCGGGAATCAAGCAGATCAGCGCCAGATAGGCCGCCCCGACCGTGGTGATCCGAGTCAGCAGATAGTCGAAATAATGTTCGGTCGCCTTTCCGGGACGGATTCCGGGGATGAAGCCGCCGTGCCGCTTCAAATTCTCGGCGGTTTCCTCGCTGTTGAACTGAACGGCGGTGTAGAAAAAGCAGAAGAAGACGATGCCGGCGCCGTACATCAGCATGTAGAGCGGGCTTCCGTGCTGCAGCAGGGTGCTGATCGTGATCATCAAGTCGCTCGAACCGCCTTCGGGACTTGCCCCGCTTCCGGCCCACTGGATCACCGTCAGCGGCATCAGCAGCAGCGACGAAGCGAAGATCGGCGGAATGACGCCGGCGGTGTTGATCTTGATCGGCAGGTGCGAACGGTCCTGCTGCATCAGCCCGCGCGCCGTCTGTCGCTTCGGATATTGGACCAGGACCCGCCGCTGCGCGCGCTCGATGAAGCAGATGAACGCGATCAGCCCCAGAGCGAGAACGATGATCCCGACGACCATCAGCGGGTCCATCGTCCCGGTGCGGCCGCCTTCGAACAGCTGACCCACCGCCTGCGGCAAGTGGGCGACAATTCCGGCCATAATGATCAGCGACACGCCATTGCCGATACCGCGGCTGGTGATCTGCTCTCCGAGCCACATCAGGAACAGGGTGCCGCCGATAAGCGAGATCGTGCCGGCCGCCTGGAAGACGAGGCCCGGCTCGACGACCGCCTGTATGCCCTGGCGGACAGCCTGAGTCTCGAGACCGCGAACCACCGCATATCCCTGCACCAGGACAAGCAGCACCGTCAGATAGCGGGTATATTGATTGAGCTTCTTGCGCCCGGCTTCGCCTTCCTTCTTCAGCTGCTTCCACGGCTCATACATGCTGCCCATCAGCTGAACGACGATAGACGCCGTGATGTACGGCATCAGGCCGAGCGCGATCACGCTCATCCGCTCGAGCGCACCACCCGAGAAGGTGTTGAAGATATCGAGAACGCCGCCGCTCTGGGTATCGAACAAAGCCGCCATCGCCGCCGGGTCGACACCCGGTATTGGGACGAACGACATGAAGCGAAAGAGGATCAGTACGCCAAGCGTGAACCACAGGCGCTTCTTCAGCTCGGTGGCCTTCGCGAAATTCGCAAGGTTGATGCTGGAAGCGAGTTGCTCGGCCTGAGATGCCATTCGGTAGAGTTCCTCTAAACGGTGCGGCTCATATAGCCCGCATTGTCGTCATTGCGAGGACCCCGGATGCTGATCCGGGATATAGAAGCAATCCACCCAGTCCAGACTGGATCGCTTCGTTTCGCTCGCGATGACGATTAAGCCTCGGGCTGCTTCTTGGCCGTGCCCTTTTTCGCCGCCGCCTTGTCCGCAGCGCTGGTGATCTCGATGAGCTCGATCGAGCCTCCGGCCTTTTCGACCGCCTCGCGCGCGCCCTTGGAAATGCCGGCGACGCAAACATTGAGTTTCGCCTTGAGCTCGCCCTTGCCGAGCAGCCGGACTCCGTCTTTTCCGCCGCGAGTGAGGCCGGCGGCCTGCAGCGCCGCCTGGTCAATCGTGCCCTTGGAGTCGAGCTTGCCGGAGTCGATCGCTTTCTGGATCACGCCGACATTGACCTCGGAATAGTCCTTGGCGAACGGATTGTTGAAACCGCGCTTGGGAAGCCGCATGTGGAGCGGCATCTGGCCGCCCTCAAAGCCAAAGATCGACACCCCCGAGCGGCTCTTCTGCCCCTTGTGGCCGCGCCCGGCGGTCTTGCCCTTGCCGGAGCCGATTCCGCGGCCGACCCGGGTGCGCTCCTTGCGGGCGCCCTCATTGTCTCGAAGTTCGTTGAGTTTCATGTGTCTTGCACTCGCTTTCGCTTTTGTCGCGCTGCGCCCATCAGCGGGCGCGGGTTTGGTGGGTTAAGCCGCTTGTTGTTCGACGCTCACCAGATGCTGGACCTTGCGCACCTGGCCACGCACTTCCGGCGTGTCCTCGACCTCGACGCTGCGGTGCAGCTTGTTGAGCCCCAGGCCGACAAGAGTCGCGCGCTGAGTCTTGTCGCGCCGGATCGGCGATCCGGTCTGGGTGATCCTGATCTTGGCCATCTCTCTCACTCCGTGATCGCTTCGGCCTGGGCCTCGGCCTCGGCCGTGGTCGCGCCGCCTCGGCCGAGCAAATCGGCGACCTTCTTGCCGCGACGCTGCGCCACCGAGCGCGGGCTGGTCTGTTCCTTCAGCGCCTCGAAAGTGGCGCGAATCATGTTGTAGGGATTCGACGTGCCGACCGACTTGGTCACCACGTCGGCAACTCCTAGGCTCTCGAATACCGCGCGCATCGGACCGCCGGCGATAATCCCGGTTCCCGCAGGAGCCGAGCGCAAGGTCACTCGGCCTGCGCCGAAATGGCCGAGGCCATCGTGATGCAGCGTACGGCCGTCGCGGAGCGGCACCCGGATCATCTTCTTCTTGGCTGCCTCTGTCGCCTTCCGGATCGCCTCGGGCACTTCGCGTGCCTTGCCGTGGCCGAAGCCGGCGCGGCCCTTGCCGTCGCCGACCACAACCAGCGCGGCGAAGCCGAAACGCTTGCCGCCTTTAACGGTCTTCGAGACGCGGTTGATGTGGACGAGCTTTTCAACGAGATCCTCGCCGCCATCGTCACCGCCGCGCCCGCGCCGGTCGTCACGACGCCCGCGGCCGCCGCGATCACCGCCGCGCCCGCGTCCACCGCCGCCCGGGCA
>JBPCOC010000031.1:0-7217 GCA_051000635.1 Sphingomicrobium sp. | reverse complement strand
GCGAAGGACGGCGTCGAGACGTCCGATTCCGACCAGATCATGACCCTGTCGCCGGCGGTCCGGCGCGCGGTGCTCGAGCATCATGTCGATCCGAGCCAGATCAAGGGCACCGGCAAGGACGGGCGGCTGACCAAGGACGATGTCCGCGCGGCGGCCAAGGCGCAGGAAGAGGGCAAGGGAGAGAAAGAGGGCAAGTCCGAGCCCGAAGCCAAGGCTCCGGCCGCTCCGCCGCCGCCGCCGCCGGCTCCGGAGAAGCCGAAAGCTCCGCCGGCGCAAGCCACAGGCGAGCGCCGCGAAGAGCGGGTGCGGATGTCGCGGCTTCGCCAGACGGTCGCAAGGCGGCTGAAGGAGGCGCAGGACACCGCGGCGATGCTGACGACGTTCAACGACGTCGACATGTCGGCGGTGATGGAGGCACGCAGCCGCTACAAGGAGCTGTTCGAGAAGAAGCACGGAATCCGGCTCGGATTCATGGGCTTCTTCGTCAAGGCCGTGGCCCTGGCGGTCCGGGACGTGCCTTCCGTCAACGCCAGCATCGACGGCGAGGAAATCGTCTACCACGATTATCTCGACGTCTCGATCGCCGTGTCGGCGCCCAAGGGGCTGGTCGTCCCCGTCGTCCGCAACGCCCAGGCGATGAGCTTCGCCGAAATCGAGAAGGCGATCGCCGACTTCGGCAAGCGGGCGAAGGAAGGAACGCTGTCAGTCGACGAGATGCAAGGCGGCACCTTCACCATCTCCAACGGGGGGGTGTTCGGCTCGCTCCTTTCGACACCGATCCTGAACCCGCCGCAGTCGGCGGTGCTGGGAATGCACCGGATCGAGGAGCGCCCCGCCGCCGTTGACGGCGAAGTCGTGATCCGCCCGATAATGTACCTCGCCCTCACCTACGACCACCGCCTGGTCGACGGTCGGGAAGCGGTCACTTTCCTCGTTCGAGTGAAGGAAGCGATCGAGGATCCGACGCGGCTGCTGATCGATCTGTGAGGCAGGTCCCTCAATCGTTCGGGCTGAGCTTGTCGAAGCCCTGTCCTTCTTCAGCCGGACGGGAATGGAAAATACGGCCCTTCGAAAGGCTCAGGGCGAACGGAGTTTCGAATGGCTGAAGCGCAGTACGACTTCGACGTCCTGGTGATCGGTGCCGGCCCCGGCGGCTACGTCGCCGCAATCCGCGCTGCGCAGCTGGGCCTCAAGACCGCGTGCGCGGAAAGCCGAGAGACGCTTGGCGGCACCTGCCTCAACGTCGGCTGCATTCCGTCCAAGGCACTGCTGCATGGGTCCGAGCTGTTCGAGGAGGCGGCAGGGGGGACGCTCGCGAAGTGGGGAGTGAAGCCCGGCAAGGTCGAGCTGGACCTCGACACCATGCACGAGTCGAAGGCGACGGCGGTGATCGGCCTTACCGGCGGAATCGAGTTTTTGTTCAAGAAGAACAAGATCGAATGGCTCAAGGGACTTGCGACTTTCGAAGGACCGAACACGGTCAAGGTCGGCGACCGATCCGTAACCGCCAGGGACATAGTCATCGCCACCGGCTCGTCGGTGACTCCGCTCGCTGGAGTCGAGGTCGACAATTCGAAGCACAAGATCGTCGATTCCACTGGCGCATTGGCGCTTCCGCAGGTCCCCAAACGCATGGTGGTGATCGGCGGCGGAGTGATTGGACTCGAGCTCGGGTCGGTGTGGCGTCGCCTTGGCGCCGAAGTTACCGTCGTCGAGTTCCTCGACGAGATTCTCCCCGGGATGGACGGCGACGTGCGCAAGGAAGCGCACAAGATCTTCAAGAAGCAGGGAATCGCCTTCCGAACGGGAACCAAGGTGACGAAGGCCAAGGTGAAGGGCGAAACGGTCACCCTGACTCTGGAGCCCGCCAAGGGCGGCGAGTCCGAGACACTCGAAGCGGAAGTGGTCCTCGTCTCGATCGGTCGCCGCCCGAACACGGAGGGGCTGGGGCTCGAGAAGATCGGGATAAAGCCCAACAAGCGCGGCCAGATTGAAACCGACAAGGATTTCGGAACTTCGGTGGACGGCGTGTGGGCAATAGGAGACGTAATCCCCGGCCCGATGCTCGCCCACAAGGCCGAGGACGAGGGGATTGCGGTCGCCGAGAATATCGCGGGACAGACCGGAATCGTGAACCATGCGGTGATCCCGACCGTAATCTACACCATGCCCGAAATCGCCGGGGTCGGGCTTACCGAAGAAGAGGCGAAGGAAGACGGCGAGGTGAAGATCGGCAAATTCCCGATGCTGGCCAACAGCCGCGCCAAAACCAACCGCGAGCCCGACGGCTTCGTCAAGGTGATCGCCGACGCCAAGACCGACCGAGTGCTCGGGGTGTGGATGATCAGCTCGGTTGCCGGAACGATGATCGCCCAAGCCGCCCAGGCGATGGAGTTCGGATCCACGTCAGAGGACATCGCCTACACCTGCCACGCGCATCCGACCCATTCGGAGGCGCTCAAGGAAGCGGCGATGGCGGTGACAGGAAAGCCCATTCACATCTAAGGTGCTTCGATGGGAGCTGTACGATCGCGTCTGCGCCGCTGGCATGTCTGGCTAGGCTGGATTGTCGGAATCCCGATTCTGCTGTGGGTCGTCAGCGGAGTGGTGATGGTCTGGCGCCCGATCGAGGAAGTACGAGGCGAGCATCTCGTGACCCCGCTTCAGCCGGTGCGCCTGTCCTCGGCGCCCGTTCCCCCGCGGATCGAGGGAGTGCCGCTGTCGGGGCTGTCACTCAAGCAGACAGCGGCCGGCCCGCGGTGGGTCGTCGAGGTCGCGAACGGCCCGACCCGGCTCGCCGATCCTGCAACAGGAGCGCTGCTGCCGCCTGTCTCGGCGACCGATGCCGCTCGCGAGGTCGCCGCTGTGTACACCGGCCAATCCAGCATTCGCTCGGTGAGCCGAACCGATCCGGACAACCCGCCGCTCGAGCTTCGACGGCCGATCCCCGCGTGGAAGGTGTCGTTCGCTGACGGCACCAACTTCTACGTGCATGCAGGCTCCGGCGAGATCGTCGCCAGGCGCACTCCATGGTGGCGATTGTTCGACCTGATGTGGGGAATTCACATCATGGACCTGGAGACTCGCGAGGATATGCACAATCCGCTGGTCCTCGGCTTCGGAATCGCCTCGGTGGCAATGGGCCTGCTTGCGCTGGCCCTGCTGCCGATGACGATCAGGCGGCGTCGCAGGGCGGTCCGGCAGGACCAGGCTGACCGCCGCCAAAAGCTGGATCAGCGCGACCGCCGATAGCGGAAGACCAGATCCCTGCTAGTGCCGTCGGAATTTTCCATCCGCACCGCAGAAACCAGTCCGTCCGGCCCGGCGCGCCGGATCGTCAGCCCGTCGAAATAGAAAGCGTCGCCCTCCACCGCCACCAGTGGAAACCGGGACACCTCGTCCTTTTCCTCCCAGCCGGTGAGGTCGGCATTGAAATGTTTGAGCCGATATTCGAGCGTGTCGCCGACCTGCGCGATCGACAGGATTTCGCTGAACGCGATTTCCTTTCCGCGGGTCTGAATGAAATGGCCGATGATCTGTCCGCCCAGCGGCGGGGAATAGACCTCCCGCGCCGGGCCGGTGAGTCCTTCGCCCCCCCAGGCGCCGGCCAGCCACGCGAGGTCAGAAAGGCGGGCCGTCGGTGCGGGCTGCCCTGCGACAGCTTGGCGCGTTTCCTGCGCATGACCGGGAGCGGCACTCAGCAGGATCAACGCCAATGAAAGCACGAATCGGATCACGGGCTGCCCCCTGAGTGTGAATTTAAAATAGCCACTCCCGGAGCGCGGCAAGGAAGCTGACGTCCTGGGGCTTCAGCCGCGCCGGAGCGACCGGCGGGCATTCTAGGCAACGGACCTGGATCCGCGGCCCGGCGAGCACCGAGCGAAGATTGCCGAGCGCCGCGGCGATGTCGGCGTCGGGGGCAAGCGCCGAATATCCGTCCCGAGCCTGCGGTTGCTCGCCGGTGCGGTCGTCCGCAAGCAGCTCGAGCAGCTGTTCCTCGAACGATGCCGGCCGCTCGAGATAGCGGGCCTGCGCCTGCGGATTGTCGACCTTAGCCAGCTCGCCCGCTTTCTCGATTGCCTGGGTCAGGCCGCCGAAGCCGTCGACGAGCCCGAGCTGGCGGGCGGTGCCGCCGTCCCAGACGCGTCCCTGCGCAAGGCGATCGATCTCGGCGGGCTGCTTTCCACGCGACTGGGCGACGATCCTGAGGAAACGCTGGTACACCGAGTTGACGCCGGCCTGGAGAAACTGATCGGCCTGCTCGTTGGGCCCGGTGAACAGATCCGGCTCGCCCGACAGCGGCGTCGTCTTGATGCCGTCGGCGCCGATACCAAGCTTGTCCAGCGTACCTTGGAAGCTCGGAAGGATTCCGAACACTCCGATCGAGCCTGTGATCGTCGCCGGCTCGGCGTAGATGAAATCCGCGGGAGTCGAGACCCAATAGCCGCCCGACGCGGCGACATTGCCCATCGACACGACGACCGGCATGTCGCGGCGCTTGGCGTTGAGGATCGACTGGCGGATTCGCTCCGATGCCAGCACCGAGCCTCCCGGGCTGTCGACCCGAACCACGAGCGCCTTTAGTCCGCCCTTGCGGACCGCTTTGTCGATAATATTGGCGATGCTGTCGCCGCCGGCGGTTCCGGCGGGAGCGTCGCCGTCGACAATCGTTCCGGCAATTGTCACCACGCCGATGGACCCGGCAGCATCGTCGTGGGCGGTGTCGCTGACGTAGGCGGGAAGCTTGATCCGCTTGAACCCGCCCGGGGTCGCCGCATCGGTACCGCCAACCTCGGCCAGCTTCGCCTCGAACGCCTCGCGCGTCGCGATCCTGTCGACCAGGCCGAAGCCCAGCGCAGCCTTGCCCAGATCGCCCCCGGCCGCTGTGAGCGCACCGATCGGATCGCGCATATAAGCGTCTACCCGCGCCCTGGGCCGGTTCTTGAGAACGGATTCGCGCCAGGTTTCCAGAAGCGCCCCGCCGAGCGCCTGCGCGTTCTGCCGAGCCTCGTCCGACATGTCGTTGCGGGTGAACGGCTCGACGGCGGCCTTGTAGGTGCCGACGCGGTAGACGTTTGCGGTGATTCCGAGCTTCTCGAGAAGGCCGGCGAAGTAAAGGTTGCTTCCGCCCGGACCGGCGATCGCCACTGCGCCCAGAGGATCGAGCCAGATTTCGGATGCGGCCGATGCGACGAGGTAAGAATCGTCGCCATAGGCCGCCGCATAAGCAATGACCGGCTTGCCGGAGGCGCGCACTCGGCGAACGGCATCGGCGAGATCGGTCATCGCCACCTGCCCGCCACCGGTGAACCGCTCCAGATCGAGCGCGACGGCTTTGACCCGGCTGTCGTCGCGTGCGGAATCGAGCGCCGCTACCAGATCGCGGAGCCGGTATTCGCTCGGCGCCGGGCTGCCCGCAAGATCGGTGAAGCCCGGCGTGGTCGGCTGCTCGACGACCGCGCCCTCGAGCTGGAGCGCGAGCACTCCGTCGCCTACCGGCGCCGGGCGCATCGACAGGCCCGCATAGAGAAGAGCGAAGAACATCAGCATCAGGATCAGGACGAGCGCGTCCTTGATCCCGACCAGCAGTTTCCAGATTGCCTTTGCGAAACGCATCGATTTACGAACCTCTCAATTGTCGGGACGTTCGCTACCGAAGCTTGGCGCTGCGGCCAAATTGTTTCGGCCCAAGCGGCGCTAGCCTTCGATGGAAAACCATCCCTCGACGAGGGATTGCAAATAGCCCTAGCAGAAAATTCGCTCGAGCCGCCGGTTGACGGATGAACGGCGCACAACCATATCCGCGGCATCGCTGGCACTCTCAAGCCGAGAGTGCCAGCAGAAAACGGTTCAACCTATGAAAGAGGGGCTACGAAATGGGCTTCAGGCCGCTTCATGACCGAGTCCTCGTCCGCCGTGTCGAGGCCGAAGAGAAGACCGCGGGCGGGATTATCATTCCCGACACCGCCAAGGAAAAGCCGCAGGAAGGCGAAGTGATCTCCGTCGGCTCGGGCACACGTGACGAAGACGGCAAGGTCACTCCGCTCGACGTCAAGCAGGGCGATCGAATCCTGTTCGGCAAATGGTCGGGCACCGAGGTGAAGATCGACGGTGAAGACCTGATCATCATGAAGGAAAGCGACATCCTCGGAATTATCGAGGGCGCCACCGCAGTGCGCGAAGCCGCTTAATCCGAAATAATTCAACCAAGACAAGGAATTAGCAAACATGGCAGCCAAGGACGTCAAATTTTCGCGTGACGCCCGCGAACGCATCCTTCGCGGAGTCGACATCCTCGCCGACGCCGTCAAGGTGACGCTGGGGCCCAAGGGCCGCAACGTCGTCCTCGAGAAGAGCTTCGGAGCTCCGCGGATCACCAAGGACGGAGTTACCGTCGCCAAGGAAATCGAGCTCAAGGACAGGTTCGAGAACATGGGCGCGCAAATGGTCCGCGAGGTCGCCTCGAAGACCAACGACGCCGCCGGCGACGGCACCACGACCGCGACGGTACTCACCCAGGCGATCGTCCGCGAAGGCATGAAGTCGGTCGCCGCGGGAATGAACCCGATGGACCTCAAGCGCGGCATCGACCTCGCCGTCCATAAGGTCGTCGATGACCTCAGGGGCAGGTCGAAGGACGTGTCCGGCTCGAACGAGATCGGCCAGGTCGGAAGCATCGCCGCCAACGGCGACCGCGAGGTCGGCGAGAAGATCGCCGAGGCGATGGAGAAGGTCGGCAAGGAAGGCGTGATCACCGTCGAGGAAGCCAAGGGTCTCGAATTCGAGCTCGAAGTGGTCGAGGGCATGCAGTTCGACCGGGGCTATCTCAGCCCCTACTTCATCACCAATCCCGACAAGATGACCGTCGAGCTCGATAACCCCTACATCCTGATCCACGAGAAGAAGCTGTCGTCGCTCCAGGCGATGCTGCCAATTCTCGAGGCCCTGGTGCAGAGCGGTCGTCCGCTGCTGATCATCGCCGAGGACATCGAGGGCGAGGCGCTGGCCACGCTGGTGGTCAACAAGCTGCGCGGCGGCCTCAAGGTCGCGGCGGTCAAGGCCCCTGGCTTCGGCGATCGCCGCAAGGCGCTGCTGCAGGACGTCGCGATCCTGACCAAGGGCGAGATGATTTCCGAGGATCTCGGCATCAAGCTCGAGAACGTCACCGTCGGCATGCTCGGCGAAGCCAAGCGCGTCTCGATCGACAAGGACAACAC
>JBPCOC010000019.1:0-132564 GCA_051000635.1 Sphingomicrobium sp. | reverse complement strand
TGTGTTTCTCCCTTCCTCCTCTTGGGTGCTCTTCGCTTTTTTGCGTTCCTCCCCGGCAAGGCTCTTTCCTGGGGCCGGCGCGCCGCCCCGCCAGCGCGGCAGCAGCGACGCATGGACGTTGATGCATCCGCCCCTCGGCGCCTCGAGGATCGGGCGGGGCAGGATCAGCCCGTAGGCGGCGACGATTGCAAGATCGCAGTCGAGCGCCGCGAACCGCGCCTGCTCCGGAGGATCTTTCATCGACTTCGGGCAGCGCACGTCCAGCCCCAGTCCCTCGGCCCGCCGGTGCACCGCCGTTGTCTGCTCGCCCTTGCCTCGTCCGGCTGGGCGCGGCGGCTGCGTATAGACGCAGACGATCTCGTGGCCGGCCCCCACGAGCGCGTCGAGGCTCGGCACGGCGAAGTCCGGCGATCCCATGAAGACGATGCGCATGGCAGCGCGTATGGCGAAAAGCGGAGAAAATTCCTATCTCAGTGCAAGCTGGATTGCTTCGTCGCTGCGCTCCTCGCAATGACGAAATCCGGCCTTTGTCGTCATTTGCGAGCGAAGCGAAGCAATCCAGGAATGGCATCTCAGGAAATCGAGGCATTGGCGAGCGCAATGGCGCGGCTTCCGGGGCTTGGGCCCCGGTCGGCCCGGCGCGCCGTTCTGCACCTGATGAAGAAGCGCGAGGGCTCGCTTCAGCCGCTTTTGACGGCACTCCAGAACGTCGCCGAGACGCTGTCAACCTGCTCGACCTGCGGCAATGTCGACACGTCCGATCCGTGCGGGATCTGCCGCGATCCGCGCCGCGACGACCGCTCTTTGTGCGTGGTCGAGGAGGTCGCCGATCTTTGGGCGCTCGATCGCTCGCGCCTGTTTCCTGGGCGCTACCATGTGCTCGGCGGCCGGCTATCGGCACTCGAAGGCGTTCGCCCCGAAGATTTGACGATCGACCAGCTGGTCGGCCGAGTGTCGAAGGGCGGGATCGACGAGGTGGTGTTAGCGATGAACGCGACTCTCGAAGGGCAGACGACCGCACATTATCTCACCGAGCGGCTCGAAGGCTTCCCGATTCGGCTGACGCAGCTTGCTCACGGGCTGCCGGTCGGCGGCGAGCTCGACTATCTCGACGAAGGGACTCTCGCTCAGGCTCTGAGGGCAAGGCGCCCTGTCGCTTGAAGCGACTGCTCTGAAAGACTAAATCCCTCTTATGGCAATCCGACGCATCATCGAGGTTCCGGACCCCTTGCTCCGGCAGAAGTCGACTCCAGTCGAGACGGTCGACGACGAGATTCGCACGCTCATCGCCGACATGTTCGAAACGATGTACGAGGCGCCGGGGATAGGCATTGCCGCAATCCAGGTCGGAGTGCCCAAAAGGGTGCTTGTGATCGACCTTCAGGAGCCGGCGGAAGAGGGCGGCGAGCCGGTCAGCGACCCGCGAATCTTCATCAATCCCGAAATCCTCGAACATTCCAAGCAGCAAGTCCCCTATACGGAGGGTTGCCTGTCGGTTCCGGACCAGTTTGCCGACGTCGACCGGCCCGACCGGATACGCGCCCGCTGGCTGGACGAGCAGGGCGAGCCCCATGAA
The DNA here is from genome assembly GCA_051000635.1 of Sphingomicrobium sp. Classification (GTDB taxonomy): domain Bacteria; phylum Pseudomonadota; class Alphaproteobacteria; order Sphingomonadales; family Sphingomonadaceae; genus Sphingomicrobium. The sequence continues at coordinate 130,988 of JBPCOC010000019.1, read as the reverse complement.
GAGGTGATCGAGGGGCTGCTGGCGACCTGCCTGCAGCACGAGATGGACCATCTCGAGGGCATTCTCTTCATCGACCATCTGTCGCGGCTCAAACGCGAGATGATCCTCAAGAAGCTCATTAAGCAGCGCAAAGAGCAGCAGAAGCAGGCCGCCTAGCTTTCGGTCTCACTCCGGCGTCGCAGGCGGCGGCGTCGCTTCGTTACCATCGGTCGGAGATTCGGCGTCGACGGCGTTGATGTCGTTTGTCGCCGCGGAAGTCTCATTCACATAATCGGTGTCCGACAAAGCGTTGGACTCGTCGGCGGCCGGAGCCGGCGGGTTGAGCTCGTTGGCAAGCTCCGCCTGCCCATTCACCCAATTCGGGCCGGCGTCGCACGCCGCGAGCAGGAGCGCTAAGATGACGATTGCGCTGCGCATTCGAAGAATCCCTCCCCTCAAAGCCGGTGGACGTGCGGCCGGCAGTGCCGGTTTGTCAAACCTCGCGTCCGCAGAATACCAGTCGGGCATCGGAGATCGTCTCCGATTCGAACATCATCGCGTTCGCCGATTCGGCGAAGCGGATTTTGAGCGTGTCCGATGTCGGCGGCGCTTCGGCCGTGCAGGTCGCCTGGATGTCATAGCCGCCCGGCACTTGAGTCACTCGATTGAAGCCGCAGTTCGATCCGGCCGGGGTCTGCAAGGTCGTCTCGGTGAAGTGCCATGCGGCAGACTGGCACGAGCCTTCGTCCGCCCAATTGCCGACGAATCGAAGCCCCTCGCCCGGCCTTGGAAGATCGCCGGCGTCCAGCGAGATCGCCCCGTCGTCCCGGTCCGCGGAGTTTCCTCCGATCGGCCCCCCGGAGCCCACCGGGCCGCTCGGATCGCCGCCCGCCGGTGGGTCGCTGCACGCGGCGACAAGCGCGATCGAGGCGACGACCAGGGCAATTCGCACGGCTTTACTGCTCCGGAGTGATCGTCACCGACGCCTTGCGGCAATCGTCGGCGCATTCGCGGCATATCTGCGCGCACAGCTTGCAATGCTCGTGGTCGTGCTTCTCGCACTCGGACGCGCAGGCGTCGCAGGCACGGGCGCACACCTCGAGCATCTCCTTCAGAACAGCCTCGTTCGATCCGGAGCGGCGGACGGCGAGCTTTCCCGTCGCTTCGCAGATGTCCGCACAGTCGAGGCAGATGCGGATGCACTGGGTCATGTCCATCTGCTCGGCACCGCAGGCGTCGGCGCAGCTCACGCACATCCTCGCGCAGTACATCAGATGGTGCGCGGCATCGCCGAGCGGCTGGTTCACATGCCCCTGCACATCGGGGTGCAGCGCGATCATCTTGCGGATGGACATTCGGATCTCCTCGTCTCCCGAACGAAGCGCAGTAATCCACAACCGGTTCCGGCGAAACGGCAATTGCGCCTTGAGCAGCCCGCCCGGCACGGGTAGAGTTCGCATTCTGTTCCGCTGGGGAAAAGGGAAGTGGATGTGTTGGTAACTGCTGTCGCCGTCATCGTCGCGCTTGGATTGGGCGCGCTGCTCGGCTGGCTCGTGGGCAGCCGCGACGGAGCGGGCGCCAGGCAGACGGTCGACAATCTGCGGCTTCAGCTCGACGAAGTGGTGAAGGAGCGGGATCTGAACCGCACCGCCGCTCAGGAGCTTGCATCGCTGAGGGCTACTCAAGAGGAGCGCGAGCGCTCATTCGAGCAACAGATCGCGGCTCTGAAGGAAGCCAAGGAGAGCCTGTCGGCGCAGTTTCACGAGATCGCCAACAAACTACTCGGCGATGCGCGCAAATCCTTCCTCGATCAGGCGGACGGCCGTTTCACGCAGGCGATGGAGCCGGTGAAGGAAATCCTGAAGCGCTATGAGAAAGGGCTTCATCGCGTCGAGAAGGAGCGGGTCGACCAATACGCCGGGCTTCGCGAAGCGGTCGAGCTTGTCCGAACCGGGCAGGGGCAGGTTCGCGACGAAACACGCAACCTCGTCAACGCGCTACGTGCGTCGCCGAAGGCGCGCGGCCGCTGGGGCGAGCAGAGCCTCCGCAACGTGCTCGAGCAGGCGGGGCTGAGCCCACATGCCGATTTCCTGACCGAAGTATCGGTGGACGGCGAGGACGGCAAGCTTCGTCCGGACGTGATCGTCCGTTTGCCGGGCGGCCGCAAGCTCGTGATCGACGCCAAATGCTCGTTGAATGCCTATCTCGACGCCTGCGACGAAGTCGACGACGACAAGCGCGAAGCCTGCTTCCACTCGCACGTCGCCTCGATCCGCAACCATGCGCAGCAGCTTGGGTCGAAAGCCTATTGGGCGCAGTTCGGCGATTCCGCTGACTATGTGATCATGTACATCCCCGGCGAGCATTTTCTCACGGCCGCGCTGGAGCGGGACGATGGCCTTTGGGACTGGGCTTTCGAGCGCAAGGTGCTGCTTGCGACCCCGACCAACCTGGTCGCGATTGCCAAGACAGTCGCGAGCATCTGGCGGCAGGAGCGTCTTGCCGAGGCCGCTCAGGAAATCGCGAGCCTTGGCAAGGAGCTGCACTCGCGGCTAGCGACGATGACTGAGCATATGGCGCGGATGGGCAAGAACCTCTCGACCGCCAACTCGGCTTACAATCAGATGGTCGGAAGCTTCGAAAGCCAGGTGCTTACGCAGGCGCGGCGATTCGAAACGCTCGGCGCGGAAAGCGCGAAGGCGCTCGACACTCCGCCGATGGTGGAGGCGAGTCCGAGGCCGCTGACGAAGGTGGCGAATAAGTCAGACGAGGCGCCCCAGATTGCCGCGGAATAACTAACGCGCGCGGTCGAGAGCGATCGATCCGGCCTCGTTGCTGACGCCCATGCGTTCGCTGCCGGGGAAGCTGACCCGCATCGGCCGGGAGAGGATCGCCGAGCCCTCGCTTTCGTGAGTTCCCGCCGGTTCGGGACATCCCATCAGGGTGGTGGCGACGTTGCTGATCGTCAGAGTGTCGCCGACGATCCGATACTTGCCGCCCATGTAATTGCAACCGAATCGCGCGGCGACGCTGCCGCCCGCCTCGAAGCGCATCGAATAGTCTCCGGCCGCCGGCGTCGGCTGGCCGTTTACCGCCGCGATCCGCCAGCTGGTCCCTTCGAGCGTATCGGGCGCCAGGTTTATGGCTGTGCAGCCGCCGCACAGCGCCGCCGCGGCCGCGACAGCGACCCTAAAGCCCACCGCAGCCTTCATGCTGCACTCCGTCGACATAGACCTGCACGCGGTCGGGAAAGGTTCGGTCGCCGATGGCACAATGGCCGTGGACGATGTTCACGTTAATTCGCCCGGCCTGGTAGATTTCGCCGGCGACGCCGCCGATCACCTGCGGCCTGGGCTCGCGGATCGGCTGCTTTCCGGCGGCGATAAAGGTCAAATCCTTGTCGTCGATAATCAGGTTCCACTGCTTGTCCTTGCCGACCGCGTGATAGGGCGCTGGCGGGGGCGGCGGATGCGACAGGCAGCCGGCGAGGAAAGCGGGAGCGACGAGCAAGGTAAGGCGCATGCGCATGGAGCGACAAAGCCGCTAGCCCCTTGCGGTTCCCGTCAGCGCCAGCTCGCCTTCACCGCGAAGGCCATGACAGCGGCTGCGACCCCCGCATTGAGGCTGTCGGCGCGGCCGGCCATCGGGATCTTCACCAGCAGGTCGCATTCGTCCTCGCACGCCTCGGGAAGGCCCTGCTGCTCGTTGCCGATAAGAAGGAAGCAGGGCTTCTCGTATTCGCCGTCAAGATAGTCGCGGGTCGCCTTCAGGCTGGTGCCGACGAGCTGTCCCTCTCCGGAGCGGAGCCAGGCGAGGAAGTCTCCCCAGCCGGCGGTTGCGACCGCCTGGGTAAAAACTGCGCCCATCGACGCACGCACCGCCTCGACCGAGAAGGGATCGGCGCAGTCGTCGATCAGGATCAGCCCGCCGGCGCCGGCCGCATCGCCCGTGCGAAGGATGGTTCCGATATTGCCCGGGTCGCGAAGCGCCTGTGCGGCGATCCATACCGGAGCGGCCGAGCGGTCGATCCGATCCAGCGACGTCTCCGGCTGCTTATAGGCGCCGAGAAGCATCTGCGGATTGTCCTTGCCGCTCATCTTGGAGAGGATTTCGGGAGTCGTCTCGATTGCCTCGCCGCCGGCTGCCTCGGTCGCGGCGATGATATCGGCGGCGAGCGGGTGCTTCGCGCCCTCGGCCGAGAAAGCGATGATCTCGGGGAGGCGATTGCTGTCGCGGGCCTCGGCGATGATCCTCAGTCCCTCGGCGAGGAACATGCGCTCGGCCCGGCGCGCCTTCTTGTCGCGAAGCGAGCGCATCCGCTTGACGGTGGAGTTGGAGAAGGCGGTGACCTGGCGGGGCATTAGAACGTCATTGCGAGGAACGTCGTGACGAAGCAATCCACGGCAATGCGGCTGGATTGCTTCGCTACGCTCGCAATGACGGGATCACGTTCCTTCCTCCCCAAAGCCGCTCTCGACCAGCCGGACGAGCTTTTCGAGCGCCTCGTCGGCGCCGTCGCCTTCGACGTGGATGGTGATGCAGTCGCCCATCGCCGCGCCGAGCATCATCAGCCCCATGATCGATGTCCCGCAGACCCGGTTGGAGTCCTTCTCGACTTCGACCTTCGAGGGCAATTCGCTGGCCAGATTGACGAATTGCGCGCTCGCCCGGGCGTGCAGGCCGCGGCGGTTGACGATCCGCACCTCACGGCTCGCTGACCTCAAGCGGCGGCTTCCCCGAGGACTTCGGAAGCGACCGAGATATATTTGCGGCCCGCCTCGCGCGCTGCGGCGACCGCGGCGTGGACTCCCATCACCTTGCGGGCGCCTTCGAGCCGGATCAGCATCGGCAAATTGACTCCGGCGATCACCTCGACATTTTCGGACTTCATCAGGCTGATCGCCAGGTTTGACGGGGTTCCCCCAAACAGATCGGTGAGGATGATCACGCCCTTGCCGCTTTCGACCGTCTTGATTGCCTTGGCGATGTCTTTGCGGCGCTCCTCCATGTCGTCGTCGGAGCCGATGCAGACGGCTTCGATCGCCTCCTGCGGCCCGACCACATGCTCCATCGCGGTAATGAACTCGGCCGCAAGACGGCCGTGGGTAACCAGCACCAGTCCAATCATTCGTTCAGCTCGCTTCCACTCTCGGTGCCAGTTGTGCGCCCGGCCCTGTCTTCGATCCTGTCGTTCGGCGCCGAAGCCAGGTCGCGGTGCCGGATGTTGGGAGTGAACCCCGCCGCTCGCAACCTTTCCGCCATCTCCACTGCCGCGGTGACCGAACGATGGCGCCCCCCGGTGCAGCCGAACGCGATGGTCAAATAGGTTTTGCCCGCGGCCCAGTAGCGGGGAATCCATGCCGTGAGAAGCGCTTCGATGCGTTCCATCGAGTCCACCCAGGCCGGATCCCTGGCGACATAGTCCCTGACCGGCCGGTCGGCGCCGGTGAGTGGCCGAAGCTCGTCGACCCAGTACGGGTTGGCGAGGAATCGCATGTCGAACACCAGATCGGCGGTCCTCGAGATGCCGTTGCCGAAGCCGAACGAAACCAGGGTCAGGACCGGTTCGCTTTCGGTGCCGAACCTTCGGCGGAGCTCCTCGCGCAGCTCGACGGGCCTCAGGTCGGTCGTGTCGAGGACGGCGTCGGCGGCGCTTCGGAGCGAAGCGACGAGCCTGCGCTCGCGGGCGATCCCGTCCTCGGCCGGCCGGTCGAGCGCCAGGGGATGGCGCCTCCGGGTCTTGTCGAACCGGCGCATCAGCTCGCCGTCGGAGCAGTCGAGAAACAGGATGTGCGGCTCCACCCCTTCGATCGAGCCGATGAGGTCAGGCAGGCTCTCGGGCTCGAAGCCGCGGCTCCGGACGTCCATCCCGATCGCAACCGGCTTCGTCCGGCACTGGTTGCCTCCGTGGACGAAGTCGGTGAGCAGGTCGGACGGCAAATTGTCGACCGTGTCCCAGCCCAGGTCCTCGAGCGCATCGAGAACCGTCGATTTGCCCGCCCCGGACAGTCCGGTGACGAGCAGCAGCCGCGGCTTGCGCGGCTCCGCGCTCACTGTGCGGGCAATCCCTGCCGGTCGAGCGCCAAAGCGACGATCGACGGCGCCGAGGCGGTCATCGCGTTGATGCTGATCAGCGGCAGAGTCACTCCGAGGACCGGCCGCTCGCGGCTGTCGTCGGGAAGGCGCTGGATGTCGCTGGTGAGCTCGACGAGCAGTGCGACCGGGACATCGCTCTCGGCCTCCATCTCCACGATCCCGATTCCGCGAATCTCGAGCTTTCCGGCAATCTGCGGCGGGGCCGAGGCCAGCAACCGCTCCCCGTCGCGGCGAACGATCGTCTGGTCGTCGCTTACGAGGGTGAAGCCACGGTCGAGAAGGCGCAGCGCGAGATCAGACTTTCCCGACCCCGACGGGCCGGTGATGAGAACCGCACGCCCGCCGATCGCGACGGTGCTTGCATGGACATTTTCTCCGGAGAGCGAACGAGGAGCGTTCACGGCAGCTCTACCGCCGGAAGGGAGATGATGAAGCGGGCACCCGACGGCGCATCGTCGCGGTCATAGACGCTGATCTCCCCGTCGTGACCGTCGACAATAGCCGTGGAGATGGCGAGCCCCAATCCCGAATGCCGGCCAAAGTCCTCGGACTCGGGCCGTATCGAGTGGAAGCGGTTAAAGATCGCTTCACGGGCCTCGGGCGGCACTCCGGGGCCTTCGTCGTCGATCCGGATAAGGACTTTGTCGCCGACATGCGAGGCGGCGATTTCAACAAGTCCGCCCGGCGGCGAGAAGCTCACCGCATTGTCGATCACATTGTCGATCGCCCGGGCAAGGCGGCCTGGATCGCCCATTACGACGGCGCTTTCCTTCCTCGGCCGGGCAAAGGCAATCCGTGCATCTCCACGGTCGCGTCTCGCCTCCCAGCTGGCGGCGAGCTGCTCGATCAGCGGCCCGAGGTCGACGGGCTCGAAGCTGGAGCGGGCGAGCTCGGCATCGGTCCGGGCAGCCTCACTGATGTCGTTGATCAGCCGGTCGAGCCGGACCACATCCTCGCGGGCTACCTGAGTGAGCCTGGCGCGAAGCTTCTTGTCCTTGACGCTGTCGAGCCCGTCGATTGCCGAGCGCAGCGACGCCAGCGGGTTCTTGAGCTCGTGAGTGACGTCGGCGGCGAACGCCTCGATATTGTCGATCCGCTGCCGAAGCGACTGGCTCATGTCGGCGACCGATCGCGCGAGCAGGCCGATCTCGTCCTGGCGCGACGGCAGGCGCGGCACGCGCACCTCGCGCGACCGGCCTAGGCGGACCCGGTGCGCTGCAAGCGCGATCCGCCGGAGGGGCCGGACGATTGTCCGGGCGAGGAACAGCGACAGGAGCACCGAGACGATAATCGCGGCCGCCATCGCGATTCCAAGCGCCGCTCGCTGACTTCGCATCGCACGGACCAGGCTTCGCTCGTTCGAGGTGACGAGAAGGGCGCCGCCGGCGACCGGCGCTGCGGCCGACAGAACCGGAGTCAGGTCCGGTGCAGTCCGCAGCATGCTCGTCGTCTCCTTTGCCCGTCGCGCTTGCTCGGCTTCCGGCCAAGCCGCTAGCGTGTCGCTCGCCGGCTCGACGAAGTCGGGAGGGTATTCGGCTCCTACGAGGGCGTTGAAACCGCGGTCGAGCGCCCGCGCCGCATCCTTCGCCCAGCTTTCCTGCTGGGGATCGCGGAGCCGGTAAGTGGGGCCGGTCAGCGCCCAGCTGTCGGCTCCGAGCCTTCCCTGGGCATCGTAGAGACGGACCCGGCTTCCGGTTGCCTGGCCGATGGCGGCAATCGTCTGCGCGCGCTGCTCGGGCGGGACCGAGCCGGCGGTTATCGCGCTGATCTCCGCCTCCCGCTCGAAACGGTCGATTCGTTCTTCGCTGAGCTTGTTTCGGAACGCGTCGAGGTAGATCACCCCAAGCGCGAGGATCAGGACCGCAAAGATGTTGACGGCGAGGATCCGCCAGGTGAGCGTCCACCGGGCGGTCCACGGCCGCGGCGAGCGCCGCCGGCGCCTATTGCTCTTCGAAGCGATAACCGACGCCATAGAGCGTCTCGATTGCGTCGAAGTCGGGGTCGATTGCCCGGAACTTGCGGCGGATTCGCTTGATGTGGCTGTCGATGGTGCGATCGTCGACGTAGACATCCTCCTGGTAAGCCACATCGAGTAGCTGGTTGCGGGTCTTTACCACACCGGGCCGCTGCGCCAGCGCCTGGAGGATCAGAAATTCAGTGACCGTCAGGGTCACGTCCTTCCCGCCCCATTTCACCTTGTGGCGAGCGGGGTCCATCGTCAGCCGCCCGCGGACGATCAGCTCCGGCTCGGCCGCTGAATCGGATTCGGGAGAGCCGGCGTCGCTCCTGGCGAGCTCCTGCCGGCGCAGGATGGCGCGGATCCGGGCGAGCAGGAGCCGCTGCGAGAACGGCTTGGAGATATAATCGTCCGCACCCATCGCAAGGCCGAGCGCCTCGTCGATTTCGTCGTCCTTGGAGGTCAGGAAGATCACCGGCATCGGGCTGAATTCGCGAAGCCGCCGAAGCAGCTCCATACCGTCCATGTGCGGCATCTTGATGTCGAACACTCCAAGGTCGGCCGGATTGTCCGCGAACGCCTTCAGAGCCGTCGCTCCGTCGCTGTAGACGCGGGTGATGAATCCCTCTGACTGAAGGGCGATTGACACCGAGGTCAGGATATTGCGGTCATCATCGACCAGCGCGATCACGTGGCTCATTCAGACGGTCCGCGCCCGGACTTACGCGCCGTCTCTTGGCGAGACAAGCCGGGGCGTCGTTTTGACCACGCAACTTTTTCGGGGTTATAGGCGCTTTATAAATTGATGCGGCGGCTGCCGAAGGGTCGCCGCCGCTCAGTGTATGTCTGGAAGGGAAGCGCGTGGCCGATAGGGTGGCGAGACATGGACTTGAAGCGCAGGGCATTGTCACTCCAGCGGAGCTTCACTGGAACCTGACGACCGCTCCGCTGGTCGAGTTCGCCGTCCGGCGCGAGGAGGGCTTGCTCGCCAAGGACGGGCCACTGGTCGTCGAGACCGGAAGGCACACCGGCCGAAGCGCCAAGGACAAGTTCACCGTGCGTGACGAACTGACCGAGAGCGCCATCTGGTGGAACGACGGCAACAAGCCGATGGATCCGGCGGCCTTCGACCGGCTTCACGAGGACTTTCTCGTCGCGCTCGGCGAGCAGGAGACCTTGTTCGTACAGGACCTGTACGGCGGTTCACAGCCCGAGCACCGGGTGCGCGTCCGGGTCATCAACGCGCTTGCCTGGCACAGCCTGTTCATCCGCACGATGCTGATCCGCCCGGAGGCCGACGAGCTCGCTGACTTCGTCCCCGAGTTCACGATCATCGACCTGCCGAGCTTCAGCGCCGACCCCGAACGCCACGGCTGCCGGACCGAGACCGTCATCGCGGTCAATTTCACCAAAAAGCTGATCCTGATCGGCGGCACGGCCTACGCCGGCGAGATGAAGAAGTCGGTGTTCGGCCTGCTCAACTTCCTGCTTCCGGCGGAGGGGATCATGCCGATGCACTGCTCGGCGAATATCGGAGAGGCCGGCGACACCGCCATCTTTTTCGGCCTTTCCGGCACCGGCAAGACGACCCTTTCGGCCGACCCGAACCGCACGCTCATCGGCGACGACGAGCACGGCTGGTCGGACACTGCGGTCTTCAATTTCGAGGGCGGCTGTTACGCCAAGATGATTCGACTGTCGGCCGAGGCCGAGCCGGAAATCTACGAGACGACGAAGCGCTTCGGAACGGTGCTCGAGAATGTCGTCATCGATCCGGTAACCCGCGAGCTCGACCTCGACGATTCGAGTCTCGCCGAGAACAGCCGCGGCGCCTATCCGATCGATTACATTCCCAATAGCTCGGAAGAGAATATGGGGCCGGTGCCGAAGAATGTGGTGATGCTCACCGCCGATGCGTTCGGAGTCCTTCCGCCCATCGCCAGGCTCACTCCGGACCAGGCGATGTACCACTTCCTGTCCGGCTATACCGCCAAGGTGGCCGGGACCGAGATCGGTGTCACCGAACCCGAAGCGACCTTCTCGCCCTGCTTTGGTGCGCCGTTCCTGCCGCGCCACCCGTCGGTCTACGGCAATCTTCTCAAGGAGAGGATTGCAAAGGGGCAGGTGGATTGCTGGCTGGTCAACACCGGTTGGACCGGCGGCAAATACGGGGTCGGCAAGCGAATGCCGATCCAGGCCACGCGTGCATTGTTGAACGCGGCGCTCGACGGAAGCCTCAAAAGTGCCCGGTTTCGCAAGGATCCGAACTTCGGCTTCGACGTGCCGGTCAGCGTGCCAGGCGTCGACGACAATATCCTCGACCCGCGCAGTACGTGGGCCGACCCGGACGAATACGACCGCACCGCAGTGAAGCTGGTCGATTTGTTCGTCGAGAATTTCGCGCAATTCGCGGACGACGTCGACGAGGGCGTCAGGCAAGCGGCGCTGAAGGTGTCGCAACGCCAGGCCCAGGCCCACCAGCAGTCGCAGACCACGCCCGCTTAGCCCGGTCGCCGATCGGGCCTTCAAGGACCCGATTGGATGACCGAGTTTTCACCCCGCCTGTTCCACTCCGCCGCCGACATCGAGCGCATCGGCGAAGGTCTGGTCGCGCGCACCCTGCCGCGGCCGGAATGGACCCACGAGGCGCATCTCGCCGCCACCATCTATTTGCTGCTTCGGCGCCCCGACATCGACTTGGACGAGGAGCTCCCCGGAATCATCCGCCGCTACAATGAGAGCGTCGGGGGAGTGAATTCGGACAGCGAAGGCTATCACGAGACGATCACCCGGGTCTTTCTGCGCGGCGTGCGGCTGTTCCTTGCCGAAGCCGACACCAGCGAGCCGCTACACGAGCTGGTCAACGCGCTCCTGCTGTCGCCGATGGGCGCGCGCGAGTGGCCGCTTCGCTTCTACTCGCCCGAGCGGCTGTTCTCGGTCGAGGCGCGCCGCAACTTTGTGCAGCCGGACATCGCGTCCATACCCTAGCGCCGAACGCAGTCAGGACGCAGGCTGGGCCGGCGCCGCACTGATGGTAATGTTCGCCGAACTGCCCTTATTCTGAACGTCGAGCCGCTTCTTCGCCCGCGCTAGCAGGTCCTGAAATCTAGGATCGTCGCGAAGCAGATCGAGGTCGGGATCGGTGTCGGCCGCCCTGACCAGGCTCTCCTCGGCAACGGCGAAGGTTCGCTCGAGCAGGCTGAGCGCACCAGCGTTGTCGCCGAGGTGCGCGACGAGCACACAGGCGAAATTGTAGCGCATGTTGAGATTGTCAGGATCGATCAGCATCGCACGCTCGATCCATTCTCGCGCACGCTCCTTCTCCCCCAGAATAGCGTGGCCGCCGGCGATGATCCCGAGCGCGGTGCCGTTGCTCGGGTCGTGCTCGAGCGCTTTTTCCGCTTCGGACACCATCATCTTCGCCGCGTGTCGGAGTTTCTCTTTATCGCCCTGCGCCTGGTAGCAGGTCGCGAGCAAAGCCCAGGCGTGGAAGTCCGACTCCATCACCTCGACGGCTTTTTCGTAATGCGTGACAGCCTTGGCAACGTCTCTCCTATGGACCGCCATCCGCCCGGCTTCCTTGTTCACTTCCCACGAGTCGGGGGCGAGCCGGAGGGCCTTTTCGATTTCGGCGTCCGCCTCGTCGACGCGCCGCTTTTGTTCGAGTCGCCGAGCCATCGCCAAATGCGCCTCGCCGATCGTCGGGTCGATCGCGAGGGCAGTATGAGCGGCGGCGAATCCGTCATCCACGTCGCATCCGAAGTCATAGCGAAGGTTGGATTGCGCGATCGCGAGAAGTGCCCACGCGTCGGCATAATAAGGGTCGAGCTCGACCGCCCGACCGCAGATTCGCATCACCCGTTCCTCGCGGCGGGGGTCGCCGTGATTGCCGGTGACCCAATATTGCCGCGCCAGCAGGTAGAATTTGTACGCCTCGGCGCTCGTTGTCCCGCGCTTTTCGATCGCCTTCTTTTCTTCCGGGAGAAGCTTGAGCTTGAGCGCGCTGACGATCGCTTTCGAAATCTCGTCCTGGATTGCGAAAATGTCTTCAAGGTCGCGGTCGTAACGTTCGGCCCAGAGATGGTCGCCGGTCGCGCCGTCGATCAGCTGCGCATTAATCCGGACGCGCCCACCAGCTTTTCGGACACTGCCTTCGAGCACGTGGCTGACGCCAAACTTGCGGGCCGCCTCGCACACGTTCACCGATTGGCCCTTGAGGGTGAAAGCCGTGTTCCGAGCGATGACTCCGAGAGCGGAAACTTTCGAGAGATCGGTTGTGATGTCCTCGCTGATCCCGTCGCTGAAATATTCCTGGTCGGCATCGCCGCTCATGTTAGCGAACGGCAACACACAGACGGAGACTCGCCGTCGCGACCGAGGAGCGGTTTTGTCGTGTTTTTCTAGGGGTGGATCGGCGAGCGCCCGAACGCTCGCCGCGAGCTTGCGCCAGCCGGGGGCGCTCGTATCGCCGCTCCATCCGTTGAGGTCCGCACATTGGATCTGATTGAAGGGCAGCGGAGGAATGCTGCCGTCGAGAGTGGCCTGGACCAACGTGCCCCTTGCCCTGGCAGCATCGGCTTCCGCCCGGACCCATTGCGACTTCGCCGCCTCGGCTGACCACAGGACAACAACGGCCTCGGCGGACGTCAGCCGCTCCTCGATCACATCGGCATAGGTTCGATGCGCCGGCAGCTCGTCGTCGCGCCACACGGGATAACCTTCGGCACGTAGCACTTCGGCCACGTGCGTCGCTTGCGGCTCGTCAAGCCGAGCGTAGGAGACGAAGACCTCCGCCATACACTTGTTCCCGCCTAAATATCAGGACTCTGGCGGAGAGTCTTGAAGCTATAAAGCCGCAGCCGCCAACGGCCGAACTTATTCGGCGGTCGTCGGGTCGATCGTGCTGCGCACCTGAGATATTTTGTTCGCTGGGAAACCGCCGCGCTGAGCATGTTCCCGTATGAGGTCCTCGTTCGGAGCGCGGTAGATGCAGTAAATTTTGTTGTCGGTCACATAGGAGTGAACCCACTGGATGGCCGGGCCAAGGTCACGCAGCACCGAGCAGGAAGTCTGCGACGCTGACTTGAGATCGGCCGTCCCGAGCTGTCCGACGCCCGGCATTTCACGTTCGATCACGTACTGCGGCATGTCTCCATTCTCCTAAACACGACGGAGGAGCCTGATCTGATCGACTTCTGCGCCTGCTGGCGGCGGGAGTCTAGCGCCACGTTGGCTTTGAGCTACTCCGGATAGCGGATACTGAGGATCTCGTAGCTCTTCTCGCCGGCCGGAAGGCGGACGGTGCGTTCGTCGCCGACTCTGGCGCCGATAAATGCGCGCGCCAGCGGAGCGCTCCAGCCGATTCGCCCCACAGACGCATCGGACTCGTCGTCGCCGACGATCGTCAGCGTCCGGCGGTTGTCGTCCTCGTCGGCGAGCTCGACCGTGGCTCCGAAGCGGACCTCGCCGCGCGCCTTCTGCGCCGCCGGGTCGACGACCTTGGCCGCTGTCATGATCCGGGCGAGGTGCGCCAGCCTTCGATCAATCTCGCGAAGCCGGCGCTTGCCGTAGATGTAATCGGCATTTTCCGAGCGGTCGCCGAGCGCTGCGGCCCAGGACACGGTCTCGACCAGCTTTGGCCGTTCGACGCCGAACAGCTCGTCATATTCTGGGCGGAGGCGCCGAAGGCCTTCTGCAGCGAGGAAGCGCGGCCGCGCGTCAGCCATCAGCCGGGGCCATCAACCGGGGTACGACTTGCCCAAATAACGCGACACGTGGAGGCTAGTCCGGCTTGCCGGCTGCGGATTGAGGCTGTCGTAGACGACGCTGTTTTCGATTACTCGCTGGACGTAGCCCCTGGTCTCCATGAACGGGATCGCCTCGATCCAGCCGATCACGTCGACCTGGTTGGTGCGTGGATCGCCGTTGGCCCTGACCCACTTGCGCACGTTGCCCGGCCCTGCGTTGTAGCTCGCGACCGCCAGTGGCACGCTGCCGTTCCAGGTGTTGAGCATTCGCTGGAAGTAAGCGGAGCCGAGCATCACGTTGATCTGCGGATCGTGGATTCGGCTTTGGCTGTACGCGATTCCGAGCTTGCCGGCCTGCTCGCGGGCGGTTCCCGGCATCAGCTGCATCAACCCGCGGGCGCCTGCGTGGCTGACCGCATTGACGTCGAACGAGCTTTCCTGGCGGGTGATCGCATTGGCCAGCGAGAGGGACGTGCGCGGAGTGTGGCGAAGCGTCGGGAAAACATCGCGGACGTAGAAAGCCGAGCCGCTGTTGCGCGCGGAGCGCCCGATCCAGACGGCGAGGTCCTGACGCCCGAGCTGCCTCGACAGCTCCACTGCCAATGACCGGTGGACCGGCGTGTCGAGCGATTCCGAAAGCGCCCGGATGAACATCACCTGCTCGTTCGCATTGCCGCTGTACATCATCTGGCGAGCGGCGCGGACCAGGCGGTTCTGCGCGAAGGCGGTCCGGTTCGGGTCGTTCGCCGCGACCTGCGGAGTGTTGCCCGGGGCCGGAACCGAGCGGCCCAGCCGCTCGAGCGCCAGCTGGCCGTAGAACAGCTCCGGAGACATCGCCGCGCGCTGCCAATAGCTGTTCGCCATTGCCGGCTGACGGGCCGCGAGCGCTGCCCTGCCGGCCCAGTAATAGCCCTTGCTTGCAACCTGCAGCGACTGGCCGCCGCGTGCGTAGCGGTCGAACATTGCGATCGCATTGGTCGGATTGTTCAGCCTGTCGAGCGCGGCGCCGCCGGCGAGCCAGGCGAGGCTCGTGTACTTGTCGCGCACGCCATAGGATTGCTTGGCGATGTCGGTGCCGGCGGGAAACGCATCGTCGAGCTGCCGGGCGATATTGTAGGCGTAGGTGTACTGGCGATCCTGGGCAGCGCCGCCGGCCAGGAGGAGGAGCATCTCGTACCAGCGGTCGGGGTCCGCCGGCCGCTCGGTGAACTGGTGCGGCTGGGCGGCCAGCGAGCGCGCCAGATTTTCGTTGCCGCCGTCGCGAAGGTAGCGCAGCCGGTCCATCAGCAAGCCGGCGTCGGCGGAGATACGATGCGCGGCGGCCCGGAAGCGGGCTTCGGCGTCCGGTGCCCGGCTTTGCATCGCGATCCGCGCGGCGAATGCGGCCCGGCGCTCGGCGCTCGTCCAGGGCAGAAGCGGAGCGGCGGCGGAGGCGTTCTTGTCGAACAGGAGCGCATCGACCCGGCGATTATGGTCCTGCGGAGTCAGATAGCCGCCGAAGCGGGCAAGCAGGCTGGCCCCGTCGGTCGGGCTCAGGTCGTCCGAAGCCCAGGCCTCCTTGGCGGCGGCGATTGCCTCGGCATTACGGCCGCTGGCGCTCAGGGCGTCCGAATAGCGCGCCCAGCCGTTGCCGCTCATCGGCTTTTCGGTGCGGTAGAAAGCGAGGATCGCTGCCGTATTCTCGCCCGGGCGCATCGCCCGCTCGGCGTTCCGGCGCATTGCCGCCTCGCCCGGCCAGTCGTGATTATAGTTCAGGAACCGCGCGTAGTGAGCAAAGCTCAGATTGCCGCCCTGACGAAGCCTTCGCCAATCGTTGATGGAATTGCCGATGTTGTCGGTTGCCGCCGCCGCCGCAGCTGCCGCCTGGGTCAGGATGATCGCAGGAGTCTGGGCCAGGACCCAGGAAGGAGTCTGCGCCGACGCCGAAGCCGAAGTCACCAGCAGGATTGGAATGAGAAATGCCGCTCTACCCATGCTGGACATTATGTTGCCCGCCTCCTTATCAGTCGCTGAACAGAACTCGACTTTAACCACCCGAACGCGCCCAAGTGAAGGAAAAATGACATGTTTTTCGGTTCGATACCGGCGCTGGTGACCCCGTTTGCCGGCGGAAGCGTCGCCGAGGACACGTTCCGCGAGCTGGTCGAATGGCAGATCGAGCAGGGCTCGAACGCGCTGGTCCCGTGCGGCACGACCGGCGAAGTCGCGACCCTGAGCGCCCAGGACCACCGGCGGGTCATCGAGATCGCGGTCGAGGTCGCCAACGGCCGCGTCCCGGTGATCGCCGGCTGCGGCACCTATTCGACCGCAGCCTCCATCGAGCGGGTGAAGGCGGCCAGGGAGATCGGCGCCGATGCGGCGCTTGCGGTCGTTCCTTATTACAACAAGCCGAGCCAGGCCGGGCTTGCCGCCCATTTCCGCGCGATCGCCGGCGCGAGCGACCTGCCGATCGTCGTCTACAACGTGCCCTCGCGCACGGTCGCCGACATTTCGGTGGAAACCCTCGCCGAGATCGCCAGGCTGCCGACGATCGTCGCAGTCAAGGACGCGACCGGCGACCTTGGTCGGGTGAGCGCCCAGCGGCTAGCCTGCGGGGCCGATTTCTGCCAGCTCAGCGGCAATGACGACATGGCGCTTGGCTTCAACGCGATGGGCGGGGTTGGGTGCATCTCGGTGACCGCGAATGTCGCTCCGAAGCTGTGCTCGGATTTCCAGCAGGCGATGCGCGAGGGCCGCTGGGACGAGGCGGTGCAGCTCCAGGACCGACTCTACCCGCTGCACGCGGCTTTGTTCACCGACTCCTCGCCCGCGCCGGCCAAATATGCGCTGTCGCGGGTGCGCCCCGGCTTCCCGACCGAGCTCCGGCTTCCGCTCGTGGAAGCGTCCGATGCGTCAAAGCGCGCGATCGACGCGGCGCTCGAGCACGCAGGGCTGATCTGACGGTCCTATGCCCAAGCCGATCCCCCCTCCGTTCGACAAGCAGAAGGTCGTCGCCGAGAACCGGCGCGCCCGGTACGATTATTTCATCGAGGACAAGTTCGAGGCGGGAATCGCGCTCGCCGGAACCGAGGTGAAGGCGCTCCGTCACGGCGAAGGCTCGATCGCCGAAAGCTATGCGGCGGTCGAGGACGACGAGGTCTGGCTGATCAACAGCCACATCCCCGAGTACAGCCACGGAAACCGGCAGAATCACGAGCCCCGGCGCAAGCGCAAGCTGCTGCTCAGCAAGCGCCAGATCGACAAGCTGCATGGCGCGGTGAACCGTCAGGGGCTGACGCTGGTGCCGCTGTCGATCTATTTCAACGGTCGCGGCCGGGCCAAGGTCGAGCTTGCGCTCGCCCGCGGCAAGAAGACGCACGACAAGCGCCAGACGGTGAAGGAACGCGACTGGAAGCGTGAGCAGCAGCGGTTGCTCAGGCGCGCCTGAACCGCCCTTCGGGCTTCTGCATTCCGTCGCGTGGGTTCGGCGAGCGGCTTTGACGCCTTTCGTTGGGAGCTCCATAGGAGGCGAACCTTCAGGGGAGACAGGTCAGCATGCGTTCTTTGTTTGTAATCCTTGCCGCCGGAACGATTCTTTCGGCCTGCGCGACTCGGACCGCCGAGATTCCGCCGCCACCCGCCCAGGCTGCCGAGGCCGCGCCGGCGCCGGTTGCGCCCGATGCGAAGCCGGAGATCGGCACCTTCGGGTTCGACACGGCGGGAATGGATCGCTCAACCGCGCCCGGGGAAGACTGGGTTCAGTTCGCGAACGGCACCTATCTTCGCACGCTCGAAATCCCCTCCGACCGAGCCTCCTACGGCATGTTCAACCGGCTCGACGAGCTGTCCCGCGAGCGTACGCGCGTAATCATAGAGGAGGCTGCCCGCGCTCAAGCGCCGGTGGGAACCAATGCCCGGAAGGTCGGCGATTTTTATAATGCGTTCATGGACGAGGCGGCGATCGAAGCTCGCGGCGCGGCGCCATTGGTCGAGGATCTCGCGCCCTTTCGCGATGCCGCCGACAAGGCCGATTTCGCGCGCGCGCTCGGCGAATCGCTCGACGGCTTCGGCCCCTCGCTGTTCCCTTTCTACATCAACCAGGACGCCAAGGCGCCGGACCGCTACATTCCGATCTTCAACCAATCCGGCCTGGGGATGCCCGACCGCGACTATTATTTGTCCGACGATCCCAAGTTGGTCGACGCCCGGACGAAATATCTGACGCATGTGGCGAACATGCTGATTCTTGCCGGCGTACCTGCCGGGCAGGCGTCCCGGAAGGCCCGCAACATCTTCGACCTCGAGAAGAAGTTCGCGCAGGTTCACTGGACCCGTGTCGAGAGCCGCGACGACGACAAGACCTATAACAAATGGACGGCTTCGGACTTCGCGAGCAAGGCGCCGGGCTTCGACTGGGACACCTACCTGACTGCCGCCGGCCTCGGAGCGCAGCAGGAGTTCATCATTTCACAGCCGAGCGCCTTCGCGGGAATGGCGAAGGCGATCGCCTCGACGTCGCTCCAGACACTCAAGGACTGGGCGGTGCTTCACACCGCGCGCGATGCGGCCGGAGTGCTCCCGAAGGCGTTCACCGAAGAGCAATTCGACTTCAATGGCCGAATCCTCTCAGGCACTCCCGAGCTGGAACCGCGCTGGAAGCGCGGCGTGAACGCCGTCAACGCCGGCATCGGCGAGGCCGTCGGCGAGCTCTACGTCGCCAAGCATTTCCCGCCCGAGACCAAGGCCGAGTCCGACCGGCTCGTCCGCAACCTCATCGCCGCGATGGACACGCGGCTCGCAAACCTGCCGTGGATGACGCCGGAGACGAAGGCGAGGGCCCGGGCGAAGCTCGCCAGCTTCCGGCCCAAGATCGGCTATCCGGACAAGTGGATCGACTATTCGGCGCTGACGTTCGAGCCGGGCGACGCCTACGGCAATGTCGAGCGCGCAGTCGCATTCGAATACCGGCGCAACCTCGACAAGCTCGGCAAGCCGGTCGATCGCGACGAGTGGTTCATGACCCCGATGACGGTCAACGCTTACGCAAATCCGACGATGAACGAGATCGTCTTCCCGGCTGCCATCCTGCAGCCGCCGTTCTTCGATCCCAACGCGGATGATGCGTTGAACTATGGCGGGATCGGGGCGGTGATCGGCCACGAAATCAGCCACCATTTTGACGACCAGGGCCGCAAGTACGATGCGAGCGGGCGGCTCACCGACTGGTGGACTCCCGCCGACGTAAAGGCGTTTGAAGCCTATGCCACTCAGCTTGCCGATCAATACAGCCTGTATGAGCCGCTGCCGGGCGCGTTCATTCAAGGCCGGTTGGCGTTGGGCGAGAATATCGCCGATCTTGCCGGCCTTCTTGTTGCCTATGACGCGTACCGGCTCTCCCTCGGCTCTCAGGAGGCTCCGGTGATCGAGGGCCTTACCGGCAATCAGCGATTCTTCCTTGGTCATGCCCAGATCTGGCGGACGAAGTATCGCGACGAGGCGCTGAAGCGGCAGCTGGTCACCGGACCGCACTCGCCGGGCCACTTCCGCCCCTATGTCGTCCGCAACCTCGACCCGTGGTATACCGCGTTCGACGTCCAGCCGGGGCAGAAGATGTACCTTGCTCCGGCGCAACGCGTGCCCGTTTGGTAGGGAGGGCGACAGCCTAGATGCTTCAGCAGGAGCTCCCGCTCCTGGACTCCCGGCCGGTCGACGGCGCGTCGCGGTGGCTGGTACCAGTCATCGCTGTCGCTTCCGCTTTGACCGGTGCGGGGCTCCTTTGGATTGCCGGCGCCGCGACCGCCGCTCTCCTGTTCCTGGGCGTCTGCGCTGTTGCATTTCCAGCAGTGCTGCTGCTTCGGCGGCCATCGGCGCCGGCGCCCGATCTTGATCAGCTCGTCGCCGCGCCGGATTATTCGCTCGTCGGCGCAATGCTTGCGCTGACCGACAATCCGGCCGCTCTGACCGATTCCGACGGCACGCTCCTGGCAGCCAATTCAGCCTATCGCGAACGGTTCGACGCAAGTCGGCCCGACAAGCTGCCGACGGACGACGAATCGGCGCAGTCGCTTGCCGCCGCCCGGACCATCGCCTGGCGCGATGGCGGCGGCTGCGCGGCTGGAATTGCGACCCAGGCCGGCGCTTTCGCCTTGGAAGTCGAGCGAGCCGGAGCGCGCAGCGACCTGTTGCTCTGGCGCTTTTTAACGCCCGCTCCGACCGACCCGGTCGCGGTCGCCGCCGACCGGCTGCGAGGGAGGACGGGCGAGCTGCTCGCCGGGGCCGGCGTCCTCGGCGCTTTCTTCGATCCCGAAGGCAAGCTGCTGTCGTGGAACTCGCTGTTCGGAGCGCGCGCGTTGATCGGGCGCGGGAGTGACGAATCGCTGCGGCTGACCGAAGTCGTCGAAGCGGCCGAAGAGGGGCAGTTCCGGCTCGTCGCCGAAGGCGAGCTCGGGCGGCCGCTTCGCGCCGTGCATCTCCCGCTCGAAACGACCGGAGCGGAAGACTATGGCAATTTCTACCTGTTCGACAGCCCGGACAGCCTTCCGCTGTCGAGCTCGCAGCACCTGCAGGCGATGCTCGACATCCTGCCCATCGGGCTTGCGCTGGTCGACCGCGACGGCCGCTTTCTGACGATGAACGATTCATTCCGGGCGGCGTCCGGGATCGAAAGCGAGCGCACGGTCTATCCAGGCGATCTCGTCGTCAAGGAAGACAAGGCGGCTGTCGCCGACGCGGTCCGAAGGAACGCTCGCGGGCCGGCGATGTCGGGCGACATCGCGGTCCGGCTCACTGGCAATCCGAAGGAGCCGGTTGCGCTTACGATCGCCGGCCTTCGCGGTCTCGGCGATGCTGCGGTCCTGCTCCTGCTTAAGGACAATACCGAGGAAGCCAAGCTCAAGCGCCAGGTTGCGCAGGCGACGAAGATGCAGGCGGTTGGCCAGCTTGCCGGCGGAGTCGCGCACGACTTCAATAACATCCTGACCGCGATCATCGGCCATTGCGACCTTATGCTAATGCGGCACACGCCGGGCGACAGCGATTACGACGACATCCACCAGATCAAATCGAACTCCAACCGCGCGGCGGGCCTGACCCGGCAATTGCTTGCCTTCTCGCGCCAGCAGACCCTTCGCCCGCAGGTGCTCCAGCTGACCGACGTCGTCGCTGAAGTGTCGCACCTGTTGAAGCGGCTGCTCGGCGAGACCGTGAACCTCGTCGTCAAGCACGGCCGCAACCTCGGCCCAATCCGGGCCGACCCGGGCCAGCTCGAGCAGGTGATCATCAACCTGGCCGTGAACGCGCGCGACTCAATGGCCGCGAAGGGCGGCGGGACCCTGCAGATCCAGACCTATCGCGTCGAAGCCGACCAGGTCGCCGAGCTCGGCTCCGATATCCTTCCGATCGCTGACTATAGCGCGCTGTCGGTGACCGACACCGGCGGCGGGATTCCGCCAAACATCCTCGGCAAGATTTTCGAGCCCTTCTTCACGACCAAGGAGGTCGGAAAGGGGACCGGGCTCGGCCTTTCGACCGTGTACGGAATCGTCAAGCAGTCCGGCGGCTTCATCTTCGCCGATTCGAAAGTCGACGAGGGCGCCCGGTTCGTCATCTATCTGCCGGTGCACCGGGTCGAATCGGAGGCCGGCACGACTCCGCGCGGCAGCAAGCCCAAGGAGCATGAGCTTTGGGGCAGCGGAACCGTCCTGCTGGTCGAGGACGAGCCGATGGTCCGAACCGTCGCCGAGCGTGCGCTCACCCGCCACGGCTACACGGTGATTACCGCCAGCAGCGGCGAGGAAGCGCTCGAGGTCGTCGAGCGCGGCGACGACATCGCGCTGATGATCAGCGATGTCGTGATGCCGGGAATGGACGGTCCGACGACGGTCCGCGAAGCTCGCAAGTCGAGGCCCGACCTGCCGATCCTGTTCATGTCCAGCTATGCCGAGGAGCAGCTGAGGAAGTCGATCGACCTCGACAAGGTCGCATTTCTGCCAAAACCGTTCTCCATCCAGGACCTTGCGGAAGCGGCCCGTCGGGCGATCAGCGGCAAATAAACATTGCCCCGTGAAATCTGGACGATATTAGAGCCGCTTATGTCAGAGTTACGCTCCATCCTGGTCGTCGAGGACGAGCCGCTGATCGCGATGATGCTCGAGGACTTTCTCGAAACGCTCGGCTATCGGGTCCATGCGACCTGCGACTGCGTCAAGGATGCTCTGGGCGAGGTCGAGAAAGGGGGCTTTGACGTCGCCATCCTCGATGTGAATCTCGGCGGCGAGAGCGTCTGGCCGGTCGCCCGGAAGCTGCGCGAGAAGCAGATCCCTTTCGTGATTGCGACCGGCGGCCATGTCGACCCGCCGCCGGCCGAGTTCGTGAACGTGCCGGTGATCGAAAAGCCGTTCACGGTCGATCGAGTGACCCCCGCGCTGGAAGTGGCGCTGTCTGACTGACCGAAGCGAGCGTCGCAGACGCTGGCCGGCCTGGGCCAAGTCCGGCCTTGCGATTCTTTTCCTGTTCGCTGCATTTGTGGCCGCCATGGCCTGGTCGCAGGATGAAATGCTGTTTCCGACTTATGCTGTCGGACCGCCCGATCCGCTCCCGGTCTCGGCCGAACGGATCAGCCTGGAGGGTCCGGGCGGAGTTCGGCTGCACGGCGTCCACATCCCGCCGGCCGGTCAGACGGACGGGCCCCGGACCCTGGTTCTCGGCTTCGGCGGCAACGCGTGGAACGGCGAGAACGTCGCGTCCTATCTGCACGAGCTCTACCCGACGGCCCACATCGCCGCTTTCCACTACCGCGGTTACCGGCCCTCGACGGGCAGCCCGTCTGCGCAGGCGCTGGTGGAAGACGCTCCGCTCGTGCTCGATTCGGCAGTCGGGCGGGTCAAGCCGCAGAAGGTCTTGGCGGTCGGCTTCAGCATCGGTAGCGCCGTTGCAGCAAGCCTGGCGAAGCGAAGCGATGTCGACGGCCTAGTCCTCGTCACCCCGTTCGACTCGATGAAGGCCGTCGCACGCGATCTCTATCCGTGGCTCCCGGTCGGCCTCCTGTTCCGCAATGAAATGGACGCCGTTGAGTTTCTCGAGGGTACCGACGTGCCGGTGGCGATCGTCGCGGCCGAGCGCGACGAAATCATTGCGCCAGCGCGTACCCAGGCGCTTCGGGAGAAGGTCCCGAACCTCGCCTACGACCGCACCATAGCCGGTGCCGGACACAACGACATCTACGCGCGCTCCGATTTCCAACATGCAATGCGCGAGGCTCTAGACGCCGCTACGAATTAATATGTTCACCTCTTGTTCTTACGGAACAAAAGCGGTACACAGCGCGCTTCGCTGGGCGGAGCTCGGCCGCTCGATTGTAGGGAAGAATCGGCATCACGCCGATTGACGAAGGGGTGAACGGCATGGCAGCGCACTTGAAAGTCATCGCAAGCGGATTGGAATCTCCACGCATGGACCGGCAAAAGGCGCTCGAAGCGGCGCTCGCGCAGATCGACCGGGCGTTCGGCAAGGGCTCGGCGATGAAGCTGGGCAGCCGCGAGAAAATTGAGATCGACACCGTCTCGACCGGAAGCCTCGGGCTCGACATCGCGCTTGGGGTCGGCGGGCTTCCGCGCGGCCGGGTGATCGAGATCTATGGTCCGGAAAGCTCGGGCAAGACCACCCTGGCGCTTCACGCCATCGCCGAAGCCCAGAAAGTCGGCGGGACAGCGGCCTTCGTGGATGCCGAACACGCGCTCGATCCCGCTTACGCCAAGAAGCTTGGAGTCGACATCGACGAGCTGATCGTCTCGCAGCCCGACACCGGCGAGCAGGCGCTCGAGATCGTCGACACTCTGGTGCGGTCGAACGCCATCGATGTGCTGGTGATAGATTCGGTCGCGGCGCTGGTGCCGAGGGCCGAGATCGAGGGCGAAATGGGCGACAGTCATGTCGGGCTTCAGGCGCGGCTGATGAGCCAGTCGCTGCGCAAGCTGACGGGATCGATCAGCCGTTCGCGCTGCACCGTAATCTTCATCAACCAGCTGCGGATGAAGATCGGGGTGATGTACGGCAATCCCGAGACGACGACTGGCGGCAACGCGCTCAAATTCTACGCATCGGTCCGGCTCGACATCCGCCGCACCGGCCAGATCAAGGACCGCGACGACATCGTCGGCAACTCGACCCGGGTGAAGGTGGTGAAGAACAAAGTCGCGCCCCCGTTCAAGCAGGTCGAGTTCGACATCATGTACGGCGAAGGCATCTCCAAGGTCGGCGAAGTGCTCGACCTCGGCGTCAAGGCCGGCCTGATCGAAAAGTCCGGCGCCTGGTTCAGCTACGATTCGGTGCGGATCGGCCAGGGACGCGAGAACGCCAAGCAATATCTCAAGGAAAATCCGGAAGTCGCCAAACGGATCGAAAATGCGATCCGCGGGAAGACCGAGGAAGTCGGCGAGGCGCTGATGGTCGGCGTCAACAACGAGGACGATTCCGACGCCTAGGGCTTGGTCAGCGGCAGGGACGCCCGTTCGCCGGGTATATGTGGCACCACCGGGCCGGCGAACAGCCGTCCCGGTTCGGTGACCAGCACCAGGGCCAGAGCCGCACCGGCGCTTGCCGCAATTCCCCAGAGGAACGGACCGACTGTTCCGTCGAACGACTGGCCGATCGCATAGCCGATCAGCGCTGCTCCGAGCGTTCCGATCGTCCCCTGAACCGATGAGGCTGTGCCTGCGACCGGTCCCATATGCTCCATTGCAAGCGTGCTGAGATTCGCCGCGGTGAAGGAAAAGCAGACCAGCGTCAGCGCCTGCAGCACGATGAACATCGGCAGGCTCTCGAAACCTGCCGATGCGAGCCCCGCGTGGAGCAGGGTGACAAGCGCCAGGCCGACGGCCGCCAAATGGCCGACCCGGCGGGTGCCAAAGCGGCTGACGATCCGAGAGTTGGTCCACGAGGCAAGAGCGACCGGAGCGGCGATGGCAGCGAACACCGGCCCGATCGAGCCGGGCGATTCAAAGGCGTCGAACACGATCTGCTGGATGGACGCGATGTAGGCGATCAGCACTCCGAACGCGCCGGTTAGAGCGAGCGTGTAGCCGCGCGACTGCGGCTCGCGGATGACGGTCCAGAAGGCCTCGCCGATGTCGCGCCAGCCCAGCGTCCGCCGATATTCGGAGCGGAGAGTCTCGGGCAGCCGCAACATCGACCAGACAAGCATCGCAAGGCCGTAGGCGGCGAGCACCAGGAAGATTGCCTCCCACGGCGCAAAGAGCAGGATCCCCTGGCCGATCAGCGGTGCAAGCACCGGAACCACCATGAAGATCATGAAGACGAGGCTCATGACCCGCGCCATCGCCTCGCGCTCGAACAGGTCGCGGACCATCGTCACGACGAGCACGCGGGTAACGGCCGCCGAGGCGCCCTGAAGCGCCCTGGCGGCGATCAGCAGCCCGAAGCTCCACGCCAGCCCGCACAGAAGCGCGAAGACCGTATAGAGCCCGACTCCGGCGGCCAGCACCGGCTTTCGGCCGAAGCGGTCGGCAAGCGGTCCCCAGACGAGCTGTGTCGAGCCGAATCCGACCATATAGGCGATCACCACCAGCTGCCGCTGATTGGAGTCGGCGACGCCGAGCGATCGGCCGATGTCGGGAAGCGCCGGGATCATGACGTCGATCGCAAAGGCGTTGAGCGCCATCAAACCGGCGAGCATCGCGATCATCTCGCGGGTTCCGGGCCGCTTCACGCCGTCGCTGGTTTCCGAATCGAACATGGAGGCCGCGCCTGCTGGCCCAGGATCGGCAGCCGTGCAACAAGGCCCCTCGAAAACAAGGAGGCGATGGTGCGGTTTTCGATCGGGCGTCGGATGGTCCTCAAATCCGCGGGTGCGGCAGCGGCGATAGCAGCGCTTCCGCTAAGCCGGCTTGCAGCCGCGCCGGTTGCCGAATCCTCGAAGATCCCTCTGCCGCCGCCGATCGGCACGCAAGAGCGGCTGCAACGCCTGGCCAGGGCGCGCGCGCTGATGAATCGTAGCGGAATCGGCGCGGTGATCGTCGAGCCGGGCGCGAGCCTCGACTATTTCACCGGCGTGCAATGGTGGCGGTCGGAGCGTCTGACCGCCGCCGTGATTCCCGCGAAGGGCGAGCCGATCATCGTCACGCCCTTCTTCGAGAAGCCGTCGGTCGAGGAAAGCCTCGACGTGTCGGCGCAAGTCCGGGTCTGGCAGGAGAATGAGGAGCCGCTCAAGCTCGCCGCCGATTTCCTCAAGGAGCGCGGCGTGGCCGGGCTGCCGGTCGGATTCGAGGAAACCAACCGTTATTTCATCCTCGACCGGCTCCAGCAGCAGCTGCCGGGAGTGCGCGCAGTCAGCGCCAACCCCGTCGTTCGAAGCTTGAGGATGATCAAGTCGCCCGCCGAGATCGCGCTGATGAAGGCGGCCGCGGACATCACCGTCGCCGCCTACCGGCAAATCCATCCGCAGATCCGCGAGGGCATGACTCCGGCCGATATCGAAAAGCTGTTCGCGAGCGCAGTCACGTCGCTTGGCGGGCATAACCCCTGGGCGCTGGTGCTGCTCGGCAAGGCCTCGGCCTATCCGCACGGGACCGGCAAGCCGCAGCACGTCGGGAAAGGCGAAATCGTCCTGCTCGATTCCGGCTGCTCGGTTCACGGCTATCAGTCGGACATCTCGCGCACCTTCGTGTTCGGCGCCGACCCGTCGCCCGAACAGCGAAAAGTGTGGGACCAAATGCATCGCGGCCAGCAGATCGCGTTCGCCGCAGCAAAGGTCGGAGTGCCGGCTGGTAGCGTCGACGACGCGGTCCGCCGCGCCTACGAAAGCTGGGGCTACGGCCCCGGCTACAAGCTCCCCGGCCTGTCGCACCGAACCGGGCACGGTATCGGAATGGAGGGGCACGAGCCGATCAACCTCGTCCAGGGCGAGACCACGCCGCTGGCGCCCGGCATGTGCTTTTCCGACGAGCCGGGGATCTACCTCCCCGGCAAGTTCGGGGTCCGGCTCGAGGATTGCTTCCACATGACCGCCGCGGGGCCTAAGTGGTTCAGCCTGCCGCCGCCCTCGATCGACGACCCGTTCGGCCAAGCTTGACCTTTGCCGCCGCCGCCGCGAAGCCAGAGGCGGCTTAGAAGCAGGGGAGCGAGAATGGCGGAGGCGCCGAAGAAACGCGGTCTCGAGCTGCAATGGCAGATGCTGATCGGCTTCCTGATCGGCCTCGTCGGCGGCCTCATCGTCTACACGACTCAGCGCGACGCCGCCTGGGTCGAGTTCGTCACCACCTACCTCACCGAGCCGATCGGCCAGATCTTCCTTCGGCTGCTGTTCATGCTGGTGATCCCGCTGGTTTTTTCGGCGCTCGTCGTCGGCATTTCCGAAATGGGCGAGGTCCGCTCGCTCAAGCGTGTCGGCCTCAGAACCCTCGCTTACACGGTCATCGTCTCGTCCATCGCTGTGGCCATCAGCCTCGCGGTCGTAAACATTTTACAGCCGGGCGCCGGGGTCGATCGAGCGGCCGCCAGCGCAATGCTCGCCGAGCAGTTCGACCGCGCCGGGGCGATCGTCCGGACAGGCGTCGAGCAGCCGACCGGAATCGACGCCTTCATCAGCGTCATTCCCCAGAACCTGGTGGAGGTCCTCGGGTCCAACAGCGCGATCATCTCGGTGATGTTCTTCGCGCTCTTCTTCGGAATCGGATTGCTGCTCACCGACACTCCGAACTCGCGCGCCCTTCAACGCGGGATTGAGGGGCTATTTGACGTGACGATGCGGCTGATCATGATCGTCATCCGCCTGGCGCCGATCGCGGTCGCCTGCTTCATGTTCAACCTGGCGGCGCTGTTCGGCTGGGACCTGCTGATCCGTCTGTCGGCTTTTGTCGGAGTCGTGTTGCTGGCTCTCGGCATCCAGATGCTGATCGTTTTCCCCATCCTGCTGTCCACACTTGGGAAGAAGAACCCGATCGCTTTCTTCCGCCAGACGCAGGAGGCGAGCGTGATGGCCTTCTCGACGGCCTCGTCCAACGCGACCCTGCCGACGGCGCTTCGGGTCGCCGATGAGAAGCTGCACCTTCCGAGGCGCGTCTCGCGCTTCGTCCTCACCATCGGCGCGACCGCGAATCAGAACGGCACCGCGATGTTTGAGGGCGTGACCGTCCTCTTCCTCGCGCAGTTCTTCGGAATCGAACTCACGCTCTGGCAACAGGCGACGGTGATGCTGGTCGCGATCCTGGGCGGCATCGGCACCGCCGGAGTCCCCGCAGGCTCGCTCCCGGTCGTCGCGCTGATCCTTGCGATGGTCGGAATCGACCCTGCGGCGATCGCCCTCGTCCTCGGAGTCGACCGTTTCCTCGACATGTGCCGGACGACTCTCAACGTCGTCGGCGATCTCGTCGCGGCGCAGGTCATTTCGGCCGGCGAGCCGGAAGGGGCCGAGCAGGTTGCGGAAGCGCAGCCTCATCCTGCCTGATGAATGACAAGCCGCAACAGCCGGTGCTCGAGTTCGGGCGGGGAATCCTGCACGACGAGGCGCGCGCGCTCGACGCGCTCGCGGACGGGCTCGGCGACGAATTCACCCGCGCGATCGATCTGATCCTCAAGTCGACCGGCAAGCTCATCGTCGGCGGGCTCGGCAAGTCCGGACACGTCGCTCGAAAGGTGGCCGCGACCTTCGCATCGACCGGGACGACAGCGACCTTCCTTCACCTGGCCGAAGCGATCCACGGCGATCTCGGGATCGCCGCCAGGGGTGACGTCGCCATCCTGATCTCGCTCTCCGGGGCGACCGCCGAGCTCGAGCCGGTTATCGACCATTTCGAGGCGGTCGGGATCCCGATCATCGCGATCACCGGCAATCCGCGCTCCCAGCTCGGCGAGGCGGCGAGTGCGCCGCTGATTCTTCCGCACTGGCCCGAAGTGGGCCCGGAAGCGGTCGCTCCGACGACCTCGACGACGATGAGCCTCGCGCTCGGCGACGCCCTGGCGATGACCGTGATGCGCCAGAAGGGGATCACGCGCACCGATTTCGGCCGGCTTCACCCCGGGGGGACGCTCGGCGCCCGGCTCAAGCCGGTCAGGCGCCTGATGCGCAAGGACAAGCAGGTCCCGCTCATCCGCCACGACGCCTCGATTCACGACGCGATCGTGGAAATGACCGAGAAAAGGCTCGGAGTCGTCGGAGTCACCGACGACCGCGACCATCTGATCGGAATCATCACCGACGGCGACCTTCGGCGCAATATCGGGCGCGGCCTGGATCACACGGCGTCGGAATTCATGACAGCGGACCCCAAGACGATCGCTGCCGATGATCTGGTCGCCGATGCGCTGTCGATGTTCGACGAGTTCAGGATCACGTCGCTCTTCGTCGTCGAGGAGGACGGGAACGGAAAGCGACCGCTCGGGGTCCTGCACATCCACGATTGCCCAGTGGCCCGGTGAGGGTCGCCGCGCTCATTCCCGCCCGGTACGCGTCGAGCCGCTATCCGGGCAAAGCGCTGGTCGAGCTCAAGGGTGCAAGCGGTACTCCAAAGCCGCTAATCCAGCGGACCTACGAGGCGGCCCGACGGGTGAAGGGGCTCGACTCGATCCATGTCGCCACCGACGACGAGCGGATCGCTGTCGCAGCTAAGGTCGTCGGAGCTCCGGTGATCATGACCTCCTCGGAGTGCCGCAACGGCACCGAGCGCTGCGCCGAGGCGCTTGCAGAGCTCGATTCGCCCGATCTCGTCGTCAATTTGCAGGGGGACGCGCTGCTGACTCCCCCTGATTTCATCGAGGCCTTGATCGAGCGCATGCGAAGCGGCGGCGCCGAGGTCGCCACTCCGGCATTGCGGCTGAGCAGCGAAGAGGTGCGAGCGCTTCAGGATGAAGAAGCTGCAGGGCGGGTCGGCGGGACCACATTGGTCACTGATTCGGCCGGGCACGCGCTCTATTTTTCGAAGCGGCTGATCCCGCACCTTCCCGGCGGGGCGCTAGATGGCGAGCTGTCGCCGGTGCGGCTACACGTCGGCGTGTACGCCTACCGGCCCGACGCGCTCGCGGCCTATTCGGCGTCGCCGCCGGCCGAGCTCGAGGAGCTGGAGGGGCTGGAGCAGTTGCGCTTCCTGGTTGCCGGCATCCCGGTGGCGGTAGTGGAAGTGAAGCCGCCGCCGTTTGCGCTTCGCGAGCTTAACAATCCGGAGGATGTCGCACCGATCGAGGAGGCGCTCGCCCGCGCCGGGATCAAATGAGTCCGCTCGACGACCTGGACGCGCGCTACCGGGTGATCCTGTGCGACATATGGGGCTGCGTTCACGACGGCGTGCAGCTCTATCGCGGAGCGGCCGAACGGCTTCGGCAGTGGCGCGACCAGGGCCGAACGATCATTCTCATCACCAATGCTCCGAGGACTGCCGAAGTGGTCGCCGGGCAGCTCGAGCATCTCGGTCTCGACCCGTCGCGGTGGGACGGCATAGCGACCAGCGGCGAGGCTGGAATCGAGCGGCTGAAGCAGGCGGTTCGGCCGGTCGGCTTCATCGGCACCGCGGCGGACCGCGCGATCCTCGAAAGCCGGGGCGTGCGGATCAGCGACGGGGACGACTTCGATGAGCTTGCCTGCGCCGGGCTGGACGAGTCGCGCCGCCATGTCGGCGATTATGAGGACCAGATCGTGCCGCTCGCCGAGCGCGACGTCCTGATGCACTGCCTCAACCCTGACAGGGTAGTGATCCGCGGCGGCAAGGCGGAGCCGTGCGCCGGGGCGATCGCCGAGAAGTATCTCGAGCACGGCGGCCGGGTCGAATGGTACGGCAAGCCCTATCCCGTGATCTACCGCCACGCGATGCACCTTGCCGGCGAACCGCCGTGCGCGTCGGTCCTCGCCATCGGTGACGGGCTGCACACCGATATGCTCGGTGCCGCCAGGATGGGCTTCGACTGTGTATTCGTCGCCGGCGGAATCCACCGCGGCGAGACATTCCCCGAAGATTTCGGAAGGGAAAACGGCCTTGGCGACTGGCAACCGGTGGCGGTCGTCGACGGGCTGCACTAAATAACGCTCCATGAACCTCCTTGGACACGAAATCGGGCTCGACCAGCCGTTCTTCCTCATCTCCGGCCCCTGCGTCGTCGAGAGTGAGGAGCTTCAACTCAAAACCGCCGAGCGGCTGAAGGGCATTACCGACAAGCTCGGCATCTTCTTCATCTTCAAGTCGAGCTACGACAAAGCCAACCGCTCGTCGGACATGAGCTATCGCGGCCCGGGAATGGACGAGGGGCTGCGGATTCTTCAGAAGGTGCGCGAACAGATCGGTGTGCCGGTGCTCACCGACGTTCACGACATTCCCCAGATCGAGCCGGTCTGCCAGGCGGTCGATGTTCTTCAGACCCCGGCGTTCCTCGCCAGGCAGACCGATTTCATCCATGCGGTCGCCAGCTCCGGAAAGCCGGTGAACATCAAGAAGGCGCAGTTCATGGCGCCGCACGACATGGTCAACGTCGTCGACAAGGCACGCAACGCGGCCCAGGCGGCGGGAGTCAACGAAGAGACGATCATGGTGTGCGAACGCGGCGCCTCGTTCGGCTACAACAACCTCGTTTCGGACATGCGCAGCCTCGCGATCATGCGCGAGACCAACTGCCCGGTAGTATTCGACGCCACCCATTCGGTGCAGCTCCCGGGCGGGCAGGGAACCCGGTCGGGCGGCCAGCGCGAGCATGTGCCGGTGCTTGCCCGGGCGGCGGTGGCAAGCGGGATCAGCGGCCTGTTCATGGAAACCCACCCGGACCCGGACAGCGCGCTTTCGGACGGCCCGAACGCCTGGCCGCTCGACCGGATGGAGGCATTGCTCACGACGCTCGTGGAGCTCGACAGGACCGTCAAGGACGCCGGCTTCGAGGAGATGCGGGCGTGAAGCCGACGGTGTTCATCCAGGCGAACGACCGCCAGTATCTCGGCGCCAGAATCTCTGCCCACAGCTACAGGCGCTATTCGCGCGATCCCGACAGCTTCGACGTTCGAATCCTCAATATTCGCGACTTCCCGCGGCTGTTGGACCCGGATCAGTCGATCCTTCGCGGCGGACAGGTCCGCCAGTGGGACCCGGACGATTTGCAAAGCTTCACTCCGCTTCGATTCTATCCGCCTCAAGCTATGGGCTACGAAGGCGTCGCGGTCGTGACCGACCCCGACGTGTTCGCGCTCGGCGATGTCGGCGAGCTGTTCGACCGCGACCTTGAGGGCAAGGCGATCTGGGCGGTCCCGAGGCCGGGCCACAACAAGCGCCGCGACTATATCGCCACCTCGGTGATGCTTCTCGACTGCTCGAAGCTGGAGCACTGGCGGTTCGACGACGACCTCGACGGCCTGTTCGCCCACAGATTCGACTATCTCGACTGGATCGAGCTCAAGCGCGAGGACCCATCCACGATCGGATTCCTCGAGCCGGAGTGGAACGACTTCGACCGGCTGACCCCTCAGACTAGGCTCCTTCACACCACGAAGCGGAGGACCCAGCCGTGGAAAACCGGGCTCCCGGTCGATTTCACGCTTCGCCGCGCCTGGCCGGTGAACCTGATTAATAAGCTGCTCATGCGCTACCAGCCGCATCCGGACCCGAACCAGGAGGCGTTCGTCTATTCGCTGCTCGCGGAGATGGTCGACGCCGGCGAGGTGACCGAGCAGGAGCTGAGCAAGCAAATGGCGGCTAATCACATCCGCCACGATAGCCTCGAGCTGATCGCCCGCCACCGCGGCTGGGATCCGCAGCTGGCGCTGGCGGCCTAGCTTTTCAGCACGGCGCGAATCGCTTCGACGGCTGTGGTAAGCGGGTCGATCGCGACCTCACCGGTAACCGGCCGCTCGACAGTCCCCGCTAGCCCCTTCGCCTGCACATCCGTCCAGAAGCGGCGGATGTCGCGGACCGGGACGGGCAGCCCGGCTTCGGTGAGCCCATAAAACAACCGTCCCGAAGCCGTTTTCCTGGGCAGGACCAGTCCGACCGGCTTTCCAGTCGCGACCGAATCCGAGATCATCGCAACGCTGTCGGCGGTTACGTAGAGCTCATCGGCGTCGCCAAGAAGCACCGAATAGCGCGGGAACCGCCCGCGGACGAGCCCGTGCTCGCTCCCCTGCAGTGCCGCCGCGACGGCATCGACAACGGCCTTGCTGCTTCGCGCGCTGCTCACGGCGATCACGCTCCCGCTGCCGGCCTCGCACTTTCTGGCCAATATCGAAGCGGCTTGCCCGAGCGTTCGCCGGCTCACAGTCCACATGAAGGTGTCGCCTCCGATCAGAAGCAACCTGTGCGGCCTCGGCAGCTTGGCCAGCCATTCCGTTTCCTCGCGATTGGGCTCGAGCCTCGGAGCAGTGCTGATCCCGACCGGCAGGCGAATCACATTGGCGCTGTCTGGAACCCGATATTGCGGCGTTGTGATCACGAGGTCGAACTTGGCTGGGTCCAGCCGCGGATTGCCGAGCCGAACGAGCTTCGCCTTCCCGCCGGACCGCTGGCGGATCGCAAGCGTCGCCGGAACGCTTCGGTTGCCAATTCCAAGCACGAGGTCGGGCCAGGGCGGCTGGATCCGCGCTCGCGATCCTTGGTCGAGCGTCGCCAGAGTCGCTCCAAGCAGCGGCGGCGGAATTCGGGCGAGGCCGTTGTAGCTTAGCTCGAGCGCCCGGAACGGCGAGCCAAGCTCGTTCGCCAGCCGAAGCAGCTGGTTGTTGTCGCCCGTTCGCTGACCAAGCAGGACCCAGACCGGTTCGCGCTCCGCCATCAAGCCGGAAGCTTGCCGAAGCTCTTTTCGAGCAGCGCCCGAACCTCACGGGCGGCAGCGACCACCGGGTTCGGGATGTCGCTCGATCGCGGCTCCTCGAGGGTCCCGGCAAGCTCGTTCTCGAACAGGAAATTCCAGAATCGCCTCAGGTCGCGGGCAGGCTTGCCATGCATGCTGCGCTCGCTTCCAAGCGCGATCCTCCCGAACCAGTTCATCTCGACCGGCACGATCCCGACCGGCTTTCCGGTGATCACCGATTCGGAGATCATCGAAACGCTGTCGGCGGTCGGGAACAGCATGTCAGCATCCTCGAGCAGGACAGCGAAGCGGGGAAAATCGTGCCTGACCACCCGCCACTCGCATTGCTCGCCTTCCAGCCGGGTCTCGGTCTCGTCGAGAACTTCGTCGCTGGTTCGCCCGCTTCGAACGACGATCAGCGACCCGCCGGCCTTGTCGGCGCGGTGCGCCAGTCCGGCGGCGACGTTTGCGATCGACCTCGAGCGCATCTTCCAGTGGCGGGTTTCGCCACCGAGCATCAGCAGCCAGTGCGGGCGCGGCAAAGAGTCGAGCCAGGAGCGCTCCTGACCGGTGACTTTCGGAGGCTCGCGGTATCGGCTCATCGCGACCGGCTGCAGCCGTACCGACGGCCCGCTCGGAGTCAGGTATTGGCGCGTGGTGTAGACGAGGTCGAACAGCTCGGGCGAAACCCGCGGATGGCCGACGAGCACGAGCCGGGTGCGGCCGCCGCTTTGCGCCTGCACCCATCGTGCGACCGGCACGGTCCGCTTTCCAGAGAGGATGATGAGGTCCGGCCAGGGAGGGACGAGGGTGGTTTCGCGAAGCTCCCGCTCCACCGACACCGGGCTCGCACCCATGAACCTGCCCCTTAGCCGGGACACCCAGTTGAAGCGCAGCTTGCGCGTTTCGAACGGAAGGCCGAGCTCTTCGGCAAGCGCGCAGGCCTGCGCCTCGTCGCCGCGGCGGCTCCCGCCGATGACCCAGATTCGGACGAAGCTCATTGCGCGCGCACCCGACGATATTCGCGCCACAGTTGTATCGTCAGCACCGCGACCATCACCGCTGTCCCGATCACGAACGCCGCCGCGGCTCCGGTCAAGCCGAACTCCCACGCCAGCGGAGCTACGATCGCGAAATAGACGATCGTGCCGACGACCCGCGCGGTAAGCGGCGCGTCATCCCGATGCAGCGCATAGAGCATCGGCGGCAGCGCGAAGGAAATCATGATCAAAAACGGCGCGAAGACGAGCACGATCAGCACCGGATAGGCGGCTTCGAACTGGTCGCCGAAGATCAGCCGAATCAGCGGCTCTCCCGCCAGAACGGCGACGAGCACACCGACGATTCCGAACATCGCCGCCAGCGCCGCGCTTCGAAGCATCAGATTCCACGGGCGCTTCGTCGCCACGTCCATTCGCATCACTTCCGGATAGAAGGCGCGTGCGAGCAGATCGGTCGGCTTTTGCGCGCTGTCGGCGAGGGTCGCCGCGACCATGTAGATGGCCGCGCTCGCCGGCCCGAGAAGGCCGCCGACGATCAGCCGCGCGATCGGTCCCCACGCCGCTGTGAGGCTCGAGGTCACGTTCACGCGAATTGCGAATTTCCAGGCGTCCTTCAACGGATGTGGCGAGAGGATCGGCCGCAGCGAATCGGTCATGTCGCGGCCCTTGAGCTCGCGCCACGCAAGCCACCATAAGAAGAGGTCGCCGGCCAGCCGGGTGACGAACCAGATCGCTAGGTACACTTCGAACGGAGAGTCGAGGGCGAAGGCGATCCCGGCGAGGATCATCCGCGCGATCGGGTAGGTCGTGCCCTGCCATGCAACCAGGTCGAACCGGTCGAGCGTTCGCAATACGCCGCCGGGAGTCATCCCCTGCATAGTCGGTATGAGCGCGCAATAGAGGATCGCGAACAGCATGTAGCGATCGGGGATGCCGAACCACCCTCCGATGAATGGGAGGATCGCCATTGCAAGCAGCATGCCGATGATCCCGCTGACGATGTCGAGCCCGAATGAAAAGCCGGTGGCCAGCTTGAAGTCTTCCGGCCGCCCCGCCGCCAGCCCTTGGCCGCCATAGCGGACGATGATCTGCCAGGTCTGGAACTTGCTGAGGCTGCTCGCCGCTTGGGCGTAGCTGTGGATCAGGATCAGAAGGCCGAACAAGGTTACGCCGAGGCCGCGGCCCGTGAAGGCGAGAGTCGCCACCGCCGCGATCGCCGCAACGACACGGGACGCGCCGAGATAGCTGCTGTTCTTCAGCAGCGAGCGCATGTGCCGGTCTTCGAACCAATGGCGCATGGGCGCGCGCTTAGGCGAAATGGTTCAACCTGTCGCGCCCTTTACCCTAGCCTTAAGGGTATAAGGGTGACGTCTCCATGTGGCCAAGGTCGGCTTTCGACCCGTTGCGGACATTCCCCTGAGGGGCCTATCACTCGGGCGTAAGCCGGTCGCGAAGCAGCTTCGTCTTCCCCCTTGGAGCGGGACCGGGCCCCTTCTACGCGTAAACGATTGTGGTGATGATTATGCCTGTCTGCGAAAATTGCGGAAACGACTACGACAAAACGTTCGAAGTCCTAATGCATGGCGAGAAACATGTGTTCGACAGTTTTGAATGCGCGATAAGCGCGCTCGCCCCGGTGTGCGCCCATTGCGGCACACGAATCCTTGGCCACGGCCTTGAGCACGAAGGCACATACTTCTGCTGCAGTCACTGCTCGGAAGCCGAAGGTGTGAACGGCCTTCGCGACCGGGTCTGAACTTTCCGGCCCCGTTGCGGGACATTGGCCGCGACGCCGGCTGAACGCCCGATCTTTAGCGCAACAGACCGGCGGCCCGAAGTGCGTCTTCGATGGTTTTTTGAACTCCGTCGGCGGCCGGTTTTCGGCCCTTGCCCCGGGAATGTTCGGCGGAATTGGTCGCGCTTCGGTGCCGGACGGGCTCTGCGACCACCAGCGACGGCTTGGCTGAGCCCACGCTCCCATCGGTGATTCCCCAGAACTGGGCGATTCCCCGAGTTGATGAGATGCCGGCGTCCAGCATGTACGGACCAGCCGCCTCCCCGAGGCAATCGCCCGTGTTCAAAGGCGTGCCGTGCGCCATGCCCGTGACAATATACTCCTCGATGACGTCGCGGCCGTCGGCATCGCACCAGACGTGGTGTGGATAGCCTTCGACCGTGCCCGATCTGCACGGGTTTCTGGCGGCACCGTGCAGCATTCGCCACTGGTCCACGATGGCTTTCGCATTGCTGATATCGACCGTCGCATCGCCAGAGCCATGCCAGACCGACAAAGTGGGCCAGGGTCCCGCATAGCTCGACGCGGATCGAACCAGCCCGGCAAGCCTGTCGGGATCGATTTCGCCCTGCCCGCGCATGCGCTCGAACGCTTCGGGAACCGACCGGGCGGTGCCGAACGGAAGGCCGGCGATTATTCCTCCGCCGGCGAAGACGTCCGGGTAGGTTGCAAGCATCACCGCCGCCATCGCTCCACCCGCGGACAAGCCAGTGATGAAGACTCGCTCGCGATCCGTGCCATGGCGAGCATGCATCGCCGAAACCATCTGGCGGATCGACAGCGCCTCACCTCGACCGCGACTCGAATCCTGCGGCCTGAACCAGTTGAAGCACAGGTTCGGGTTGTTCAACCGCTGCTGCTCGGGGAACAGCAGGGCGAAACCGTGCTCGTCCGCCAGGCTGGACCAGCCCGAACCCAAATCGTAGCTGCTCGCCGTCTGAGTGCACCCGTGAAGCACGACGACCAGCGGCGCACCCGCGCGCAACGAGCCGGGGATGTAGGCCCGCGCCAGCAGGGAGCCGGGGTTGGACCCGAAATCATCGAACTGGGACAGACGGTCGTTGGCGGCCCGGTTCGGTGCCGGGGGTCGCCGACGGAGCGCTGCGAGACGGGTGATCGTGTCGTGAAGGCCGGGGATAGCCTGTCTCCTGCGGAAAGCGAGGGCGACCCTCTTGAGCTCCAAAGATAGGGAATTTGCTGCAGTGCACAATAACGGCGCCTCGGCTGTCGTTCAGTTCGGCGAAAATCCTACGCCGGTTTCGACCGCGGAGCCGTATGCTTAAACATCCTAGTTCCCCACTTCGCCGCTGAGCCCCATTCTCCGCGATGTTCGCTTCCCACCCGCGGGCAAGCGTCAGGCTCACACACCTGATTTGCAATGACCGCCTTGGCCTACATGGGTGCTGCATTGGCTGAGATAGCCGGCTGCTATCGCTCAACCCCCATGCAGCAGGCAGTCCCGCTTATGCCGGCTCGGGTACCCGTTGCTGGACCACCTTGTCGGCGAGCGGGCCGTTGAGCTCGGCGAGATGGTCGAACTCGGCCTCGTAGCTTGCAAGCCCCTGGCTTTGCGACCTCAGCTCGGCATCGAGGCCGTTCAGCTCGGCCTCCGGGATTATGGCGTCGATCCGGTCCCAGCCGGTCCAGCCTTCCCGCGGCCCCATTCCAAGCATCTGGCCGCGCCGGCTCGCGACCGCCGAGCTGACCCGGCTCGTAGCGCTCGACGGGCACACTACCGTCACCTTGTGCATCGGCTCGAGCAGGTGCGGGGAAGCCGCGGCGAGCGCCTCCGTCATCGCCAGCCGGCCTGCAAGCCGGAACGCCAGCTCGGAGCTATCGACGCTGTGGTAACTGCCGTCGGTCAGGGTCACGGCGACGTCTACGACCGGGAATCCGAGTGGCCCCTTGCGCATCGCTTCGCAGACCCCTTCCTCGACGGCGGGAATCCACTGCTTGGGGATTGCTCCGCCGCTGATCGTATCGCCGAACTGGAAGCCGGACCCGCGCGGAAGCGGCTTCACCTCGATGGCGACGTCGCCGAATTGGCCGTGTCCGCCCGACTGCTTCTTGTGCCGGCCTTTCTGGGTGACCGGCCGGCGGATCGATTCGCGATAGCCGATCGTCGGCGCCCGCGATCTCACCTCGACTCCGTAGCGACGCTTCAGGCGCGCGAGGACGGTATTGAGATGCTCGTCGTTGATTCCGCGAAGCCGCATCTCGTGCGTGGCCTCGTCCTGCTCGAGCACCAGCGACGAGTCTTCCTCGAGCAGCCGGTGAAGCGCACCGGACAGCTTCACGTCGTCCTTGCGGTCGGCGGGCTCGATGGCGAGCGTGCAATTGCGCGCCGGATAGTGAACGTCGATCGGCGGCGGGACGGTGCCGCTGCTCAGCCATTCGCCGGCTTTGATAGTGTCGATCTTGGCGACCGCGAGCACGTCGCCGTTGCGGGCCTGGGCAATTTTGTGGGTCTTCTCGCCCTGGACGGTGAACAATGCTCCGAGCCGCGCCGGATCGCCGCCGGCGGTCTTGAGGTCGGAGCCTTCGCTGATCCGCCCGCCAAGCGCGCGGGCAAGCGCCAGCCGCCCGATCGAGCCGCCGTTGTGGATCTTGAATATGTGAAGAGCAGGGTCGCTGACCCCGAGACGGTCGGCGGTGCTTTCCGGCCCCGGCGTCTCGTGGCGAAGCGCCTTTAGGAGCCGCCCGATTCCCCAGCCGCTCTCGGCCGATCCGAAGAGGACCGGAACGGCCAGGCTCTCGCTGGTTTCGCGGGCCAGGTCGCGAAGGATCCGGTCCTGGCTTGGAGTCTCGTCCATCACCAGCTGTTCGAGCAGCTCGTCGTCATGGTCGGCCAGTTGTTCGAGCATGTGGTTTCGCGCTTCGTTCTCGCGCTCCTGGAGCTCGCCAGGAATTTCGATCGCGTCGGAATCCTTGCCGTTGTACTGGAAGGCCCGTTCGAGCGCCAAATCGACAAAGCCGGTGATTTTCTCGCCCCCGGATTCCTTGGCGCGGATCGGGATCTGGCGAGCGATCAGCGGTGAAACGCTGATCGGCTGGAGCGCTGCCAGGAGGTCGCGGATTCGCCCGTGCGCCTGGTCGATCCGGTTGACGAAAATGAGGTGGGGGATTCCGAGTTCGTCGAGCGTTCGAAGCGCCGGAGCAGCGAGCGGCGCCCGCGCCGGGTCGGGATCGACGACGACCACGGCAATGTCGGCGACCGCGATCGCTCGCGCTCCGTCAGCCGCGAAGCCGACCGAGCCAGGGCAATCGATCAGTGCGAAATGGTCGTCGAGATAGTCGAACTTGTAGAGGTTGAGCTCGGTCGAGCCCCCGCGCGAGCGCGCTTCTGGGCTGCTGTCGCCGATGCTCGATCCGTTAGCGACTGACCCGTGGCGGTCGGTCGCCCCGGCCGAATGGATGATCGCTTCGGCAAGGCTGGTTTTTCCCGCGCCGGCCGGTCCGACCAGCGCGATTGCTCGAGTGCCGTCTGTTGTAACGCCATTCGCTCTTCCGGGCATGCATGACTCCTCTCGTCCGTGTCAGCGGGCGCGTGAGTCGCTTCTTCAAGAAGGCGCTCATGCGCTCTTCGAACCGAACAGCCTCGGACGGAATCCGCGCGTTTGCAAGAGGGGTCGGCGATTCGATTTCAGCCAGCGCTGCGGGAAGTGCAAAGGGCGAACCCACCGGCATCCGGAACAAAGACAACCGCGTATTCATTGGCTTAACACCGGATTAACACGAGGAGGTTACCAGTGGTCGTCGCCAGAGAACCAGTCGTTCCCGCCCCGGCGCTTTTGCATCGCGTTTCGTGGGGGGCCATTTTCGCCGGAGCAGTCATCGCGGTCGCGCTGACGGCGCTCCTGGGCCTGCTCGGGCTCGGAATCGGGCTTGGCTCGCTTGACGTCGCGCAAGGCGATTCGGTTGAGGACGCGCCCAAGGCGACCCTGATCTGGTGGGCTGCGACGAGCATCCTCGCGACCGGCATCGGCGGCTTCGTCGCTGCTCGTCTGGCCGGAATCCCGCGGAGCATCACCGGGGCGCTTCACGGCTTCGCGGTATGGGCAGTGACGACGCTGTTGACGCTGTGGCTGGCCACCAGCGCGGTCGGCTTCGCCCTCGGCGCTGCGACCAACGTCGTCACCACGACCGCACGGGTCACTAGCGACGCGGTAACGACGGTCGGCGGCGCGGCGGTTTCCGCCGGCGGGGCGGTTGCGCCGAGCCCGAGCTCGTCCGACGTCAACTCCGCCCGCGACCGGGCGCAGCAGGAGGCTCAGGCGATTCTGGACGAGGCCGGGGTCGGCCAGCAAAGCGCGCAACAGGCTGGGAATGCAATCGGCACCGCTGCCAGGAACATCGCAATGAGCCCCGGAACGGCGGACGCGGAGATTAACAGGCTGATCAACCGCCTGTTCGAAGGGCCGGATGCAGCGCTTTCGCCGCAGGAGCGCGAGGCGCTCGTGACTGCGCTTGCGCAGCGCGCCGGAATGTCCCGCCAGGAGGCCGAAACGGCGGCACAGCGTTGGGAAGCGCAGGCAAACGCCGCATGGGCGAATGTGCGCACGACCGGCGAAGACGTCGCCTCTGAGGCGCGCGACACCGCTGTCGAGGTCACCGATACCGCTGCCGACGTGCTGTCGAAGGTCGCCTGGGGCATGTTCCTGATTTCGCTTGCCGGCCTCGTTGCGGCAGTTCTCGGAGCCGCGATTGGCGGAGCGACGCTCGGCCTCGGTCTAATCGCTGCAGGTGCCGTCGCCGGCCGCGACGATCGCGACCATGATCGCGAC
This sequence comes from Sphingomicrobium sp., assembly GCA_051000635.1. GTDB lineage: Bacteria > Pseudomonadota > Alphaproteobacteria > Sphingomonadales > Sphingomonadaceae > Sphingomicrobium. The sequence goes on along the minus strand of JBPCOC010000019.1, from coordinate 89,886 downwards.
CGGGTCGTGCACGACCACGACCGCGTCTAGCGAACCGATTGGAGCCGGTCCCAAACCAACCTCGACCGGGCGTGGATACCGGAACACCCGCAGCGCCACAGGGTTGGCCGGGTATATCCTTGCAAAATGGAGGTTGAGATGAATTCCACCACACCAGACGAAGGCGTCGCTGTGGATTGCGCCCCTCGTACTTCGAGCACAGCGCGTTCCGACGAAGGCCTGACCGACAAAATGAGAGATAAGCTCCAGGAACCCTGGAACTGGAACAGGATCGGCATCGGCGTCGGCGCGGCCGCTGCGGTCGCGGGCGCAGCGGTGGCGGCACGCCAGTACATGAAGCCCAACAGCGAAGACGATGATTTCCAGCTTCGGCTCGAAACCGACGAGAATATGCGACTGATTGCCTCGAACAAGGTCGAGGGAACTCCGGTGGTCGACAAGAAGGGAAGCCGGATCGGAGCGATCGACAACTTCATGGTCGACAAATATACGGGCCGGGTCGCCTATGCGGTGATGACCTTCGGCGGCACGTTCGGCTTCGGTTCCAGCCTGTTCCCGCTGCCATGGCCGCTCCTCGACTATGACGAGGAAAAGGGCGGCTACGTGCTCGACATCACGAAGGAAGAGCTTGCCGACGCGCCGAGGTTCGAACCCAACGACGATCCCGAGTTCGATCCGGCTACCCGGCGCCGGGTCATTCTCTTCTACTCGCCCAAACCGGTGATTTAGCACGCGAGCTGCCGCCCCGCGGGATCAGGGCGAGCGAGGTGAACGCCAGCCGAACGTCGCCTTCAGCGCCGCGACACGCGAACTTATCCATAAGTGCGGCGTTGAACGGCGGAACACGGGACACATTGGGTGCGCCGCGTAGCCGGGGCCGGATTTATGCACATGAACATTCGACTTCTTCTAGGCGCAGTGGCGCTTTCGATCGCGGCGCCGCTCTACGCGGCCCCGATCGGCGACGAGCCAATCGCCGTTCCGCGCACGATCAAGCAGGGTATCGACTTCGTCTATGTCGACCCGGAGTTGAGCACCGTCGCCAGGCGCAACCAGCGGCCGACCAACTGGCTTATGCGCACCATCGGCCTCGACCGCGGCCGCGACGGTCCCAACCCAATATTCATCGATTTCGCCCGCGGCCTTCAGCAATATCAGGCGAGCTGGGGCCGGCTTCCGCAGGTCAAGATTCCCGACGGACCGACTCTCAAGCCCGGCGCCACCGGGAAGCGCGTTGAGCTGCTGCGGATGCGCCTCGGTCTGCCGAGCGGCGGCGGATATGACCGGCGGCTGGAAGAGGCGGTGAGGGGATACCAGCAGGTCCACGGGCTCGGCCCGGCCGACGGCCTTGCCGGCAGGCTCACCATCGGCTCGCTCAACCGGGGCGCCGATTATTATGCCCGCAAGATCGCGATCAACATGGAGCGCGCTCACCGCCTTCCGCCGACCGGTAAGTTCGACCGCTACGTCATCGTCGATTCCGGCGCTGCCGAAGTCTATCTTTTCGACCGCGACCGGATCGCCGACGGGATGCGGGCGATCGTAGGTGCGCCCAAGACCTCGACCCCGATGATGGCGGTGCTTTTGAAGAACGCCCGGGTCGACCCCTATTGGAACGTCCCGCCGGAGCTGATCCGCTCGCTCACCGCGAGGCGGGTGCTCAAGGAGGGGCGCTCCTACCTCAAGAATTTCCATTACGAGGTGCTGTCCGACTGGTCGCCGAGCGCGGTGAAGCTCGATCCGGCGAAGGTCGACTGGAAGAAGGTTGCTGCGGGCAAGAGCAACATTCTCGTCCGCCAGCTTCCAGGGCCGTGGAACTCGATGGGCGAAATGAAATTCGAGACTCCCAACGATTTCGGAATTTTTCTTCACGACACGCCACGAAAGGAGCTGTTCTCCGAAACCAACCGGTGGATCAGTAACGGCTGCGTCCGGCTCGAGGATTACAAGCGGTTCGCCACCTGGGTGTTCGGCGCCGTCCCGCAAGGCCGCTCGGGCCGCGAGGAAGTGGTGAACGTGCCCCAGCCGGTGCCGGTGTTCATGACCTATCTGACGGTGTCGCAGCGCGGCAACGGAATCCAGTTCCGCCCCGACCCCTATGGCTTCGACGATCGTGCGATGGAGCAGATGTTCGGGCCTGCACGGCAGCTTGCGTCGGTCGCTATCTAGGCGCGGCCCGCTTGGCCCGCTGCTGCTGATGTTGTTCGCGGCGCTCGCCCTCGGCGGGTGCCAGCATGTGATCGAGCCGCCTGCGGCCGTGTCGGACCCGGTGCGGGTGTTCGTCATCGACTATGGCCGCCACGCCAGCCTCGCGCTTCCCAATGAGGATTCGGGGCTCGTCGAATGGTCGTGGGGCGACTTGAACTGGTACGCGCTCGAGCGCACCGGGCCGCTGCAGGGCCTGCAGGCGCTGTTCGCCTCGCCACGCTCGACGCTCAGCCGGCGCGAGCTTGCCCCGGCACAGGGTCCGGACGAGCTTGCCGAGCGCGTCGAGGCCGAGGAGATTTTGCCTCTGGACGTCGAACGCGAACGGGCGCGGGCCCTGCTGCGCCGGCTGGAGGAGCGATGGCTCCGGCGGCGCGACGAGGCGGTAGCGCATCCCAGCGGCCGAGTCTTCGTGCCCGACGATGCCCGCTACAGTCTGGCCAACAATTCGGTTCACGAACTCGCCCGATGGCTCGAGGCGCTCGGGGCGGATGTGTCCGGAACAGGCGTAACCGCCAATTTCAGGCTGGGCGAGCCTCGAGCTGCGCCGCACACCCCACAATAGCCGACCAGGCATTTCCTGGCGGCGTTTTGGAACGCCCGCGGCGCCCGCGCGGTTAAATTGCCCGATGCGAGAGCAACCGCACACAATGGACCACGGTCACCAGGCACGGTCGCCGGCCCAGATGCCGGCGCTCGCGTGGAAGGACATCGCCAAGCGCACCTGGACCCGCACCTGGCAGGACAATGTCGGCTTGGTCGCTGCCGGAGTGACCTATTACAGCTTCCTCGCCCTTGTCCCGCTGCTGGGGATTATCGTGCTGGCCTATGGCCTCGTCGCCGACAGCTCGACGGTGGTTAGCAACATGCGGGTGCTGACCGGGATCCTCCCAAACGACGTTGCCGACCTCATCGGCGAACAGCTGATGAGCGCGGTCGAGGCGTCCGGGGAGATGAAGGGGCTTGGAATCGTCGTCGCAATCCTCGTCGCGCTGTACGGCGGCACCAACGGCGCGGGAGCGATCCTGACCGCGCTCAACATCGCCTATGAGGAGAAGGAAAAGCGAAGCCTCGCCCAATTCTACTTGATTGCGATCGTGGTGACTTTGGCCGCCGTTGCGCTTGCGGTCTTTGCGCTCGTCGCGACGACCTCGCTTGCGCTTGCCGGAAACCTCGCCCCGGACGCATCGCCGCTCGCGGTCGAGGCGGGCAGGATTCTCGGCTATATCGCGCTGGTTCTCGCGGCCGCTGCCATCGCCGCGACGCTTTACCGGTTCGGGCCGTCGCGAGAGCATGCCCGGTGGGTGTGGATCACGCCCGGCTCGCTGTTCGCCGCCGCATCCTGGATGCTCCTGACGATGCTGTTCGGCTATTATGTCACTAACGTCGCCGACTATAACGTCACCTACGGTTCGCTCGGCACGATCATCGTTCTCCTGACCTGGATTTACCTGTCCGCCTATGCGCTGATCTTCGGCGCCGAGCTCAACAGCGAGATCGAGCACCAGACGGCTACCGACAGCACCACCGGTGCTCCGCTGCCGATAGGCCGGCGCGGCGCCTGGGCGGCCGATACTGTCGCGCAAGACGACGAGCCGGACCGCTCCGACGCGCCAACAATGGCAGAGGCAACTCCGGACGCCCCAAACGCGAAGGAAGAAGACAAGACCGAGCTGCCGTCCCCGCCCGGCGGCAGCTAGTTCGCTGGCGGGCCGCTCGCCGGGAACAGCCGCCGAAGCGCGGCACGATAGGCATTCCCTGCATCTGCGGAATGGGTGCCTCCTGGAATGTCGATACGGGTGGTCGCCCAGGGCTTTGCCCGCGCGTCCCAGTGGCGGAACCACTCCGAGGCAGCGGCTCGGCGATCGGGATATTCCTCGGTCCCGATTGCAATCAGCAGCTGCAGGTCGTCGCGTTCGCTAGGCGCCGGCGATCCGTAGAAAACCTCTCTGCCGGGCTCCCACGACGGATTGCTCGCGATCCGGGCCCAGAACAAGTCGGGCCGGGTGAACGCCGAATAGAGGATCATCGCGCCGGCCCTCGATTGGCCAAAAAGGATCCTCCGTTCCGGGACCACCCGGTACCGGCTTTCGACCGCCGGCAGCCGCTCCCGTTCGAGGAACCGGTGGAAGCCTTCGGTCCGACTGCCCTCCGGTCCGGCGCCGGGCCCCGGGGGCATGAAGTCGATGTGCCTGCGATTGATTGGCTTGGCGAACGAGCCGTACGAGATGCCGACGATCACCGCTTCGGGGAGCTTGTCGTCGATGGTCATGAACAGATGCTGCGGGGCGAGCTGCGGGAACAGCGAGTCCCGTCCAGAAGGTAGACGATCGGATAACGCAGCTCCGCGTTTGCGGCATAGCCCTCGGGCAGTCTCACATAGATGTGGTAGAGGTGATCGGCCTCTTTCGACTGAAGCGGGAAATAATCTCCCTTCAACGCCGGCAGATGATCGAGCGGCACCGGGCTGCGCTGTGCCGCTGCCGGAACGCCCGGGACGGCCGCCGCGACCAGCGCGGCAGCGATCAGAGTGACTAGGGATCGCTTCATTGCGCCCCCTTTTAGCCAGGGCGTCAGGCTAGGCTAGTTTCGAGATTCCAGCGCCGCTCAAGGCGACGGAAGCAATCTCTTCTCGCCGGCGAGCTTGATCAGCGCCGACTGAAGCTTCTCGAATGCCCGCACCTCGATCTGGCGGATTCGCTCGCGGCTCACTCCATAGACCTGGCTCAGCTCCTCGAGGGTCTTGGGGTCGTCGGACAGCCGCCGCTCGGTCAGGATATGCTTCTCGCGGTTGTTAAGGCTCTCCATCGCGTCGACTAGAAGCTCGTGGCGGACCCGACTCTCCTCGGCGTCGGCGACGCGCTCGTCCTGGAGCGGCCCGGTGTCGACCAAAAAGTCCTGCCACTGGCTCTCGCCGCCCTCGTCGCCTTTGAGCGAGACGTTGAGCGACGTGTCGCCGCCCATCGCCATCCGCCGGTTCATCGAGGTGACTTCCTCCTCGGTGACGCCCAGGTCCTTGGCGATCTTGGCGACGTCGGCTGGCTTCAAATCGCCTTCCTCGAACGCCTCGATCTGGTTTTTCATCCGGCGAAGGTTGAAGAACAGCTTCTTTTGGGCCGCAGTGGTGCCCATTTTCACGAGGCTCCACGAGCGCAGGATGAACTCCTGGATCGACGCGCGAATCCACCACATCGCATAGGTCGCAAGGCGAAAGCCGCGGTCGGGCTCGAACTTCTTCACGCCCTGCATCAGGCCGATATTGCCCTCGGAGATCAGCTCGCTGACCGGAAGGCCGTAGCCGCGGTAGCCCATCGCGATCTTGGCGACGAGGCGAAGGTGCGAATTGACCAGCTTAGCGGCGGCCTCGGTGTCCTCATGCTCGCGCCAGCGCTTGGCGAGCATATATTCCTCCTCGGGAGCGAGGATCGGAAACTTCTTGATTTCGGCGAGATAGCGGTTGAGGCCGGCTTCCCCGCCAGAAGCGGGAATCGACACCATTCCACCTGTCCGTGCTGCCATTTCGATCCGTCTCCCTGGGCCGGCGCTTCTTGTCGAGCGCCTGGCCGGTTAATTCTTATACACGAAGGTGAGTGAACAGTTCCTGCATGTCCGCCGGCATGCCGCTTGAGAAGGACAGGCGGTGCTTCGTTACGGGGTGGGTAAATCCCAGGACACAGGCATGTAAAGCCTGCCTGTGAAATCCGAGCCTTTTCAATAGCTCACCATGAGCCTTGCCGCTTCGCCCATAGACCGGGTCGCCAATAAGCGGGTGTCCGATCGACGCCATGTGCACGCGCACCTGGTGAGTCCGGCCCGTTTCGAGCGAACATTCGACCAGAGCGGCGTCGTCGAGAAGTTCCAGGCGCTTCCAGTGAGTCACCGCGCGCTTTCCGCGGCCGTCCTCGACGATCGCGATCTTCTTTCGGTTGGCCGACGATCGGGCGAGCGGGGCATCGATTATGCCCTTGCTCGTCTTGGGAACCCCGGAAGCGATTGCCAGATAGCGCCGGTCGATCGAATGGGCGGCGAACTGCCTCGCCAGCCCCTCGTGGGAGACATCGGTTTTGGCGACCAGCAGGAGCCCCGATGTGTCCTTGTCGATCCGGTGGACGATTCCGGGCCGCGCTACGCCACCGATCCCCGACAACGACTCACCGCAGTGGTGAATAAGCGCATTCACTAACGTGCCATCTCGGTTTCCCGCCGCTGGATGCACGACCAGCCCGGCCGGCTTGTCGACGACCAGCAAATGCGAATCCTCGAAGACGATCGTCAGCGGGATGTTCTGGGCTACATTGTGCGCCGGCTCTGGCTCGGGAATTTGCAGCTGGAAAAGCTCGTCGCCGCGGACCTTGCTCGAAGGGTCGCGCAGGGCGGCACTGCCGCTCGTCAGCGCTCCGGCGCGGACCAGGGCCTTGAGCCGCTCGCGCGACAATGCCGGAACGGCGGCCGCCAACGCGCGGTCGAGCCGCCAGCCAGCGTGACCCGGTTCGAGCTTCACCTCGATTGTCTGACTGCCCCCCACGAAGCGGATATTGGAGGTGCTGCCTGTTGGTTCAAGCAGCCGCCTTGCACCGGCGCGGCGACTGGCCCATTCAGCCGCGCCATGAACACCGTCGATTTCGCCAGCCTTCTGTGCTCCCGCCTGTGTCACGACCTCATGTCGCCGGTCGGCGCGCTCAACAACGGAATCGAGCTGCTCGCCGACGAGCAGGACCCGGTAATGCGTGACCGCTGTCTCGAGCTTCTGTCAGACAGCGCTCAGGCGACGGCCAACAAGCTCAAGTTCTTCCGCCTCGCGTTCGGCGCTGCCGGCGGCTTCGGCGACGAGGTCGACAGCGACGAGGCGCGCTCGGCGCTCGAGGGGCTGTTCGGGCCCGATTCCAGGGTCGAGCTTAACTGGATGGTCGCCGACGCCAAGCTGTCCAAGGGCGCGACCAAGCTGCTCCTGAACCTGGCTCTGATCGCCGGCGACGCGCTGGTTCGCGGCGGGCGCCTGGACATCGGCGCCGAGAGCGACGGTGGCACCGAGATCGCCATCCGCGCCGAGGGACCGAAAATCGTCATCGATCCCGCAATTCGCGAAACATTGCTCAACGGTGCCGAGGCGGATGTCGAAGCGCGCACTGCCGGAGCCTGGCTAGCCCACAGCCTGGCAACGGAGGCGGGCGGCTCCATTCAGCTGTCGCAGCCGTCCGAAGAGGTGCTGGTGATCGGCGCGGAGCTGCCTTCACAGGGATAACGCAGCATTAACTCCTGCCCGCCATAAAGCCCTGGAATTCGAGCTTTGGGGCAGCCTCGCCGATGGACGATTTGATTGCTGATTTCGTCGCGGAATCGCGGGAGATGCTCGAGGCTCTCGGCGGCGAGATCGTCGCCTGGGAAGCCAATCCCGGCGACCGCGCGCGCCTCGATTCCATCTTCCGCTTCGTCCACACCGTCAAAGGCAATTGCGGATTCTTCGAGTTTCCGCGGCTCGAGGCGCTTAGCCATGCCGCCGAGGATTCGCTTGCCGACGTCCGCGCCGGCCGCCGCCAGCCCGACGGGCCGCTGGTCAGCGCCGTCCTGGCGATCATCGACCGCATCGGCGAGATGATCGCCGCGATCGAGTGCGGAGAGGAAATCCCCGACGGCGACGACAGCGCCCTGATCGATGCTCTGCAGCCGGGCGCCGAGGGTGCCAGTACGGTTGCTGCGGCGGTTGCCGAGCAGGGGCGCTCGGCGGCACCGCGAACGATCCGCCTGTCGGTCGAGCTGCTCGACCGGGTGATGAGCACGGTCTCCGACATGGTGCTGGCCCGCAACGAGCTTGCCCGCCGCCTTCGCGAATCACCGACTGACGTTCCTGTCGACGGCGCCTTCGAGCGCCTGTCGTCGATCATCGCCGAAATGCGCGACGCGATTACCCGAACCCGGATGCAGCGGATCGAAAATCTGTTTGTAGCTTTGCCGCGGATGGTTCGCGACCTGTCGACCGAGCTCGGCAAGCAGGTGCTGGTCGACATCGAAGGCGGCGACGTCGAGCTCGATCGCGAGATGATCGAGATGATCCGCGATCCGCTAACCCACATCATCCGCAACTCGGTCGACCACGGAATCGAGATGCCGGCCGAGCGGCTCAAGGCCGGAAAGCGAGAGATCGGAATCCTTTCGGTCTCGGCGCGCCAGTCGGGCAACCAGATTTTGATCGACATCCAGGACGACGGCCGCGGGATCGACGGCGGCAAGCTGGCCGACAAGGCGGTCGCTGCGGGATCGCTCGGGAAGAAGGAGGCGGCCCGGCTGTCCCCGCGCGAGCAGCTTGCGCTGATCTTCGAAGCCGGCCTGTCGACGGCGAAGGAAGTCACTGCGATTTCGGGCCGTGGTGTGGGAATGGACGTTGTCCGCTCCAACGTCGAGCGGATCGGCGGGATCGTCGAGGTCGACAGCGCCCCGGGCGAGGGCACCCGGATGACCCTTCGGGTGCCGCTGACACTGACCATCATCCCAGCGCTCAGCGTGTCGATCGGCTCGCAGCATTTCGCGATTCCGCGCTCGGCGATCGTCGAGATCGTCCGTGCCAACGGCGAAGCGGTAACCTTGGACAGCGTCGGCGGGGCAGGGGTGGCGACGATCCGCGGCAAGCGCGTGCCCGAGGTGGCGCTCGCCGACGTTCTCGGCCTCGAAAGCCAGGTGCCCGACGAGGAGCGCAATCTGGTCGTTCTTCGGCCTGCGGGCGGCGATGTCTACGCGCTCGCCGTCGACCGGATCCACGACCACGAGGAGCTGGTGGTGAAGCCTGCGGCTCCGGCGGTGATGGCGACCGGCCTTTATGCCGGGACCACGCTCGCCGACGACGGAAGCCCGATCCTCCTGTTCGATCCGGCCGGTCTCGCCGAGGTCGGCGGGGTCAAGCTGGAAGCGCAGAAGCGTGCTGCCCGGGTCGCCGAGACGCCGGCTGCGGAAGCGGCCAGGTCGGTTGCTGTGCTTCTGTTCCGCGGCCTCGACGGCGCCCGCCGAGCGCTTCGGCTCGCAATCGTCGACCGGATCGAGGAAGTGTCGGTAAACGCCGTCAAACCGGGCGCGGGGCAGCTTCGAGTCCAGCTCGGCGAGGCGATCCTCCCGCTGGCGGGCGTCAATGGCGACCTCCCACAGGAGAAAGTGCGAGTGTTCCGCTTGAACGACGGGGCGCACGAAATCGGCTACGCGTTCGGCGACGTGATCGACCTGTCCGAGATCGACCATGACGTGATCCTTGCCGACAATCCTGGTGAAGTGAGCGGCGTCACGCTGATTGCCGGCGAGCCGGCGGAGCTCGTCGACGCTCACTGGCTGTTCGCCAATCATCTCGGCACGGCAGTTCGGAGCTCGACCGACCAGCCGCTGTGCCGGCTGCCGAGCAGCGACCCGTGGATGCAGCATATGCTGCGCCCCATTGTCGAGGCGGTCGGCTATCGAGTCGTCGGCGACGATCATGAAGGCGAGGCGGACCTCGTCATCGCTGCGCAGGGCGACGCGGCCAAAGCCAAGGCTGCGCGCAAGATCGTTCTTCGATCCGAGCCGGAAGCGGCCGGCAAGAAGGACGACAGCATCTATCGCTACGACCGCGCGGGCCTGTTGATGGCACTGAAATCCGCCAGCGGGGGGAGAGGCAAATGAACGAGCTTCTGCTCATCGTCACCATCGCCGGCCAGCGCGTGGCACTGCCCGCTGCAGCGGTCGAGTCGGTCGTCGAACTCGATACTTTGATCCCGGTGCCTCGCGCCGCCCCGCATGTCGCGGGACTGTCGGCGCTACGGAGCCGGGTCCTGACGGTCATCGACTGCATGCGCTCGCTCGAGCTCGGCTCGACCGACTGCTCGGACGGAATCCGCGAGGCGGCCGTGGTCGAGCTGGACGGGCACCATTACGCGCTCCTCGTCGATGTGGTCGAGGATGTCGTCGAGGCGATGTCCGACCCCTCCCCAGTGCGCGCTGCAATGGGGGCCGGGTGGGAACGGGTGTCACAAGGAATGGTGGAAACGGAAGCAGGGCCATTGCTGCTCATTGATGTGGCGGCGCTGATTTCCGGGGTCGAAGCCCGGGCGGCTTAAGCTCTTCGTTACCCTTAGCTTGTACATGAGCGTCGAACTCAGCGGGAAGCCCGAAGCATGAAAAGCTGTTTGATCGTCGATGATTCCAAGGTGATCCGCAAGGTCGCGCGGCACATCCTCGAGACGCTCAAGTTCGAGGTCGAGGAAGCCGGTGACGGCCAGGAAGCGCTGACCCGCTGCGAGCACAAGATGCCCGACGTGGTGCTGCTCGACTGGAATATGCCGGTGATGAGCGGGATGGAGTTCCTTCGACTGCTTCGCCAGCGTGGCCATGGTGACCAGCCCAAAGTCGTCTTCTGCACCACCGAAAATGACATGGCGCATATTCGCGCAGCGCTCGAAGCGGGTGCCGACGAATATGTGATGAAGCCGTTCGACCGAGAGACGCTGCACGTCAAGCTTCAGCTCGTCGGCGTAGCTTAAGAGTTCGCAAGATGGAGCGGGCGCTCGCAAAATCGCGGGACCGCCAGGAGGCCCGTAGGCCGGCTCGGCGCCGGATCCGGCTGATGATCGTCGACGATTCCATGGTCGCCCGGGCGGTTCTGTCGCGAATGGTCGAAAGCGATGGCACGTTCGAGATCGCGGCCGTTGCGGGAACTGCCGAAGACGCGATTGACGCCCTCCAGGCCGTAAAGGTCGACACTATCCTTCTCGATCTCGAAATGCCCGGCGCCGGCGGGCTCAAGCTGATCCCCAAGATCCTCGAGGCCGCCAAGGGCGCACGGATCATGATCGTCTCGTCGCTCGCCGATGAAGGCGCCGAACAGACGATCGCCGCTCTCGCGCTGGGCGCCGCCGACGCGATTCCCAAGCCGGGGACTGGCCGCTTCAACGGCCGCTTCGCCGACGTGCTTCTCGCCAGGCTGAAGACCATCGGCTACGCCGACGATCTGCCGCCTCTCGCGGAGCCGGTCCGGCTGCAGGGCTGCCCAGCGCTCCGAGCGATGCCGAGCGATCCCATTCGCTTGCTTGCGATGGGCGCATCCACCGGGGGCATTCACGCTCTGGCGACGCTGTTTCAGGCGCTTCCGATGCGTATCGGCGTGCCGATCCTGGTCACTCAGCACCTGCCGGCCCCGTTCATGACGGTCTTCGCGCGCCAGCTCGGAATCGCCGCTCGCCGGCAAGCGCTTGTCGCCGAAGATGGAATGCTTCTCGAGCCCGACAGGATCCTGCTCGCGCCGGGCGATGCCCATCTGACCATCGAACCCTGTTCCAGCGGCCATATGGCGAAGCTGGTTCGCGATCCTGCGCCAAGCGGCTGCCTGCCGTCGGTCGACCCGATGCTGGCCACCGCAGGAGTTGAATTCGGCTCGACTGCTCTTGGCGTCGTGCTTACCGGAATGGGCCGCGACGGAGTCGAGGGCGCGGCTCGGATGGTCGCGTGCGGGGGCGCTATTCTCGCTCAGGATGAAGCGAGCAGCGCGGTGTGGGGGATGCCGAGGGCGATCGTTCAGGCGGGGCTCGCCTGCGCGGTCATGCCGCCCGAGAAAATGGCGCGTCGAATTGCCGCCCGGACGGACGACCTCCAATGCAAGTAAGCGACAGCTCCAGCCGGATCCTCGCCGGCCTGCTCGAGGCGCGCACCGGTCAGCAGCTGACCATGAACCGGCGCTGGAGGATCGAGACCGCGGTATCTGCGCTCCTGCGCGAGCGCGGGATATCCACTCTCGACGAGCTCATCACCATCCTAGTGATGGGCAAGGAGCCGTCCCATTCAAACCAGGTGGTCGAGGCGCTGTTGAACAACGAAACCTATTTCTTTCGCGATCGCTCGCCGTTCGACCTGCTCTCGCGCCATGCACTTCCCGAGCTGGCGAAGAAGCGGCATTCCGATCGAAGGATCCGAATCTGGTCGGCGGGCTGCTCGACCGGGCAGGAAGTCTATTCGATCGCGATGCTCTTTGCCGAAAATGCCGAACAGTGGCGCGGCTGGACGATAGACCTGCTTGGCAGCGACGTTTCCTCGAGCGTGATTGATCGCGCTCGAACCGGGCTCTACACTCAATTTGAAGTGCAGCGGGGGCTTGGAATCAACCAGACCATTCGCTGGTTCGAGGAATGCGACGACGGCTGGCGAGCGGTCGAGCTTCTTCGCAATTCGGTCCGCTTCCAGGTTCACAAACTGCTCGAAGCTCCGCCGCATCCCGGCGGGTTCGACATCGTCCTATGCCGCAATGTGCTCCTCTATCTCACGACCGAGAAGCGGCGGCTGGCGTTCGATCGCCTTGCCTCGGCAATGGCGCCGGACGGGTGGCTGATGCTGGGCGCCGGCGAGACCGTCATCGGACAGACCGATCGCTTCGGTGCCGACATAGGGGCTCGGGGTCTCTATCGCCGCACCGACGGCAATGCCGCAGTCGAGAAGCGCACCGGCGCCGACCGGAGGACAGCCGCAAAGGCTTGACCGCGTGGCGCAGTCATGCGCCATTCGCGCTTATGGAGTTCGTGGAGCGCCCATCGCCCAATTTCGACGAGCGGGCGCTGCCGGTGTCGATGATCGTCCTCCATTACACCGGAATGCCGGAGTGCGAGGCGGCGCTTGCCCGTCTCTGCTCGCCCGATGCGAAGGTCTCCGCCCATTATTGCGTGGACGAGGATGGAACGGTCTACCGCCTCGTCGATGAATCGAAGCGCGCATGGCACGCCGGCAAGTCGCGCTGGAGAGGCGTCACCGACGTCAATTCCGCGAGCGTCGGAATCGAGATCGTCAACCCGGGCCACGAATTCGGCTACCGACCCTTTCCTGACGAGCAGATCGCGTCGGTGATCCCGCTGGTTGCCTCGATCAAGGAACGGCACGGGATCAGCCGCGGCAATATCGTCGGCCATTCCGACATCGCTCCGGCCCGCAAGGAGGACCCGGGCGAGCTGTTCCCCTGGGACGCGCTCGCCCGGCGGCGGCTTGCGCTTCCGAGCCCGACCCGGGAGCTGGTCGACCCGTTCTGGACCGACGCCGGTTTCCTCCTCGCGCTCGAGCGGTTCGGTTACGACGTCTCCGACCAGCAAAAAGCGGTGATCGCCTTCCAGCGACGGTTCCGGCCCGACCGTATCGACGGCATCGTCGACGGCGAGTGCCGGGCCAAGCTGCTGTCGCTGCTGCTGCCCCGGCCGCAGTGAAAAGCCTGTTAAGCGGAAGTCCGAATTCGACCCGTTGCGGACACTAGCTGCTCTTGGCCGATCTCAGGAATTCGGGTCGCCTCTGATGTCTGCTTCGAACGATCAGCGGCCGCGGGACATTCCGCCAAGGATACCACGGAGCAGCCGATTGCCGATCTGGCGACCGATCGACGACGACGCGGCGCGGGTCGCAGAGGTGATCATCTTGTCCATCATGGAAGGCTTAGCAGCTTCGCGCCGGCGCTGAGCCTCGAGCTTCTCATCTTCGCGACGAGTTGCCAGCTCCTCCTTCGCCTGACGTGCCGCCTCCATTTCGGCAGCAGCTTTCTGACGTGAAGCCTCTTCAGCCTCAGCTGCCGCCTCGGCTCGCTTGGCGAGCATCTCATGCGCTGACTCGCTTTCGATCGCTTGATCGTACTTGTCACCCACCGAGTCACTGGCGACGAGAGTCGAGCGCTCCTCGCTGGTCAGCGGACCGACCCGCGATGCCGGCGGCTTGACCAGCACTCGCTGGACCGGTGACGGTGAGCCGTCGGGAAGCAATAGCGAGACCAGCGCCTCGCCCACCTTCAATTCCGTAATCGCCCTTGCGACATCGATATCGGGATTGGGACGGAACGTATCAGCGGCCGATTTTACGGCTCGCTCGTCCCGCGGAGTGAAGGCGTTAAGCTTGTGCTGAACGCGATTGCCGAGCTGCCCCGCGACGCGGTCCGGAATGTCGACTGGGTTTTGGGTTATGAAATAGACTCCCACTCCCTTCGACCTGATCAGTCGCACCACCTGCTCGACCTTCTCGAGGAGCCCCGCGGGCGCGTCGGCGAAAAGCAGATGCGCCTCTTAAATTGGTCGCCGACTTCGGGAAGCTGCTCGAACAGCTCCGACAGCAGCCACAGAAGAAAGGTGGAATAGAGGCGCGGGCTTTGCATCAGCCTATCTGCGGCGAGCACATTGATTGCGCCCCGGCCGTCGTCTTCGGTGCGCAGAATGTCGGATAGTTCGAGCGCCGGCTCGCCGAAGAAATGCTCGCCACCCTGGGCGCGAAGCTGGAGCAACGATCTCTGGATCGCGCCGACCGACTGCTTAGAGACGTTGCCATATTCAAGCGTCAGTTCGCCGGCACGCTTCCCGACCTCGACCAGCATCGAGTGCAAATCATCGAGGTCGAGAAGGAGGAGGCCCTCCCGGTCTGCAAGTCCGAACGTGATGGCGAGCACGCCTTCTTGAGCCTCGTTGAGACCCATCAGACGCGAGAGCAGAAGTGGGCCCATCTCGCTTATTGTCGTGCGGACCGGGTGACCCTGCTCTCCGAACAGGTCCCAGAACTGGACCGGATAGCCGCGATATTGCCAATCGGAATAAGCGATCTCTGCCGCCCGCTTGCGAAACGGCTCGTCAGTTTTCGCATTCGCAGAGCCTGGCATGGCCAGACCGGCAAGGTCGCCCTTTACGTCGGCGACGAAGGTCGCCACGCCGGCGTCCGACATCCCCTCGATGATGCCCTGGAGAGTGACCGTCTTCCCGGTCCCGGTAGCTCCTGCGATCAGGCCATGGCGATTGGCGCGCGACAGCTCGAGCGCCTGCTGATTCGCACCTCCGGCTTCGCTGCCGATGAATACAGTGTTCGCCACGCCTCGCCCCTCCTGTTCCTCCCGAAACAAACGGCGCTAGCATCGTTCGTCAATGATGTCCCTGATGTGCACTTATCAGGCATTCGGGTCTGGCATCCACGAACTGTCTCGAAAAAGCCGCGCCGGCCCCCTATATCTACTCTCGTCAGAGGGCCGGGCGGCCGCGGCGGAGTTTATTCTCCGGCGAGGAAAGTCCGGGCTCCACGGAACAACGGTGCCGGGTAACTTCCGGCGGGTCGCTGTAGCCCTTGGGCGAAAGCGGCTCAGGGACAGTGCCACAGAAAGCATACCGCCCGCCTTCGGACGGGTAAGGTCGAAAGGGTGCGGCAAGAGCGCACCGCGTCCCCGGCAACGGAGACGGCACGGTAAACCCCACCGGGTGCAAGACCGAATAGGGGCGGCATATGAGCGAAGTTCCGGCTCGCCGCCCGGGTTGGTCGCTTGACCCCGCACGCAAGTGCGGGGCTAGACGAATGGCCGCCCATTCCGCCAAAGCGTTCGCGCAGAGGCGGATGGACAGAACCCGGCTTACAGGCCCTCTGGCGAATTTCTTTTCTGGCGCGGCTTCGGCCGCGTCATTTGGTTTTGGGCGGACATGGTGAAGCAGAAGAGATCGGACGACTGGGGATTTCCACGATGGCGGTCCTACGGCAAGGCGGGCCGCGACGCCGCGCGCGTGCGGCTGTGCGACCGCGAAGGGTGCGAGCGGCCGGGCGACCGGCCCGCGCCCAAGGCGCCGAACAGCCCCGAGCGTTGGTATTTCTGCGAGGCTCACGCCGCCGAATACAACAAGGGCTGGAATTATTTCGCCGGGCTTAGCCCGGAGGAAGTGGCCAGGCGCGCAGCCGAGGAGTCGAGCGGCGCCAACGGATATCGCCAGTCGGCGCACTGGGGTTGGGCGGGGCCGGGCGACGAAACCCGAAGCCGCGACGAGATGCGCGCGCTCGGAGCGCTCGAGCTCGACAGCGACGCCGACTTTAACTCGGTCAAGGCCGCCTACCGCCGGCTCGCCAAGGAAAACCACCCGGACGTCAAGCCTGGCGACGAGGAAGCCGCGAAACGGTTCCAGCAGGTCAAAGCGGCTTACGATGTCCTGAAGACGGCCGAGGAGCGACGGTTAGCCCTAGGGTCTAGCGATTGAGCATGAAGGTCGCGGCGCTTAGCGCGATCGGGCGAGCCTCGTCGCCGCCGTGGGCGACTCCGCGAACGAAGGCGATCCGGCGGGTCAGCTTCACGCATTCGCAGCGGGCGATGATCATTTCGCCCTTCAGCGCCGGGCGCAAATAGTCGAGCCGCAGGTCCACCGTGACGATCGGGATGAACCGGCCGAGCATTACCCACACCGATGCGCCGCTGGCGGTATCGATGAGGCTGACGATCGCGCCCGACGCCAGCACTCCGGTCTCCGGCACCCCGACCAGCTCCTGGCGCCAGGGAAGGCCGAGCTCGGCCCAGCTGCTCCCGGACTCTCTGAATTCGAGCCCGAGCGCCCGGCCGTGGCCAACGGTGCGCGCCAGTTCGAAGAACTTTTCCGGGTCGAACCCGCGGCTCTGCTCTTTCTCCTGCTCGCTCATGCGGCGAGCCGCTGCGCCGTTTCCCGGATCAGCTGGATCATGTTCGGAACGCCCTGTGTCCGGTTGGCGCTGAGGTGGCGCTGGAGCTCGAACGGGGCGAGCTCGGCGGCGATATCGGTCTGGGCAACCTCTTCGGCCGGCTTGTCCTGAACGGTCGAGAGCACAAGGGCGACGATGCCCTTGGTGATCGCCGCGTTGCTGTCGGCGAGGAAGTGCAGGCGGCCGTCCGTCGTAGTAGTCGGATAAACCCACACCGATGCGGAGCAGCCGCGGACCTTGGTCGCTTCGATCTTGAGCGCGTCGGGCATCGTCTCGAGCTTGCGGCCGAGGTCGATCAGAAGGCGATAGCGGTCTTCGGCTTCGAGCAGCTCATATTCGTCGAGAATGGCGCTGACGGGGGGCAGGGGCATGTGCCCGAGATAGTGATCGCAGCCCCAAGTGTCACCGTCCGGGCCTAGCGGTCGCGCAGCTCGTCGATCTGCTTGGCGAGGCTGTTTTCCTTCTCGACCGTGATCCGCTCGAGGACCTTGATTCGCTCCTTGAGCTCCTTAACTTCGTCGCGAAGCCGAAGCGTTGCGGCACGCTCCTCGGCCGGAATGGCTGCATCTCCCGACCTACGCCGCGAATAGCCGTATTTGGCTCTTATGATCGAGGCGACCATGACGATGGCCACGATCAGGACGACCATCATTTGTCCGCCGCTCATTGGACCTCGTCTCCCTTTCGAAGGCGCGGTCGCTCGCGAAGCGCCTCGATCTGTCCGGCCGTCTGCGCGCCGGTATCCGTGACGATCTGCTCGAGCACTCGCACTCGCTGCTCGAGTTCATGAGTGCGGGACGCATATTGCGCCGCCTTCTCCGCCGCCATTCCAGCTTCGACCTCGAGCTTCTTCTCCCGAAGCCTGAAGTATCGGTTGGCGATGATCATCAGCAGAATGACCGGCAGGCCGATGACGATCAGTGCGATGAAGACATTAGTTGGCCCGTCCATCACGCATGCCCGCCTTTTTCTTTCGCCAGCGAGTTGATCTCGCGCTCGAGCCGTGACGGCTCGTCGGTGACGATCCGCTCGATCGTTTCAAGCCGGTCCTTCATGGCGCCGATCTCGGCGCGGAGCTGCGCATTTTCGGTGCTCAAAAGCTTGATCCGCTCGGCGGCCTCGCGGTCCGTCGTCGGGTGCAGCGGCGTCCCCCAGGACGTTTCGAGCGGATAGCCGTTCTTGATTTTCAGCCAGGTGGTGACGACCCACCCGGCAACGCCGACGGTCACAACCAGGGCGATCAGCGGCGCCAGCTCGATAATGGCTTCGAAATTCGGATTCATGGGTCCCCCTTGCTAGCGCAGCTGCTCGATCTCGCGAGCGAGCGAGCGGTTCTCGATCGTTACATAATGTTCGACCTGGGCGAGCCGCCGGTCGATGTCGCGGAATCGCGACTTGATGTCCCGTGCGGTGCGCGACGGCGAGGTTCGCACGCCCTGCCAGAACTGCTTCTCTTCCGGGTCGGAGTCCTGGAGCTCACGTGGTTTGTCCTGGGCGATGAAGCCGGCGATGAAATAGACGGGGAGCAGCGCGCCGCCGCCCATGAAGACGCCGAGGACGAAGAGGATCCGGACCAGAGTGACGTCGAAGCCGGTGTAATCGGCAAGGCCGGAGCACACGCCCATGACCTTGCCATGCTTCTTGTCGAGATAGAATTTCGTCCGGCTCGGGGGCTGGGTGCTCATGCCTGCTCTCCGCTTCGGGCGCGCGTGCGGCCAAGGTCGGTTTCGAGCGACGTGCCGGACTCCGGCAGGCAGGTCTGGCGCCAGTTCGGGTTTTCGGCGGTCATGATCCGCTCGATCGTGCACAGCCGGTCATCGAGGCGGCGTGCCATGTCGTGAAGCTCATCGAGAAGCTTTTCGTCGTCACCCGTCAGCGACGCGGCTGATTTCCACCGCGTCACATAGTGGAAGATGAGCCACGGAAGCCCCAGGAACAGAATGACGATCGCGAGAATCGGGATGAAGACTTCCATTATTTATTCCCCTTTGCCGCGATCGCGGCCTTCATGGCTTCCAGTTCGGCGTCCACCTTCTCGGACGACTTGAGCTCGGCAATTTCTTCCTCGAGGCTCTTCGGGCCGGTCATTCCCAGCGCCTCGGCGCGCCCTTCGGCGAAGTCGGCGCGCCGCTCGAGAACCTCGAACCGGCTGAACGCATCCTCGGTCCTGTTGCCGTTCAGCAGCTCGCGCGCCTTCGCCCTGGTGACCGCGCTTTCCAGGCGGTGGGAGATCGCATTCTGCCGGCCGCGTGCCTCGCGCAGCTTTCCCTGCAGCTTGGCGATGTCTGCCTCATAGGCCTTCAGGGTTTCATCGACGAGCTCGATCTCGGCCTTGAGGCCCACGGCCATGTCCGCGGCCTTCTGGCGCTCGAGAAGCGCCGCCTTGGCGAGATCCTCGCGGCCCTTCGACAGCGCAAGCTCGGCCTTCTCGGTCCAGCTCATCTGAAGTTCGTCCAGCCGGTTGAGAGTCCGGCGCATGTCCTTGCCGTCGGCGATGGTCTTCGCCGCGCTCGCCCGAACCTCGACCAGCGTCTCCTCCATCTCGAGAATGATCATCCGGATCATCCGCGCCGGGTCTTCGGCCCGGTCGAGGAGCTCGGTCATGTTCGCAGCGAAGATGTCCCGCGTGCGGGAAAAGATACTCATCTAAACACTCCGCATTCAATTTCAGGGCCCTATGTGCCTTTTACCATGCATCTGTCGTGCCAAATTCGGAAAATCTCGCTATGGCGGGAAATATGGCAAAAACTACCGTTTTCAGCGCTGAAATATCTTGCCAACAGATGGTGTTTGGCACCAACAGTCGGTAAGTGGAGCGGGCTGAAACATTCGTCGGGCAGAGCAATGCCGTGCTTGATGCAGTCGAGCGGGCAAGCCGCGCCGCCGCGCTCAACCGGCCGGTCCTGGTTATCGGCGAGCGCGGCACCGGCAAGGAGCTCATCGCCGAGCGTCTCCACCATTTGTCTCCGCGCTGGTCCGCGCCGCTTGTCGTGATGAATTGCGCGGCCTTGCCCGAAAATCTGATCGAGGCGGAGCTTTTCGGACACGAGGCGGGCAGCTTTACCGGAGCGGTGAAAACCCGTCACGGCCGCTTCGAGCAAGCCAACGGCGGGACTTTGTTCCTCGACGAGCTCGCCAGTCTTTCGGGGCCGGCGCAGGACCGGCTCCTCCGAGCCGTCGAATATGGCGAGATCACGCGCATCGGCGCGTCGAAGCCCCTGTCCGTCGACGTCCGAATTGTCGCTGCGACGAATGAGAATCTGCCGGCGCTGGTCGAGCAGGCGAAGTTCCGAGCCGACCTTCTCGACCGACTGTCGTTCGAAGTGATCACGCTTCCGCCGCTCCGGGTCCGACAGGGCGACATCCCGCTGCTCGTCGAGCATTTCGGTCGCAGGATGGGGGTCGAACTCGAATGGTCGAACTGGCCTGGCTTCAGCGACAAGGCGATGGCTGAGTTCGAGCGCTATCGCTGGCCCGGAAATGTCCGCGAACTGCGCAATGTCGTCGAGCGCGCGGTGTACCGGTGGGAGGACCCGGAGCGGAAGATCGATTCGGTCCAGTTCGACCCGTTCCACTCGCCGTGGGCGCCGTCGAGTCCCGCCGACTCGGGCGCAGCCGAGACAGCGGAGGCGGGGGCGCCGCCGGATACGCGTGGCGAGGGAGCGGCGCCGATGCCGATCGAGACCGACGACTTCCGGAGCGCGGTCGATTCCTACGAACGCGCGCTCCTTGAGACCGCTCTCGAGCAGAACCGCTTCAACCAACGCGCGACCGCGGCCGCGGTCGGGCTTAGCTATGACCAGCTGCGCCACGCCCTGAAGCGCCACAAGCTGCTCGACGCCCAGTCCCGGTAACGTTTGCAGATTGGTCGAAAAGCACGTGCAACCGAACGTCTGAAGGAGTAGTATCGATCGAGCTAGGATAGGAGGCCAATATTATGAAGAGCCTTTCACTTGCTGTGGCCGCACTTGCGCTCGGCGTTCCAGCCGCAACCTCAACAGCAGCTGTCATCACGCTGGGCACTCCGCTCGCGGCTGAGTGCTACCGCTCTGCGGACTCGCGGATTCTTGATTCCCGTGGGCTTTGGTCCTGTAATCGGGCTCTAGAGGGTGCGCTCGATGCCGAGAACCGGTCGGCCACCTACGTCAACCGCGGCATCGTTCGGATGAACCGTCGGGATTTCGCGGGCGCGGAGGCTGATTTCAACGCCGCCCTCGCTCTCGATCCGGAACAGACCGATGCTTGGTTGAACAAGGGGTTCCTTCGGCTCCGAACTGGCGATGCCGATGCGGCAATGCCGTTCCTCGAGAGGGCTCTGGAGCTGCGCCCACGCCGGCCTGCGCTCGCCTACCTGGCCCGCGGAATCGCGCACGAACTGTCCGGCAATGTCCGCGCCGCTTACGCAGACCTCACCCGGGCTCGCGATCTCGAGCCGGGATGGGATTTGCCGGGCAGGGAGCTGTCGCGCTACCAGGTGCGCTAGCCGCCGCCGCCAGTCAGCGGAAGGTCGTCATCGCCAGAAGCATCGGGATCGACAGCAGCACGTTCGTCCGCGACGCGATCAGCGCCGCCTTGGCAGCCTTCGCTTTCGCCGCGTCATCGGCTTCGACGATTCCCAGCACCTTTTTCTGCGCCGGCCAGATGATGAACCAGACGTTGAAGGCCATGATCAACGCCAGCCACATTCCGATGCCGATCAGCCGCGCGTTCTCCCGAAGCAGCAGGGCGTCGACTAGCTCGCCGTAGAGGTGCGCGAGGATCAATCCGGTCAGAACGGTGAGCGCAGCGCCCCAGCGGAAGTAGAATAGGGCGCTTGGAGCAATGTGTTTGGTGACCCCGGGCTTATGTTCCGCCGGGATTGCAGGCATCGCCGGCACCTGCACGAAGTTGAAATAGTAGAGCAGGCCGATCCACAGCACACCGAAGATCACGTGCAGCCACTGGAAGGCGGCGGTAAAAATCCCTGCCTGGACGCCTATCGCGTTGCCGAATTCGGGCAGGCCCATCATCACCAGCGCGACTCCGAACCCGACCAGCACCACCAGCCAAAGATTTGCGAAGAATTTGTCCATCAGCCCTCTCCCCTGCCCAAGCGCAGTTCGGGATTGTTACGGCTGCGAGCCCCCCGACTGCAAGCGTTTGCGCGCTTCGCCTCGGGAGCATCCGCCTGTCTCATCCGTTGCCTAGACATCACTCCGAACGACACGAGGACCGCCATGGCTTTCAAGCTGCCCAATCTTCCCTTTGAGCGCGACGCGCTCGAGCCGTTCATGTCGGCCGAAACGCTCGATTTCCATCATGGCAAGCATCACAAGGCCTATGTCGAAAAGACCAACAAGCTGCTTTCCAACAAGGATTCCAAAGCCTTTGGCGGCGGGTCGCTGATCGAGGTCGTCCGGCAGGCGCGCCAATCCGGCGACAACACGCTGTTCAACAACGCCGCGCAGCTGTGGAACCACAGCTTTTTCTGGCAATGCCTTGCGCCCAAGCAGGGGCAAAAGCCCGGCGGTAAGCTGCTCCGGATGATCGACGAGAGTTTCGGAAGCGCCGACGAGATGCTCAAGGCGCTTACGCAAGAGGCGGTCAACCACTTCGCGAGCGGCTGGGCGTGGCTGGTGCTCGACCGCGACGCGATCAAGATCATTTCGCTCCACGATGCCGATACGCCGGTCGCCCACGACGGAATGGTGCCGCTGTTCACGCTCGATCTGTGGGAGCACGCCTATTACATCGACTATCGCAACGAGCGGCCGCGCTTCGCCGAAACCGTGCTGTCGAATATCGTCAACTGGGACTTCGTCGAGCAGAACCTCGACGGCAAGGGCGCCGATCGCGCGGACCAGGAGACGGATTCGAAGGCGACCGCCGATACTCGCCAAACCGAGTCCGCAAAGTAGCTTGCGCTACTGCTTGAGCCTGTAGCCCGTCCTGAAAATCCAGGCGATTGCAAGCAGGCACAGGACGAAGAAGCTGAACGTCGCAGCCAGGCTCACCCCGACCGCGACTTCGGCGGTTCCAAAGAAGGTCCAGCGGAAGCCGTTGATCAGATAGACGATCGGGTTGAACATCGTCACCGTCCGCCATGGCTCTGGCAGCATGTCGATCGAATAGAAGGTGCCGCCGAGGAAGGTCAGTGGAGTGACGATCAGCAGCGGAATGACCTGGAGCTGCTCGAACCCCTTCGCCCAGACCCCGACGATGAAGCCGAACAGGCAGAAGGTCACCGCCACCAGAGTGAGGTACAGCAGCATCCACAACGGATGTTCGAGGCGCACATCGACGAACAAATGCGCGGTAGCGAAGATGACGAGCGCGACCGTCAGCGACTTGGTGGTCGCCGCTCCGACATAGCCAAGCACCGTCTCGAACGCCGACAGCGGCGCCGACAGGATCTCGTAGATCGTGCCGGTGAAGCGCGGCATGTGGATTCCGAAGGAGGCGTTGAAGATGCTCTCGGTGAACAGCGACAGCATCATCAGGCCGGGGACGATGAAGGCGCCGTATTCGACGCCGTCGATCTGGTTGATCCGCGACCCGATCGCCGAGCCGAAGACGATGAAATAGAGCGAGGTGGTGATCACCGGCACCGCGAGCCCCGTCCACAACGTCCGGCGGAAGCGGTGCATTTCGAACTTGTAGATCGCCCACACGCCGCGCCAGTTCATGCCTGCGTTCCCTGTTCGTTGATCAGCTCGACGAAGATTTCCTCGAGGCTCGACTGGCGAGTGTCGAGGTCCTTGAAGGCGATGCCCTGCTCGCGCATCGCGGTCAGAAGCGACGGAATTCCCGTTCGCTCCGCCGTCGCGTCGAAGACATAGGTCAACTCGCGGCCGTCGTCGCCCAGCCGAAGGTCCCATTCGCCAAGGTCCGGGGGGATTTCCGCAAGCGGCTCCGAAAGCAGGAGCTTCAGCTCCTTCTTGCCGAGCTTTCGCATCAATGCCTTTTTCTCGTCGACGACGATCAGCTCGCCCTGGCGGATCACTCCGACCCGGTCGGCCATTTCCTCGGCTTCCTCGATGTAATGAGTAGTGAGGATGATGGTCGTGCCTTTTTCCCGGAGGCGCCGGACCAGGGCCCACATGTCACGGCGAAGCTCGACGTCGACCCCCGCCGTCGGCTCGTCGAGGAACAGGATCTCGGGTTCGTGGGCGAGTGCCTTGGCGATCATCACCCGGCGCTTCATTCCGCCCGACAGCTCCTTCATAATCGTCCGGCGCTTGTCCCATAGCGTCAGGTCGCGGAGCAGCTGCTCGATATAGGCCGGGTTCGGGGCCTTCCCGAACAGCTCCCGGCTGAAGCTGACCGTCGAGATCACCGGTTCGAAGGCGTCGGTATGAAGCTCCTGCGGGACGAGCCCGATCCGCTTTCGCGCGTGGCGATAGTCGTCGCGCCAGTGGAGCCCGTCGACCAGCACCTCGCCGCCGGTCGGAGTGACGGTTCCGCAGACGATGTTGATGAGGGTCGTCTTGCCGGCGCCATTGGGCCCAAGAAGCGCGAAAATCTCCCCGTGGCGGATGTCCAGGTCGACGCTTTTCAGAGCTACCGTGCCGCTGGCGTAGGATTTGCTCAGACCGCGGATGGACAGGATTGGATTGTTCATTCGACCGGACCCGGCTCCGCGGGCGCTGCTTCTTCACGGTTGAGGCCGTGGCGCATCAGCATCGGGATGTTGGCGATCGCGAACAGGAAGGTAAGCGGGATCGCGCCCCACAGCTTGAATCCGACCCAGAAGTCGGTCGAGCTGTTTCGCCAGACGAGCTCGTTGAGCAGGGCCATGAAGGCGAAGAACAGCGCCCAGTTGCGCGTGAGCTTGCGCCAGCCTTCCTCGTCCAGGCCGGGATAGGCGCTTCCAAGCACCCGCTTGAGCAGCGGCCTTCCGGTGAACAGGCCGAAGCCGAGCAGCGCCCCCACCAGCAGATAATAAAAGGTCGGCTTCATCTTGATGAAGGTCTCGTCCTGAAGCCACAGGGTAACCCCGCCCATCAGGACGACTAGCACTCCGGAAAACCACAGCATCGGCGAGATCCGGCCGAACCGAAGCGCCGAGTAGATCATCGCCACGACCATCGCCGCCATGAAGGCTCCGGTGGCGGCGAAGATCTTCAGCGCCTGCGGCACGGGCGCGAAAAAATTGACTGCGAAGAACACGACCAACGGCCCGACGTCGATCAGCAGCTGCGAGCCGCTTGCGGTTTGCTGGCGATCACTCATTCGGGGGAAAGTCCTGCAATTGCGCGGCCCACCGCGCGGGGGTCGAAGGGCCTCAAATCGTCTGCGCTCTCGCCGACTCCGATCGCGTGGATCGGAAGGCCGAACCGCTCGGCGACCGCGACCAGCACTCCGCCTCTAGCCGTCCCGTCGAGCTTGGTCATGATGATTCCGGTGACGTTCGCCACCTCGCGGAACACCTCGACCTGGGCAAGCGCGTTCTGGCCGGTCGTCGCGTCGAGGACGAGGATCACGTCGTGGGGTGCTTCTGGGTTCAGCCGGCCGAGTACTCGCCTGATTTTCGACAGCTCGTCCATCAAATGGCGCTTGTTCTGCATTCGGCCGGCGGTATCGACGACCAGCACGTCGATGCCTTGGGCGGTCGCCTGCTTGACCCCGTCGAACACCAGCCCGGCGGGGTCGGCGCCTTCGCTTCCGGCGATGACCGGAGCGCCGATCCGAGTCCCCCAGATCTGCAGCTGCTCGATTGCCGCCGCCCGGAAGGTGTCGCCGGCGCACAGCAGGGTTCCATAATCCTGCTCGCCCAGCCAATGGCCGAGCTTGCCGATCGTCGTCGTCTTGCCCGAACCGTTGACTCCGATCACCAGGATCACGTGCGGGCGCGGAAAGCCCCAGACTTGCAGCGGCTTGGCGACGGGAGTCAGGATTTTCTCGATCTCTTCGGCGAGGATCGAGCGAAGCCCGCGCTCGTCGAGCCGTTCGAACTTCTGGGCAGCGATGGCCTCGCGGATCCGGTGCGAGGCCTCGGGCCCGATATCGGAGGCGATCAGCGCTTCCTCGATATCGTCGAGGGTCGCGGTATCGAGTGCGGCGCGGCTGGTGAGGCCGGTGAGATTGTCGGCGAGCTTATCTGCGGTCTTCGCAAAGCCGCCGCGGAGGCGGTCGAGCCAGCTCATTCGAAAACGCCTGTGAGCGTGTCGCCGTCGCGTCCGGCAATCCGCGCCCGGCCGGTGTCGCCGCGCCTGGCACCGGCAACGAGAACGGGCGCGAAGGCGTCGCTATGGCCCTTGCCGCCCGACTCGATCAGAACCGGCTGGAGCGTTCCGACAAGGCTGTCGAGCCAGCCGCTCCGGCGCTCGGCGGCCGCTTCGCGCAACCTCGCGGCGCGGGCCCTGATCGTCTCGCGCGGCAGCTGCGGCATTCGCGCCGCTGGCGTATCGGGGCGCGGCGAGAACGGAAAAACATGGGCTGCTACGATATCGCAATCGTCGAACAATTTGAGGCTGCCCTGCGCCATTTCCTCGGTTTCCGTCGGAAATCCGGCGATGAGGTCGGCGCCGATCGTCGCCTCGGCCCGCGCGATTTTGATCCGCTCGACCGCGGCGACTGCCTGCGCGCGGCTGTGGCGGCGCTTCATGCGCTTGAGGATCATGTCGTCGCCCGCCTGGAGCGACAAATGGAAGTGCGGCATCAGCCTCTGCTCGCCCGCGATCAGCTCCAACAAAGGCTCGTCAATCTCGATGCTGTCGAGCGACGACAGCCGAAGCCGCTCCAGCCGCGGCTCGGCGGCGAGCAGCCGATGGCACAGGCGTCCGAGCCCGCCAGCATAGTCGGTGATGTCGACCCCGGTCAGCACGATCTCCCTTGCCCCGCGGTCGATCTCGCGAACGACCGCATCCCGGATCGCTTCGAACGGCAGCGACACGCTGGCCCCGCGCGCCTTCCAGATCGAGCAGAAAGTGCAGCGGTGATCGCACCCGGTCTGGACCGCGACGAAGCTTCGCACCCGCGCGTGCGAGCCGGCGGGCACCGGCTGGCGCGACGGCATGGCGTCGAAGGCGCGCAGCTTGTCCGCATTGCCGACGACGCGCGTGACCTCGGGCATCTGCTCGAACGAGCGGGAGTCGAGCTCCGACGCGCAGCCGGTGACCAAGATTCGCGCGTCGGGACGGCGGCGGTGCGCTCGGCGGATTGCCTGGCGGGTCTGGCGAACAGCTTCGTTGGTGACTGCGCAGCTGTTGACGACGACCCAGTCCTCGCCCGCCGGAGCGCGCCTTGCGATCGTCTCGCTCTCGGCGAAGTTGAGTCGGCAGCCCAGAGTGACGGTCTCGGCAGTCACGATGCGCACTTCGCCAGATTGTCGAGGTCGAGATCGCCGGTGAACACGTGAGTCGCGCCGCCCCGCATGCGCACGGCCTCGCCCGGCTCCCAGCTGATCGTCAGAGTCCCGCCGGCCATGTGCACGACGACCGGGCTTGACGCGCGCTTGGTTGCGATCGCCGCTACCGCGGTTGCGCACGCGCCGGTTCCGCAGGCCAGCGTAAGACCGGCGCCGCGTTCCCACGACCGCATGTGGACGCCGTCGTCGCGAACGGTCGCGACATGGACGTTGATCCGCTCCGGAAACGCCGGGTCGTTCTCAATTTCCGGCCCGCGGTGGTCGAGGTCGATTCGCTCCGGATCGTCGACAAAGAAGACGACGTGCGGGTTGCCGACGTTGACCGCGAACCCGTTCTTCAACTCGCCCCAGTCAAGGGGGAGCGATGTCGTATCCATCGCGTAGGAAATCGGAATGTCGGCCCAGCCGAAGCGCGGCTCACGAACCGTAACCTCGATCTCGCCGCCTTCAGACGCCCCCTCGATCACACCGGCGGGCGTTTCGATGGTGGTCGCTTCGGTAAAAGCCACCACCGCGCGAGCGGCATTGCCGCAGGATTCAACCTCGCCTCCGTCATGATTCCAGATCCGCATCGACACGTCCGCCTCGTTCGACTTGCCGATCAGGATCAGCTGGTCGCAGCCGACTCCGCGGTGCCGGTCGGCGATCGCGCGCGCCAGGTCCGGCGTGATCGTCACGCTCTGGTCACGGCCGTCAACGATCACGAAGTCGTTGCCGAGACCGTGCATCTTGTGGAAACGCATTCCCATGGGTCGGCCGCGCACTTAAGGATGGCAGTCGCCCAAGTCCACCAGCAGCGGGTCAAGAGCAATGCCGAGATCAGCAAACGAAGTGATGCAGTCGATCCTCTTCTCGGCCATTCTGGACGCGGTGCAGGCACTCAAGGCCGCCTCGAAGGGACTTCCCAACCAGCTGCTTCGCGACGTCCAGACGATACACCCCAACGTCACCTTCGCAGACCTTCCCAAAGAGCTCCAGGACGCCATCGTCGAGAGCACGCGCGCCGCCTTCACCCAGTTGCTGAAGGAGGGATATGCGGTCGGCCCGCGCCAGCAGATGCAACAGTCGCGGCCGCCGCTGGACCGGGTTCCCGAGCGCGACCGCAGGCCCGCACCGCGTGGCCCCGCTGAAGGACATCGTCGCGGAGGCCGCCCGCCCCGGGACCCGGATGGAAGAGGGCCTGGACCCGGCCCGGGCGCCCGCCGGCGCAAGCCGAAGGGTAAGCCGCGGCTGTCGTGAGCCGTTGATTCGCGGCAGGGCTTCGGCTACGGCCCCGCCGTCGTTTTCGACAACATTTGATTGGCAGCGCCTTCAAGGGTGCACGCCGGCCGACGAGGTTTCGTCCGCCGGCGCAAATTGCATTGGGGCTCGCGACATTGGCGAGCCTCCCCATATGGGGGCTGAGAATCGTGTTGGGAGACTTGAGTGTTTGACAATCTGAGCGACCGGCTCGCCGGGGTATTCGACAAGCTTCGCGGCCGCGGCGCGCTGGGCGAAGCCGACGTTCGCTCGGCGATGCGAGAGGTGCGTGTGGCGCTGCTCGAGGCGGATGTTGCACTTCCGGTCGCGCGCGATTTCGTCGACCAGGTCACCGAGCGCGCCGTCGGGCAGGAAGTGCTGCGCTCGGTCACTCCTGGCCAAATGGTCGTCAAGATCGTCCACGACCAGCTCATCGAGATGCTCGGCTCCGACGCCTCCGATCTGCGGATCGATGTCAACTCGCCTGCCGTGGTGATGATGGTCGGCCTGCAAGGCTCCGGTAAGACCACAACGACCGCAAAGCTCGCCAAGCGGCTCACCGAAAAAGACCGCAAGAAGGTGCTTATGGCATCGCTCGACGTCGCTCGCCCGGCCGCTCAGGAGCAGCTCGCGGTGCTCGGTCGGCAGGCCGGCGTCGACACTCTGCCGGTCGTTGCCGGACAGCAGCCGGTCGAGATTGCCAGGCGAGCGCTACAGGCCGCCAGGCTCCAGGCCTACGACGTCGTCATGCTCGACACCGCCGGGCGGCTCCACGTCGACGACCAGCTGATGGCGGAAATGAAGGCGGTCGCCGGGGAGTCGCGCCCGACCGAGACACTGCTCGTCGTGGACAGCCTGACCGGCCAGGACGCGGTCAATGTCGCCAAGGGCTTCGACAGCGAGGTCGACCTTAGCGGAGTGATCCTCACCCGGCTTGACGGCGATGCCCGCGGCGGCGCCGCGCTGTCGATGCGCGCGGTCACCGGCAAGCCGATCAAGTTCGCTGGGGTCGGCGAGGGGCTCGACGCATTGGAGGCGTTCCACCCCGAGCGGATCGCCGGCCGGATCCTTGGAATGGGAGACGTCGTCAGCCTCGTCGAGAAGGCGGCCGAGACGATCAAGATGGACGAGGCGGAGAAGCTCGCGGCCAAGATGGCCAAGGGCAAGTTCGACCTCGACGACCTTCGCTCGCAGATCCAGCAGATGCAGCGCATGGGCGGGCTGGGCGCGCTCGCCTCGATGATGCCGGGCATGAAGGGGATGAAGGGGGCGATGGACAAGGCGCAGGATTCCAAGGCCCTGGTCCATTTGGAAGCGATGATGAGCTCGATGACCGCCAAGGAGCGCTCGAAGCCGGAGATCATCAACGCCAAGCGCAAGATCCGAATTGCCAAGGGCAGCGGCACCACCGTGCAGGAGGTGAACAAGCTGCTCAAGATGCATCAGGAAATGTCGACCGCGATGAAGAAGCTCAAGAAGATGGGCGGCCTCGGCAAGCTCGCGGCGATGTTCAACAAGGGGGGGCTCGAAGGCGCGCTCGGCGGGATGGCTCCCGGGGCTTTGCCGCCCGGCGGCCTTGGTGGCGGCGCGGGACCGGCATTGCCGGGTCTTGGCGGTCCATTCAACCTTCCGCCAGGTTTCGACAAATTCTCAAAAAAGTGACGGATATCTCTGAAAGGAAATACTAAATGGCACTAACAATTCGCCTCTCGAGAGGCGGCGCGAAGAAGCGGCCCTATTATCGCATCGTCGTCGCCGATAGCCGTTCGCCCCGCGACGGCCGCTACATCGAGAAGCTCGGCACCTACAATCCGCTTCTGGCGAAGGATTCGCCGGAGCGGGTGAAGATCGATAGCGACCGGATCCAGCATTGGCTGTCGGTCGGCGCCCAGCCTTCGGACCGGGTGCTTCGTTTTCTCGATGCCGCAGGTATCCGCGAGCGTCCGGCCCGCAACAATCCGCAGAAGGCCGAGCCAGGCGAGAAGGCGAAGGAGCGCGTAGAGCAGCGCGCGGCCAAGGAGGCCGCAGCCGTCGAAGCTCCGGCAGAGGACGCCGCCGAGGCGCCGGCAGAGGCCGCGGCTGAGCAAGCCGCCGAGGATCCGGCCGAGGCTCCGACCGAGGAAGCGGCTGAGGCTCCGACCAAGGAAGCGGCTGAGGCTCCGGCTGAGGAAGTCGGCGAGGCTCCGGCTGAGGAAGCCGCCGAGACACCGGCCGCGGAGGCCGCCGAGGCTCCGGCCGAGGAAGCCGTCGCTGAAGAGGCCGCGGCCGAAGAGGCGTCCGCCGATGTTGCCGCAGAGGAAGGGGCTCAGGAGGCTGCAGTCGACGAAGCGGCCGCCGAGGAAGCAGCTGCCGAACAGGCGCCGGCAGAGGCAGAGGCTGCGGCCGAGGAACCGGCTGCTGAAGCACCGGATGAGGCTCCAGCTAAAGAGGCGCCGGCTAAGGAGGCTCCAGGCAAAGAAGCTCCGGCTGACGAGGTACCCGCTGAGGAGACTTCCGCAGACAAGGCTTCCGCCGAGAAGGCTTCCGCTGACAAGGCTCCCGCTGAGAAAGCTCCCGCGGAGAAGGCTCCGGCTGCCGACGCCGAGCAGCCTGCCGAAACCGCTGAGGATCCGAAACCCGCAAAAGAGGCAGCCAACAAGGGTAAGTCGACGAGCGAGCCCGCCGAAGGCGCCGACGAGGACACGCCTGTCGAAGGGGCCGAGAAGGCCGGCACCGACAAGGCCAAGGCGGAGTAGCCGTCGGCTTGACTCGCATCGCCCTTGCCGCCGTCGCCGGAGCGCATGGCGTCAAGGGCGAGCTGCGCCTGAAGCTGTTCACCGACAGCATCGACAATCTGGCGCGGCACGAGACCGTCTACGTCGGCGGGACTAAGCGAAAGCTGGAGAGCGTCCGGTCAGGCTCGCCGGGCGCGATTGCCCGAGTGGTCGGAGTCTCCGACCGGTCCGAAGCCGAAGCGCTTCGGGGCTCGCTGGTCGAAATCGACCGTTCCGCGCTTCCGCCCCTCGAGCAAGGCGAATATTATCACGCCGACCTGATTGGGCTGGATTGCGTCGATTCCGAAAATAGCGAGCTCGGCAGGGTCGTCGCGGTCGAGAATTTCGGCGCCGGCGACCTCCTCGAGGTCGAGATGCCGGGAGGCAAAAAATCGCTGATCCCGTTCAGGCCGGGAATAGCCGATCTCGTCGACGGCCGGATCATTATGGATTCAGAGTTTCTGGCTTAGCTGGCGGGTTCGGCTTCGACCGCCTCGTCGTCGACTTGGCGGAGCAGCGGCTTCTGTTTGGCAAGGTCGTTGCGGATCGTCGTTGCGGCGACACCGGCCTGGCCCATTGCGTGACTGATCTGGTCGAGGCCGATAACGACATCGCCGGCCCCGTATAGTCCAGCGACGCTGGTGCGCTGGTGGGCATCGACGCCGATGCAGCCCTGCTCGTTGAGCTGCGCGCCGAGCAATTCCGCCAGCTGGGTATGCGTATCCGAGCCCAGTGCCGGATAGACGCTGTCGAAGGTGTAGGTGCCTTGGGCCGTCTCGACGATGATGCAGTCCTTGGAAACTGCAACGGCCTGGGCAGGTCCGTCGACGCAGTTGATGTTCGCCATCTTAAGCTTCTGCTTGTCGTCCTGCTTGAGTTCGAGCGCCTTGTCGGGGGCGATCAGCGTTACATCGGGCGTGTAGCTGCGCAGGAACACCGCTTCGGTGACCCCGTGGCTGTCGCTTCCGATCACTCCGACCTTCTTGTCCGTCACCTCGTAGCCGTCGCAGACGGGGCAATAGCGGATAAGGCCGCGCGACAGTGCCTCCTCGTGCAGATCTTCGTCCATCTGTGGGCGGCGGTTCGTCACGCCGGTGGCGAGCAGCACCGAGCGCGACTGCGCCTTGCCCGCGCCCCACGTGGCGCTGAAGAGCCCATTTTCCTCGTCGCGCTCGAGCTTCGTCACCCGGTCGCTGACGATTTTTGCGCCATATTTCTGCGCCTGGGTGCGCATTCGCTCG
Source organism: Sphingomicrobium sp. (assembly GCA_051000635.1). Taxonomy (GTDB): domain Bacteria; phylum Pseudomonadota; class Alphaproteobacteria; order Sphingomonadales; family Sphingomonadaceae; genus Sphingomicrobium. The sequence goes on along the minus strand of JBPCOC010000019.1, from coordinate 57,664 downwards.
AGCAGTTCCTTGCCGTTGATGCCGTCGGGAAACCCGGCGTGGTTGTGGGTGCAAGGGATCAGTGACGCGCGGCTCTTGCCTGCATCGACGACAAGGATGTCGAGGTGGAAGCGCGCGAGATAGATTGCGGCAGTGAGGCCCGCGGGCCCGCCGCCGACAATGAGGCAGTCGAGAGAATCGTCCATCCGCGCCCAATGGATTGTCGTTGCGGTTGTTCCGGCTTAGCCCGCGGCCATGGCATTCGCGGCGACCGTCCTGACGCTATATCCGGAGATGTTTCCCGGCCCGCTCGGTCTCAGCCTTGCCGGGCGTGCGCTCGAGGAGGGGGTCTGGTCGCTCGAGACCCTCCACATCCGCGATTTCGCGACCGACAAGCACCGAAGCGTTGACGATACGCCTGCTGGAGGCGGGGCAGGAATGGTGCTTCGACCCGACGTGCTCGCCGCGGCGATCGACAGCGTCGCTGACGGGCGGCCGATTGTGGCGCTCACCCCTCGCGGCAAACCGCTGACACAACAAAGGGTTCGCGAGCTAGTCGCAGGCGAGGGCGTCATACTCCTGTGCGGCCGGTTCGAGGGATTTGACGAGCGGATCTTCGAGGCTCGGCCGGTCGAGGAAGTGTCGATCGGCGACTATGTCCTGTCGGGCGGCGAGCTCGGCGCGATGGTGATCCTCGATGCTTGTGTTCGCCTATTGCCCGGGGTAATGGGCGCGGCCTCCAGCGGAGAGGAGGAGAGCTTCGAGCAGAGGCTCTTGGAATATCCGCACTATACCCGGCCTGTGACCTGGGAAGGGCGCACGATCCCCGAAGTGCTGCGATCGGGGGATCATGCGAAGATCGCGACGTGGCGACACGAACGCGCGGTCGAAGATACACGGCTAAGGCGGCCGGACCTGATCGAGCGCCACGGGGGCGCATCGCAGGCACCGCCCTCTGGCGCGCGGCGACGAGACACGAAGGCTGACGACCAATGAATTTGATCGAGACTCTCGAGCGCGAGGCGATCGACGCGCTTACCGCAGACAAAAAGATCCCCGAATTCCGTCCCGGCGACACGCTGAAGGTCGGAGTCAAGGTGGTCGAAGGCGACCGCGCCCGAGTGCAGAATTTCGAAGGCGTGTGCATTGCCCGCTCGAACAAGGGCGTGGGCTCCAGCTTCACCGTCCGCAAGATCAGCTTCGGCGAAGGCGTCGAGCGCGTGTTCCCGCTCTACTCGCCGGCGATCGATTCGATCGATGTCGTCCGCCGCGGAGTCGTCCGCCGCGCCAAGCTCTATTATCTGCGGGGCCGCACCGGCAAGGCGGCGCGAATCGCCGAGCGGCGCACCATCCAGCGCGACATCCCCGGTAGCCGCGGCGCCGATACCGAAGCCCCCGGGGGCGGCGAAACCGAAGCCTAGTTCCGCTTGCGCTTCGGGATCGCGCTTCGGTCGACCAGCTTCGTGTAGAGGTGCCAGGTCGAATAGCCGAGCCACGGAAGCACAACCGCAAGGCCGATGAACAGCGGGATCGACCCGGCGATCAGGAGCGCCGCGACGATCACTCCCCAGCGCAGCATCGGGCCGGGGTTTTCGCGGGTGGCCCGGATCGAAGTCCTTACCGCCTCGGCGGCTCCGACGTCGCGGTCGACCAGCAACGGCATCGAAACGACGCTGACGGCGAGCACGACTGTGGCAAAGACCGCGCCGATCGCTCCCCCGATGACGATCATCGCCCAGCCCCTGGCGGTCGTGAACACATCTGTGAGGAAGGCGCCCGCCGATGCTGGCTGGGTCCAGCCGAACAGCGCAACGTAGAGCGCCCCGGCGGCAAACAGCCACAAAGCAAAAATCGCGAGCAGAAGCCCGGACACGGCGGCGATCTCGTCGAACGAGGGGCGCTTGCGGACGTCGAGGAAGTGCGGCCAGTTCGAGTGCAGCCCCATCTCCCGCCGGCGAGCCATTTCGTAGAAGCCGACAGCGGCCACGGGTCCGAGAAGGCCGACACCGGCGGCGATCGGCAGGAAAAGCGGAAGCAACGGGCTGCCGACCGTCACCACGGCGGCGACAATCCCGATCAGCGGATAGAGCAGGCCGAGGAAAATCAGGTCTCCCCGCATCTCCATAAAGTCGCTCCAGCCTTCGCCTAGCGCCGCATTGAGGTCGGAAGGGGCGATCCGCCGGACCGGAATTCGGTCCGCAGCGGCCGGCCTGGAGCTGGAGATTGTCTCGATTGCCATTGCCTCTCCTCACGGATCGAGGCGCCCCGGCTCGACTGACGCACCGCGGCGCCCTGTCTGCCCGCTATACCAGAGAGGGCAGGGAGTCTGAAGCGCCGGCAGGGTCAGATGTTCAGCCGCACCAGCGCAACCGTCTGGTCAGGCGTAGATTGCGGCCGCGCATTGGCGGGTCTCGCAGAGACCAGCGGCTGGGCCTGCGGCGGAAGCGCGAACCGCAGACCGGCGACCAGCAATTCGATCGGCGACGGCTTCGAAGTGACGATCACAAGCTCGCTCCCGTCGCAGCTTCGGCCCGAGCAGCTGATCACATAGCGGCCGTCTTTCGCTTTGGCGGAAATCGGCCGCAGATGCTGGGCAGTCCCGGCCGCCCGGATTTCGGCATCCTTTGGGGCGATGAGGGCAATGCGGTCGTTGCCTTGCAAGTGCAGCCTCAGCCTCACTGCGCGGTCGGAGCCGGCCCTGGCGCGTCCGACGACCTCAATTCCCGGAGCGGCCGCTTGCGCCAGATCGGGCGCGGGCCGCACCCACTGCTTGCCGGTCGTATGAGGCAGCTCCTCGCGCGCCCATCCGTTGCCGAATGCGTCCGGCAGCGGCTTTCCGTCATTGGCCACCGCCCACCAGGATTTCCCTTCGCCCGAGTCCCTCACATACTGAATCGTGAAGCGTTGCTGCCGGTCGACGGAATAAGCGGGGGCGGCCGCCGTAGCCGTCCAGCCAAGCAGCATCACCAGTGCCGCCGAGCCGATGGCGCGGGCGCGTCCCGAAGCGTCGAGCAGTCGCTTGGCTTCAATCAGCCACGGCATTGCAATCAGCAACGCAAGCGGCGCGAAGACGAACATCGGCCCGTTGTTCAGAAGCTCGGTCAGAAGGGCGAGCATTTCGCCCAGCATCAACCACAGGAGCACCGCCGCCGCAATCGACCCGGCCTGCTCGGCTGAGGCCAGCCGGGGCGACAAAAGAATTCCGATGAGCGCCAGGAGCGGCGGGAAGAGGAAATAGATTACGCCTGCAGGAGCGATCGCAAGCACTGCAGCGCCGAGCAGAAGGAAACCGAGCCAGAAACTGGCGCGAAGCTGCGGCACCGTTAGACGCCGTCCGAGCAGCACGAGTGCAACGACGGCCGCAACCAGGCCGCTCGAATAAACCGCAAGATGGGTCCAGACCGGATAGGCGCGCCAGAAGCTCCCGGGGCGCAATTGTCCCAGCACGAACATTCCAAGCCAGGCGATCCCAGCGGATGCGAGAAGGCTGCCGAGGACGATGACAAGACCCCGCCACGTGCCACCACGGCGCCACGACAGCCACGCGAAGCCGGCGACCAGGAGGCCGAGGACAGCGAAGCCGAGCCACTGCGGGACGAGCACCAATTGCCGACCCGCCACGTCGGCGAACAGCAAATTGCCATTCCCGCTGGGCGTCGAGCTGGCGAGCTCGCGGGTGACGGCGAGTGTCTGGTCGCCCATATGTTGCAGCGACCGCGGATCGAGTGCCGCCAGATTGTCGCCGGCGCTGTGGTAGCGAGTCTCGTTGCCGATCATCGCGAAATTGAGGGCTAGCCAGCCGCGCTCGGAGAAGGTGTTGACGTCGGTGTAATTCGGCAGCTGGCGATAGAAGTCGGTCGCCAGCGAATTGGCATAGGGCCGGTCGACGGCGCGAGCGAACGCTCGCACCGGCGGGCCGTTGGGAAGGCTCGTTTCGAACATCGTCACCGGTCCGGTGGTCCCGCGAGCCTCCAGGTTGATCAGGCTGCCGACCCTGCGGCTAAGCGGATCGGACAGGAAGGCGCGCGCTCCGATCAGCCCCAGCTCCTCGCCTTCGTTGAACAGCAGGATCAGAGGACGCTGCAAACGTCCGCTCCTCAGGATCGATGCGACTTCGAGCAGCGTTGCGACACCGGCTCCGGCATCTCCTGCGCCGGGGCCGACGGGCGAGCTGTCGTAATGCGTGTTGAGCAGGATCGCCTGGCCAGAAGCGGCTCCGAGGTTGACGATCACGTTGCGGACCCGAGCGCAGGAGACGCCTCGCCTCTTGTAGAGTTCGTTGCACACGAACTGGTCTCGCACGATCGGAGTCAGCCCGATCGCCCGGATCTGACCGAGCAGACGGGCTCGCACCGCGTCGCTCGCAGCCGAATCCGCCGGGTGCGGGCGCTCGTTGCCGAGGACCATCGCGAGCCTCGCCTTCGCTCGGACCGAATTGAACTCGCCGGCCTCCGGACTGGTTCGGACCGGCGGCGGCTGGACTAGCAGGGCAGTTGCGGCAAGCGCGCCGAGAAGCGCGACCAGCAGCGCCCAAAGCAACAAAATAGGCCGGCCCATGCTCCCCCGCTTGTCCGCCGCGTTGCAGCAGCCATATCGATTTCGCCGCGCGCGTGCGATAGGCGCCGCCAAAGCAAGTGGAGATCGGAATGGGTTACCGGGTCGTGGTCGTCGGAGCGACGGGCAATGTGGGTCGTGAGATCCTCAACATCCTTGCCGAGCGGCAATTCCCGCTCGACGAGGTTGCGGCTCTGGCCTCGTCTCGCTCGACCGGCGATGTGATCGATTTCGGCGACAGCGGCAAGGAGCTCAAGGTCAGGAACCTCGAGCATTTCGACTTCTCCGGCTGGGACATGGCCCTGTTCGCTGCCTGGTCGAAAACCTCCGAGCAAGATGTCCCCAAGGCCGCCGGCTCCGGCTGCACGGTGATCGACAACAGCTCGCTTTACCGGATGGACCCGGACGTCCCGCTGATCGTGCCGGAGGTGAATGCCGACGCGATCGCCGGCTATGCCAAGAAGAACATCATCGCCAACCCGAACTGCTCGACCGCGCAGCTCGTGGTTGCGCTCAAGCCGCTCGACGATGCCGCCAGGATTAAGCGCGTCGTCGTGGCCACCTACCAGTCGGTTTCGGGCGCCGGCAAAGGGGGGATGGACGAGCTGTTCAACCAGTCGCGCAATATTTTCGTCGGCGATTCCAACGACCCCGATTTCTTCACCAAGCAGATCGCCTTCAACGTCATCCCGCACATCGATGTCTTCCTCGACGACGGCTCGACCAAGGAAGAGTGGAAGATGATGGTCGAGACCAAGAAGATTCTGGGCTCCAGGATCAAGCTGACCGCCACCTGCGTCCGGGTGCCGGTGTTCGTCGGCCATTCCGAAGCGGTGAATGTCGAGTTCGAAAGCGAGCTGTCGGCGAGCCAGGCTCAGGAGATCCTTCGCGAAGCGCCGGGCATCATGCTTGTCGATAAGCACGAGGACGGCGGCTATGTGACCCCGGTCGAATGCGTCGGAGAATATGCAACCTACGTGTCGCGCGTCCGCGACGACCCCACTGTCGAGAACGGCCTGTCGCTATGGGTGGTCAGCGACAACCTGCGCAAGGGTGCGGCGTTGAACGCGGTCCAGATCGCCGAGCTGCTCGGCCGAAAGCACCTGAAGAAGGCCGCTTAGGCACTACGGCTTTCGGCTCAAGAGCGAAGGAGCCCGGCTCTGGACATGCGGATAGTTGGCCGCGCATGAAGCGCCACGAAGGAGGGGTGTGATGGCCGATGCAATGACCGGCGGCTGCGCATGCGGGCGGATACGCTACACCGCTCAAGTCGAGAGCGACGAGGCCTATCTCTGCCACTGCCGGATGTGCCAGCGAGCGACGGGTTCGGTGTCGATCGCCTACAAGAACTTGAAGGCCGGGAAGGTCGCCTGGGAGACCGAGCCCGACTGGTACGACAGCTCGCCGATCGCTCGCCGGCCTTATTGCGGCAAGTGCGGAACTTCGCTCGGATTCCGCTTCAAGCACGGCAGCGAGAACCTGGATCTGACAATCGCCTCATTCGACGACCCGTCGCGCTTCAGGCCCACCAGCCATTTCGGCGCAGAGAGCATCCACCGCGCCTGGATCAACACCGAAGGGCTGCCGGAAACCCGCACCGACGAGCACAAGCCGTTGGTCGAAAAATGGATCGACGCGGTCGGCAAGATGCCGGAGTGAGCCCCTGACTTACTGAAAAGCCCGCACACGAGAGGACAAGCCGTTGAAATTCGCATTGCCCTTCACAGCCCTTCTTTTCGCCACCACCGCCTGCACGACGGCGACCCAGGCGCCGCCTCCGGCTGCTCCGGCTGTCGCTCCAGCGCCGGCTGCGGCCGTCGATCCGGCCGCCGAGGACCAGCGCCTCATGGCCTTTCTCGACCAGGCGTTCGAGGCGCAGGTCGCGCGCAGCCCGCAGACTCTGACGGCGCTCGGCCGCAAGGATCAGTACGACAGGCTCAACATCAACACCGACGAATACCGCCAGCAGGGGCTCGAGCTCGCGCAGCGCCAGCTCGCGCAATTGCGCGCGCAGTTCGATCCTGCCGCGCTCAGCCCGGCTGGACGCCTCAGCTATCGCCTGTTCGAGAAGGAGATCGAGGACGACGTCGCCGGCTGGCGCTGGCGCTGGCACGGCTTTCCGGCGAGCACCAACGGCAGCCCGGCGGGCGCGCTTCCGGTCTTCCTGATCAACCAGCACCGGGTCGACACTGTCGCCGACGCCGAGGCTTACATTGCGCGGCTTCGCGAGGTCGAGCGGGTGACGAACGAGATCACCGCCAACATGCGCCGGCAGGCGGCAATGGGAATCGTCCCGCCGAGCTTCAACTTCGAGCCGGTCCGCGCCGATGCGCGCCGGGTGCTCGCCGGCGCGCCGTTCACCTCCGGCGCCGACACGCCCGTGTTCGCCGACTTCAAGACCAAGGTGCACAAGCTCGACATTGCCGACAACGAGAAGGCGCGGCTGATCGCGGAGGCGCGCCAGGCGCTTACCGGGCCGTTCCAGAGCGGATACCGGACCTTCCTTGCAACCTGGGATCAGCTCGAAAAGCAGGCCCAGGGCAACCGCGGCGCGTGGAGCCTTCCGGAGGGCGAGGCTTTCTATGGGCACCAGCTGGAGCAATCGACGACCACCGATCTCACGGCCGATCAGATCCACCAGATTGGACTTGAGCAGGTCGCCCGGATTCACGGCGAAATGGAGCGGATCAAGAACCAGGTCGGCTTCACCGGCACTCTGCAGCAATTCTTCGCGCACGTGATCGAAGGCGATAAGTTCAAATATCCGAACACCGACGCGGGCCGGGAGCAGTATCTTGCCGATGCCCGGCGCTACATCGACCAGGTGATGGCCATCGCGCCGCAATGGTTCCGGCGCCTTCCGAAAGCGGCCCTGGAAGTGCGCGCCGTGGAGGAATGGCGGCAGGAAACGGCCCCGGTCGCCTTCTACAACCGGCCGTCGGAGGACGGATCGAGGCCCGGCATCTACTACGTCAACCTTGCCGATATGACCCAGGTGCTCAAGCCCCAGATCGAGGCCATCAGCTATCATGAGGGCGCGCCGGGGCACCATTTCCAGATCGCTCTGATGCAGGAGCTGCCCGACGTTCCCAAGTTCCGGCGCTTCGGCGGCTACGGCGCTTATGCCGAAGGCTGGGGACTCTATGCCGAGGGCCTCGGCAAGGAGATGGGCTTCTACCAAGACCCGATGTCGGAATTCGGAATGTACTCGACTCAGCTTTGGCGCGCGGTTCGGCTAGTGGTCGACACCGGGATCCACTCGAAACGCTGGACCCGGGAGCAGGCGATCCAGTATTTCGCCGACAATGCGCTGCTTTCCAGGCGCGATGCGGAAAAGGAAGTCGAGCGCTACATCAACTGGCCCGGCCAGGCGACCAGCTACATGATCGGGCAGCTCAAGATTCTTGAGCTTCGCGACCGGGCCCGGCAGGAGCTCGGTGAGCGCTTCGACATCCGCGAGTTCCACGGGGTAGTGCTTGAAAACGGCTCGGTTCCGCTCGACGTGCTCGAGGAGCTGGTGAACGCCTACATCGCCGAACGGAGGGGGTGAGGTAGCGCCGGGTCGGGGAACGGTCGTCTAGACGGTGCTGGTCCTCATGTTCGCCTCGGGCCCGCCCCGATTTGAATCACCGCGGCCGGGACGGTACCCTCTCATGCAAGCCAGGCTCACGTGAACCCGGCTGAAGGGGGAAACACATGTTTCGAATTTTAAAAGCACTGCTCGTGCTGTTCATCGGCCTGCACGCGTTGATCTATGGGCTGCAGAACGTTGCAAACCTCAGCGAAGCCCACGCCGCGTTGGGCTATGTGCTTTCGGGCGCCGATCACGAGGTCTACCCGCACACCCTGTTCTTCGACGTTACCAATCCCGCGGTGCACTGGGTTGCGCTTGCGCTGATCATCATCGGTGAAGCCGCCATCGGCTATTTCGGGATCAAGGGCGCCTGGGACATGATCGCTGCCCGAAACGGCACGGCGGAGGAATTCCATTTCGCAAAGCGTGGCGGTCTGTGGGCCGCGGGGATCGCGCTGCTGGTCTGGTTCGGTTTCTTCATGACGTTCGGCGCCGCCTTCTTCCAGATGTGGCAGACCGAGGTCGGCGCCGGCTCGATGGAAGGGGCCTTCATGTATTCCATGGCCTCGGCAATCACGATGCTGTTCGTCTATCTGACCGGCGACTAGCGGCGGGGTCAGTTGCGCCATTGCAATGTAGGAATCGGGCTGACATGCGATTTGGCATGCAGTCCCACACCGGCCGACTCTCGAATCCGCAAGTATCCGACAGCCGCTGCACCCGCGTCCACCCGCCCCTACGCGCGCGCACGCACAGGCGGCTGACCTTTGGGACCTTTCGGCCGTGACCGAAACGGCGCTCCACCACTGGAAAGCGTCCGACGGGGTCGATCTCGCCTGGCACGAAATGGGCGAGGGCAAAGTGGCGATCCTGCTCCACGGGCTGTTCTCGGACGCCGAGATGAACTGGATCAGGTTCGGCCACGCGGAGCGGATTGCGAGCGAAGGTTTCTGGGTGATCATGCCCGATCTTCGCGCTCACGGCGCATCCGGCAAGCCGCACGACCCCGACCGCTACCCCCCTGGGATCCTCGCGCGCGACTTGCGCGAGCTGGTCGAGCATCTCGCGGTCGACGAATTCGACCTTGGCGGTTTTTCGCTCGGCGCTCGGACCGTCGTCGAAGCGGTCGGGCAAGGACTTCGACCCCGCAAGGCAATGCTCGCGGGAATGGGCCTCCGGGGCCTGAAACGCTGGCAGCGGCGCAAGCAATTCTTCCTCGAGGCCATTGACGAGTTCGACAGCGCGGCACGCGGGGATCCGCACTGGCTGGCGATCCAGTTCATGAAGACGATGAAGGTCGATACGAAAGCCGCGGTGCCTCTGCTCAACAGCTTCGTTGACGCCAAGGATGAGTGGCTCGACGCGTTCACGATGCCGACGCTGGTGGTGTGCGGGAGCGAGGATGAGGACAACGGCCCGGGGGAGGAGCTTGCCGCCGCGCTTCCCGACGCAATCTACCGCGAAGTCCCGGGCACTCACATGAGCTCGGTGACAAAGCCCCAATTCGGAGAGACCATCGCGAAGTTCCTTGCTGCGTCTTGACCGACTCGCCGCATCGTTCCAGTCGGTATTGCAATCGAAAGGGGAGAATTTCGATGAGATTAGCCGCATCCGTTTCCGTCCTGGCCCTCGCAGTCGCAGGCTGCGCGACAAACCCGCCGCCGATGGCTGCGACGGCCGTTACCACCGACGCTGTCATGGTCGAGGAAGGTGCACCGGCCGGCGCGCCCGAGGCGCTGACCCCGGCCGGCGCCGACGCGTTCGTCGCCCGCGCCGACAAGCAACTGGCCGATCTTTCGGTCCACGTTGCTCGGGCCGCGTGGGTCAACGCCACCTACATCACGCTCGACACCGACGCGCTCGCAGCGAAGGCGGGGGCCGAATATACCGAGCTCCAGGTCCAGCTCGCGACCGAAGCGGCGAAGTTCAACGACGTCCCCGGCCTGTCGTTCGACACGCAACGCAAGCTCAACATTCTCAAGCAGGGCATCGTCGCGCCGGCATCGAACGTGCCTGGAGCCGCCGACGAGCTCTCGACTCTGCTCACCGGCCTTCAGAGCCAGTACGGCAAGGGCAGGGGGACGCTCGAAGGAAAGGTGCTTCCGGGAGTCGAGCTCGAGGCGTTGATGGGCACCGTTCGCAACCCCGCGCATCTCCAGGAAATGTGGGTCAGCTGGCACCAGAATGTCGGCCGCCCGATGCGCCAGGATTATTCGCGTTTCGTCGAACTCGTGAACGCCGGCGCGCGCGAGCTCGGATATGCCGACACCGGCGCGATGTGGCGCTCCGGCTACGACATGGAGCCCGAGGAATTCGCGCTTCTCACCGACCAGCTGTGGGGGCAGGTGAAGCCGCTATACGACCAGCTGCACTGCTACGTCCGAAGCGAATTGAGCGAGCAGTACGGGTCATCGGTCCAGCCGGCGACCGGGCCGATCCGCGCCGATTTGCTCGGCAACATGTGGGCCCAGGAATGGGGCGGAATCTACGACATCGTCGCTCCGCCGGGCGCCGGCGACATCGGCTACGATCTCACGAACCTGCTCGTGGTCAACAAGTACACGCCCGAGAGGATCGTAAAGACCGGCGAGAATTTCTTCTCCTCGCTCGGCTTCGCTCCGCTCCCCCAGACCTTCTGGGAGCGCTCGATGATCACCAAGCCGGCTGACCGCGAGGTCGTCTGCCATGCTTCGGCGTGGGACCTCGACAATGAGGACGACATCCGGATCAAGATGTGCACCAAGGTGAGCGCCGACGACTTCGTCACCGTCCACCACGAGCTCGGTCACAATTACTACCAGCGCGCCTACAAGGACCAGCCGTTCCTCTACAAGGACAGCGCCAACGACGGCTTTCACGAGGCGATTGGCGACCTCATCGCGCTGTCGGTGACGCCGGACTATCTGGCCGAGATCGATCTGCTTCCGCGCGACCGGATACCGCCCGCATCCAAGGACATCGGGCTGCTTCTTCGGCAGGCGATGGACAAGGTCGCATTCCTTCCGTTCGGGCTGCTCGTCGACCGCTGGCGCTGGGGCGTCTATTCAGGCGAGATCACGCCCGCCAATTACAACCAGGCATGGACCGACTTGCGGTTACGCTACCAGGGAATCACTCCGCCAGTTGAGCGCACCGAGGCCGACTTCGACCCCGGCGCCAAGTTCCACATCCCTGGCAACACGCCCTACACGCGCTACTTCCTCGCGCGCATCTTGCAGTTCCAGTTCTACGAGGCTGCCTGCCGCCAGGCCGGCTGGACCGGACCGCTCCACCGCTGCTCGTTCTACAATAATGAAGAGGTGGGCCGGCGGCTGAATGCGATGCTGGAAATGGGTAAGTCGCGGCCGTGGCCGGATGCGCTCGAAGCGTTTACCGGAAGCCGGCAGATGTCGGCGGAGCCGATGATTGAATATTTCGCTCCGCTCCAGGCGTGGCTGCAGCAGCAGAACCGCGGCAAGCAATGCGGCTGGTAGTGCCGCACGCCGGCATGCCGGGGGCATGCTGGACCGGAACTACGCCGCACGAGCGGCGCGGGTGAAAAGGGGCGCCCGCGGGCGCCCCTCACATTAGCGAGTTTGATTCGCGTCAGGCGCGCGGGCCTGCGCCGGTCGTTGCGCCGGGTCCGGAGCCGGTGTGCGCTCCAATGGAAGCATTGCCGCCACCGGTCTCGCTCATTTGGCGAGCCGAACTGCCGGTCGAACCGCGCGATCCGGTGCTTCGGTTGCCGCTGTTGCCCGACTTCGTGCCGGCGCTCCTGCGCGCTGCGGTCGCACGCGACGATTCGATCGCGCTCGACTCGTTCGGTCCCTCGGTCATCGCAAGCTCGCGGCTCGAGTTGCTCGACCGCATGTCCTCGGCCCAATCGGTGATCTGGCCGCTTAGCCGGCTGATCTGGTCGCTGATCTGGTTGCGCCTCGACCACAGGAACGCTCCGGCGGCGACTGCGCCGGCTGCTGCAGCTGCGCTCGTGAACGGGCGATCCTTTGCCGCATCCATCCAGTCGTTGGTGTACTGGTTGTGGCCTTCGGCATTGTTATTGTTGCGTCCGCGTTGATTGTTCTTCGCCATGAAATGACTCCTCAAGTTTTGGGTTACGCTAATCCAACGCCTGGGATTGCTCGGCGTTTCGTCCAAGCGGTGAGGAGTGGCGGCGCTGCGGCGGTTACAGCTGCTCGAGCATGTGCTCCGCGCTCGAGGCACGATATTCGCCCGGGCCCTCGACGTTGAGCTGCTCGACGACGCCGTCGTTGATGAGCATCGAATAGCGCTGGCTTCGCTTGCCCATCCCGAACTTCGACCCGTCCATCGTCAGTCCCACCGCGTCGGCGAACTGCCCGTTGCCGTCGGCTATCATGGTGATGTCCTTCGAGCCGTCCCGCTCGCCCCAGGCGGCCATCACGAATGGATCGTTGACGGAGACGCAGGCGATCTCGTCAATCCCCTTGTCCTTAAGCTTGCCGACTTTCTCGACATAGGACGGCAGGTGCCTCGCCGAGCAGGTCGGAGTGAACGCGCCCGGCACCGCAAACAGAGCCACCTTCTTGCCGTTGAAAAATTCGCCGGTCGTCGTCGGCTTCGGCCCGTCTGACGTCGCGATCGTGATTGGAACGCCCGGGATCCTGTCACCGGCCTGGATTGCCATGGCGTGCACTCCTGTTGGGCTGTCGAGGCACCGGAAATAGGCGCGCTTCTGCGGGCGCTCAAGCCTTGCCGCCTCCGCTCGTCCGTCCCATCATGGCATGTGTGGACGGTCCGCCTTTTCTTTCAGGCAAGCTGCTTCTGGCGATGCCCGGAATGTCCGACCCGAGGTTCGAGCGGGCGGTGATCGCGATGTGCGTCCATGACGAGAACGGGGCGGTCGGAATCGGCATCGGCCACAAGCGCGCCGGGCTTCGGTTCCGGGCGCTTCTCAAGCAACTCGACATCGATCCAGGCGAAGCGCCCGATTGTGCTGTCCATCATGGCGGCCCGGTCGAGTCTGGGAGGGGATTCATCCTCCATTCGACCGACTGGGGCGGGCAGGACTCGCTGCACGTGAGCGGCCCGAAGGGCTCGATCTTCGCGATGACCGGCACCATCGACGTGTTGAAGGCGATCGCGGAAGGGCGTGGCCCGTCGCAATGGATCGCCGCTCTTGGCTATGCCGGCTGGGACGAAGGACAGCTGGAACAGGAGATGACCCGCCACGGCTGGTTCGCGGCTGACGGGGACGACGCGATCCTGTTCGAAACTCCGACCGACGAGCGCTGGGCAGCGGCGTTCAAGAGTGCCGGAGTCGACCCGCGGCTGCTGTCGAGCCAGACGGGTGCGGCGTGATATAAAGAATTCTTTATATTTGCCTTGAGCGGCTTTGGCGGCTAGGGCGCGGCGCGACCCAACACATTTCGGAGACTATGCGTGGCGACCCAGGCTGAGACGCGTTTCAACGATTATCTCATCAAGGATATCTCACTTGCCGATTTCGGCAGGAGGGAGATCGAGATCGCCGAGACCGAAATGCCCGGGCTCATGGCTCTGCGCGAGGAATATGGGGCTTCAAAGCCGTTGAAAGGCGCCCGGATTACCGGCTCGCTTCACATGACGATCCAGACCGCGGTTCTGATCGAGACACTGATCGCGCTTGGCGCCGAAGTCCGGTGGGCGAGCTGCAACATCTTCTCGACCCAGGACCATGCGGCTGCCGCAATCGCCGCCGGGGGTATTCCGGTGTTCGCGGTCAAGGGCGAAACGCTCGAGGAATATTGGGATTATGTGACCCGGATCTTCGACTGGGGCCAGGACACGACCGCCAACATGATCCTCGACGACGGCGGCGACGCGACGATGTTCGTTCTGTGGGGCGCTCGGGTGGAGGCCGGAGAAACCTTGTTCGAGCCGAGCAACGAGGAAGAGGAGGTGTTCGCCGCGACCCTGAAGCGTTTCCTGAAGGAGCGTCCCGGCTACCTCACCAAGTCGGTCGATAACATCAAGGGCGTGTCCGAAGAGACTACCACCGGAGTCCACCGGCTCTACGACCTTGCCAAGCAGGGCAAGCTCCCGTTCCCGGCGATCAACGTCAACGACAGCGTCACCAAGTCGAAGTTCGACAACCTCTACGGCTGCCGCGAGAGCCTGGTCGACGCGATCCGCCGGGCGACCGACGTGATGCTGGCCGGCAAGGTGGCGGTGGTCGCCGGTTTCGGCGACGTCGGCAAGGGCAGCGCCCAGTCGCTGCGCAACGGCGGCGCCCGAGTGCTGGTGACCGAAGCCGACCCGATCTGCGCACTCCAGGCCGCGATGGAGGGCCATGAGGTCGTCACGATGGAGGAAGCGGTGAAGCGCGCCGACATTTTCGTCACCGCGACCGGCAACATGGACGTGATCACGGTCGACCACATGCGGGCGATGAAGAACATGGCGATCGTCTGCAACATCGGCCACTTCGACAGCGAGATCCAGATCGGTGCCCTCGCCAACATGAAGTGGACCGAGATCAAGCCGCAGGTCGACGAGGTCGAGTTCCCGGACGGCAAGAAGATCATCGTCCTGTCGAAGGGCCGGCTGGTCAACCTTGGCAACGCGACCGGCCATCCGAGTTTCGTGATGTCGTCGTCGTTCACCAACCAGGTGCTGGCCCAGATCGAGCTGTTCACCAACACCGGCAAATATAAGAACGACGTTTACGTGCTTCCCAAGCAGCTCGACGAGAAGGTGGCCCGGCTCCACCTCGACAAGCTTGGAGTGAAGCTGACCAAGCTCAGCGAGAAGCAGGCGGCCTACATCGGAGTCACTCCGAACGGCCCGTTCAAGCCGGACCATTATCGCTATTAGGTGCCGGCGAGCGGCCCCAGCGCCGCGCGTAGTGGACCCAGCCACTCGGCATACGGCTTCCAAGCGCTCATTCCCTCGCGGTTGAGCGGTCGGCGGACCTGTTCGGAACTGGCGGTTGCGACGAGAGCGGCCGAGCGGTGGAATTCCAGGCACTCAGGCTCGAACTGCAGGCCCAGATACTCAAGCATGCGCGTCGCCTGTCCCTGCGGGTCGTCGATGAGATCTTCGTACACGACGCACAGGATCCGACCCGGCGCAACTTTTTCGATGGTGTCCATCATCCGGACGTAATCGCGATAGAAACGGCCGATCCAGTTGAGTGAGCTGGCCGAGGGATGCCCGGGACCAAACGGCATCTTGTAATTCGACCAGCAGCAATCCATTGGTGATCGCCGCACATCGATGATCTTCACATCAGGAAGCATGCGCAGGATCAGGGGCAGGTAGTGCCAGTTCATGTGCAGCTTGTCGGTGAAATAGGGAAGCGTCGATTGCCGCCTCTCGCTGGCGCGCTCGACATAGCGAATGCCAGTCTCGACGAGGCGCTTGCTCGTAAGAGTTATGCTGCGAGGCGCATTGTGCGTCCGCTGGGCCTCGGCCTGGCTCGCTTCGATCAGGTGAGGGACGATCGGTAGTTCGCCCAAGGCTTCGATCGCCGAATGCTCCCCCAGAATTCGCTCAATCAGTGTCGAACCAGAGCGGGGCATCCCAATGATGAAAATCGGCTCTGGGGAACCTGATTCCCCTCGTTTCTCTGTTGCGATAAATTCGGGGGTGAGGATCTGAATCGCTCTGTCGATCTCTCTCGTGAGCGCATCGGGATCATAGCGTTGGCCTGCTTTGCGGAGCGCATTTCCAGAGCTGAAATGCTCGAAGGCTTCAGGGTAAAGCTGGCGGGCATCGAGCGCTTGCCCCAACGCGAAATGCAGGTGGCTGGCGTGTTCAGGTTCCTCCGCGCGCGCCGCCAGAGCATCGCGAATCCTTTGCAGCTGCTCGTCGGTGACTGCGGCAGGATCCAGATTGACAAGGCTCCACCAGGTCAGCCCGGCTGAAGGATCAAGGCTGAGGGCCCGCTCGTAGGCAAGCCGGCTCTCCACCGGTCGGCCGAGAAAGCGGAGTGTGTCCCCGTAACTGGTCCAGACGTCGGCCTTCTCGTCGCCCGCCTGGAACAGCCGCTCATAGGTTGCCGCAGCTGCATCGTAATCACGCAGATCCGACTGCACGCGCGCCAGCAGGCGCAGATCTTCGACTTTGGCGCGACGTTCCTGTTCGCGAGTTTCAAGACGCTGGCGAGCGTCCTTGAGCTTGTCCTGGCGGATGAGCGCGCTGACCAGCAGCGCCTCCGCGGGAGCAAATTGGGGAGCTCGCTTCAAGACTTCCCGAAGCGCCGACTCTGCCTTCTCCGCCAAGCCAAGCGCGATTGCCGCTTCCGCCCAGACAGTTCGCGCAGCCAAATCGTCCGGTGTCCTCCGCAAATGCTCCGAAGCAATGCGGCTCGCGTCGAGCGGCTTGCCTTCATCCAGGGCTTTGGCCGCTCTCTTCAGCGTCGGATCGGACTGGCTGTGCTGAATTGCAGTGAGCTCCGCGCGCTGCGAATCCAGCTCCTCTCCGCGGAGCCGGTGGGCGGCCGCGGCGAGGCGCAAGGCATCGACGTTGCGGTCATCGCGCCTGAGGATCGCATGCGCTTGCGCGAGTGCCAGCGCCGGATCGCGTTTCAGAAGTTGGCGGCCATTGTCGATCGCGGCGGCCAGCGAGCCTTGCTTTACCTCGGGTGGGGAGCCGGGCGAGGAGGTCACTGAATCTCGCCACCCTCATAGCCAAGCAGCGATCGAAGACCGGGCGCGGCATAGTCGACCATTCGCCTGTGCAGGTCCGGTAGCGTACTCGGTATGTCCTTGCGAATCCTGATGTTCTCGGCAGATGTGCCGCTCTCCGCAGGGTCCGCCCCAACGCGGACGCGCTCTCTCCAGTCTTCCGGACGCTCAATCCCGCAGGCCTCGAGCAATTCGGTGAAGAAGTGCTCTGACTTGGGTGTCTCGAGATCGCGAACAGCCTGTACGAGGCTTTCGAAGCGAACGAGGTGAACGCCGGTGCCGAGCCATGCCACGACATTGTGGGTGTATTGCTCCGACAGGCTCGGCAGCTTCTGCCAGATGCCGAAGATCACCAGGTTGACCAGTTGCTCAGCGGTGACTTGCTCTTCCTTGAGCTCATCGAGCCCGCTGAACTCGTCCGAGATCAGAAAGCGCGCGCAAGATAGCACCCAGGTATAGGGGTCACGCACGAGCAGGATCTTTCTGACGCCGGTCAGTTCCACAGCAGCCTTGTCGGAGAAAAGGAGATGGCCCCAGCTCAGCAGCGGCATCTGCTTTTGAAACGCAACCCGGTGCTCGTCGAAGATCGCATGCTGGATGAACTGTCGCTTGTACTGTTGCGCCACGGGAACGAACATCCGGATGATGTTCCGCAGCAAGTGACTTCCGGACTTCGGCAGGCTGTTGAGAAACAGAGGCTGCGGCAGCACGCGCTGCTCGAACTTGCGACTCAGTTGGTCGATCGAGTCCGGTTTCAGGTTGGCGCGCTGCATTGGCGTCGAATAGCTCTATCCGGGTTGGCAATCCAACGGGCAAGAAAAAGGGCGGAGGTTCATTTGAACATCCGCCCCGAAGAGTCGCCCAAATCCGACTAGAATCTTGCTTTCGCCTGGACGAAGAAGCGGCGGCCGAGCCAATCGTACTGAGTCCCGAACAGCGGGACGTTGCCGATCGCTGATACGCCGGACGCTATCGGCGGCTTCGTGTCGAACAGGTTGCTGACTCCGAACGTGACCTCCATTCGGTTCGTCACGCGCTGCGTAATCGAGGCATTGTGATAAAACATCGTCGGGGTACGCGGCCGGAAACAGTAGCCCGGGCCGAAGAGAATTTGACCAGTTTCGGACAGGTCGCACAGCGACCCGTTGAGCTCGATGAAATCCTCTTCGCTCGACGTCTTGCCGATGATGTTCATCCCCCAGAAGAGCGATGTGTTACCGATCTCCCAGGTGGTGTTCACGTCGGCGGTGAACTTCGGATCGCCGACGTCACCGTTGAAATCATCTTCCTGGCCGAGCCGAATTTGCGTGTCTTCCAGTTGGCGGGTTGCCTGGGCCAAAAACGACAGCCGCCCGAGCCGGCCGAAATTGTGCCGGGCGCGGAAGGTGAAGTCGAGGCCGCGGTTCGTCTGCTCGTCGATGTTGATATACTGAGCGAAGACGTTGCGGATATTGAGCGGGTTGCCGTCCTGACCGCGTTCGAACAGGTCGCACAGCGGCTCGTTGGGGAAGTTGTCCGACTGATAACAGCCGAAAACGATATCGCGGGGGAGGAGCCGTGCAATTTCCCCCTTCACGTTAATCTGGAAATAATCGACGGTCAGCGCCAGCTGCGTCTCCGGCAGGAAGGCGAGCGTTGGCGTCAGGATGACGCTCGCAGTCGTCGACCTCGACGTTTCCGGCTCAAGATTTCCAAGGCCGCCGGACGTGATCACAGTCGCTTGAATTCCGCCGCCCGTATGGTCGTCCGGAATTCCGTCTGCCGCGCAATTGTCTGCAACCCGCTGCGAAATCGTGCCCTCTTCAAGGCCTTCGCCCCAGCGAACGCAGGGGTCGATGGCATTTTGGAAAGCACCGCTCGACTGGCCGGCGAGGAACTGTTCGAACAGGGCCGGGGCTCGGAAAGACGTGCCATGGGTAGCGCGGAAGCGAATCCAGGGATTGACCTGCCAGTTGCCGAGCAGCTTGTACGTCCAATTGCCGTTTGTCTCGTGGGTCTCGCCGTCGCTGGCGCGGACCGCTTTCACGTTCGTGACGCGAGCAGCTGCAGCGATGGTGAAATCCTGAGCGAACGGTCGGTCCCTGAACAGAGGAACGCGAATTTCGCCGAAGGCTTCCTTGGTTATTGTGTGTCCGGCGGTGTGCCCAGACGAGAACGGGTTGGCGAAGACGTTATCAAAGAACTCATCGCACGGGCGGGTCTCGTCTTCGCACGCCGCGGAACCCTCCGGAATGCTCGGATCGTAGAACGGGTTTTCGAACAGCGTCAGATGTCCGGGCAAGTCATTGATTTTGTCTTTGCGGATCACGGCGCCCACGGCGAGGCCCACAGGCCCGGCGGGCAAGTTGAAGGCATCGCCACTTACTGACGCTTCCACATATTGCTGGTGGTACTTGGTGCGACCCTCTTCGGTGTCGGTCAGATAATCGAGCTCCGCAGGGGTAAGCTGACCGGCCATCACACGGGGGGCTGTCCACGGAATCTGGACGCACGGCCGGTTCGTGAAGAGCGTGGATTCTCCCGCGCAGGGCGCACCAAAGCCACGGTCGGTCTGCTGGGAGATTGCATCTCCAACGACTTGATCGAGCCGATATTTTCCGTCGGAAAGGCTGTACTGGCCGTAGACGTCCCACTGCCAGTTCTGCGCAATCTCACCGCGAAGACCAGCGACGCCCCGGTAGTAGTCGACGGTGATTTCATTGTCGTACTTGTCGATGATCCCAGTCGGGCTGATGAATGCGAAACCGATGCCGCTGAAGCCGGGGAACGGATCGTCCGGATCTCCCGGGGCGAACTGGTCGGTGAAGCCGAAGTTATAGATCTGGGTGAAGCTGTCGATGTATGTGCGGCGGCGGTTGAACAGGCCTTCCGCGTAAAATTCGATCCCGTCGGTGATGTCGTACGCGCCGTTCAGGAACGCCGTGTAGCGCTCCACCTCAGGGCTGACGGTCGATTTCGCTTCGAACGGGTGATAGGCATTTGAGAGCGCATACGAAGCGCGCATCTGCGCAAGGCATTCCGGCGTACGGCCGTCTTCGGGGCATTCCCATAGCACTGGAAACCACCCTGGAGGTGCAATGACGTCCAGGAAATTGACCGCGGGTCCGGGCGGCGGAAGAAATGCACCGAGATTATCGTTGCCGTAGCTGAACTGCAGCAGCGTCACCGGATCGTCGGGCAGGTTTGAGGCATAATAGGTCCAGACGTGGCCCCACTGTACGCCCTGATTACAGGCGAATTGGCCGGTTCGCGGATCGATTTGATCGGCTCGCGACCCATCCGGGCGAAACACGTTTGCCTGCGGGCAGGCAAGAAAATCCCGGTCTCGGCGCTTAAGTTCCTTCTCCTTGTAATAGTCACCAGCCAACAAGATGTGGCCGCGCCCGAAGTCCCGACCCCAAGCGACGCTGGTGTTGAATCTTTGGCCGCCACTCTGCTGCGGAACGGAGGAAAATCCGGTGAGCTCGATCCCGTCGGTGTCGCGCTTGGTGATCAGGTTGACCACGCCCGCGATTGCGTCCGAACCGTAGATCGAGGATGCGCCGTCTTTCAGAACCTCGATTGACTGGATGATCGACGACGGGATTACGTTCAGGTCGAACGCTGAAACTGCGCCACGCGTGCCGGCTGGTCCGGCGCGGCGGCTGTTGAGCAGGACGAGAGTCCTGCTTGCACCGAGACCGCGCAGGGAGATCGTCTGCACACCCAGGCCGCCGTTGGCGATTGTGTTTGACGACAGTGTCGAGGTGACCTGCGTCGAACCACTCGCAATTGGCGAATTTTGAATGATCTCGGCAGTGTCGAGTCGCCCCTGCCGCTGAGCCACTACCGGGTCGATGATCAGGAGAGGAGATTCGCTGGTGGCTTCGTTTCGCCGGATACGCGATCCGGTGACGACGATTTCGCCATCATCCGTCGTCTGCGCCACCGGCTCGTCGATTGGCTGGATCGCTACGGTTTCTTCCTGGGGCTCGCCTATATCGGTGGTTCCGGGATCGCCCGGCTCCTGCGCGAACGCCGCATTTGAGTGCATGAGTGCGGCCAAGGACGCACCCACCAGGAGCTGCGACCGGCGAAGCACTGCACGCGACGAAAAAATTGCCATGAGGATTATCCCCTCCCTAACCAGGCTCTGCACACACTGGGGCAGCCCGCCCCGGAGCCCCCCCCCTTAATCGGAGTTGAATGGCATCCTTTTCCCGTGCGTAACGATGATCTGTCAACGCACATGACGAAAGTTAGGGCTCCTGTGGCCCCTCAGCAACATGGCTGGGGTAGCACAGGTTGGGCTGCACATTTGCTTGGCTCAAGCAGCGTCTTATGAACAGTCCCGGATCGGGGCGGAACTGTTGATGAATGAACTGGCACTGTGGGTCGCAATTGCGCTGGCGATCTTCTGGATCGGAATTGGCAGTGCCTTGGCACTCAACGGTGCGCGGCGCTTGCAATCCGCACGATCTATCGTTTCGGCAGCGCGGTCACTCCGGAATTTGCTCGAACTGTCGCCTGGACGGCCGCTCGTCGTCAGAAGTGACGGAAAGATCGAGGCGGACTCTCGGCTGCTTCGCGAAATCGGGATCGAAAAGACCCCGAAGAGCCTGTCCGGCCTCAGTGGCAACGATTACGGGCTTGTAGGCGAAGACGTCGAAGCGCTTGGCTCTCAAATACGCCAGGCGGCAATTTCCGGCGACCGGGTGCAGGCGCAGGTGCGCGTCGCAGGATCGGGCCGGGTCCTCGATGTCAGGGGAGCCCCGGCGCCGGCGCCCGAACCTGCGGGCACAATTGTCCTCTGGTTCTTTGACACAAGCGCCGCCGAGAGCGAGCGGTCGAAGCTGTCTCAGCGGCTAGCCCAGACAGAGTCGGCGCTCGATTCGCTCACGCGCCTCATCGAGGCTGCGCCTTTCCCAATGTGGTACCGCGGCCCCGATCTCAACCTGGGTCTGGTGAACAGCGCCTTCGTCGAAGCCGTCGAAGGCCACGATGCCGCGGACGTGATCGCCCGCTCGAGCGAGCTCGTCGGCGACACTGACGAGGCGAAAAGCGCGGCTCTGGAGGCGGTTGAAAGCGGCAACACGCAGTCGCGAAAGCGGCCGGCGATCATTCGCGGCGAGCGGCGAATGCTCCAGATTGTCGACGTCCCGCTCCCGACCGGAGCGGTCGCCGGCTTTGCGCTCGACCTTCAGGACCTGGAGGACGCTCGGGCAGAACTATCGCGCCAGGTGCAGTTGCAATACGACCTCGTCAACCGAATGACCGCGGGGGCCGCGCAGTTCGATTCCGACCGCTGCCTGAGTTTCTTCAACCGGCCGTTCGCGTCGATGGCACGGCTCGAGCCCGAGTGGCTCGACGAGAAGCCGGAGTTCGACCGGGTACTGGAGCGGATGCGCGAAAACGACCGGGTCCCGGAAACGCGCGACTTCCCGACCTGGAAGGCCGAACGGCGCGACTGGTTCACAAGCCCCGATGAAGTTGTCGAGGAGGATTGGATGCTACCCGGCGGCGACCATTGGCGGGTCGTCGGGCAGCCGCTCCCGGATGGTGGACTGCGCCTGTTCCTGGAGGACCGCACCGAGCAGGTTCGCCTCGCCTCGGCGCGCGACACTTTGCTTCGAGTCCGCTCGGCGACTTTCGATAATTTGTTCGAGGCGATCGGAGTCTTCGCCAGCGATGGCCGGCTGTACCTTTGGAACAGTCGATTCAGCCAGGTGTGGGACCTGGACGAGGACTGGCTCGCCGAGCACCCGCGAGTCGACGAGATGGTGCCGGCGATGGCGCGCAAGCTCGTCAACCCGACCGCAGCCGCGCAGATCCGCGAGATGATCCGCAAGACGACCACGGACCGCCAGCCGGCAAATGGCCGGATCACCTTGACCGACGGCCGCCATTTCGAGTTCGCTGCGGTCCCGCTTCCCGACGGAAACGCCTTGTTCACGCTGGTCGACGTTACCGATTCGACCCGGATCGAGGCAGCTCTTCGAGAGCGGGCGACGGCGCTGGAGGAGGCGGATCGGGTCAAGACCGACTTCGTCGCAAACATGAGCTACGAACTTCGTACTCCGCTGACGTCGATCGGCGGATTCACCGAGATGCTTGCCCAGGGCTATGCCGGGAAGCTGGCGCCGGCCGCTTCCGACTATGTCCAGGCAATTCTCGAATCGGTCGAGCGGCTTTCAAAGCTGATCGACGACGTTCTCGACCTGACTCACGGCGACGTCGGGATCGCGCTCGAACGCGAGCGGGTCGACATGGCGGGCCTGTGCAAGACCGCCGTCGCCAAGCTCGAACCGCGTATCAAGGAGAAGGGGCAGAAGCTTCAGACCGATATTTCCGAGAGTGCCGGGATCGTAGTCGGCGAAGCACGCCGGCTACGCGAGTCAATCGAGCACGTGATCGATAACGCGATCGCCTACACCGATCGTGGTGGTAAGGTCGCGGTGAAGGCCTGGGGCGACGATGACAGGTCGGTGGTCCAGGTCAGCGACAATGGCGCCGGAATCGCCAAGAAGGACCTGCCGAGAGTCTTCAACCGCTTCGATCGTGTGACCCAGGATCCGTCGCGCGGTGAAGCCGCGCTCGGCCTGGGCCTGCCGTTGACCCGCCAGTTTGTCGAGGCGCATGGCGGCAAGGTCGATCTCGTGTCTGCCAAGGGCAAAGGCACGACCGTTACCCTGACGATTCCCCGCGCGCCGAAATGACGCTCGCCGACGAAGCAGCAACCGAGCAGTTCGGGACACGGCTGGCTCAGAGCCTAAGGTCCGGGGACGTGATCACGCTTTCCGGGCCGCTTGGGGTTGGCAAGACCGCGCTGGCGCGAGCGATCATCCGTTCGCTCGGCCATGAGGGCGAAGTTCCCAGCCCCAGTTTCGCGATCGTCCAGCCCTATGAGGATGTCGATCCCGCCGTGTGGCATGTCGATCTCTACCGGATCGAGGATTCTGGCGAGCTCGACGAGCTGGGACTCGATTCGGTGTCCGATGTCGCGCTCCTGGTCGAGTGGCCGGAGCGTGTGGGTGACGATTGGTGGACCGGCGCGCTTCGGCTCACGCTTGATTTTGAGCAGGGCGGCGCTCGGCGCTTGACAGCCGACGTGCCTCGGTCATGGCAGCAGCGATGGCCTCCCGAATGATTCCGCCGACCGAAGCCTATGAATTCCTTGCCCGATGCGGCTGGGCGGGTGCACGGATCGAGCCCCTCGCCGGAGATGCGTCGTTCCGCCGCTACTTCCGGGTAAGCGACGGCGCGCGAACCGCCATTCTGATGGACGCGCCGCCTCCGCGCGAGGACGTTCGTCCATTCGTCGCGGTCGCCGAATGGCTGCATTCGGTCGGATTGAGCGCCCCCGAAATCCTCGCTCGCGACATGAAGCGCGGACTGCTGCTTCTTGGAGATTTCGGCGACTGGCGGCTCCGCGAAATGGCCGACCGGGAGCCGTCGCGCGAGCGCGAGCTCTACGAGCGCGCGACCGACGTGCTTGTCCACCTGCACCAGCACCAGCCGATGCCGGGCCTTCCGGTCCACGGAATGAAGCAATGGCTCGAGGAGCTGGCGCTGTTCACCGACTGGTATTGCCCGGCGCTCGGCCTCTCGGTGAACGTGGACGGCTACCGCGCCGCCTGGACCGAAGTTCTGGAGCCGCTCGAGAATGACGGCCTGGGCCCGGTCACGGTGCTTCGCGACTATCATGCGGAAAATGTGATGCTGGTCCGCGGCCGCGAGGGCATCCGCCACTTCGGTCTGCTCGATTTCCAGGATGCGCTGATCGGTCATCCCGCATACGATCTGGCGTCGGTGCTCGAGGATGCGCGCCGCGACGTCCCGCCGGACATCGAGCGGGCGATGATCGACCGCTACGTCGAAGCCACCGGGGGCGCCGAAAGATTCGAGCGCGCCTATTGGGCGCTCGCCGCTCAGCGCAATACCCGAATCCTGGGAGTGTTCACCCGGCTGTGGAAGCGCGATAGTAAGCCGCAATATACAGCGTTCCAACCGCGCATGTGGGGCTTGCTTGAGCGTGACCTGGAGCGCCCGGGGCTGGAGCCGGTGCGGCTCTGGTTCGACGTCAATATCGGTCCCGAGCACCGCGCCGCGCCATGGTCGGAGGCGGCATGACGAAAGCGAACCAGGCGCTTCGGCTGAAAGCGGAAATTGCTGCCGAGGTGCCAAAGACCGCGATGGTGCTTGCTGCAGGGCTGGGCAAGAGGATGCGCCCGCTCACCGCCAGCCGACCCAAGCCGCTGATCGAGGTCGCGGGAAAGCCGCTTCTCGACCACATCCTGGAAAGGCTGCGCGCTGCCGGCGTCGAGAAGATTGTCGTCAATGTCCATTATCTCGCGGGCGCCATCGAGGCTCATCTCGCGAGGAACGCCCACGGCCTCGACATCATAGTCTCCGACGAACGGTCGCTGCTTCTCGAAACCGGTGGCGGGATCGTCAAGGCGGCACCGCTGATCGAGAGCGACCCGTTCCTCGTCGTCAACAGCGACAATCTGTGGCTCGACGGACCGGCCGACACGCTCAAGCTGCTCGCGTCGCACTGGGATTCAAGCAGAATGGACGCGTTGCTTCTGCTGGTTCCGCATGCGCGGGCCGAGAACCATGGCGGGCTGGGCGATTTCCACATGGACCGAACCGGCAGGTTGCGCCGGCGCGAGCGGTCGCGGGTGGCGCCGTTCGTCTACACCGGGATCCAGATCGTTTCGAAGCGGCTTCTCGAGGGCGCCCCGGAGGGCCCGTTTTCGATCAACCGGCAATGGGACCGCGCGATCGAGGAGGGCCGCTGCTTCGGCGCCGTCCACCAGGGCTTGTGGTTCGACGTCGGAACGCCGCAGTCGATCAGGGCGACGGAGCTGACCCTAGAGGATGCCTGAGGCCCGCGCGGACCATCTGCGGCGGCCGGCCGTCTACACCATCCCGACCAATCGCTCGTTCGCCGACTCGCTCGTCGCCGGATTGATCGCCCGCCACGGTCGCGATCCGGTTGCGCTTGCGAGCGGCCGAATCCTGCTTCCGAACAACCGCGCGGCGCGAAGCATCACCGACGCCTTCGTTCGTGCCAGCGGCTCGGGGTTGGTGCTTCCGCGGCTGGTCCCGATCGGAGACCCGGAGCTGGAGGAGCGGATCGGCGGAGCGCTCGACCCCGCCGACCTCGACGACCCGGTGCCGCCTGCGGTCGACCCGCTGCAGCGGCTTCTGGCGCTCGCCGAGCTGGTCCGTAGCGAAGGCGAGAGCGCCGCTGAGGCGCTTCGAATGGCGGCGGACCTCGCCCGGACTCTGGACTCGCTCCTGATCGAGGAGGTCGAACCGACAAAGCTGGCTGACGCAGTGGCCGATGCACCCGAGCTGGCGGGGCATTGGCAAGTCTCGCTCGACCGGTTGCGAGCGGTTCTCGAACAATGGCCGGAGCAGCTCGGGCAGCTTGGCCGTGTCGATCTGGCGCAGCGGCGCAACATGCTGCTGAGTCGGCTGGCGAAGCGCTGGGCGGACGAGCCGCCGCCGGGATTCACAATCGCCGCCGGGATCACCACGGCCGCACCGGCGGTTGCAAGGCTGATTGCACGGGTGGCGCGAATGCCGGAAGGCTCGGTCGTTCTTCCGGGGCTTGCTCTCGCTTCGACGATTCCGGACGAGGAATGGGACGCGCTCGGCCCCGACGATCAGGAACGAGGCGAGGAGACCCACCCGCAATTCCACCTGAAGCTTCTGCTCGACCGTATCGGGGTCGCTCGCGAAGAGGTGCGGCTGTGGCCGCGGGTCGGGATTACCGCGTCGTCGCCGCAGCGCACACGGGCGGTCGCCAACGCAATGGCTTCGGCCGCATATTCGGACAAATGGATCGACCTCAAGCCGGCGCAGCGGCGGCTGAGCGGGATTCGCGCTTCGGTGCTGCCGGATTCGGCTGCCGAAGCTCAGGCCATCGCGCTGGCAATCCGCGAGGCGCTGGAGACTGAGGGCCGAACTGCTGCTTTGGTAACTCCGGACCGGACGCTCGCTCGCCGAGTGTCGGCGCTCCTGGAGCGCTGGAATATCGAGGCCGATGACAGCGCCGGAAAGCCGCTGACGGAAGCGGCCGCCGGCACCCTGCTTCTTGCCCTCGCTTCGGCAGTCGCCGAGGATCTTGCGCCGGTTCCGCTGCTTGCCCTGCTCAAGCACCCTCTCGTCGGCGGTGACGAGCAACAGCGACTCAAGTGGCTCGATGACGTTCGGCTGCTGGATTTGGCGCTGCGCGGACCGCGGCCTGCGCCGGGGATAGCCGGTCTCGACCGCCATTTCGACGAGCGGGAGAGGGAAAAGAAGACGAGGGGCTGCCTGGCCGCATGGAGCAGGATTCGGCCGCTGCTCGAGCCGCTCGACGGACAGGTGCGGGAGTCCGCCACTCTCGACGTGTTCGCCGCAACGCTGGTGACAGCCGCGCAATCCCTCGCCGGCGACCGCGGCTGGCGCGGGCAGGATGGCCGGATGGCTTCGGACCTCCTGGCGGAGCTTCAAGGCTCCGAGCAGGCGCAACGGCTGCCTATTACTCCGGCCGATGCAGTGGCGCTCCTCGCTGAGCTTCTCGTCAGCCGGAGCATCCGGCCGCCCTATGGCGGCCATCCGCGGGTGTTCATCTGGGGCGTGCTCGAAGCGCGGCTGCAGCAGGCGGACCTGGTGGTGCTCGGCGGCCTCAACGAGGGCGTCTGGCCGGCACTTCCGGCACCGGACCCGTGGCTGGCGCCGAAGATCCGGGCGAACCTTAAGCTGCCCGGGCTGGAATATCGGATCGGACTTTCGGCGCACGATTTCGCCAGCGCTCTGGGGGCTCGCGACGTGCTGATCACAAGGGCGAAACGCGATGGGCGATCGCCGACTGTCGAGTCGCGATTTTTGCTCAGGCTCGAGGCGATCAGCGGCGGCCTGCCGCGCTCGACGAGGCTGGAGCGGATTACTGCCGCGCTCGACGATCCCGGCCGGCCGAAGCCGGTCGCCCAACCGGAGCCTTGTCCTCCGCCGGAGCAGCGGCCTGAGCGCATCTCGGTGACTCAGGTCGACCGGCTTAAGGCGGACCCGTTCGCTTTCTATGCGCAGGCAATCCTCAAGCTTCGCCAGATCGATCCGGTCGACGCCGACCATAGTGCCGCCTGGAAGGGAAGCGCGGTGCACGACGTTTTCGAGCAATGGCTTCGCGAGGACGAATGCGACCCCGACAAGCTGCGGCCGCGAGCGGAAGCGTTGCTCGCCGACGAGACCATTCATCCGATGCTCCGGGCGCTGTGGGCGCCGCGCCTTCTGGAGGCGATCGACTCGCTTGCGAAGCTCGAACGCGAGAATCGCGAATCGGGACGCCGGCCGCTGGCCGCAGAGGCAAGTGGCGAGGCTCCGCTTGCCGGGATCATCGTCCAGGGACGGGTGGACCGGATCGACCGCCTGGCCGACGGCGGCCTTGCGATCATCGACTATAAGACCGGCGCTCCGCCGAGCGCGAAGGCCGTCGAAAACGGTTTCGCGCTCCAGCTTGGCCTTCTTGCGCTGATCGCCCGCGCCGGCGGCTTCGACGGAGTGAGCGGCGAGCCGGAAGCGTTCGAATATTGGTCGCTTGCAAAGCGTTGCCTCGACAAGAATCCGATGGCTCCGACGAAGAAGATGGGCCCGGACGAATTCCTCTCCCACGCCTATGACGAGTTCGCCGAGGCTGCTGAAAGATGGCTGACCGGAAACGAGCCGTTCACGGCCAAGCTCAATCCGGCCTACGCTCCTTATGGCGATTACGACCAGCTGATGCGGCTGGAGGAATGGTACGGCCGGAAATGAGCGGCGCCCGCCCTGTTCCTGCAGCCTCGGCGAGCGCCGTCGGCCGAATCCGGTCAGTCGGTGCCGCCGTCACCTTGCTGGGCGCGGACAGCGTCTGCCGACTTGTCCTTCGGGGTCTTCTTCACCTTGGACGCGTAGAGCAGGGCGGCCACGATCGCGGCCGAGCCGACTCCGACCGCCACCCCGGCTTTTCTCAGCTTCGCCCGGCGTTCGTCGCTCGCTTTGTCGTTTTCGTCGTCGGTCTTGCTCATGGCGGCCTCTCTATGGCGTTCGGCCGGGCATTGGAAGCCGGATGACCCGGCGCCGATCCGAGCTTAAAGCCTTGCAGCGGACGCAGTTGGAAGCGTCCGATCCGCAGATCCATGCGGCAGTGTCGGCGTCGGCCGGGACCGGGAAAACACAAGTCCTCACCTCCCGAGTGCTTCGGCTCTTGCTGCAGGGCGCGCGGCCGGAGTCGATCCTGTGCCTGACGTTCACGAAAGCCGCGGCCGCGGAGATGGCGAACCGGATCGGCGCACAGCTCGCCGCCTGGGTGAGGTTGAAGGAAAGCGATCTTAGCGCCGACTTGCTCAAGCTGGGAGAATCCAACGACCCTGGAACCCGGCAGCGCGCCCGGCAGCTGTTCGCCAGAGTACTCGACTGCCCGGGCGGGCTGAAGATCCAGACGATCCATGCGTTCGCCCAGTCGTTGCTCGCCGCCTTCCCGGCGGAAGCGGAAATCGTACCCGGTTTCCAGCCGATCGAGGGCCGTGCCGAGCAGGAGCTGGTGCGACGGACGCTCGCCGACCTCCTTGCCGAGGCCGAGACGCATGGCGACGAGCAGTTGATTGCCGACGTCCAGTGCCTCAGCCTCCGTCTGGGCGAGGGCGGGGCGGTCGATTATCTGAAGGCCTGCGCGAGCCGCCACGAGGCGCTGGCGCAGTTCGGGCCTCGCGAGACGATCGAGCCGCGGATTCGCGATATGATGGGTCTTCCGGATGGCTCAATCGACGACTATCTCGCCGACCATTGCGCCGACGACCGATTCGACTGCGACGTCTTGAGGGCGATCGCGCAGGCGAACCGGCAATGGGGCAAGGCCACCGGCCTTGGAATCGTCGAGAAGGTCGAGCGCTGGCTCGCGATGGAGCCGTCCGCGCGCGCGGCTGCCCTGCCGGAACTGGCGCAGATCGTCTTCACCGGCGCTGGCGAGCTGCGCAAGGTGACGTCGGGCCAGCGCAA
The DNA here is from genome assembly GCA_051000635.1 of Sphingomicrobium sp. GTDB lineage: Bacteria > Pseudomonadota > Alphaproteobacteria > Sphingomonadales > Sphingomonadaceae > Sphingomicrobium. The sequence goes on along the minus strand of JBPCOC010000019.1, from coordinate 27,928 downwards.
CGCCGATGCCACTTACGACGCTCATGCGGAGCGGCTGGCGGATGCCGTCGGCGAGCTGCTCACGATCCAGAAGGGAGCAAATCTCGCCGCCGACATGGGTGCCGGGCTTCGAGCAGGGCAGGCGTTCGCGGCAGCCTACACCGGAGCGAAGCGGAGCGCCGGAGTCGCCGATTTTGACGACCTGATCGAGTGGACTCGCCGACTGCTCGGCAAACCGGGAATGGGCGAGTGGGTACGCTACAAGCTCGACCGGCAGGTCGACCACATCCTCGTCGACGAGGCCCAGGACACCAATGCCGCGCAGTGGGAGATCATCGACCGCCTGGTCGAGGAATTCTTCACCGGCGCAAGCGAAGCCGACCGGCGCTGGCGAACGCTGTTTACGGTTGGCGATTACAAGCAGGCAATCTACGGCTTCCAGGGCACGGACCCCGATCAGTTCGAGCGCGCCCGCCGCAAGTACAAGGCTCTGGCGGAAGCGTTGCTCGCCGCCGAGCGCTCGAGCGAAGTTGCCGAGGAGCGCGCCCGCGAATTCCGCGACCTGTCGATCGGTGCCAGCTTCCGCTCGGCCCAGCCGATCCTCGACCTTGTCGACAGGGTCATCGAGGAGCTCGGCCATGCTGCAATCGGCCTTCCGGACAGGCCCGGGCAGCACGTCGCCCATCACGAGGACAGGCCCGGCCAGGTCGAGCTGTGGCAGCCGTTCGCCGTCGATACTGCCGACGAGGATTCGGACGAGGGCGAGGAACGCTGGATCGACGTTCGTGATCGCCTCTATGCCGAGGAGCTGGCGTCGCGGATCGAGGACCTGGTCGATGAAGCTCCGATGCTCGGCTCGACCGGGCGAAGGCTGACACCCGGCGACGTGCTCGTTCTGGTCCGGAGCAGGGGCGAGCTGGCGTCGCTGATCGTCGCCCGGCTGTTCGCGAAGGGCGTTCCGGTCGCCGGCGTCGACCGTCTCCACCTGCACGACCCGCTGGCGGTCCAGGACCTGCTCGCCGCGATAAAGTTTGCCGTCCAGCCCAGGGATGACCTCAGCGTCGCCAATTTGCTGGTCTCGCCGCTGATCGGCTGGGACCAGGACCAGCTTCGCGAGCTGGCGTACGGCCGGGAGGGTTCGCTGTGGCGGGCGCTTCGGGATCGAGCGGGCGAAAGCGAGCTGTTCGGAGCGGCTCACGACGCTCTCGCCGATCTGCTCGGGATCGCCGACTTCACGCCCCCGTCGCGCTTTCTCGAGACGATCCTGTCGGGGCCGATGCAGGGCCGCCGAAAGCTCTACGGCCGGCTGGGGATGGCGTCGCGCGACCCGATCGACGAGCTGATGAACAGCGCAATCGAGTTCGAACGCAACGAAATCGCCTCGCTCGACCGCTTCCTCGCCTGGTTTTCGCGCGGCGACGTCGACATCCAGCGCGATGCCGGAGCGCCGGCCAACGAGGTCCGGGTGATGACCGTCCATGGCGCCAAGGGGCTCCAGGCGCCGGTCGTGATCCTGGCCGATTCGACCGCCGACCCGGCCAAGCTCGGCCGAACTCCGTTGACGATGGATTTCGAAATTCGGGGGAAAGGCACGGCGCCGCTACTTCGGCCGAAGAAGGACGAGCGGTGCTTCCCGTTCGCGGAACTGCTCGCCCGCGACGAGGAGCGCGACCTCCAGGAGCATTGGCGGCTGCTCTACGTGGCTCTGACCCGTGCCGCCGACCGGCTGATCGTCAGCGGAGTCGCGCCCAAGCCGAAGAAGGATGGCTCCGATGCTCGGCCGGAGAATTGCTGGCACCGGGCCGTCCACAACGCGATGATTTCACTCGGGGCGCAGCCGGTCCAGCGCGGTGAAGCCGTGAACCTCGTGTACGGCACTGAGAAATCGGTCAAAGCGCGCAAGCCCAGGTCGCCGGAACTGCCCGCGATCGAGCTTCCCGGCTGGGCAAGCGCACCGGCTCCACCCGAGGCGCGACCACCAAGGCCGCTTGCGCCGTCGGCTTTGGCCGAAGACCGCGAAGCCGCTCCGCCGCCCTCGCCCGAGCAGCGCGCGGCGGCCGAGCACGGCACAATCATCCATTCGCTTCTCGAACGGCTGCCGCCGGTTGCGACCGACAAGCGCGAGCAGGCGGCGCTTCGCTGGCTCGAGCATTCGGCGGGAATCGCCGATGCGGGCGACAGGGAGGAGATCGCACGAACAGTCTGCGGCCTCATCGACGACAGCCGATTCTCGGAACTGTTCGGCCCCGGGTCGCTGGGCGAAGCGCCGATCGCTGCGACCCTGTCCGATGGCCGGGTGATCGCCGGCACGGTCGACAGGCTGCTGATCGAGGCCAGCAGGATCATTGTCGTCGATTACAAGACCGGCCGGGCGCCCGAACGCGACGAGGATGTTCCCGAGGCGCACCGGTTGCAGATGCAGGCGTACGCGCAGGCGCTTTCGGTAATCTTCCCGGATCGTCCCGTCGATGCCGCGCTCCTGTACACCGCAAACGCACGATTCTTCGCACTTTAGCTGTTGAGGCAATGGCTCTCGCTGCCCATATGGCCCGCAGCCGAATCCCGAAGGAGACCCAGGCCATGGCCACCAAGACCGTCACTGACCAGAGCTTTGCGAGCGACGTGCTGGGCGCTTCGGGTCCGGTTCTGGTCGACTTCTGGGCGGAATGGTGCGGGCCGTGCCGGATGATCGCGCCCGCGCTCGAGGAAATCTCCACAGAACTTGGCGAAAAGGTGACGGTCGCCAAGCTCAATATCGACGAAAACCCGGATGTCCCCGCGCGCTACGGAGTTCGCGGAATCCCGACGATGCTCTTGTTCAAGGACGGCCAGCCGGTCGCGCAGAAGGTTGGAGCCGCTCCGCGCAGCCAGATCCAGCAGTGGCTCGAGGGTAACCTCTAAGCCGGAGGCTCCGTACCCGCCGAGGCCGCGCGGGCAAGTCTGCGCGCTTCGTCTCCTAAATTGACTATGCCTGGCGCCGTTCCTACATCGCCGCCGCAACGCCCGCACGCGGGCAAGGCAGGCCGCCGTTTCCTCGCGCGCCCCGGTCATCTAAAGGGATTCCATGTTCGCCGCACTGGCCAGAAGCATCTTCGGATCGGCAAACGACCGCTATGTCCGCAGCCTCGGCAAATATGTCGACGCGATCAACGCGCTTGAGTCGAGAATCGAGGCCCTGAGCGACGACGAGCTTCGCAACCAGACGGAGGTTTTCCGGCAGCGGCTCGCCGAAGGGCAAAAGCTGGACGACATGCTTCCGGAAGCGTTCGCAACGGTTCGCGAGGCAGCCAAGCGCACGCTCGGCCAGCGTCACTATGACGTCCAGCTTATCGGCGGAATCACGCTCCACCGCGGAGAGATCGCCGAGATGAAGACCGGCGAGGGCAAGACCCTCGTCGCCACTCTGGCGGTCTATCTGAACGCGCTCACCCGCAAGGGCGTCCACGTCGTCACGGTGAACGACTATCTCGCTCGCCGCGACGCCGACTGGATGGGCCAGATCTACAATTTTCTCGGGATGTCGGTCGGTGTGATCGTTCCCAACCTCACCGACGAGCAGCGCCGCGAGGCCTATGCGGCCGACATCACCTACGGGACCAACAACGAGTTCGGCTTCGACTATTTGCGCGACAACATGAAATACACGCGCGAGCAGATGGTGCAGCGGCCCTTCGACTGCGGCATCGTCGACGAGGTCGACTCGATCCTCATCGATGAGGCGCGGACGCCGCTGATCATTTCCGGTCCGACCGACGACAAGTCGGAGCTGTACGTCTCGGTCGACCAGGTCGTGAAGACGTTCACAAAGGACGATTATGAGAAGGACGAGAAGCAGCGGTCGGTCGTCCTCACCGAGGACGGCACCGAGAAGGCCGAGCGGATTCTCGAGGAGCAGGGGCTGATCGAGGGCCGCAACCTGTACGACATCGTCAACACGCAGGTCGTCCACCACCTCAACCAGGCCCTCAAAGCCAACGTGATGTTCAAGAAGGACATCGACTATATCGTGAAGGACGGGAAAGTCGTCATAATCGACGAGTTCACCGGCCAGATGATGGAAGGGCGCCGCTGGTCCGACGGACTCCACCAGGCGGTGGAAGCGAAGGAGGGTGTGTACATCGAGCCCGAGAACCAGACCCTCGCCTCGATCACCTTCCAGAACTATTTCAGAATGTACCCGAAGCTTTCGGGAATGACCGGCACCGCGATGACCGAAGCGCCGGAGTTCTTCGATATTTACAAAATGAACGTCGTGGCGATTCCGACCAATGTTCCGGTGTGCCGGATCGACGAGGATGACGAGTTCTACAAGAACATCACCGACAAGTTCACCGCCATCGCCAGGAAGATCAAGGAAAAGCAGCAGATCGGCCAGCCGGTGCTGGTCGGCACCGTCTCGATCGAGAAGTCGGAGATGCTGTCCGAATATCTGAATCGCGAAGGCATCGAGCATTCGGTGCTCAATGCCCGCTTCCACGAGCAGGAGGCGCATATCGTCGCCCAGGCGGGTGGTCTCGGAGCGGTGACCATCGCTACGAACATGGCCGGTCGCGGAACCGACATCCAGCTTGGCGGCAATGTCGATTTCAGGATCGAGGACGAACTCGTCGATATGCCGGACGGCCCGGAGCGCGAGGCCGCGATCGGGCGAATCCGCAGCGAAGTCGCCGAAGCAAAGCAGAAGGTCATCGAGGCGGGCGGCCTGTTCGTGCTCGGCACCGAGCGGCACGAAAGCCGCCGGGTCGACAACCAGCTGCGCGGCCGCTCGGGACGCCAGGGCGACCCCGGCCTGTCGAAATTCTACTTAAGTCTCGACGACGACCTGCTGCGCATCTTCGGTCCGCAGACGATGTTCGCGCGCCTGATGAACAAGAATCTCGAGGACGGCGAAGCGATCGTCAGCCCATGGATTTCGAAAGCTATCGAGACTGCGCAGAAGAAGGTGGAGGCGCGGAATTACGACATCCGCAAGCAGGTCGTCGAATTCGACGACGTGATGAACGACCAGCGCAAGGTCGTCTACGAGCAGCGCGCCGACATCATGGATTCCGAGAGTGTAAGCGACGTTATCGCCGACATGCGTGCAGACACCGCGGCGGCGATCGTGATGGCGCACTGTCCGCCCGGAAGCTATCCCGAACAGTGGGACGTGGAGGGGCTCAAGGAGAGCATGGACACGGTGTTCGGGCTGGAGCCGCCGGTCGAGGAGTGGCTCGAGGAAGAAGCGGTTGAGCAGGAGATCATCGTTGAGCGTCTCCAGAAGCTCGCCGACGAGCACATGGAGGAGAAGCTCAAGGAGGTGGATTCGGGGCGCTGGAACGAGGTCGAGAAGCAAATCCTGATCCAGACGCTCGACCAGCACTGGAAGGACCATCTGGCGACTCTCGACGCGCTTCGGCAGGTGATCCATCTGAGGAGCTATGCGCAGAAGAAGCCGATCGACGAGTATAAGCAGGAGGCGTTCCTGCTGTTCGAGCGGCTGCTGGTCCTAATCCGCGAGGAAGTCACCCGGACCCTGATGCGCGTGAACGTGCAGATCGAGCCGGCGCCGCCGCCACCGCTGCCCGATTTCATCACGCAGCACATCGACCCGTTCTCCGGAGAGGACGACACCGCCGACATCGACGCCGCGACCGGGGCCATCCTGTCGAACCTGCCGCCGATGTCGATTCCGCGGCCCGACATGCTCGGCGGACGGCAGGGGGGCGTTGACACCGAAACCAAGCCGGTCAGCCGCAACGCTCCGTGCCCGTGCGGGTCGGGCAAGAAGTACAAGCATTGCCACGGCCAGCTGGGCTAGCGGCTCCGTCGGCCGATGCCGCCGTCCCGGTCGATCGGGCCGAGGTCAGGCTTGCCTATCGTCCCGACGAGGACGCGCTTGCGTCCGAACGCATCGAGGCGGCGCGGCTGGCGCCCGCGCAGATGAAGAAAGCGACGTCGATCGCCCGGACGCTGGTGAAGGGCGTGCGCGCTCACAAGCCCTCCGGAATCGACGCCTTCCTCCACGCGTACGACTTGGGAAGCGACGAAGGCATTGCGCTGATGTGCCTGGCCGAGGCGCTCTTGCGAATTCCCGACGCGCACACGGCCGACGAGCTGCTCGCCGACAAGCTGTCGAAGCCGGATTGGGCGGAGAAGCTCGGCGATTCCGGTTCTGCTTTCGTCAACGCCGCAACCTTCTCCCTTCTTCTCACCGGCAAGGTGCTGGAGGGCGCCCACGACCGCTCCGACAACTGGCGGGCAGCGCTCGGCCGAGCGGTCGGCCGGCTGGGCGAGCCGGTCGTCCGAACCGCGGTCAACCAGGCGATGCGGATACTGGGGCGGCAATTCGTGTTCGGCCGAACGATCGAGGAGGCGATGCGGCGCGCGCAGCTGGAGCGCCGGCAGGGACTGACCCACAGCTTCGACATGCTCGGTGAGGCGGCGCGGACGTTCGAGGACGCCGAGCGATACGCGCAAGCCTATTCGGGCGCGATGGTTCCGATCGCCGAAGAGGCCGAGGGAAGCGTCGGGCGATCACCTGGGATTTCGGTGAAGCTGTCGGCCCTGCACCCTCGCTATGAGTGGAGCCACGCCGAGGAGGCGAAGGCCTACATCCTGCCTGTGCTGCGCGACCTCGCCGCGAAGGCGAGCGCGGCGAATGTCCACCTCACCATCGACGCCGAAGAGGCGGACCGACTCGAGCTTCAGATGGATTTGTTCGAGGCGCTCGCAGCCGACGACGCCCTGTTTGCAAACGGCTGGGGCGGTCTGGGACTTGCCGTCCAGGCCTATCAAAAGCGTGCCGTGCCGTTGTGCGAATGGTCGGTCGACCTCGCCCGGGCTCACGGCCGCCGCTTCATGATACGGCTGGTGAAAGGCGCCTATTGGGACACGGAGATCAAGGCAGCACAGGTCGGGGGGCTGTCGGACTATCCGGTGTTCACGCGCAAGGTTGCGACCGATGTTTCCTATCTCGCCTGTGCGAAGGTGCTGCTTGCCGCTGGCGACCTCGTTTATCCGGCATTCGCTACGCATAATGCAAACACGATCGGCCAGGTGAAGGCGCTCGCCGGAGCAACCGAGTTCGAGTTCCAGCGCCTCCATGGAATGGGCGAGGAGCTCTATGGCGAGCTCGCCAAGCTCGAAGAGGGGGCCGGTGATACGCCCACCCCGGTGCGCATCTATGCGCCGGTGGGCAGCCACAAGGAGCTGCTCGCATATCTTGTCCGCCGACTACTCGAGAACGGTGCCAATTCCTCGTTCGTCAATCGAATCGCCGATGAGGATGTGCCGATCGGCGATCTCGTGCGCGACCCGGTCGCCGACCTTGCCGCGCTTGAGCCGAAGCGCAATCCGCTGATCCCGTCTCCGCGCGACATCTTCGGGCGCCAACGCCAAAATAGCGCCAGTATCGACCTGTCCGACCCGCTTGTGCGCGAGCCCTTGCTCGAGCGCTTGGCCGAACTGGAGGCGCACACTCACGAGGCGCTGCCGACCGAAGTGTCGAGGGGCAAGCATCCAGTCCGGCGCATCACATCGCCTCACGACGATCGAATCGAAGTCGGAATCGCCCATGAGGCTACTGAAGGAGCGATCGATCGAGCGATGAGCGCCGCTTCTGCGGCCCAGCCCGAGTGGGACGCGCTGGGGGGGGAGGCGCGGGCGGCGCTGCTCGAAAAGACAGCCGACCTGTTCGAAGAGAATAGCGAGACGTTTTATTCGTTGTGCATCCGCGAATCCGGCAAGACCCTGCCGGACTCGGTGCTCGAAGTTCGCGAGGCAGTCGATTTCCTCCGTTATTATGCGGCCGAAGCACGGCGCCAGTTTTCGGCGCCCCTGCTGCTTCCTGGCCCCACGGGCGAGCAGAACGAGCTTAGCCTCCACGGCCGTGGAGTATGGACCTGCATCAGCCCCTGGAATTTCCCGCTGGCGATCTTCACAGGCCCGGTCGCCGCAGCTCTTGCGGCTGGCAATGCGGTGATGGCGAAGCCCGCCGAACAGACTCCGTTGATTGGCGCGCTGGCAATCAGGCTGATGCACGAGGCGGGGATACCGCGCTCGATCGTCCAGTTGATGCCAGGGGACGGGAAGGTAGGCGCGGCACTGGTGTCGCATCCGCTCACCGCCGGGGTTGCATTCACCGGCTCAACCGAAACCGCGAGGGTGATTGCAAGAAGCATTGCCGAGCGCATGGACGGGCCGATCGTTCCGCTGATTGCCGAGACTGGCGGCCAGAATTCGATGATCGTGGACTCCTCGGCGCTCGCCGAACAGGTGACTCGCGACGTCGTGTCGTCCAGCTTCCAAAGCGCCGGGCAACGCTGCTCGGCCCTTCGAGTCCTGTTCATCCAGGAGGACGTCGCCGACGAGATGGTGCGGATGATTGCCGGAGCGATGGCGGCTCTGACGATCGGCGACCCTCGGAAGCTGACCACCGATGTAGGACCGGTGATCGACGCCGCTGCCCGCCAAGCGCTTCGCCGCCACCTCGACTGGCTCGAGCTTCATGCTCGCAAAGTCATGCGCGCCGTTATTCCCGACGAGCTTGACGCGCACGGCTTCTTCATCCCGCCGGCGATGTTCGAGATCGACAATCTCGGCCAACTGACAGAGGAAAATTTCGGGCCGATCCTCCACATCGTGCGCTGGAAGGCCGGCGAGCTTGGCGAGGTGGTGGATCAGATAAACGCAACCGGTTACGGACTGACGCTTGGCCTTCAGAGCCGTATCGACACCGTCCGCGAATTCGTCGAGCGGCACGCGCGTGTCGGCAACCTCTATGTCAACCGAAACCAGATCGGCGCCGTGGTCGAAAGCCAGCCGTTCGGCGGCGAGGGGCTGAGCGGGACGGGCCCGAAGGCCGGTGGGCCGAATTATGTCGCCCGCTTCGGAACAGAGCGGGTCACCTGCATCGACACCACTGCTGCGGGCGGCAATGCGACTTTGATGGCGGCGCTCGAAGGGTAGGAAAGATGGCTCCCCGGGCCTGATTCGAACAGGCGACCATTCGATTAACAGTCGAACGCTCTACCGCTGAGCTACCGGGGAACACCTCTGTCGAAGCGTGGCGGCTAGATAGCGAGCCGTGCCTCAAAGGCAAGGCTCAAGAGGGTGTGCGTGCTTGGCTTCGCCGCCGGCGACCCTGCGCGCGCATCAGGTCGCGAATTGCTCCATCGCGATCCGCTCGTCGAGCGCATGTTCGGGATCGAACAGCAAGGTGAGCGAGCGCTCGCGGTCGAGCCGGACGTCGACCTGGGCGACGTCGCGGACTTCGAACTGGTCGGCGACCGCCGAAACCGGCCGGTGTTCCGCCTCGAGCACTCGAAAGCAGATGTTGGTGTCGTCGGGAAGGATCGCTCCCGACCAGCGGCGCGGCCGGAACGGGCTGATCGGGGTCAGCGCCAGCATCTTGGCCTGAAGCGGCAGGATCGGCCCTCCGGCCGACAAATTGTAGGCGGTCGAGCCGGCCGGCGTGGCAACGAGAACGCCGTCGCAGGCGAGCTCGGGAATCGCTGCCCGGCCGTTCACCGATACCTCGACCTTCGCGGTCTGGCGAGTTTCGCGGAGAAGCGAGACCTCGTTGATTGCGGCGTGGGTGAACACCTCCCCGCCCACGGTTCGCGCAGTCATCTCCAGTGGCGCGACTCGGATCGCCTTGGCGCCCGCGATCCGCTCGGCAAGCAGGTCCAGCCGCCAGTCGTTCATCAGGAATCCGACGGTTCCGCGGTTCATCCCGAACACCGGGACCGGACGATCGCCTTCGAGCATCCGGTGCAAGGTCTCGAGCATGAAGCCGTCGCCCCCAAGAGCGACGAGGATCTCGGCCGAATCCGTGTCGGCCCAATCGTAGCGGCCGCGAAGCATAGCTTCGGCGGCCTTCGCGAGCTCGGTGTGAGACGAGAGCAGGCCGATTCGCAGGCTCGCGAAATCGGCCTTTGATGGTTCAGTCGGACTCGATGCGTCGTTCGGGCTCAACCCTTTACTCCCGAAAGCTCATTCCAACGCTGAACATAAGCGGATTCGGGCGCATCGGCGAATCGCTCACGCCGCCTCCTTGGCGCGCTCTCCAGCGGCCGCGACACGGGCGAGGCCGAGCGAAATCTGCAAGGCGCCATTGAGCCGGTCTTCGGCCGTCGGCCAGTTGCGCGACACCGCAAGCTTGCTGTCGGGCCTCAGCTTGGCCGAGCCTTTCAGCCGCTCGATATAGCCGAGCAGCCCCTGCAGGTCCGGAAACCCGTTCGACGCGAAGGTGACGACCGCGCCCTTGGCGCCGATGTCGAGCTTGGCGATCAGCGCCTTCTTGCAGTTGAGCTTAGTCTCGACGATCCTGAGCAGGTTCGAGGTCTCTTCGGGAAGCGAACCGAACCGGTCGATCAGCTCGGCCGCGAATTCCTCAATCGCCCGCTTGTCCTCGAGATCGCCGAGGCGGCGGTAGAGACCCATCCGGAGATCGAGATCGGGGACGTAGTTCTCCGGGATGAGGATCGCGGCATCGACGCTGATCTGCGGACTGAACTCTTCCTGGCGCTCGGCGCCGCCGGCCTTGATGTTGTCGATCGCCTCTTCGAGCATCGATTGGTAAAGCTCGAATCCGACTTCCTTGATGTGGCCCGATTGCTCGTCGCCGAGCAGATTGCCGGCACCGCGGATGTCGAGATCGTGGCTTGCGAGCTGGAATCCGGCCCCGAGGCTGTCGAGGTCGGCGAGAACCTGAAGCCGCTTTGCCGCGGTGTCGGTGATCAGCCGGTCCGCTGGTGTCGTCAGATAGGAATAGGCCCGGACCTTGGCGCGGCCGACGCGGCCGCGAAGCTGGTAGAGCTGCGCCAGGCCGAAGCGATCGGCGCGGTGGACGACCAGCGTGTTGGCGCTTGGAATATCGAGTCCGCTCTCGACGATGCTCGTCGACAGAAGAACGTCGTATTTGCGGTCGTAGAAGGCGCTCATGCGCTCCTCGACCCGAGTCGCGCTCATCTGGCCGTGGGCGACGACGACCTTCACCTCGGGAACGTCTTTGCGCACCCACTCTTCGAGCTCGGGAAGGTCGGCAATCCGGGGCGCAACGAAGAAGCTCTGCCCGCCTCGGTAATGCTCGCGCAGCAGCGCTTCGCGGATCACGACCGGGTCCCACGGAGTGACGTAGGTGCGGATCGCCAGCCGGTCGACCGGAGGGGTCTGGATTACGCTGAGGTCGCGAAGCCCGCTCATCGCCATCTGCAAGGTTCGCGGGATCGGGGTCGCAGTGAGCGTAAGCACGTGCACGTCGGCTTTGAGAGACTTCAGCCGCTCCTTGTGGGCAACCCCGAAATGCTGCTCCTCATCGACGATCACGAGCCCGAGTTTCTTGAACTCCAGGCCCTTCGCTAAAAGCGCATGAGTGCCGATGACGATGTCGACAATGCCCTTCTGAAGGCCTTCCTTGGTCCGCTTCGCTTCGGCGGCCGGCACCAGCCGGGACAATCGGCCGACCTCGATCGGGAAGCCCTGCAGGCGCTCGACGAAACTGGTATAATGCTGGCGCGCGAGCAGGGTCGTCGGGCAGATCAAGGCGACCTGGAGGCCCGACATGGCGGCAACGAAGGCGGCTCGAAGCGCCACCTCGGTCTTGCCGAAGCCGACATCGCCGCAGACCAGCCGGTCCATCGGCCTTCCGGCGTCGAGATCCGACAGGACCTCCTCGATCGCCCGCTCCTGGTCGTCGGTTTCCTCGTAAGGGAAGCGGTCAACGAACTGGGGAAAGGCGGAATCGGGCTCGGCGACGGGCGCCGGCTTGGTCGCTCGAACCGCCGCGACCTTGATCAGCTCGCCTGCGATCTCGCGAATTCGCTCCTTCATCCGCGATTTTCGGCGTTGCCAGGCTTCGCCGCCGAGCCTGTCGAGGCTCGCGCCTTCGCTTTCGCTCCCGTAGCGGCTCAGAAGCTCGATATTCTCGACCGGCAGGTAGAGCTTGTCGCCGCCGGCATATTCGATCGCGACGCAGTCGTGAGGGCTGTTTCCGACCTGGATCGAGGTCAGCCCCTCATATCTGCCGATGCCGTGGTCGGCGTGGACGACGAGGTCGCCGGACGAGAGCGTGGCAATTTCGGCGAGGAACGCATCGGCGCTCTTGCGGCGCTTGCGGCGGCGAACCAGCCGGTCGCCAAGCATGTCCTGCTCGGTGAGAACGGCGACGTCCGGGGTCGAAAAGCCGTGGTCGAGCGGAAGCACCATCAGCGCCGGCTGAGTCTTTGACCTAAGCGCCTCCTGCCATGAATCGACAGGCTTCTGGGCCTTGAGGCCGTGGTCCTCGAGCAGCCCGGCCAACCGCTCGCGAGCGCCCTTTGTGTAGCTCGCCAGAACGACCTTCCGGCCGCTCCGGCGCAACTTCACGATGTGCTCGGCGACCGCTTCGTAGACATTCGCGTTGCGCGCCCGCTCGGGCGCAAAATCGCGTGCCGCCTCGACGCCGAAATCGACGGTGGATGGCCCCTCGGCCTCCGGGAACGGCGAAGTTCGATGGATCGGTCGCCCCTCCACCGCCTGCTGCCATTCGTCCTTCGCGAGGTAGAGCGCGCCGGGCGGCAGCGGGCGGTAGCTGCCCGGCTCCGACTGCATCGCCCGGGTCCGGTTCTCGAAATAATCCTCGATGCTTTCCCAGCGTGACTCGAGCGCGCCGTCGACTCCCGAATCGCGAACGACGAGGTCGTCCTCGCCCAGATAGTCGAACACGGTCGCAAGCCGCTCCTCGAACAAGGGCAGCCAATGCTCCATCCCGGCGAACCGGCGCCCGTCCGAAACCGCCTGATACAGCGGGTCTCCGGTCGCCGTCGCACCGAACGTCTCGCGATAGCGCTCACGAAAGCGCTTGAGGTTTCCTTCATCGAGAAGCGCTTCGGACGCGGGCATCAGCACAAAACCCTCGGCCGACCCGGTCGAGCGCTGGTCGGCAGGGTCGAAGCGGCGGACGCTCTCGATCTCGTCGCCGAAGAAATCGAGCCTGAGCGCTGTTCGCTCGCCCGACGGGAACAGGTCGATAAGCGACCCGCGAACGGCGAATTCGCCATGCTCGGCGACGGCATCGGCGCGCTGGTAGCCAAGCTCGGCCAACTGCTTGACGAGCGCCTCGCGATCGATCCGCTCGCCCGCGTCGACGCGCCGGGTGAGCTGCCGAATCCTGAATGGAGTGAGGACTCGCTCGACCGCGCCATTGGCGGTCATGACCAGCAGCTGCGGCTTATCGAGCGGCTGCTGAAGCGCGTTCAGGGTCGACAAGCGCTCTGCCATCACCCGGAGCGCGGGCGAGGCGCGGTCATAGGGCAGGCAGTCCCACGCGGGCAGAGTCAGCACCTCGACCTCGGGCGCGAACAGCGGGACCGTGTCGGCGAGCGCTCGCATCGCCGATTCGTCGGCGGCGATAATGACGCCGCGCGCCGGCTTGCTCCGGCTATGCGCCGCACGCGCGATGTCGGCCGCTAGCCACGGAAGGAATCCCGCGGGAACACCGGCTAGAGTAAGCGGCTGGCGCGCGCCGAGAATGTGCTGGAGCGGTTCGCTCATCGGGCCACGGGCAGATAGTCGAGCTTCTGGAGCGCGTCGAGCATCGGCCCATGGAAGCGTTCCGGAGGCTCGGCGGTTCCTGTGGCCCAGGCGATGATGTCGACATCCTGCTCCTCGAGCAGGTCGGCGAACAGCGCGCGCTCGGCGGCGTCCCACGACGAATGGTGAGCGTCGAAGAAGCCGCCGACCAGGAGGTCGGCTTCCTTGGTTCCGCGATGATGCGCTCGCCAGTGAAGGCGCTTCAGCTCGGCGTCTGGATGCATAGTTGTCATCTAGGATCGAAGGGGCGCCATTGCGAGTGCTGACTGGCCTCGCCCGGCAACACGCTCCGGTTGACCTCGAGGGTCGACGCGCTACCCCACATTCAACTGCTGCCGGAGGTCACCCCCATGCGCTCATTTCGCGCCCTCGCCATCGCCTCTCTGGTCATTGTTGCAATGGCTTTAGACACTTCGCTCGCGTCCGCGCAGCGCACCCAAAAGCCGGTGCTTCACGGGAAGCACTGGGTGGCGATCACCGGCAAGCCGATGGCGGCGACCGCCGGTGCGAAGATTTTCATCAAGGGCGGCAATGCGGTCGACGCCACCGCGGCCATGCTGGCCGCGACCTCGACGATGTGGGACGTGCTGTCCTGGGGCGGCGAGACTCAGGCGCTCATTTACAACCCGAAGACGGGCAAGGTCATCGGAATCAACGCGCTGGGAGTCGCTCCGACCGGAGCGACGGCCGAGCTCTACCGCTCGAAGGGCATGAACTACCCGCCCGAGCACGGGCCGCTGTCGGCAGTCACTCCCGGCACTCCCGGCGGGCTGATGGTTATGCTTGCGGAATATGGGAAGCTGAGCCTCGGCGATGTGCTCGCGCCCGCGATCCAGATGGCCGACGGCTATCCGATCGAGAAGGACACCGCCGACCGGATCGAGCGCGAAAAGGACAAGATCCGACAATGGCCCTATTCGCGGGCCGTCTTCCTGACCCATCCCGGCGAGGGGCGCGAAGCGCCGGAGGCCGGTGAGATTTTCCGCCAGCCCGATCTTGCGGCAACTCTCCGCAAGCTGGTTGAAGCCGAGGCTCAGGCGCTCGCCGCCGGCAAGAGCCGCCGCGACGCGATCATGGCCGCCTACGACCGCTTCTACCGCGGCGACATCGCGCAGGAGCTGGTCCGCTCGACCCGCGAGCAGGGCGGGCTGATCACGATGGCCGATCTCGCCAACTGGCGCGTGAGGATCGAAGAGCCGGTCAGCGTCAACTATAAGGGCATCGACGTCTACAAGCTGCGCGAATGGACGCAGGGCCCGGCGATGCTCCAGGCGCTCAACATCCTCGAACCGTTCGACTTGAAGGCGATGGGCTACAACAGCGCCCGCTACATCCACACGCTCTACCAGGCGATGAACCTCGCCTTCGCCGACCGCGATTTCTACTACGGCGACATCTATGCGGCGCCCGAAGAGCCGATCCGGGGCCTGCTGTCGAAGGATTATGCGCGCGCGCGGGCGAAGCTGATCCGGCCGGACCGCAACGACCCGACCATCGGCCCCGGCGATCCCTATCCGTTCCAGGGCAGCCGTAACCCCTTCGGGGCCTATCTGCAAAACTGGCAAAACACGGGTTCCCAGGCACAGGACCGCTCGGCACCGCCCGTGTCGTTCCTGAAGTTCGAGGAGACGTTCCGCGCCGGGACGACGACCATCGAGGCTGCCGACGCCGAAGGCTGGGTCGTGTCGGTGACTCCGAGCGGCGGCTGGGTCCCGGCGGTGATCGCCGGCCGCACTGGTGTCGGGTTGAGCCAGCGCGCTCAGAGCTTCGTCACCGACCCCGCCGAGAACCCGTTCAACGTGATCGCGCCCGGACGGCAGCCGCGGGTGACGCTGACCCCGACCCTTGCACTGAAGGACGGCAAGCCGTTCCTGTCTTTCGCCGTTCAGGGCGGCGACACCCAGGACCAGAACCTGCTGCAGCACTTCCTCAACGTCGTCGAGTTCGGGATGAACGTGCAGGAAGCCGCGGAAGCGCCCAACTTCAACTCGTACCAGATGCGCGCCTCGTTCGGGGAGCATGAGACCCAGCCCGGTTGGCTGCTGCTCAACGAGGAGACCCCGCCGTGGGTGCGCAGCGAGCTTCAGCGGATGGGCTACACGCTCACGTTCGGCGAGCGGACGTCGGGGCCGATCAACTCAATCTTCTTCGATCGCGAGCACGGAAGCTTCTGGGGCGCGTCGAGCAATCACGGAGACGATTACGGAATCGTCTGGTAAAGTTCGCGAGCCGCTCGGGTCAGAGACTGCTCTGCGCCGCTCGAATCATTGCGACACCGACTAGCGCAGCCCAAGCCGCCTGAATCACGTAGGATAGGAACGCGCCGGCGACGTTCATTTGGATTGATCCGCCGAGCAGCAGCGCCGCCGGTGCGACGCCGGCCACGAGCCCCAGCAAGCCGATTATCTTCGGGCGCCGATCGCCATCCGTCAAAAGGTCGATCGACCATAGGACATAGGCGGCGCTCGTCGCCAGCACTCCGAGCTTGGCGAACGCCTGGTTGGTTTCCCAGGCGAGAACGAAGATGTCGTGGCTGATGGCACCCACTCCGCGCGCCGCAATGGCAGGGACCACGAATCCGTTGATCGTTCCGGCGACGAGATGTCCAAACAGGCTGATCGCATAGGCGAGGACTCCGGCGACCATCAGCGGCCTTGATGCGCCACGCCAGAGTATCATCCCGACGAAGCCAAACGCCATCAAACCGAGGAAGAGGATCATCGCGCCGTGGACAGCTGGCCCGAGTGCTCCGCTGTGAGCTCCCGTGGGATGGTGCGACATCGCCGCCACCGTGCCGATGCTCGCCGCCACGAGCGCGACGCCTGCAGAGCGAACGATAGACCGGGTCCCAGGACCAGCCTTTGCCTTGATCATTGTCTCTCCCCCGATTGCGTGCAGCGGCTATGCTGTTAGCGTTCGACTTTATGCAGAGGACCGTATGACCGGGGAGGCGGTAATCGCGGACAATCACGGCCATTTGTCCGAGAAACGGCCGATTGACC
Organism: Sphingomicrobium sp.; assembly: GCA_051000635.1. Lineage (GTDB taxonomy): Bacteria > Pseudomonadota > Alphaproteobacteria > Sphingomonadales > Sphingomonadaceae > Sphingomicrobium. The sequence continues at coordinate 11,393 of JBPCOC010000019.1, read as the reverse complement.
CCCGCAAGACGCGCACTCGGCGGGCGCTGCTCGACGCATTCAATCGCCTGGTCCTGGTTCATCGGCTCAAAAAGATCCGAGTGCCCGACATCGTCGAGGAAGCGGGCGTCGTCCGTTCCACCTTCTATGAGCATTTCGGCAATGCCGACGATATCCTTCGCGAAGCTCTTTCGGCGCCGTTCGCGCCGCTCGCCGATGCCGCTGTGGGAAAGGGCCATGAAAAGGCGCTTTGCTGGCTGCTCGAGCATTTCTGGGAGAATCGGCAGCGTGCCCGCACCTATTTCAGCGGCCGAAGCGGCGAGGACGCACAGCGACTGCTCGCACAGATGGTCGAGGCGCGGCTCAACGAAGGCCGGCTAACGATCCCCGCGAGACTGGCAGCGCATCAGCTGTCTGCAGCGGCTTTCGCTCCAGTTCGCACCTGGCTGCTCGGGGAAGCGCCATCGACGACTGCGGAGCTGGCCGCAAGTCTTTGCCGCACCGGCAAGGGTTTGATGGCCGCACTGCAGGAAAGCTGATGCGTCCCGACGTCCTGAACCCGCTGTTCGCGGAGGCGGAGGCGCTGCCCGGCGTCGGGCCTCAGGTCGCCAAGCTCCTGAAGCGGCTCGACGTCACGCGGGTGATCGACCTGCTCTATCATTTGCCGACCGGCGTCATTGAGCGGATCCGGATGCCGGCGGCGAACGCCTCGCTGATCGGCCGCAACGTCATCCTCGAGCTCAAGCCGTTCGACAGCCGCGGCCCCCGTTCCGGGCGCGGACCGTTGCGAATTTTCGCCTCGGACCGCGACGGCAACACGATCAGCCTCGTCTATTTCAACAATCCGGGCTGGGCGAAGAAGAGCCTGCCGATGGACCAGGCGCGGATCGTCTCCGGCAAGCTCGAGGAATATGGCGACGAGTGGCAGATCATCCATCCGGAGGTGTTCGAGCCGGGCAAGGACGCCGAGCCTGCGGTCCGCGAGCCGGTCTATCCGCTGACCGAGGGTATCACCAACAGACGCATGCGAGAGCTGGCCGGCGAGGCCGTCGAGCAGGCGCCCGAGCTTCCCGAATGGATCGAGCCGAGCCTCGCCGCCCGCGAGGCGTGGCGGCCGTGGCGATCGGCTCTTGCCGAAGCTCACCAGGACCCGAATGCCAGTGATGCCAGGCGGCGGCTCGCCTATGACGAGATTTTCGCCAACCAGCTCGCGCTCCTCCTTCTTCGCCAGTCGGCGCGGCGCAAACGCGGAGTCCCGCTCGCCGGCACCGACGCGCTGATCGGCAAGCTCCAGCTGCCGTACGAGCATACCGGCGCGCAGCGGCGCGTGATCGGCGAGATTCGCGGCGACATGGAGCAGGGCGTTCCGATGCTTCGGCTGCTCCAGGGCGACGTCGGCTCAGGAAAAACCCTCGTTGCGACCGAAGCGATACTGATCGCGGTCGAGGCCGGAGCGCAGGCGGCGCTCCTCGCTCCGACCGAGATCCTCGCTCGCCAGCATCATTCGACGCTGCTTGGCCAGCTTCACTCGCTCGGAGTGCGGGTGGCGATCCTCACCGGCCGCGAGAAGGGCCGCGCGCGCGAGAGCGTGCTGATGGGCCTTGCCGACGGCTCCATCGACATCCTCGTCGGAACGCACGCGATCTTCCAGGAGAAGGTCGCATACAAGAATCTCGGCCTTGCCGTCATCGATGAGCAGCACCGGTTCGGGGTCTCGCAGCGGCTGCTTCTGTCGCAGAAGGCCGAGCGGCCGCCGCACCTCCTGGTGATGACCGCGACCCCGATCCCGCGGACGCTTACGCTCACGCAATATGGCGAGATGGACGTCAGCCGGATCGACGAAATGCCTCCGGGCCGGACTCCGGTTGAGACACGGGTGATCACCGATGAGCGGCTTTCCGAGGTCGTGGACGGCCTTGGCCGCCACATTGCCGGCGCCGGCCGGGCCTATTGGGTGTGCCCGCTGGTCGAGGAGAGCGAGACGACCGACGCCGCCGCGGCCGAGGAACGGGCGCGGGTGCTGAAAAAGAGGTTCGGTGACGACAAGGTCGGGCTGGTCCACGGGCGGATGAAAGGGCCTGAAAAAGACGCCGTCATGGCGGCATTCGCAAGTGGCGACCTGGCGGTGCTGGTGGCGACGACGGTGATCGAAGTCGGAGTCGATGTCCCCGACGCGACGCTGATGATCGTCGAGGGTGCCGAGCGGTTCGGTCTTGCCCAGCTTCACCAGCTGCGCGGCCGGGTCGGCCGCGGCTCCGGCAAGAGCATCTGCCTTCTGATCCGCGGAACCAACCTTACGGAGGCGGGCAGGGCCAGGCTGGCCCTGATGCGCGAGACCAACGACGGCTTTCGGATCGCCGAGGAGGACCTTCGGCTACGCGGACCCGGCGAGATTCTGGGAACGCGGCAGTCGGGCGAGGAGGGCTTTCGGGTCGCCAGGGCAGAGGATGTCGAGCAGCTGGCGCCGATCGCCCAGAGCGATGCCCGTCTGCTTCTCGACCGCGACGGCGGCCTTGCCGGCGACCGCGGGCAGGCGGCCCGGGTCTGCCTGTATCTTTTCGAGCGTGACCAGGCGATCGGCCTGATCCGGAGCGGCTAGCAGGAGACAAGCCGTGGCTGTCCTTATTCCTATCCTTCTCGTCTTCATCGCCGGCGCGATGGTTGCGCTGCAGGCCCCGACAAACGCGATGTTGGCACGAGCCGGCAGCTCCGCGGTGCTTGCGGCACTGATTTCCTTCGCTGTCGGAACCGCGGCGCTGCTGGCCGTCTGGCTGATGAGCGGCAATCGCCCCGGCACCTCTGCCTTCGCGGGGCTGCCCTGGTACGCATGGATGGGCGGACTTTACGGGGCCGTGTTCGTCGCAGTCGCGGCTTATGCCGCTCCGAAGATCGGGGTCGCCTCGCTGATCACGATCGGAATCGCCGGCCAGATCGCTATGGCCCTGTTGCTGGACCACATCGGCGCAATGGGGCTGCCTAAGGAGCAGATCAGCGTCGGACGGCTGCTTGGGGCGCTGCTCGTCTTCGCGGGGGTCGTGCTGGTTCGGCGCGGCTAGCGCACCAGCAGCCCGTGGCGCTTCCTGCCGAGGCTGAGCTTGATCGGCTCCTCCACCGGCTCGACCGTCAGCCCGGGATCGGTCACCGTCACGTCGTCCAGCCGAACCGCGCCTTCGGCAATCTTGCGCTTCGCCTCCTTGTTCGACGGAGTGAAGCCGAGCGCGGTGAGCGCATGGGCGATATTCATTCCTCCGCCGACCGACAGCGTCGGCAAATCTTCCCCTGCACCGCCCTGCTCGAACGTCGCGCGCGCGGTTTCCTCGGCTGCACGCGCAGCCTCCTCTCCGTGGAGCATCGCCGTCGCCTCGTTGGCGAGCGTGATTTTGGCGTGGTTGACCTCGGCGCCTTCGAGCGCTTCCAACCGCTCAACCTCGTCCAGCGGCAGGTCGGTGAACAGCCGCAGGAATCGCCCGACATCAGCGTCCTGCGTGTTCCTCCAGAACTGCCAGTAATCGTACGGGCTGAGCATGTCCGCGTTGAGCCAGACGGCGCCTTTCTCGGTCTTGCCCATCTTCGAACCGTCGGCGGTGGTGATTAGCGGCGTCGTCAGGCCGTACGCCTCGACTGAATCCGCGCGGCGGCACAGCTCGACCCCGTTGATGATATTGCCCCACTGGTCGGAGCCGCCGAGCTGAAGCCTGCAACCGGTGCGGCGGGACAGCTCGAGGAAATCGTACGCCTGCATGATCATATAGTTGAACTCGAGGAAGCTCAGCGACTGCTCCCGCTCGAGCCTGAGCTGGACGCTGTCGAACGTCAGCATCCGGTTGATCGAGAAGTGGCGCCCGACCTCGCGAAGGAACGGGACGTACTTCAGCTCGTCGAGCCACTCGGAATTGTCGAGCATGATTGCTTCGCCGGGCCCGTCGCCGAAGGTGAGGAAGCGATCGAACACCCGGCGAATCGAGGCGATGTTCGCTTCAATCGTCGCCTCGTCGAGCAGCCCGCGCTCCTCCGACTTGAAGCTGGGGTCGCCGACCTTGCTGGTCCCGCCCCCCATCAGCACGATCGGCCTGTGCCCCGCCTGCTGGAGGCGGCGGAGCATCATGATCTGGACCAGGCTTCCGACGTGGAGGCTGGGAGCGGTCGCATCGAACCCGATATAGCCGGTGACGATTTCGCGGCTCGCAAGCGCGTCCAAAGCGGCCGCGTCGGTCACCTGGTGGATATAGTCCCGCTCGTCGAGCAGCTTCAAAAGGTCGGAACGATAAGCGGTCATCTTCGTGCGCTTAGCCAAGTCGTCACCCCCGCGAAAGCGGGGGCCCAGCTATTCTATGTTCCCGCTTCTGCGGGAATGACGATAATTGGCTGATGCAGCTGAACCTCACCCCGCATCCATCGACGCTCCCTGCCAAACCGTCGTTCAAAATCTGGGCGAATGTCGACCATGTCGCTTCGCTTGGGGCGATTGCCTCGACCAACATCTGGTTTTGCGTCGGAGCGCCGATCGATCGATTCGCGGTCAGCGAGCCGTCCGAGCCTGAAAGGGTGGACGGACTGTGGAACACCACCTGCTTCGAGGCCTTCTTCCGGCCGCCGGGACGAAGCGCTTACCGGGAGTGGGACTTCGCTACCTCCGGCAACTGGGCGGCCTACGACTTCACCGGCTACCGGAAGAAGATGAAGGACGCCGAGGTTAGATCGCCTCCCTACATCCGGCTCGAGGACAATTTCACCTGGTGGGCTCTGGGAGCAACCATTGCCGTTAAGGCAGACGAGAATTGGGAATTCGGCCTCTCCGCCGTTCTGGAAGAGAAAGACGGGACCAAGTCCTACTGGGCGCTTGCCCATGCTGCCGGCGAGAAGCCCGATTTCCACGCGCCCGATTGCTTCGCGGCGAAGCTTCCCTAGACAGCCGCAATGACCCTGTTCGGAATCGACCGGCTGCTCGCCGAGCCCGAATTGCTGAAGCCGCTTGAAGGCGAGCGAGTCGCTCTGCTCGCTCATCCCGCGTCGGTGACCCAGGATTTGACACACAGCCTCGATGCGCTCGCGGCGGCGCAGGTGAACCTCACCGCCGCCTTCGGGCCGCAGCACGGGCTTCGCGGCGACAAGCAGGACAATATGGTCGAGTCGGAGGACTTCACCGACCCGGTCCACCGGATTCCGGTGTTCAGCCTCTATGGCGAGGTTCGCCGGCCGACCGGACAATCGATGGGCACCTTCGACACGATCCTCGTCGACCTGCAGGACCTCGGCTGCCGGATCTACACCTTCATCACCACGCTTCTGCACATGCTCGAGGCCGCGGCCGAGCACGGAAAAAGCGTCTGGGTGCTCGATAGGCCCAACCCCGCCGGCCGCCCGATCGAGGGACTGACTCTGCGGCCAGGCTGGGAGAGCTTCGTCGGCGCGGGGCCGATCCCGATGCGCCACGGCCTCACGGTCGGCGAGCTCGGCCGCTGGTTCGTCGACCATTTCAATCTCGACGTCGACTACCAGGTGATTGAGATGGACGGCTGGCGACCTGACCAGGGCGCCGGCTTCGGCTGGCCCGAGGACCGGATCTGGGTCAATCCAAGCCCCAACGCGCCCAACCTCAACATGGCGCGTTGCTACGCCGGCACGGTGATGCTCGAAGGGACCACGCTCAGCGAGGGCAGGGGGACGACCCGGCCGCTCGAGCTGTTCGGGGCGCCGGACATCGACGCCCGCTCGATCATCGGCGAGATGGAGCGGCTGGCGCCGGAATGGCTGGTCGGAGCCGCGCTTCGCGAGACCTGGTTCGAGCCGACCTTCCACAAGCATGTCGGCGAGCTTTGCCACGGGGTTCAGATTCACGCCGAGGGCCGCTTCTACGACCATCAGCGATTTCTGCCGTGGCGGCTTCAGGCGCTTGCGTTCAAGGCGATCCGCAACTTGTATCCCGACTACGAACTGTGGCGCGACTTTCCTTACGAATATGCGTTCGGAAAGCTTCCGATCGACGTTATCAACGGGTCGCCGCTGCTCCGCGAATGGGTAGACGATCTGTCCACAACGCCTCCTGACCTCGACGCGCTAACGTCTCCAGATGAGAGCGACTGGGAGACCGAACGCCGCCCGCACCTGATTTACTGACCTGTCCGTTCGGGCGTCCGAGCTGCCTCGGGTCGTGCCGCCGCCACAGGTCGAATCGGTTCTCGACATCACCTTCGACGTGTTCCGCTGCCGACACTCACCCGAAAGACGATTAAGCGGAACCCGACTCGGGTCGAATGCATTGATTCGGCAAAAGTCAACAAAGAAATTCAGGTGTCAAATGAACAAGCTAGCACTTGCGCTGGCGGCAACGGGCGCGCTCGCTCTAGGAGTCCCCACGGCTCCCGCCACCGCATCACTGGAAACCTACGAGGCGAGGGCCGCCGCGAGCGGTGCTGCGGCGATTGCTCGTGACGACATGATCGAGCTGTTCGGGAAGGACAGCCTGAAGCCGGGCAAGTATGTTTGGCGCGACGTTCCGGAGAGCGCGGGCGAGGAGCGCGTCATCATCAGTTTAGATAACCAGCTTGCCTTCCTCTACCGCGGCAATTCCCTGGTAGGGGTCGCGTCGGTCGCCACCGGCCGGGAGGGTCACCCGACGCCGCCGGGGATATTCATGGTTCTCGAGAAAAAGACGATGCATCGGTCGAGGAAGTACGACAATGCGCCGATGCCGTTCATGCAGCGGATCGATCGCTTCGGAATCGCTTTGCACGCCGGCCACAACCCCGGCCACCCGGCTTCGCACGGTTGCATCAGGCTTCCGTCGGAATTCGCCAAGAAGCTTTTCGCAGTCACCGAGGTCGGGACTCCGGTCTTCATCGGGGCCTGAGGACGGCAATTCGTTCTGCTCACCGCGCTGCCGGCACTTCCGGTCGGCGCGGTGAGTCTTTCTTGTCACGGTTCAGGGGTTTGGTTGCGGGTGGCTTCGCTCATGCGTTGTTAAGCCGGCTTCGTTCATTTAATCGTACATGATGACAAAGGGGATCCTGCTCACCGCCCTTGCGGCGCTTCTCGTTCAACCGGCTGTTGCCGACGCGAGGAAGAAATCGACTCCGGTTCCGGCCGCGCCGGTGCAGTTGCCGTACCAGTCCGCCAACCTGCCGACGTCGGGGCAGGTCCGCGCCTTCTACAGCAACTGGCGCTACGCTCCGATCTGGTTCAACGGGAACGTCCCGAAGCCGGCAGCGCGCGAGCTTATCACCATCCTGCAGCGGGCTCCGCTCGACGGCCTGTCGCCTGGTCCGCAATATGCCACCCAGATTCAAGCCGCGCTTCAGCGGGCGGCGACCGGCTCCCCGCAGGCGATCGCCTTCGCCGAGCACTCGCTCTCGGAAGCCCTGGTGCTCTACGCGCAGGTCATGAAGCGGCCGGCGTCCAACTACCTCATCGGCTACCCGCACCTTCAGCCCAAGGCCCCGACCGCTGACCAGGTCCTCCGCACCGCGTCCGGCTCCCCGTCGATCGAACGCTACATCAGCCAGGTTGGCAATCCGAACGGCATCTACACGTCGATCCGCGACGCCGCATGGCGCCAGATGCAGGCGAGCGGTTCGACGAGCGCCGATCCACGGGTCGTCGCCAACCTGGACCGGGCGCGAATTTTTCCGTCGCATGGGCGGTTCGTCATCGTCGACTCAGCGACGCAGCGCCTGTTCATGTATGAAAACGGCGTTCCGGTGGATTCAATGAAGGTCGTCGTCGGTTCGAAGAAGAAGTACGAGCTGCCAACGCCAATGATTGCGAGCATGATGTATTACGTCGTGCACAATCCCTATTGGAACGTGCCGCACCACCTTGTTCGCAAAATGGCCCCCAATCTCAAAAACGCCAGTTATCTGAAGTCGAAGGGCTATGAGGTGATGAAGGACTGGACAGCCAATTCGGAGCCTGTCGATCCGTCCACTGTCGACTGGTCGGCGGTGCAGGCCGGTAAGACTCAAATTCGCCTGCGCCAGAAGCCGAGTGGCGAGAATTCCATGGGCGACCTGAAATTTCCGTTCGACAATCCCGAAGGAATCTTCCTCCACGACACACCGCTGAAGAACTATTTCAACTTGGCGAGCCGCGACCTAAGCAACGGTTGCGTTCGGCTTGAGGACGCCCGCCGCTTCGCGCGGTGGTTGCTCCAACGGGAGCCGGCTGGGCCGAGTGATGGCGCCGAGCAGTTCGAGCAGATGGCGCAGGGCGTGCCAATCTATACGACCTACCTCACGGCTCAGGTGGCCAATGGGCAGCTGGCTTTCGTCCCCGACATCTACGGCTGGGATCCCGCCGGTGGCGGCAGTACGCAGGTAGCCGCAGGGCGCTAACCTGATCCGGGGCAGGAGATCTGCCCCGGTGTTTCCTGAAGTTTCGGGTTACGAACGGCTCAGGCGCTTGCCTCGTCCATCGTGCTCAGTTCCGGCTTCGGAAGGTCGCCGCTCTCGGTTTCCTTCATCAGTTCGGCCTTCCGCGACGCGAGTTCCTCGCCGAGTGAATCCATGTCGAGTCCGGCCTTGCGAGCCTGGGAGAACATTCCCTCCATCCGCTTTTCTTCTTCCTCGACGTGGTGCTCGATCTCTTCCTTCAGCACTTTCACCTTCGAGTCGTAGAATTCGTCGCTCGGCTCGCCGGCGTCGATCTCTGCGATCAGCAGCTTCGCCGCGTCGTGCTCGACATAGGCTTCCTTGAGCAATTCCGCTTCGATCTTGCCTGCGCACGCGGGGTAGAAAATCTCTTCTTCGATCTTGGCGTGAACAATGAGCTCTCGGCAGATCTCACGTGCTAGCTTCTCCTTGCGCCCATCACCGCTCGCCTGCTCGAATTTTTCGAACAAGTCCTCGACTTTGCGGTGGTCCTCCTTGAGCAGTGCGATCGCGTCCTGTTTCTTCTCGGCCATGATATTTCTCCTCGTTGGAACGGAAACCCATTGCCCGACACCTATGTTCCTGCTGATGAAGCACGGCCGAACCCTCGCCGCCGTGGAATGAAATATTAGGATAGCAGTTGGCGAAACCGCGAAGGCCCACAGGAAGGTGACTATGGCGAAGAAGGCGACAAAGAAGCCGTCAGGCTCGCGACGAAAGGCCCCGGCAGGCAAGCGCACAGCGACGAGCAAACGCTGGCCGGCCGCGAGGGAAAGCAAGTCGAGCGGCAAAGCCGGGAATCGCGGCTCGGCGGGCAGGAAATCCAGCCAGAGCGCGGCTGATGCGATCGCCGGCTTGCTAGAAAGTCCGCTGGTGGCCGACGTGCTGGCCGCCGGAGCTGCCGCCGCAATGGCAAGCTTCACTCATCACAGCCTCAGCCGGAAGGCGCAAGGCGGCTCGAAACAGGCGCTCAAGGATGCCGCCAAAGCCGCCGCGGCTGCCATGGGGGCGCGGATCTCGACCGAGTTCGACGAAGTCATGAAGAACGCCGAAAAGAAAGCTAGGTCCGGAGAAGCGTAATCCGGGCCCGGCCGACGTCGCGTTCTGTATCGATCGTGCAGCCCCGCGGGTCGATCGAATCGCCGCGCTTGCTCTCGATCGAAATCCACGCGCCCGGCGCCGCCCATCCGGCGACAGCGATTTGACGCAGAGCAGCCGACCCGGAACCCGGAGCATAGGGCGGGTCGGCCAGGATCAAGTCGAACGGCTGCTCCGGCGGCAAATTCTCTGCGGGTCGGGCCCAAATCCGGCTCCGTTCGACTGCGCCCAGAGCCTCGACGTTTTCGCGGATGGCGGCAATCGCACCCGGGTCCTGGTCGACGAAGCAGGCGAAGGCCGCGCCCCGCGACAAGGCTTCCAGCCCCAGCGCTCCGCTTCCGGCGTAGAGGTCGGCGACTCGAAGCTCCTCGAATGAACCGAGGCGGCTGGCGAGCATGGAAAACAAGCTTTCGCGAACCCGGTCGCCGGTCGGGCGAGTCGCCACTCCAGCTGGAGCGGCCAGCTTCCGGCCGCGCCACTGGCCGGCGATGATCCTCATTTGAGAAAGCCGCGGAAGCTTTCGAGCTCGCTGCGCGTCACTTCGTCGACCTGCCCCGGCTCCAGGCCCGCCAGGTCGAAGGGGCCGTAGGCTGTCCGGATCAGCCTCGAGACCTGGAGGCCCAGGTGCGCGAGCACCCGCCGTACCTCGCGGTTCTTGCCCTCGGTGAGACTCATCTCGATCCAGCAGTTGCGGCCGGTACGCCGCTCCAGATTGGCATCAATCAAACCGTAGTGAATTCCCTCAATCGTTATTCCTTCGGACAGCTTTTCGAGCTGTGCCTGAGTCACATCGCCGAACGCCCGCGCCCGGTAGCGGCGGACTACACCGCTCTTTGGGAGCTCGAGCTTGCGTTTCAGCTCGCCGTCGTTGGTCAGAAGCAGCAGGCCCTCGGTCGTGAAGTCGAGCCGCCCGACCGGCATCAGTCGCGGCAGCCCTTTGGGTAGGCGGTCGTAAATCGTCGGGCGTCCCTTTGGGTCGTGCGCTCCGGTGAGGACGCGTTGCGGCTTGTAGAAGCGGAACAAGCGAGTGGATTCGGCTGCCCGAACCGGCTTGCCGTCGACAGTCACCCCCCGGAGGCTCGTGAGGATAGTCGCCGGAGTCGTGAGCACTTCCCCGTCGATGGCGATGCGGCCATCGGCGATCATCCGCTCGACCTCGCGGCGAGACGCGACTCCGGCGCGCGCGAGCAGCTTGGCGATCCGTTGCGGCGAATCTTCGCCTCGCTTCGATGCGTCCTTGCGGGGCGACGAACGGCGACTCTTGTGCGGCACAGGATCGCGGTTCATTCGTTCGGGTGGCAAATCGATGTTCCTGTTGGGGGCCAGATGTTGTTCGGCAAGCGAAAGCGGATCGTCAAGCGCATCCTCATCGTCGAGGACGAACCGCTCACTGCATTCGACAATGAGGTGATGCTGGCGGACCTAGGTTACGACGTGGTGGCGACTCTCGACAGCTTCGAACAGGCAACCGCGCTTCTCGACCGGGAGGACGTCGACCTGGTGCTGAGCGACCTCAGGCTAAGCGGCCCGCACAGCGGCCTCGACCTCGCTCGGGCGGCCAAAGAGCGCGGAATTCCAGTGCTGTTCTCGACCGGGCACGAGATTCCGGACGAGGGCAAGGCGGTTGCGGTCGGGTGCCTTAGGAAACCCTATACCGAGCGGCAGCTTAAGAATGCGCTCGAGGCGATCGACCAGCTTCTTGCCGGAGAGGAGGTGAAAGCGCCCAAGGGCCTCGACCTCTACCGGGCCGACGAGTCCTAGGGCTGGGACCCATAAACAGGATGCACAACGCGGTCGGAATGTGATTCAACCTCTCGAGGGAGCGGGAGGGTTTGATGGCTGGGGAATTTTGGTTGAGCGACGGGCAATGGGCGCGCTTGCAGCCGTTGTTGCCGAACAAGCCGCGCGGGGTGCCGCGGGTCGATGACCGGCGGGTGATCAGCGGCATCG
>JBPCOC010000030.1:0-9006 GCA_051000635.1 Sphingomicrobium sp. | reverse complement strand
TCGGCAATTCACTGCACTATGCAGTGGCGAGATCGTGGGTCTACCGGGGCACAACCCGGGGGGTGGCGCAAGGATACGGCTATTTCCTGGCGAACGCCGGCGTCGGCCTTGTCATCATGGTTTTGCTATTCGCCGCACTGACGGGCTGGACGCCGATGCACTACCTGCTTGCCCGCGCATTGGCTTCGATCGTAGCCGGGTCGGTCATTTTCGTGCTGAATGCCGTCTTCAACTTCAGGAGAGTCTAGCGGCGTCCGCGGTCGCCTTTCAAACCCGGCTGCTGGTGTCTGCTTTCCACCCATAACGGACATTAGGCAAAACGCCTGGAACAGTGGTGTCAAGAACAGAGTGCGACCTGCGTCTCCGCGGTCGCAGCGAACCCGTCAGTTCCAAATCGCCCTTGAACGTTCTGGGACATTCAGCGCCTGTCGAACACCCCGACTCAGCAATGTCTTATCTGGGTAGGCGGAAAGCCGACATCATTTCTCAGATATGTTACCGACAAAGGGCGCGGCACGCAGATGCTGACATTCCGCCGTCGACAGCAATCTGCCATAGAGCATCGGAGAGAACGGAATGCCGATGAGGTGAGGTGCGCCGATGAGTTGGTCGAGCAAGTATTGGGACGCCGTTCACCAGTTTTATTGGGAACCTAGCTATCTCGGCTTAGCCTCGATCCCGAAAGGCAAGTGGGGGAATGATCCGAAGGTAATTCAGCTAAGCAAATCGCTGATCCAAGATGGCGGCACCCTCTACACCCGCCGGGGCACAAGCAAAGAGAACCTCAAGCGTCTGCTGGCCCTCGAGGAGACGCTAAATCACGTTTTTGAAATTACTTTTGCAATTGCACCGGACGCGGTCATTGCAGAATGCTTTTGCCAGCCTCTGGGAATAGAGGACGCAGGTCCATTCGCACGTCTCGGCCGTGAGGTTGCTGAGAGGTACGTCTGGGGCAATGTCACACAGCAGGACGGCTACTTCGTTTCGAGCCAGTCGGCAGTTGGTGTGGAATTAAAGTTGTCCGCGCCCACGAGTGCTACTCAGGTGCTGAAGTACCTCGCATTGATGGTTCAGGAGCAGAAGGTCGGCGGGGGCAAAAAGTCACTAGGACTTTTGTATGTTACCCCGAAAGTGGACCCGGCGTCGCTCTGGAAGCAATGCGCCGCGGATGCGAACGGGCAGCTAGCCGACGATTGGCTCAGCCAGTTCGAGGGAAGCCAACTGAACCCCACTCTGGGGAAACTCCTCCAGACTTACCCATCCGAATTTGCAGATGCGGCAAGGAAGGTCCGACTTGGGCACATCAGCTGGCAATGCTTAGCTGGTGTATGTCGAACTATCGTGTCGCGGCTGAGCCCTCATAGTTTAGGAGACGAGGCTCTCATTCGTTTGCTTTCTGGTTTTGTGGAGGCCGTCGAACGGCACGAAGGTGCGCAGGTAAACCCACCGAGTGCGAAGCTCCGAGTGCTATCAATCCTTGAGAGCATCCGACAAGACATGGGGCAAAGCGACGGAGCTTTGACGATGCACTTGGTGCGTTTGGAGCGGGCTCTGGGAAGCCGCGTTGAAAGTTTTGAAACACCAGCTGGGGACGCGCTCCGCCACGTTCTTGCTCGCCTTGGCGTCTGGGCGGAGGGACTTCAACATGAGCTACTCGCTGGGGAGCTGCCCACTGCCGACGTAGCGCAAGTTTTAGGTCATCTAAGCCATTGCGCTGATCTGGGCTCCCTCAGTTGCTCTGAATAGCACGTACTTCAGGACGGGCTCGCTGGGTTAGCACAGATGTAAGCCGAATGTCCGCAAATGGGGTCTAAGCAGGCACTGCGCTAACGCCCACAATGGGTCGAACCCCGACACTCACTGCGGCTCAGAACCTGTAAGCTTTGTGCCACCCACATCTTCGACGTTAGGGATGGCGCAGAAGGTAGCTGACAGGATTGTGATCCAAGGCACCTCGCCATGGGTACCTTTTGACCTGTGGGGACCCCTGACACGCAGTGTCCTCGCGTGCGAAAATTGAGCGAGACTACCGAAGGCGGTAGTGTCTGCTTTCGACCCAAAGCGGACATTCTGGACTCTGCCGTCGCAGCAACGCAGGTTGCTCGAAACAAGGGGAAGATCAATGCGATCCATTCTATGTGCTGTGGCTTTGCTGTGTCCCGCAGCGGGCAACGCCCAACGAGCCGGCGAGCCGATCATCGACATGCACCTGCATGCTTACAAGGTCGGTTTCGCTGGCAGCGCGCCCGCTTGTACCGGAGATCAAAGGCCGCTTCAGCCGACCATGGATCCGCGCAATGAGTTCAACCTGGCAGAATTGGGTGAATGCCCGAATGCAGTGATGCCACCTGCTTCTGACGCTGACAATCTGGCGCAGACGGTGGCTGCCTTGAAAAGGCTAAACATTCGTCGAGCCGTGACGGGCGATGCTCTTCCGAACGTGGCGGACTGGCACGCCGCGGCGCCAACCGTGATCATCCCTGCACTTAACTTCGCTCCACGGGAGCCAATCGCGGTTGAGGAGTTTCGAAGACTTTATAAAGAAAGGGTCTTTTCAGTGTTCGCCGAGGTGACGACGCAATACCGAGGCGTCCGGGCTGATGACCCGCGCTACGAACCTTACTTCGCGCTCGCTGAAGAGCTCGACATCCCGGTCGGCATTCATTTCGGGGAGGGCCCGCCTGCTGCCGCGCGGTTTCCGGGATACCATGACTATCGCGCAAGCCTCACGAGTCCCTTCCAGCTGGAAAAGGTGCTTCACAAACATCCGAAGCTTCGCATCTATGTAATGCACTATGGCTCGCCCCTCGTGGACGAGATGATCGCGATGATGTTCACGCATCCTAACCTCTACGTAGACATCGCCGGCAACAATTGGATCAGCCCGCCCGCACAGTTCCACGATCATTTGAAGCGAATGGTCGACTCCGGTTTCGAAAAACGGATCATGTTCGGCTCCGATCAAATGATCTGGCCAGGGGTGATCGAGAAGGCCGTCGCGGCAATCGACACGGCAACTTACCTGACGAAGCAGCAGAAGCGCGACATCCTGTACAACAACGCGGCAAGGTTCCTGCGGCTCACGAAAGCTGAGATTGCCGCCGATCACGCTCAATAGCTAACGTCCTCTTTCCACCCATTGCGGATATTAGCGTAGTGTCCGCTTCCGACCCAAAGCGGACATTAGCAAGTGAGTTTACGTCGCTTGTCTCCACCCTGCGGAAATGATCAGGGGCCGGTGTACGCTTTAACCGGAAACACCGGCAAACCGGCGGTAACGACTTACCGAATCGCCGCTCCGGTCCTCAAAGGAATACATTTCCTTGGACACCACGTCGGTTGTCTCGCCCATCGTCCGTGCGAACACCTCCGTCTGCTCGAGCACCGGGACCTCGACGCACTTGAAGCCGTACAATCGACGAACGCGGTCGAACGCAGCGACCACCGCGGCCATCCGGTCGGCGTCCTCACCCAACAGGCTCTGCATTCCCCGGACCGGCTGCGGCGTCTTCATCGCCGCCGCATGGCAAAAACATTCGGCAAAGGGTAGAAATCCCTAGTTGTCGTCTCCGCCGCTGGCGCCTGCTTCGTTTCTGCGGAAGGAGCCCGGCGGCGGCAGGAACAGCTTGCGGACGCTGATGCTGACCGTCCGTCCGAGCGGGTCGAGCAGGTCGGGCTGGAATCCGAACGGCACGTCACCCGCGAGATTTCGGACCTTCGGCTTGGTGTCGAGCAGATTGTCGACCTGGAACCGCACCGACGTGCCGCGAAGCCACGAATGCTTGGCGACAAGGTCGAAGCGCTGGCCGAGGTTCGCCCAGAGCCTGAGGTCAACCGCCGCGAGCGGCGAGAAGCGCAGATCGTCACCGGTCGCGGCCCTGACCCGAGTGCCGCTTCGCCAGTTCGCCGATGCGCGGGCGCCCAGTCCGTTGTTGAAATAGCCGGCCCGCGCCTGAACTTCGTGGCGAGGGCGGCCGCCGCGCTGCCCGACTGCATCGCCGCGCAAATAGTTGAGCTTCGGCAGCCCGGCCCGGATCGTCACGTCATCAACCAGGGTGATGGTGTCGGTCAAAGAAAATGTCAGTCGTCCGCCGCTTCGGCCCCCGCCGAAGAAGCGGCCTCCGCCGCCGCGGGGACCGCCCGGACCGGCCCCGGCTCGTTCCGGCTGAGGTGGCGGAGCACCTTCCGGCGGCGGACCGCCTTCGGGCGGTGCGCCTTGGCGGGCGGCGCCGCGCCGCGCTCGAAGTGCATCGATCGTGGGTTGCGACGGCCGCGCCGACCGCAGCGGTTTCGAGAAGTCGAATCCGAGCCGGAGCGTGTCGCGACGGGCGCTGTCGAAATTCACCGGCCGCAGGTCGACGCTGACCAGCTCGCCCTGGGAATTGCGGACGAACCGCTCGGGGAAGGCTGTCTCCAGGGCTTCGCTCGGACCGGGAAAGCTGGAGATGGGGTTGTCGAGACGTGAGAGCACATATTCGCCGCGGAGCCTGAGGTCGGTTTCCTCGAACGGCTTCCAGTTCGCGCCGAGCTTCAGCACGTTGCGCCGGTCGGCGTCGAGATCGGGATTGCCGCCGGTGATCGCAGTGACCAGCACCGTCTCGCCGGTTGTGAAGTCGAAGATTCGCGTGTCCGGCGTTTCCAGCACCGGGTCGCCTAGCTGCTGGATCGTTGGCGCCCCGTCCTCCCTGTTCCAGCTGCCGATCAGGTTGAGCCGCTCCAGCGGCGACCAGTTCAGGCCGGCGCCGACGGTCGTGAGAGTGCCGAAATCCGACAGCTGCTCGAACTCCGCATTGCCGTTGAGCGTGAGGTTGCCGAGGGATTCGAAATCGCTGTTCCGCCGGGAAACCGGAAGGTCGAGATTGGCCGACGCATTGCCCCGGGTCCGACCGAGCGAAGTTTCGCTAAGCACTCCGTTGCGGCGGCGGTCGCTGTCGAGATGACGCGTGCTCGCACCGGCTTTGACTGTCGCGCCGGCATCGCCGGCGGGAAGCCGGAAGAGCTTGCCGTTCGCCACCGCGTCGAGGTCGCCCGAAAGCGTCCTCGTCACCGCGCGATCACGGATGTCGGTGGCATCGCGGTCCGTGCTGGTCACACTTCGAGCCGCGTCCGCATTCCCGGTCATCGACCAGCGCCAGTCGCTGACGTTGCCGTTGAGCGCGAGCCCGGCATGCGCGCTGTCGCGTGCGGTGTTGCGGGCCAGCGGCTCGAGCAGGATCTCGCCGAGCCCGATCAGCGACTGGCCTTCATTGTGGGCAAGCTCAAGGTTGCCCGTCGCACCGACCGAGCCCAGCTGGCGGTTGTGAGTCGCGGTTGCGGTGACTTCCCTCCGCAGCCCCACCAGAGTGCGTGCGCCTCTTGGATCCACTTCGGGATCCTCGGGCCCGTCCTCGAGAAGGATATCGCGCTCGTTCTCGGTGAGCGCGCTGTTCGCCTCGACGTCGAGGTCCAGAGTGGTTCGGCTATTCTCGCCGATCATCAGTCGGGTGAGGTCGGCTTCGCCGCCGACATAGCCGCCTTCGGTCGCAGTCGTTCCTTCCAGCCGGGCCACAGTCGAACGAAAGCGTGGCCGAAGGACAAAGTTCACCACCCGCTGGTCGGCGCGGTAGCCGTACCTCAGCGCCACCTCTTCGGGCAGGATCTCGACCCGGGCGATGGCCTCGGTCGGGATGTCGCGAAGCTCACGAAAGCTGGAGATTCGCTGGCCGTTCAAGAGGAGGATCGGCCTTTCGCCGCCACGGCCCCGAGCGCTCCCGATCTGCGGCTCGATAGCCTCCAAAAGTTCGTTGATGTCGGTCGCCCCGGTCGCGATCACATCGCGCGGATCCAGCGTATTCTCCGGCGGGATGTCGCCAATGACAGAGCCAGGGAGGCGTTGCCCGGTGACGACGATCACGTCGCCATATTCATCCTCGACATAGTCGACCGGCACTTGCTCCGGCTCCAGCTGGGCCGGATTTTCCGATGGAGGCTGAACCGGCACCTCCTGAGCAACAGCTGGAGTAGCGAGCAGCAGAGCCAGTGCTGCGCCGGCCGGGGTCAGCAGTGATGCAGCCGGTCGCTTGTTACCCATGCCTCCCCGCTGGCGAGTGCCGTCTTAACACGGGATGACAAGCCCGGTTAGTTCGACAAATTGCCGGCCTTTCGGCCTCGCCCCCGACGCGATTCCCAAGCGGCTTCAGCTAATTCGTGTCCTGGAGGCGCTCTCGTCAACCCGCCTAGGATTTAGGAAATTCCATTCAGCCGATCAGAGTCGACCAACCGCTAACGTCGGCTTTCCACCCAAAGCGGACATTAGCCATGTCCTACTGACGCTTTCGGCCCGAGCTGTCCCGCCGCCGTTCTTGGATCGACCGCGAGACAGCCAGCAGAGTTATTGCGACCTTGAAAAGCCCTAATCTCCGACGTGGAAGCCGGGGGATTCCGAGTTGGTGCAGAAGGACGCTCCGGGAGCGACGTCGTTGGGGAAGTGGAAGCCCGGTCCCGGGCCGCCGCGCACCGCAACTCCGCCTCTGCTTCCGACGGTGTCGCCGAGATCGCGGCCTGACGGCGGCCAATCACTCGCGACGCCCCCAGCCCCAGCTACATAGTCGCGGATGACGTGCTGCCCATGAACGTCAATCTCGAGGAACTCTACATCTGAGCACGTCGGAGTTGACGGGTTCGCGCCTGCACTGCTTGCGGCGCCGACCAGCAACAATGTGGCCATCACACCACTTATGTCTTTCCAACTCATTCCCGTTCTCCTGTAAATGCGCTTCCGAGTGCCAATCCGTTTTTAAAGCGGCGGCGTCCGGCTAGAAATGACAAAGAGACTACTATTCCTGCCAAAAAAGCCGGCCTTGGCACGAATTGGTGTGAATTTGGCATTCCCGGCCATGCGCTGCGTGTCGTAGGTCGTTTCGTGCTCGACGTCCGAAGACAGGAGAACGGCATTGACGGAAGATCGCGACCGCAAGAGGATGCCGGTGAAACGGGTCGGGCTCGTCCTGCAAGATGGAGCGGACCTGCTCGACCTCGCGGGGCCGGCCGGCGTATTCCATTGTGCGGGCCGGCACTTCGTCTGGATCGGGGCCTCCGCCAAAGTCACATACCACCTCGACTATCTCTCGCCCGGTGGTGGAATGGTGAGAACGCGTCAGGAGCTGCCGGTCGGGACATCGCTGCTCGGGGACGCCGATCCGGCGGACTACGACACCATCATTGTGGTTGGCGGCCTTGTCGATGATCGCGATTGCCCTGACGCCGTGTTCGATTGGCTGCGCCGGTGTCGGGGTGTGGTGCGGCGCATTGGCTCGGTATGCGTTGGCGCTTTCATCCTTGCCAAAGCCGGATTGCTCGATGGGCGGAGGGCGACAACGCATTGGGAAGATTGCGATGATCTGGCAGCACGATTTCCCAATGTTCACGTCGAGCCCGACGCCATCTACACTGAGGACCATGGGATCTGGACCGGAGCGGGCGTTTCCGCTGGAATCGACATGGCTCTTGCCATGGTTGAGCAGGATCACGGCCACGAACTTGCATTGCTCGTAGCGCGCCGCCAAGTCGTGTTCCTCAAACGACCCGGGGGACAATCGCAGTTTAGCACCCAACTCGAGTGCCAGCAGCGCGAGCGCCCATTGGCGCCGCTGCTGCAGTGGATCGTCGAGAACCCCACGGCCGACCTACGTGCCGAGGCTCTGGCCGATCGTGCCAATATGAGCTTGCGCAGCTTCTATCGGTGGTTTGTCGCGACGGCTGGCACCTCGCCCGCCGACTGGGTCGAGAATGTCCGGATGGAGGTCGCCAAGAGGCTGCTTGAGCAGACCGGCAACAGGCTGGACCAGGTCGCGCGGGATTCGGGCTTCGGAAGCTACGAGCGGATGCGCCGCACGTTCGCGCGCCGCCTCGGCGTCCCGCCCTCCGACTACCGTGCGCGATTCTCACGTCCGCTTCCGCGATATGAGAACGCAATCGACCTGTCACGGCTGACGGACATCTATGGCTCGATCGCCGGGCTCACCGCAATCCACTAACGCGACTGAGAGAAATGCTTAGGTCCGCTTTCCACCCAAAGCGGATACTCGCTTAAATTCCTAAGGGCCCGTGTCTGCCGTTCCGGCGGCAGTCGCATCTGAGAGACCGGCCAGCCCCGGCCCTGCCGCAGGAACAGCAGCTTGGACGTGGGGCATCGAAGCACGGTTCTTCGCCCACATGGTGGGGCGGGTTCGGCGCCCTGCACTGACTCTCCAAGATGTGTTACCGGGCCCGAGAACCGAAGGAGGTCAAATTTGACAGAAGCAACCGCGATCCGCGGCCTTGCCGGGAAGCTTTCTGTTAAGCTGATCCAGCCGCGTGACCGCGGCTATGACGATGCCCGTAGGGTTTGGAACGGGATGATCGACCGCAGGCCGGCGGCAATAGCCTTCTGTGAAGACACGAACGATGTCGTCGAAGCGTTGAACTTCGCTCGGGAAAAGAACCTAGCTTTCTCCGTGCGGTGCGGCGGGCACGGTGTCTCTGGTAACTCGGTCATCGACGATGGGGTGCTGATTGACCTTTCGGCCATGTGCTCGGTGAGAGTGGATCCTGAGGAGAGAAGGGCGATCGTCGGAGGCGGAGCGCAGCTGGGTGACTTCGATCGCGAGGCGCAGGCCCACGGACTTGCAGCTACCGCTGGGGTCGACCCTACGACTGGAGTCGGTGGTCTGACACTTGGCGGGGGCACCGGCTTTCTTGCACGCAAACTGGGACTGACAATTGACAGCCTCATCGGTGCACAAGTCGTTCTCGCTGACGGATCGGTCGTCAGAACCAGTGCAGATGAGCATCCCGACCTCTTCTGGGCGCTTCGCGGGGGCGGCGGCAACTTCGGCATCGTCACCGAGTTCGAGTTCACGCTTCATCCGGTCGGCCCCGAGGTTATGAGCCTTCAGGTGTTCTATCCCCTCGATGCAGCGCGAGATGTCCTGCGCTTCTACCGAGACTTCATGGCCGACGCGCCAGACGAAGTCGGCGTCTACGCCT
>JBPCOC010000026.1:0-5903 GCA_051000635.1 Sphingomicrobium sp. | reverse complement strand
CAATGTCAACCATAATGCCTTCCGAATCGTAGGAGGTATGCGGGGCGACATCGCTCGCGGCGTTTCGTATGACGGTTACTACCAGCGCGGCCGGACCCGCAGGAACTCCAACTACCAAAACGCCTTCTCGATCACGCGTATCGGACGCGCAATCGACGTTGTAGATGACGGCTCGGGCAGCCTCGTCTGCCGTGCAACCCTGACCGGCATCGACCCGAACTGCGTGCCGTACAACGTGTTCGAAACTGGTGGAGTCGACCAGGCGGCTCTGCAGTATCTCCAGACCCCTGGCTTCCAGACAGGTCTCATTGACGAGACGATCGCTCACTTTGACACAACCATCGTGGGCGACGAATATGGATGGCGCATGCCATGGGCGGAGACCGGTGTTGGCGTCAACGTGGGCGCCGAGTACCGCAAGGAGCGTTTGGACCTCCAGGTGGACGAGCAATTCCGCACCGGCGACCTCGCCGGCCAGGGCGGCCCGACTCCGCCGGTTTCGGGTGAGTTCGACGTCCGCGAGGTGTTCGCCGAAGTGCAGATTCCACTCGTTGAGAACAACTTCATCCACGACGCCAATGTGAACGTCGGCTACCGCTATTCAGATTACAAAATAGCCGGAAACTCGTTCAACACGGACACCTACAAGATTGCGGGTGAGATTGCGCCGATCCCGGACATCCGCTTCCGCGGAAGCTACAACCGGGCGGTTCGTGCGCCGAACATCGTCGAGCTGTTCTTCCCAACGAACCTCGGCCTCGCCGGAACGGTCGATCCTTGCGCCGGCGCCAATCCACAAGCGTCGCTTGCACAGTGCCAGCTCACTGGTGTCACCGCAGGGCAGTTCGGCAACATCACTCCGAACCCGGCAAACCAGTACAACGCGCTGTTTGGCGGAAACCCGAACCTGGAGCCGGAAGAAGCCGACACCTACACGCTTGGTGTGGTTGTGCAGCCGCGGTTTATTCCGGGACTGGCGCTGACGGCCGACTACTTTAACATCAAGATCAAGAATCTGATCTCGGCGCCCGGCTTTGCGGGTGTGTTCGACTCCTGCTTCGGAGGCAGCGCAGCATCGTGCGCACTGATCCAACGCGCTCCGGGGACGGGCTCTCTGTTCCTGGGCGATACGGGTTTCGTGGTTCTGACCAACCAGAACTTCGAGGGTCTTGGACTGTTTACCGAAGGCTTTGACTTCCAGGGCAACTATTCGCGGCGCTTCGGCGGTTTTCTTGCCCCTCTTGGGACGGTCAACGTTGCGTTCGTCGGAACCTTGATCGATAAGCTTGGCACGCCGACGGACGACGCGCCGGGCCTCTTCTCCGGCTCGACGCCAAGCCCGAAGTGGAGGCACACACTCCGCGTCGGCTTCACGATGCCGAACGGCCTCGGGATTTCGACCCGCTGGCGGCACTTCTCCGGAGCGGATTGTCGGACCGAGATCGATCCTGAATCCGGTGGTCCGTTCGACTCGGGATGCGGCAGGGCCGACAGGGCGACCACGATCATTCCGGCTAACCTCCGTCTGAGCTCGCGGGATTACTTCGACCTCGCGCTCACTGCCCGGATGGCGCAGCGCCTCAACCTGCGCGCTGGTGTGAACAACATCTTCGATCGCGATCCGCCGGTGGCTGGTCAGCAGGTAATCCCTGCCGGCTTCGGTAACGGCAACACCTACCCGCAGGTGTACGACGCGCTGGGCCGGTATCTGTTCGCCGGCTTCACGATCGACTTCTAATCGGTCGCGTCGAACTAAAGGATTGCGGCGGGCCCCAACGGGCCCGCCGTTTTCTTATTGTGCGGATTGCATTTTGCTCGCCGCCCGTCACAGTTGCAGCGTGAACCTGCTGTCGGATCTGGAACGGAAGGCAGACCAGGCTGCCGCTGCGGGTGACCTCGCGGCAGCTCGACAGTCTCTCGAACAGGCGGTCGGCGGGGATTCGGGAACAGTTGAACTCTGGACGAAACTTAGCGCTATCAGGCGCGCTTTGGGCGATCTTTCCGGTGCGCTTGTTGCAATTGAGCGGGCACTGGCTTTGTCGCCGCTGGATTTCTCTTCCTTGCTTGCCCGGGCGATGCTCCTGGAGCGTACTGGCGACCCCGGCGCCGCCGAAGCTTACAGCAACGCCCTTGCGCGCCTGCCCGACGGTTCGGACGTTCCGGCGCCAATGGCAGGCGCCGTTCAGCATGCAAGGAAGCGCGCGGCCGAGCACCAGGCGGCCATGGAGCAACGGCTCCTGGCAGCGCTTCCCGTCGATCTAGGCGTGGGGCACCGGCGCCGGCTCGAGCGCTTCGTCTCCAATACGTCCAGGCGGACCCGACACTTCCATCAGGAACCGACCAACTTTCACTTCCCTGGCCTGCCGGAAATCGAGTTCCACGACGCCAGCCAGTTTCCCGGTACAAGGGAAATAGAAGCGGCGACGGATCAGATTCGCGCCGAATATGAAAGCCTTCTCCGGCTCAAGACCGCCGAGCTTGTCCCCTACACGCAATATCCGGATCACGTCCCGCTCGCCCAGTGGCGTGAGCTCAACAACAACCGTGACTGGACGGCGATTCACCTGATCCAGAACGGTCGCAGAGTCGAAGCAAACGCTGCCCAGTGCCCGGTGACGATGGACATGCTGTCGAAGCTCCCGCAACCGCAGATTTCGGGCGCCGCTCCCAATGCGATGTTCTCGCTTCTGGCGCCGAATACGCACATCCCCCCGCATACCGGTGTCGCCAACGTCCGCCTTGTTGCGCACCTGCCGCTGATCGTTCCTCCGGGTTGTGGCTTCCGGGTCGGCGATTCGAAGCGCGAGTGGCGGGTGGGCGAAATATTCGTGTTCGATGATACGATCGAACATGAAGCGTGGAACGACAGCGACGAGCTTCGGGTGGTGCTGATTTTCGATCTGTGGGCGACGGCGCTCGACCATGTTGAACGGGACGCGGTCGCCGCCTTGATCGGCGCGGCCGGTGTCAGCTTCAAGGGCGCGTGATGGTGGAATCTTCAGCCGGTGGCCAGTTCGAACAGGCTCTAACGCTTCTCCACAGCACCGCTTCACCCTCCGACGGCGCACGCGCAATCGACATGATCGAGGCAGCGGCGGGTGAGGGCAATGCCCAGGCAATTGCGATGTGCGCGTTGTTCGAAGCCATGGGCGCCGCTCGGCCGCAGAGCTGGCCGCGAGCGTTCGACCGGCTTCAGCAGGCGGCTGAAGCCGGTCTTGAAACTGCTCAGCGGCAATTGACGATATTGAGCATTCGCGGTGCCCCCGATCGAGACGGCGATAGCTCGTCAGGCGATTGGGCTGCGATCCGCAAATCCCTTTCGCTCGAGCGGCTGCTCGACACGCCTTCGCGGCAGTTCCTCTCCGATTCCCCCAGGATCGTCGCTTTCTCCGACTTCGCAACCGCGGCGGAATGCGAATGGGTGAAGACCAAAGCCCAGGACCGGCTGCAGCCCGCCAAGGTGTTCCATGCGAAGACCGGCGGCCAGACCCAGAACCCCGTCCGCGACAATAGCGCGATCGAATTCCAGCTTCCCGACATGGACATCGTGCTCGAAGTGCTTCGCGCACGCATCGCCGCCGCGACCCGGCTCCCGGTGCCGATCTTCGAGCCGACTCAGGTGCTCCATTATGCCGTCGGGCAGCAGTTCCGGCCGCACCACGACTTCCTCGATCCAGAGGCACCAGGCTTTGCCGAGCAGCTCAGGCTCTTCGGGCAGCGGATTGCGACGGTCCTCGTCTATCTCGGCGACGATTACAGCGGTGGCGAGACCGTCTTCCCCAAGCTCGGGATCAGCTATCGCGGCGGGGTCGGCGACGCATTGTTCTGGACCAATGTCGATCGCCAGGGGAACGCCGATCCGCTGACGATGCACGCCGGCACCCCGCCGACGGCGGGCGAGAAATGGGTGATTTCGCAGTGGATTCGGGACCGGGCGCCTCAATCGCCTTATTCCGCCGGTGCACCGCCAGCCTGACTCGTCTATCGATCGCTTATGCAGACTCCCGGCCCCATCGAATTCAATGAGGCGATCGCCCGCTACCGGACCGGCGAGCGGCAAAGCCTTCTCGAGCCGCTGGGCCTTGCCGTCAAATCCGGCGCCACCGACGCCCGGCTGTGGAACATCCAGGGGCTGATCCAGCGCGAGCTCGGCGAGCGCGGCGAGGCGATGAAGTCGCTCCAGAAGGCCGCCGAAATAATGCCAGCTTCGCAACCGATCGCCCATGCTCTTGCCCGCACTTTGTATGAAGCGGGGCAGCCGAGCCTGGAGGCTTATGGGCGCACGTTGAAGCTTTCGCCGCAAAACACTGAAGTTCTGGCAGGAATGACATCCGCCTTCGTCGCCGAAGGGCGGGTAGAGGACGCCATTGCCGGACTGGACCGGATTCTCACGCGTGCGCCGCACTGGATCGAAGGGCATGCGCTCCTGTCGCGGCTACGCTGGGCACAAGGGGAACGAGAGAAGTTCGCCCGAAGCTTCGAACCTGCGACGGCTGCCTTGCCGCAAGCGTTCGACCTCTGGCGCGAGTGGATCATCGTGCTGATGCACGCCGAGCAATGGGACGAGGCGCTTCGGGTCATCGGCCTTGGGCGTTCGGCCATGGGCGAGCAGCCGTTGTTCGCAGTCAACGAAGCGATCGTCTCCGCAGAACGCGGCGACGATTTCGATCGAGCGGAATCCGCACTTGCGCCATTCTCCGAGATTGAAGACGGGACGGTTCAGGTTCGTCTTATTCGCCATCATCTTCGCTGGGGACGGCCGGAACAGGCGGACAGGATCATTTCCAAATGGATCGTCCGGCCGGAAGCGTTCATGTTCTGGCCCTACGCCTCGGTAGCGTGGCGGATGATGGACGATCCCCGCCGGGAGTGGCTGGAGGGCGACGAGCGGTTCGTCGGCGTCTACGACATTGCCGACCGGCTTCCGCCACTGGACCAACTCGCCGACACGCTTCGGCGACTCCACACCCTGAGCGGTCAGCCACTTGAGCAGTCGCTCCGCGGCGGCACTCAGACCGACGGCGACATTTTCACCCATATCGACCCCGTCCTCGTTCAGCTTCGCGAAGCGATCCGGGAGACCGTCGCCGAGCATGTTTCGAACTTCCCGCCTCATGTGGAGGGGCACCCGCTGCTGGGGCCGCCGCGCCAGCCGATAGGCTTTTCAGGAGGGTGGTCGGTCCGGCTTCAAAGTCGCGGCTATCACGCCAATCACGTCCATCCGGCGGGGTGGATCAGCTCTGCGCTCTACATCGCCCTTCCTCCCGACCTCGGGCAGGAGGAGGCGGGCTACCTTGCGCTAGGGGACCCCAGCGCGCCCACCTTCCAGGTCGATCTGCCGCCGTTCCGGACGATCGAACCGAAACCAGGGCGGCTGGCGCTGTTTCCGTCCTACATGTGGCATGGGACTCGCCCCTTTGGAGAGGGTGAACGGTTGACTGTCGCGTTCGACATCGCAGTCCCACAAGGCTGAACGAGCGCTCACTCAAGGTTCAGCGCAATTGCGCTAAATCACGAAATTCGCTATACGGTGCGGCATGTTCAGGGAGGTAAGAATGTTGAAGGTCGCTTATTTTGCCGGTGTGATGATGCTGGTCGCTTCGCCCGTGATGGCGCAGTCCAACGCCGAGGATACGACGAAAAACGTGAAAGAGCGCGTCATCTGCCAGAAGGAAGAGAATATTGGCTCGCGCCTTGGGGCCAAGAAGATATGCCTGACCGCCAAGGAATGGAAAGAGCGTGCTGCGGGCGGTCGCGAGGAAACCGAGCGCGTGCAGATGGGAACGAAGCTCGCTCCCGCCAGCTGATTGCCTTCACTACGCAGGAGGCTCGCCGAGCGTGCGCTCCAGCTGTTCCGCATAGTTGAGCCAACGTCCGCTGGATCGGGCGTGGAGCGGCTCGCG
>JBPCOC010000022.1:0-54181 GCA_051000635.1 Sphingomicrobium sp. | reverse complement strand
CCTTATCGCAGGAGGTGCACAAGAGAGCGAGAGCGAGAGAGATCGACCGCATCCTCTCTTTTGCGCTGCATCACGAGTGCCGGCAATAGCTGCCAGACGGGTTTGCGCTAATGACCGCAATGGGTCGAAAACGGACATTCGCGCTTCACCGTCGGCGCAGCTGTCTTTGCTGCATTAAAAAGTTGGATAGATTGGAGCATCCGACAACCCGCACGTGCCCACAGCCGCTTGGGGCGGGGGCTTCACTCAAGCGGAATTCAGCCATGATCAATTAGGCAGAATTCGCTCCGGCGCGAGAATATGCACGACCTTACCTTCTTAATTCAAAAACTCGATTGCGCCGACACATTTTTTAGTGACTCCGAATTCCGAGGCAGCGCTCCTGGCCATCCCAGCGCAGCGGGATCGACATTCGGGCAAGCCGCTGCCGAGTCAGCGTGGCGGGCTGGCGGCCCTCGAGTATCGCCGCGACGATCCGCGGCGACAACCACGAGAGCCTGAGCAGCACCCCGAAATACTGCCGCTCGTGGCCGAGCCGCTCCGCAATCTCATCAAGGCTGTCACCATCGGCCCGCTCGACCGCCTGTCTTGCGAGGCTCGCCTTCACGAGAAGCTTGATCAGCGCGGGGTCCCGGTCGGCCGGCGTCCCGCCGCCGGAAGGCGGCACCAGCAGCCGCACCTGACTGCCGGCGCGGACCAGCGACGTGCGTGCGGTCAGGCGTACAGTCAGTTCCCGTCCGCAGTCGGTATCGGCCAACAACGGCCCGAGCCGGACGAGTATCCCGACGCTGCCGGTCTGTAGCTCGACCGCCTCGAGCAGCTGGTCAAGCAGCTCGCTCCTTTCAGCGGCACAGGCCCCCTGCAGCCGGACCGTCAGCCTTGATGCGGCAGCGATTGCACTCTCGAGTTCGGCTGCAGCAGGTTCGGCGGGTGCCAGCGCATCGTGCACGGCCCCTGCATCGCTCAGGAAAGCCCCGACCTGGCCCAGGATCAGCTCCTCGATATCCCCGGCAGGCACGCGCCAGGGAGGATTGCGGTCGGCGTCGGCGCGGCGGGAGAAATAGTAGCGGTAGCGCCGTGTCCCCTTGGCCGCGTGGTTGGGAGACATCGTCCGGCCGAGGCCGTCGCGAAGCAGGCCCGAGAGCAGGCTCGGGCCGCCGGCGAGGCGCTGCCGGCGCGCGGTCCTGCTCCGCTTCAGATGCGCGGCAACCGCGGCGAAGGTCTCCGAGTCGATGATGGCCTCGTGCTCGCCCGGGTACGAGACGCCCTTGTGGCCGATCTCGCCGACGTAGATGCGGTTCTCGAGCATCAGGTAGAGCGCACCCCGGCCAAGCGGCGTTCCGCCGTAGGCCCTGCGGTTGCGCGAAATTCTCTTCCTGCTGGTGATACCGGCGGCGCGAAGCTCTGCCTCCAGCGCTACAACCGAGCCGAGTACCAGATAGCGCCGGAAGATCAGGCGCAGGGTTTCCGCCTCGCCATCGTTGACCACCAGCTTGCGGTTGACGACGTCGTATCCGAACGGGACGACGCCACCCATCCACATGCCCCGGGCACGCGATGCGGCAATCTTGTCGCGGATGCGCTCGCCGGTGACCTCGCGTTCGAACTGGGCGAACGAGAGCAGAACGTTGAGCGTCAGACGGCCCATGCTCGTCGTCGTGTTGAATGCCTGCGTGACCGAGACGAAGCTGGCGCCGGCGGCATCCAGCACCTCGACGATCTTGGAGAAGTGGGCGAGGCTTCGGGTCAGCCGGTCGACCTTGTAGACCACGATCACGTTGACCTTGCGGTCACGGATGTCGCGAAGAAGCCGCTGAAGCGCCGGGCGCTCCATCGAGCCGCCCGAGAAGCCGCCGTCGTCGTAGTCCGCATCGACTTTGGTCCAGCCCTCGTGCCGCTGGCTGGTGATATAGGCCGCGCACGCCTCCTTCTGCGCGTCAAGGCTGTTGAACTCCTGCTCGAGGCCCTGTTCGGTCGACTTGCGCGTGTAGATCGCGCAGCGCAGTGGCTTATCGCGCGCGGCGGCCTCGCGCATCAGTTGGTCTCCACCGATGTCGCCCGGCTTTTCTGTCGCAGCCCGAAGAAGCGCGGACCCGACCAGCGGGTGCCGGTGAGTTCGGTCACGAGCTGCGAGAGCGACGAATAGACGCGGCCTTCGTGCTCGAATCCACCCGACAGGACGTCCACCCTGATCGTGCGTCCCTGCCATTCGCGAACCAGGCGCGTTCCCGGTTTCAGAGAAGCGTGGCGCTCGAGGTCGATCTCGCCGGACTGCACCAGCTGCCTCTCCAGACGCGACATCTCCCGTCTGAGAGAGGGCGGGATCCCGCCCGAGTGCCGCGCCTGCGCCTCCCATTCGAGCGCGCGCACGAGGAGGTTCCGGCCGAGCCCGCCCGGTGGCGGGCGCCCGTGAACCTGTTCCCACAGTCGCCGAAGCTCTCCGATTCCGAGGCGCTCGGTAGTTCCCGTCTTCAGCTGAACCGGCATGCGAAATTCCCTGACAATCGGAACGCTTCTGTCGCTTCCACTGCCGCAGGCCCGCCTTTTCAAGCGGGCCACCGGTTCGCATCGACTGTCTGCGCACCACTGCTCGACCTGCGGGCGAAG
Organism: Sphingomicrobium sp.; assembly: GCA_051000635.1. Lineage (GTDB taxonomy): Bacteria > Pseudomonadota > Alphaproteobacteria > Sphingomonadales > Sphingomonadaceae > Sphingomicrobium. The sequence goes on along the minus strand of JBPCOC010000022.1, from coordinate 51,574 downwards.
TCCAGTCTCTTCAGACCTGTCACCTGCAAAGACGTCCATGAGCCCCGCGACGACCGCTTGGGCGCGCCGTCTGCCTTCAGAGAAGGTCTCTGTCTCTGCGTTTCAGAAAAAGTGGTGCCCAGGGACGGAATCGAACCGCCGACACCGTGATTTTCAGTCACGTGCTCTACCAACTGAGCTACCTGGGCTTCCGCCTTCGGACCAGGCGGCGCCGAAGGGCGACGCGCTCCTACCCCTCGCCTTCTTCACTGTCCAGCCCGTCGGGAGGGACCGGCGGGCCGGGGATTCGATAGGATTCCCCGAGCCACTTCAGAAGGTCGCGGTCCTTGCATCCGCGCGTGCAGAACGGCGTGTGCTCGGCCGACGTCGGCTTGCCGCAGATCGGGCAGCCCTTGGGATTAGCCTTTCTCGGCATAGGCGCCATGGATGGGGATGCTCGCGTCGCTGCGCAAGGTGATTAAGCCGCCGACCTGCCGGGCAAGCGTGTCGAGCCAATCAGGCCTGCGCTCCACAATTGCGATGACCGCCGGATGGCCGACGAGCCGCTTCGGCCCGCCCGGCTCGAACGCGGCGCTCCGAAGCAGCGCGCGCGCTTCGAACGCCGCCCGGTCCTGCGCCAGCTCGAGCAACGAGGCGCGGACACGCGGGCGAACGATCTGGAGGAAGCCGAAGCCGTTGACCCCGGTGCGCTCGAATGGCTGCGGAAGGATCGCGTCCACGGCATCAGCGATAGACTGGCGCGCAGCCTTGCCGGACACGGTCGGAAGGTCGATTCCTATCGAGCCGGTGATGTCGAGGCGGCGGATCGCCTCGGCCGCCGCACTCGCACCGGCAATCGCCAGGTCGGCTGGGGCAAGGCCGCCGTCGACATCGACCAGGGTCATCGCCGGGGTGACGAAGATGCTTAGGCTTCCGCCGCCGAAGTCGACCCGGCCGCTGCGCGCTTCATCAATGAGGTCGTTCCAGCCGGCCTCGGCTAGCTCGTCGCGTGCGGCGGGGAAAGCGAGCGGCCGCACCGGCATTCCGCCTGCGCTTAGACGTTCGGCAAGCGAGCGCGGGCGCCGGCGATCGTCGCGCGTTGCTTTCGCAACCGGCCGCTTCCACGGTTCGGCCCCCGGAATCGCCGGACGAGTCACTTCGATGTTCAAAACGCCGCCTTCGGTGATGTCGCGCGGTACGAGCGGAAGCAGGTAATCGATCTTGCTCTCGTCGCGGGCAACGCCGTTGCGGTCGCTCGAGCCGCTGTCGACCAGCCGCGCCTCGAGGATCGTTCCGGCCGGAATCGTCCCGTCCGGCTCGATCCGCGCCTCGACGATCCGGCCGTCCTCGACGAGCGCCGCGCGGGCCTCGCCGATGCCCGTTTCGACGAACCATTCAGGCAATCGGATAGCCCGCGGACTTGAGAAGCACCCGGGTTTCGGCAAGCGGTAAGCCGACGACGTTCGAATAGCTGCCGGCGATGTGGCGGACATAGACTTCGCCATAGCCCTGGAGCGCATAGCCGCCGGCCTTGCCGCGCCACTCGCCGTGATTGGCGTAGAAGTCGATCTCGTCGTCCGAAAGCGGCTTCATCGCGATCATCGTCTCGACCAGCCGGTCGCGCAGCGGCCGGCCGGGCGCTGCAAGAGCGACCCCGGTCATCACCCGGTGGCGGCGGCCCGACAACAGCTTCATGCAGGCGCGCAATGTCTCCTCGTCCTCGACCTTCGGAAGGATTCTGCGGCCGACGGCGACGACGGTGTCGGCGGCAAGCACCAGCGCGTCGGGCTCGAGGGCGGCGGCGACCGTTTCGGCTTTGGCACGGGCGAGGCGAAGCGCGTGCTCGCGCGGGAGCTCGCCTTTGGGGACGCTCTCGTCGACGTCGGCGGGAACCACCGCGTCGGGCACGACGCCGATGCGCGCTAGCAGGTCGAGCCGGCGCGGGCTTGCGGAAGCGAGGACCAGCCGCACCGGCGGCCCTGCTATTTGAATCTGTAGGTGATCCGACCCTTGGTGAGGTCGTAGGGCGTCAGCTCGACGAGCACTTCGTCGCCGGTCAGAACGCGGATTCGGTTCTTGCGCATCTTGCCGGCGGTGTGGCCGAGGATTTCATGGCCGTTCTCGAGTTCGACGCGGAACATGGCGTTGGGCAGCAGCTCGACCACCTTGCCGCGCATCTCGAGAAGTTCTTCCTTGGCCAAATGCTTACCTCTTCCTTGAGCGAAAAGTCGCGGTGCCTTAGCTGCAGAGGCGTTAAAATGGAAGCGGACGACTGCGTTAGATCGTCAAGACCGTCGAGCCCGTCGTTTGCCGCGATTCCAGGGCCCGGTGAGCTTCGGCGGCCTGGCTGAGCGGGAATTGCTGCTTCACCTCGATCTTCACCTTGCCCGAGCGAACGACGTCGAACAGCTCGCTGGCGGATCTGTCGAGCTCGCGGCGGCTCGCGATATAGTGGAAGAGGGTTGGCCGGGTGAGGAACAACGATCCCTTCTGCGCGAGAAGCGCCGGAGCGAACGGCTCAACCGGTCCCGACGCGTTGCCAAAGCTGACCATCAGTCCGCGGGGTTTCAGGCAGTCGAGCGACATTGTGAAGGTGGCTTTCCCGACCGAATCATAGACGACCGGAAGCTTCTCGCCGGCGGTTAGCCTGTCGACCTCGGCAGCGAAATCCTGGCGGGTGTACAAGATTGGGTGGTGGCATCCGTGAGCCCGCGCGAGCTCCGCTTTCTCCTCGTTGGAGACGGTGCCGATCACGGTTGCGCCAAGCGCATTGGCCCACTGGCACATGATCAGCCCGACACCTCCGGCCGCTGCGTGGATCAGGATCGTGTCGCCGCTCTCGACCGGGAACACGGCGCGCAGCAGCATCCGGGCGGTCATCCCCTGCAGCATCATCCCCGCCGCCTGGTCGAACGTTATGTCGTCCGGAAGCTTCACAAGCCGGTCGGAGTCGACGATCCGCTCTTCGGAATAGCCGCCGATCGGCCCGGCATAGGCGATTCGGTCGCCGGGCTTGAGATCCTCGACGCCCTCGCCGACGCTCTCGACCGTTCCCGCGCCTTCGACTCCCGGAGTGAACGGCAGCGGCTGCGGATAGAGGCCGGTGCGGTGATAGACGTCGATGAAGTTGAGGCCGGCGGCGGCCTGGCGGATTCGCACCTGTCCCGGCCCCGGCTCGGCTTGCTCGACCTCTTCCCAGGACAGGACCTCGGGCCCGCCGGTTTGATTGACTCGGATCGCGTGCGGCATTCGGGGCGCTTAGCCTTCGAGCGAGGGCAAAGAAAAGCCCCGCCGCGGCAAGGCCGGGCGGGGCTCCCCCTGTTGACCGTCGAAAGCGGTGTTAAGCCCCGAAGCCCGCAAGCGCCGTAAGCAGCAGGATGGCGACGATGTTGGTGATCTTGATCATCGGGTTCACCGCCGGACCGGCCGTGTCCTTGTAAGGGTCGCCGACGGTGTCGCCGGTGACGGCGGCCTTGTGCGCCTCCGAGCCCTTGCCGCCGTGATTGCCGTCCTCGATGTACTTCTTGGCATTGTCCCATGCGCCGCCGCCCGAGGTCATCGAGATTGCGACGAACAGTCCGGAGACGATGACGCCCAGCAACAGGGCACCAAGCGCTGCAAAGCCGTTCGCCTGTCCGCCTACCAGCGTGATGACGAAATAGACGACGATCGGGGCGAACACCGGCAGAAGCGACGGGATGATCATCTCCCGGATCGCGGCACGGGTGACGAGATCGACGGTGCGCGCATAATCCGGGCGCGACGAGCCATCCATGATTCCCGGATTGTCGCGGAACTGCCCACGCACCTCCTCGACCACCGCACCGCCGGCGCGGCCGACCGCGGTCATGCCCATCGCGCCGAACAGATAGGGCAGCAGGGCTCCGAGCAGCAGGCCGACGATGACGTACGGGTTGGACAGGCTGAAATCGACATCGACCCCGGGGAAGAAGATCCCAAGGTCGGTCGTATAGGCGCCGAACAGCACCAGCGCGGCAAGGCCCGCCGAGCCGATCGCATAGCCCTTGGTCACCGCCTTGGTCGTGTTGCCGACCGCGTCGAGCGCATCGGTGCGGCTGCGCACCTCGTCCTCGAGACCCGCCATCTCGGCAATTCCGCCGGCATTGTCGGTCACCGGCCCGTAGGCGTCGAGCGCGACGACCATACCGGCGAGCGCAAGCATCGCGGTCGCCGCAAAGGCGATTCCGATCAGGCCCGCGAACTGATAGGAGAGGATGATCCCGACGCAGATCACAAGCGTCGGAAGCGCCGTCGATTCAAGGCTGATCGCAAGCCCCTGGATGACGTTGGTCCCGTGACCGGTTTCCGATGCCTTGGCGATGGACTTGACCGGGCGATAGTTGGTGCCGGTGTAATATTCGGTGATCCAGACGATGAGGCCGGTCACTCCAAGACCGACAAGCATGCACCAGAACAGGTCCCAGCCGTTGAAAGTTTGCGCAGGCGCATCTTCCGTGCCGAGTCCACCGGCGTCCGAAACTGCGCCGGCGATCGGCGAGTTGAGATCGCCGCCGAGTGTAAACCAGGTCGCCGCGAGAATTGCCGGAACCGACAGGCCGGCTGTCAGCCAGAAGCCCTTGTAGAGAGCGCCCATGATCGAGCCCGACTTTCCGAGGCGGACGAAATAGGTGCCGATGATCGAGGTGATGATGCACACCCCGCCGATGACCAGCGGAAGCGCCATCAAAGCGACGAGGTCGGTCGTACCGCCGCCGAGCAGCAGCGCGATAAGGACCATGGTCGCGCCGACGGTGACGACATAGGTTTCGAACAGATCGGCGGCCATTCCCGCGCAGTCGCCGACATTGTCGCCGACGTTGTCCGCAATCACCGCGGGGTTGCGAGGATCGTCCTCGGGAATTCCCGCCTCGACCTTGCCGACGAGGTCGGCGCCGACGTCGGCCGCCTTGGTGAAGATGCCGCCGCCGAGACGGGCGAAGATCGAAATCAGCGAGGCGCCGAAGGCGAGCGCGACGAGCGAGTCGATCACTTCGCGGTCGTCGGCCGGATGGCCGAGCACTCCGACCTGAACATAGAAGAAGAGCGAAATCGCAAGCAGCGCCAGGCCGGCAACCAGCATGCCGGTGATCGCGCCGGAGCGGAAGGCGACGGTCAGGCCGTTCTGAAGGCTGGTACGAGCCGCTTCGGCGGTGCGCACGTTGGCGCGGACCGAAATGTTCATTCCGATGAAGCCGGTGACTCCAGACAGCAGGGCGCCGATGACGAAGCCGATTGCGGAGGTGAGCCCAAGGAAGATTCCGACGATGACGGCGACGATCACGCCGACGATCGAGATGGTGGTGTACTGGCGGCGCAGATAGGCGGACGCGCCTTCCTGGATCGCATCGGCGACTTCCACCATCCGCTTGTTGCCGGTCGGGGCGTTGAGCACCTGGCGGCTGGTGAAGATGCCGTAGAGGACGGCGACAAGGCCGCACGCGATCGCGATCAGAAGCAAGTTCATCGAGTTGTTTCCCCGTTGACGGCAAAAAAGCGACGGCCGGCGTGCGGTGGCAGCCGGCGGATTCGCGCCCCTTTATGGCGGTCTCAGGCGGCTGGCAACCGCGCCTTGGGTTCAGCTCGTGAGGAGGGCGGCCACCATGCCGAAGGCAAGGCCGCTAAAGCCGATCGCGCATTGCCGAAATCGAAGTGCGATGTTCATAGCCGAGGGTCTCCGGCAGGGGCACGGCGCCTTTGCGGTCGCGAAGATCGAGACCGCTTCCGGCGACCAGCCGCCCGACGCAGGTCAGGATCGGCGCTTGAGGTAAAGGAAGGCTTAAGAGGTCGATGTCCGGCGGCAGCGCAGCGAGCAGCGCATAATCGTCACCGCCCGTCGCCGCGAACAGCCTTGCCGGCCGGTCCTGGCCGCGCTCGGCAATGAAGGCGCGCGAAAGCGGAAACGAATCGAGATCGACCTGCGCCCCGCAGCCGCTTGCGGAGCACAGGCGCTCGAGGTCGATTAGCAGCCCGTCGGACACGTCCATCATCGCGGTGGCGTGCGCTGCCAGGGTCTTTCCCATTTCGAGCAGCGGGATCGGCCGTCGGTAGATGTCGACCAGCTGCCCGGTGGCAGCCTTGTTGTCGCTGAGAAGCGCGAGGCCGGCGGCGGAATCTCCAAGCGTGCCCGCAAGCCACAATCTGTCTCCTGCCTTGCCGCCGGAGCGGCTCGGCATGCGCTCTCCGGCGCGCCCGATCGCTGTCAGCCCGTAGACCCGCGGCGCTCCCGCCGTCAGAGCTATCGTGTCGCCGCCGATCAGCGGCAGGTCGTAGCTCTCGCAAGCCGCCTCGATCCCGTCGATGATTCCGCGGTCCCAGTCGCTTTCCGAAAGCGTGAGCGACAACAAAGCCGCAATCGGCTCGGCGCCTTTGGCCGCGAGGTCCGAGAGGTTCACGGAGACCAGCTTCCAGCCGACGCTCGCCGGCGGGTCGTCGGGCAGGAAGTGCACACCTTCGGCAAGGCTGTCGAGCGTGATCACCAGCCCGTCTAGAAGCGCCGCATCGTCGACCAGCCCGCGCGCAGCCGGCTCGGCAGCTAGCCGGCGAAGGCGGTGGATGACCTCGCGCTCGTCCATTCAATCGGCCCGCGCGGGGCGCACTTCCTTCGCGATCGAATCGAGAAGGCCGTTGACGAAGCCGCTCTCGCGCTTGTCGTAAAAGGCGTGGGCGACGTCGACATATTCGGAAATGACCGAAGCGACCGGAACGTCGGGCCGGGCGATGAGCTCGTAGGCCCCGGCACGCAGGATCGCCCGCATCGAACGATCGAGCCGCTTCAAACTCCAGCCGCTCGCGAGCTTTTCGCTGATCGCTGCGTCGATATCGGCGCGGCGGGCGTCGACGCCGGTGACGATGTCGTCGAAGAAATCGCGCTCCGCCTCGTGATATTGCGCGTCCTCGATGATCGCTCCGAGCCGGTGGTCGTGGAATTCCTTCAACAGCCGCTGGAGCGGAGTGTCCTCCATCTCCTGCTGGTAGAGCGCCTGGACGGCTGCGAGGCGCGCGGCGGATCGGGATCGGGAGCGGGTAGCCGAGGACATGTGCGGGCGCTCTAGCGGCCCGGGCGCATCCGTGTGAAGCCTTTCATCGGTCTTTTCGGGGATCGGATTGAACCGAACTGCCCAATCGCGCCACCTTGATGCTGAACGGGGGAATATCGGTGACACGCGGCACGGCTCGGATTCTCGATGAATATCTGGTCGCGTCCGCGAAAGCCGGCGAACGAAAGGCTTTCGAGATGCTGGTGGAACGGTGGCACGGAAAGCTGGTCGCCCATGCGTGGCGGCTGACGGGCGACGCCGAAATGGCACGGGACGCCGCGCAGGCGGCGTGGGTTGAGATCGTCTCCGGACTTCACCGGCTTCGCGACGACCGCGCCTTTCCCGCCTGGGCATACCGGCTGGTGTCGCGCAGATGCGCGAAGCAGGTTCGAGGCGCGATCAGGCGCCGAGAGCTCGGTTCGGCGCTTGAAGCCGAACCGGAGTCGGAAGCGCCGAGCCTCGACGTTCCGCTCGACGCCGAGCGGCTTCGCTCGGCGATCGCGGATCTTCCTCGCGACCAGAGGGCCGCAATCGCCTTGTTCTACCTCGAAGACATGAGCGTCGCCGAAGTGGCGGTCGCGCTCGACGTACCGGCGGGAACCGTGAAGACCCGATTGATGCACGCCCGGCGCAAGCTTCGCGCCGCGCTGGAAGGAGAAGCTTGATGCGAAATCTGGACGAGATGATCGACGAGGCGCTCGATGCCGAAGAGCGCGAGCTGCTGCGGAGCATCGGTGAGGAGCCGGGATTCTTCACCCAGGTCTTCGGCATCTTCAGCGGAAGAACGGCATGGGTGAATGTGCTGCTGATGTTCGTTCAGGGCGCGCTGTTTATCGCCGGTGTGTGGGCGGCCTGGAACTTCTTCGCCGCGGATGATGCGCTAACCGCATTGCGCTGGGGCATTCCGGCGGCGGTGCTGTTGCTGATGGCCTTGATCATCAAGCTTTCGCTGTGGCCGACGATCCAGGCCAACCGCGTGATCCGCGAGCTCAAGCGGATCGAGCTCCAGATCGCTCGCGCCTCGGCCAGATAAGCCGCTTTCAGTCCGGTCCGCCGAGGAAGCTTTGCAGCGCCTCGGCAACCGGCTCCGGCCTTTCCCACGGGACGAAGTGACCGGCGTCGGGGATGCGCACGATCGTCAGCTCTTCGATCAGATCGTCGAGTCCTTCGAGCTGGACCGGCAGAAGCGCGGGGTCGCGCATGCCCCAGATGACCAGCGTCGGGACGCGGATCTTCGTCGCCAAGCGCAGAAGCATTTCCGGTAACGGAATTGTGATTCCCGGCGGCGGCACGACCAAAGGCGAGGCGCGATACCAGTTGAGCATCGCTGTCAGGGCGCCCGGCTGCGACCATTCGGCGATATAGCGGCGCTTTTCCGCCTCGGGGATCAGCGCCGTGTCCACGTGCGGCGCGAACGTCCGTTCGAAAAACCAGTCGAAGCCCTCTTTCTCGATAAAGGCCTCGATTTCGGGAGCCCGGAAGGCATTCATATATTGAGACGCCAAGCGCTGATCCTCGTTCTCGATCAGGCTCTTTTGAAAAATAGCGGGATGCGGCGAGTTGACGATTGCCAGCCGCTCCAGCCGCGGGTCGCCGCGCAGCGCAGCTGCCCAGGCGACCGCTCCGCCCCAGTCGTGGCCGACGATCGAGAACGCCTCGACACCCAATGCATCGGCGAGCGCAAAGAGGTCGTCGACCAAAACGCCCGTCTTGTAGGCGTCGACATCGCCGGGCTTGTCGGAGCCGGCGAAGCCGCGCTGGTCGGGCATGATCAGCCGGAAGCGGTCGCGGAGCCGCGGCTCGATGTCGCGCCAGGTGCGGTGAGATTCGGGAAAGCCGTGAAGCAGGATCACCGGCGGCAGCTCAGTATCGCCCGAAAGGCCGACGTTCAGTGTAACTCCCGTCTTCAGCGCGACCTTGCGGAATTCAGTCACGGATAGCTGACGGTCTTGGGTACGTCCGGGAGCGGGATGAACTCGTCATTGTCGTCGGGCGGAAGGTCGAACTCGCCCGCTTTCCAGGCGCGCTTCGCCTCGTTGATCCGGTCGCGGCTGGAGGAGACGAAATTCCACCAGACGTGCCGTTCGCCGTCCATCGGAGCGCCGCCGCACAGCATCAGCCGGCCGCCCTGCTTCGATTTCACCACTGGCCGGTGACCGGGCGCAAGCAGGACCAGATGCTGCGGCTCGAGGTCCGTGCCGTCGATGGCGGCATCGCCGTCGAGCAAATAAAGCGCGCGCTCGTCCGCTTCGCTCTCGACTTCGATCGACGAGCCGGGCGTCATCGTGACGAAAGCATAGAGGGTCGGCGAATGGCAGGTGACCGGCGATTCCGCGCCCCATGCCTCGCCCATGATCACACGCACCTCGGCTCCATCGATGTCGGCGACCGGAAGGTCGGCGGCGGTGGTGTGCTCGAACGCGGGCGGCACCTCTTCGGTCGCCCTGGGCATCGCCAGCCAGGTCTGGATTCCATACAAATGCGGCCCTTCGGCGCGTTCGTCGGGGGGCGAGCGCTCCGAATGGGTGATCCCGCGGCCCGCAGTCATCAGATTGACCGCTCCCGGCTCGATCCGCTGGCGAGTTCCGAGGCTGTCGCGGTGGAAGATCGCCCCGGCGAACAGATAGGTGACCGTCGACAGGTTGATGTGCGGGTGCGGGCGGACGTCCACGCCCTGGCCGGCGGAGAGACGCGACGGGCCCATCTGATCGAAGAAGATGAACGGGCCGACCATCGTCCGCTGCGTGTGCGGGAGAGTCCGGTGGACTTTGAACCCGCCGAGGTCGTGAGTAACCGGCGCCAGGGTCTGGAGAATGGGGCTGTCGTTGGTCATGCGGGTTGCGCCTCCGCTTGTATGGTGCGCGCTCGCCGGCCGGCGAGCAGGCCGATCAGCGGAAGCGCGGTGTGGACCGCGATCAACCACCACAAAGAGCCGGTGACCGCATAGCCGATGGTGAACAGGAACGCCGACACGATTGAGCCAAGCCCCTGCGCCCGGCCCTTCCAACCATGCGCGAGGCCATAGGCGACGCTTGCGATTACGACCGCTCCGACGATTCCGACAAGCGGCGTCAGCCACCACAGCAGAAAGCCTCGGTAGAGGATCTCCCATCCGAAACCGGCGAAAGGCGTGAACGCCAGATAGGCGAGCGTCTCGTCGCGAGACTGCGGAAGCTCGGCCATCGCCTCCTGCTCGCGGACTGACCCGCGCTTAGGCTTGAGGAACAGCACGGCCCCGAGCAGGCCAATGATCAGAACGGCCGCGATAACGAGCCCGATTCGGCCGGCAGCCGCGGGCGGCCAGCCAAGGCCGAGGTCGGCCGCGCCGGCATCGTGAAGATAGACGACCAGCCCCAGCCCCATGAGCAGAGCCGCGATCTCGGCTATCGTCTCCAGGTAGCGGCGGGTCCGGCTGCGTGGGGGCTTGCCACTTGCCGGCTTTCCACTTCGGCTCTTGCTCAGCGCCCGCCATGGCAGTGCGACGACGAGCAGCAGCCCGAGGACCCAGGCAGCGATCATTCGCCGGGCGCGCGGGCGCGGATCGAGAGCGCGTGGACCCGCTCGTCGAGAAGATCCCCGAGCGCGCCGTGGACCATCCGCTGGCGCTCGACTCGCGACTTGCCGGCAAAGTCGGCGCTCTCGATAGCCAAAGTGAAATGGCTTTCGCCGGCCGGGTTGTAGCCGCCGTGGCCGCGGTGCTTCTCGCTGTCGTCGATCAGCTCGATTTTCGTGGGGTTGAACGCTTCGGTCAGCCGACGATGCATCTCGAGTGCAACCGGTCCCATGGCAGGAGCGTCCATCTCGCCTATATAAAGCTGTTGAGCTTGCGAGGAAGTCAGTGGCGTCGACTCATCCAAGAATGCACGGGAAAGTCGACGAGACGGCCGATCGCTGCGCGGTCCCCGGCTGCAGCCAGCCCGGCGAGTACAAGGCGCCCGTCCAGCCGGCGAATTTCGACGGTCCTGGAATGTGGCGCCTGCTGTGCCTCGACCATGTCCGCGAGCACAACGCCAAGTATAATTATTTCGAAGGAATGAACGCCGACGAAATCGTCGAGGCGCAGGGGCCGCTCGGCGGCTGGGAGCGGCCGAGCCGGCGGTTTGCAACCAGCGGGGCCGATCCGATGCCGGCATGGTGCGACTTTGCCGACCCGCTCGATGCGATCGCCGCGAGATTCCGCTTCGCCGACCGTGGACCGCCGCCGCGCTTCACCAGCAACGAACGGCGCGCGCTCAACGCGCTGGGTCTTGGCGAAGACACCGACCTGCATTCGGTGCGCAGGAAATATTCGCAGCTGGTCCGCCGCTTCCATCCCGACCGGATCGGCGGCGATCGCTCGCAGGAAAAGCGCCTCGGCGAGGTTATCGACGCCTGGCAGGTGCTGAAGAAGGCGAAGGCGTTCCGCTAATCATTGCGGCTCGAGCGCGAAATCGACCCGAACCCGGACTTCGCTGGTGTTGGTTCCGGCGCTGAACGGCGCCGGCGGCGGAGGCGGAGAAGTGGGAGCGACCGTGGCCATTCCGCGGCCTTCCTGCGCCATTGCGTCCATCGAATAGGTCTGCGGAACGACTCCGCCGTCGTAGATGCCGAGCACCCGGCCGATCGTCAGATCGGCGGCCTCGGCATAAGCCTCGGCGCGGGTGCGGGCGTTGCGATAGGCCATCGCATAAGCGGATTTGTTAGCTGCATCGGCGTTCGACACCCGAAGGTTGGGACCGGAAAGAACGTTCGCGCCGGCCTCGGTGACAGCCGTCACTGCGTCGCCGACCCTGGCCATGTCTCGCATCGTCACCTCGACGACATTGTAGGCCCGGAAGCGGCCGCGCTCGGGGCCGTGGTCGATGCGGTTGAGGCTGAGGTTTCGCGTCTGAAGATTTTCCGGCCTTACTCCGAGCCCCGCCAGGGCGTCGGTCACCCGGTCCATCTTCTCGCGGTTGAGGCGGCTCGCTTCGCCGGCGCTTGGGGCGTCGGACTGGACGCCGAGCTGAAGGCGCGCCTCGTCCGGGCGGGTCTCGGAGCGGCCGGTGGCGGTGACGACGAGAAGCGTCTCGTTCCGGCCGACTCCGCGCGGGTCGGGCGCCGCGCGATCGCAGGCGGATACGGAGGCGAGAAGGGAGGAGAGCAGGATCAGGTGACGCATTGACAGGCTCCTACGGAACGCGCCGATGTTACATTGTCACAATAGTTGGTCAATCTCGGTCGGGAGCGCCCATCGGGAAAAATTTGCGATACGGCCGCCCTTCGTCGACAGCACGAGCGACGACCGGGTGGTCGAGCAGGCGCGCCCGATAGGCGCCGAGCCGCGGTCGCTGTGCGCCGATTTCCTCCAGCCAGTCCGAGTAGAAGAGCGACGGAGCGGCGGCGCAATCGGCTAGCGTGAACGTCTCTCCTACCGCCCACGGGCCGTCGCCGAGATTCTGCTCGAGCCAGTCGTAGGCGAGGCGCAGCTCCGCCCGCGCCTGCTCCACTCCATACGGATCGCGCGATCCTTCCGGGCGCAGGACGTCATTCCCCGACTTCTGCATGGTGTTCATCACGTACAGATCGAAGAAGCGGTCGAGGAACCGAGTTCGGCGTCCCTCCTCGCCGTCGGGGATCCAGTCGTTGGGGCCGCGGTGGCACGCGTGGAGATGCTCGATAATCGGCGTCGTCTCGACGATGGTCTCGCCGTCGTCGACAAGCAGCGGGAACTTGCCGAACGGCCAGCGGCGCTTGAGCTCGGCGAAATTCTCCGGATGCTCCTCGTCGAGCATCCGGTACTCGAACTCGGTCCCGTCGGCCCAAAGCGCGATGAGCACTTTTTGGCAGTAGGACGAGAATGGGTGGGCGAAGAGCTCGAGCATCGCCTAGTAATTCACCTTCGGGGAAAAATCCTTCCCGCGCCCTTCCGGCGTGGTGTCGAGCAGGCCCCAGACCGGGTCCATGAAATCGAGGCCGCGGTGGTGCTGGCCCTGGTCTTCAGGGGCGAAGACCAGCTCGCTGCCCCAAAAGTGCCGGATCGTGTCGCCATCCCGAACGAAGACGTTGAGCATCGGCTCGTCCCAGGTCTTGCCCTCCTCATGGCCCCGCTCTTCGCGCATCGCCGCTGTGAGGGCGTCGGTGTCGCCGTAATAATGAGCGTCATAGTCGTTGCCGGCGGCGGACAGGAGCTTCAGGTAGTTCCAGCCACGCTCATGCGCCCAGGCGGCGAGCCGAGCGATCGGCGACTTGGCGACCGCATAGAGCGCCGCGCGCTGCGGCACGTGCCGGGCGGCGCCGTCGACGCAATCTAGCAGGTGCGTGCAGCCGGGACATGGCAAGTCTCGCTCGGGGCCGAACATGTAGCTGTAGAGCAATAGGGTCGAATGCTCGCCGAACAGCTGTGAGAGCTTCACCTTTTCAGGCCGCAAGTCGGAGCCGATCCGCTCAAACGCATAGTCTTCTGGCACTTCGCCACCCGGCGGAAGCGCTCGGCGCATTTCGGCCACGGCTTCGGTCTGGCGGCGGAGCGCGATCTCTGCATCCAGAAGGGCGTTGCGCGCGTCCCGATAGGAGGGGCTTTCGTTGGGAAAAGCCATACGGGCGAAGTTGCTGGCCATCGGTTCAGGCCTCCTCTCGAGTCCATTTGTCCCGACGGCGGAGCTCGGCCTCGCTCGGCTCTTGCATCGCGAACGAGCCGGTCTTGAGCGGCCCGGCGGGCTCGTACGTCGCCATCAAGAATCCGCCTGGCGACACGCGCTGCTCGACGGGCTTGAACGTGCGGGGCGGAGTGCCGTCGCCGAACAGCCGCTTGCCGCCGCCAAGCGTGATCGGCGCGATCATCAGCACCAGCCGGTCGAGCAGGCCACGATCGAGCAACTGCGGATAGAGGGTCGAACTGCCCTGGATGACCAGGTCGGGACCGTCGCCGGACTTCAGCTCGGCGAGCGCGTCGAGGTCGGCAAGCCGGTGACTGCCCTTCCATTCCAGGGGCGCATCCGATCGGGTCAGCACATATTTGGAAATCTTCGCGAACATCGATGCGATGGGGCCATCCTCCTGCGTGAACGGCCAGTGCGCCGCGAATATTTCGTAGGTCCGGCGGCCGAGCAGCAGGTCGAATGGCGGAGTGAACAGCGTGTCGACCTGATGCCCGATCGCCTCGTCGAAGATCGGCGACATCCAGCCGCCATGGTCGAAGCCACCCCGGGGGTCTTCCTCCGGACCGCCGGGCGCCTGCATCACGCCGTCGAGAGAGACGAAGGCGCCGCCGATGACCTTACGCAATGGCCGTCTCTCCGCGAGCCGCCGCCTCGATCTTGGCGAGGTCGATCTTCTGCATCGTCATCATAGCATCGAACGCGCGCTTGGCTTTTGCTTCGTCCGAGCTCGTGGTCAGCTCCATCAGCCTGCGCGGGGTGATCTGCCACGAATGGCCCCACTTGTCCTTGCACCAGCCGCACTCGCTCTCCTGCCCGCCGTTGCCGACGATTGCGTTCCAGTAGCGGTCGATCTCCTCCTGGCTTTCGGTCATGACCATGAAGCTGACCGCCTCGTTCGGCGTGAAAATCGGCCCTCCGTTGAGGAGCACGAACGGGGTTCCAAGGAGCGTCATCTCGACCGTGAGGACGTCGCCGGCCTTGCCGCTCGGATAATCGCCGGGGGCGCGATTGACCGATTTCACTTCGCTGTCGGGGAAGGTGGCGGCGTAGAAGTTCGCCGCTTCCTCGGCCTGTGTGTCGAACCACAGGCATGGCTGCAGGTAAGGCATTCTACTTCTCCAGCGTGTTCACGAACGGCTCGAAGCCGCCCCAGAACATCCGCTTGCCGTCGAACGGCATGTCGCCGTCGGGCTTCATCTCGGGGTCGGCCATGATCTTTTCCCAGGCGGAGTCCCGCGTCGCCTTGTCCGGCCAGACGATAAAGGAGAAAACGACGTTTTCGCCGTCCTCCGCCTTCACTGCGCGGAAGAAGTCGGTGGTCTTTCCGTGCTCGAGACCGTCGCCGAGCGCTTCGACCGTTCCGATCGCGCCCAGCCCGGTCGCCTTGCTCGCGAAAAACTCCGCCATCTTGCGGTAGTCGTCGAGTTTCTCGTCCTTCAGCGGAAGGACGAATCCGTCAATGTAGCTCATGCTGCCTCTCCTTCGGGTTGGTGTTGCGCGAAAACGGCGAGCTGGTCGGCGAGCGCGCGCTGGAACGCCGGCCTCGACTCCCCTCGCTCAACGTAAGCGGCGAGATTCGGCTGCTCCGTGACCAGCGGCGTGTGGCGGAGCTGGCGGAGGACTGCGACCATCATCAAATCGCCGATGGTGAAGCGCCCCTCCAGCCACTCCTTGTCGCCGAGTGCGTCGGACAAAAGCTTCAGCCGCGCCTGGATTCGCTCGACCACCTGGGGCCGGCGTTCTTTCGTCCACTCCTGATTGCGGCTGAAGATGTCGATGGTGATAAGCTCGAAAAAAATCGGCTCGACGCTGTTGAGAGCGGCGATCAGCCAGGCGGTCGCCCGCATCTTGCCGCTCGTGTCGGCTGGCAGCAGCCGCTCGTCCTGCAAACCGAGATGGATCAGGATGGCGCCGCTCTCGAACAGCTGGACCTCATCGTCGCGATAGGCCGGGACCTGGCCGAACGGCTGTTCGAGGAAATAATCCGCCGGGCGCGCGTTGAGCGCGTCGAGCAAACGGACTCGATAGTCGCGTCCCATCTCCTCTAGCGCCCAGCGTATGCGCAGGTCGCGCACCAGCCCGGCGGCGAAATCCGGGACCCAGCGGAATGCTGTGACTTCGGCGGAAGCGTCGCTGCTAACCGGCATCCACTGTCTCCCCTTTTCCGACTCGATTCGCTTGCCTTTTGATGCCGTGCGTCCTAAATTGCAACCGTGCAGTTAGAAAAAACAACTAAGTCTCGCCAAAGCGAGGGAAAACGCAGCTACGAGGACGCCTGCGGCCTCGCCCATGCGCTCGAGCTGATCGGCGAGCGTTGGGCGCCGCTGGTGTTGCGTGAGCTGATGCTCGGCGCCCGGCGCTTTTCGGACATGAGGTCGGACCTGCCCGGAATTAGTGCCAACGTTCTCGCGCAGCGGCTGGCGGAGCTCGAGCAGCGCGGCCTGGTCCGCAAGGCGAAGCTCCCTCCGCCGGCTTCGGTACAGGTCTATGAAGCTACCGAGTGGGCGCTCGACGCCAGCCCGATCCTCTGCGCGCTCGGCCGCTGGGCATTCCGCTCGCCGCGCCACGACGGCACGCATCGTGTCAGTGCGGTCGCGATCATGCTTTCGATGAAGACGAACTTTGACTCCGAGTTGGCCGATGGTTTCGCGGCGAGGATCGCATTCCGGTTCGGCGACGCCTGGTATTTCGCCGAGGTCGACGGCGGCAGCTTCGAAATCGGCCGCGGCCAGATCGACCTTCCCGACGCGACGATCGACTGCACGCCCGACGAGCTGAAGGTCGTTCTCTACGGCGGAGCGCCGGTTGAAACCCTGCGGATCGAAGGCGACATCAATGCCGCAAGGCGCTTCGCAAGGCTGTTCTCGCTGCCGCCCAAGGTGGAACTGGCGGCCTAGTTCGATCTTGTTGAGGCGCCCGTACGCTTGCCGTAAGGGCAATCCCAATGAACGATATCTCCAACGTCAATCCGGAAAGCCGCGCCGAGACGGTGATGGCTTCGCCGGACCTAATGGTGAAGGTGCGCGACGCCTTTGGAGTCGATTCGGACATGGAGGTCCCGGCCTTCAGCGAGGCGGACGAGCGAGTCCCCGACCTCGACCCGGCCTATGTGTTCGACCCGGACACGACTCTGGCGATCTGCGCCGGCTTTGCCCGGAACCGCCGGGTGATGATCCAGGGCTATCACGGCACCGGAAAGTCCACTCATATCGAGCAGGTCGCCGCCCGCCTGAAATGGCCGATGATCCGCATCAACCTCGACGCGCACATCAGCCGGATCGACCTGGTCGGTCGCGACGCGATAGTCCTGCGCGAAGGCCAGCAGGTCACCGAGTTCCGCGAAGGCCTGCTTCCGTGGGCGCTCCAGCATCCGGTCGCCTTGGTCTTCGACGAATATGACGCCGGCCGCCCCGACGTGATGTTCGTGATCCAGCGGGTGCTCGAGGCCGAGGGCAAGCTGACCCTTCTCGACCAGAATCGCGTGATTCGCCCCAATCCTTGGTTCCGGTTGTTCGCGACGACGAACACCATCGGCCTTGGCGACACCACCGGCCTCTATCACGGCACCCAGGCGATCAACCAGGGACAGATGGACCGCTGGAACGTCGTCACCACGCTCAATTATCTGCCGGCGCAGGTGGAGGCGCAGATCGTCCTCGCCAAGTCGGGCGAGTACGACAATCCCGACGGCAAGGAGACCGTCGAGAAGATGATCAAGGTCGCCGAACTGAGCCGCCAGGGCTTCGTCAACGGCGATATTTCGACGGTGATGAGCCCGCGCACAGTGATCAGCTGGGCCCAGAACGCGCTGATATTCGGCGACGTCGGTTTCGCCTTCCGGCTGTCGTTCCTCAACAAATGCGACGAGGCCGAGCGCGGAATCGTCGCCGAATATTATCAGCGCGTGTTCGGCACGGACTTGCCCGAAAGCGTCGTCGGAAAGGCCTGATGCCTCAGCCTGCGTCATTGCGAGGAGCGCAAGCGACGAAGCAATCCAGCGGCGCAGATATGGATTGCTCCGCTCCGCTCGCAATGACGAGCCATGGCTGATTCCGCGCCTCTGGACCTTTTCCGCCGCGCCCTTGCCGGGGCGGCGCGGGCGATCGCCCGCGATCCGGAGATCGAGGTCGTGTACGCCTCCGACACGGCGAGTCCCGCCGCCAAGGCTGCGCGGGTTCCCTCTCCCGGTGCCAAGCTCGAGCCCAGGCTCGTCGCGGAGGCGCGCGGAGCGGCCGATTCAGCGGCGCTTCGAATTCGCCACCACAACCCGCGGCTGCACGCGTCGCTTGCGCCCGCCGACCCCGAGGCCCGGGCGGTGTTCGACGCGCTGGAAACGGCGCGGGTCGAAGCGCTTGGAGCACGCGCACTGGGCGGCGTTCGAGCCAATCTCGCCCAACTTGCGGAGGCGCGCGTCCGCGGCGATTCGATCCTGCGCGCCAGAAATTCTGAGGAGGTCCCGCTGGCGACGGCTGTCGGCCTGATCGCCCGCGAGCGGTTGAGCGGCGAGCCGCCGCCCAAGGCGGCTCAGGCGGGACTGAAGCTGGTCTCTCCCTGGATAGAGGAGAAGGCTGCCGCCGAGCTCGACAGCCTCGCGCTTACCCTGGACGATCAGGCGGCGTTCGCGAAGCTGTCGCGGCAATTGCTCGAGGATCTCGACCTCGCGACCGCAGCCGAAGAGGCGGAGGACGCTCTCGAGGATGCCGGAGAAGAGCAGGGCGACGAGTCTCCCGGCGACGAGGGTGAGGAAGAGGGCGAATCGGCCCCCGAGGACGGCGGCTCGGAGATGCGCGCCGAGCAGGCCGAGGACGCCGACGACGAGCAGCAGGGCGTCGATAATCATGAGCCCGGCGAGGACGATCTCGCAGACGCCGACGAGACGAGCGACAGCGGCCGGCCGGGCCAGGCCCGGCGCAACTGGGAGCTTGCGCCGCCGACCGATTACAAGGCCTTCACCATTCGGTTCGATGAGATTATCGAGGCTGGTGAGCTGTGCGACGAGGACGAGCTCAACCGGCTGCGTGCCTATCTCGACCAGCAGATCGGCGGCCTTCACAGCGTCGTCACAAGGCTCGCCAACCGGCTGCAGCGGCGGCTGATGGCGCAACAGACCCGAAGCTGGGAATTCGATCAGGAAGAGGGGCTGCTCGACGCCGCCCGGCTGGCGCGGGTGATCGTCAACCCGATCCATTCTTTGAGCTACAAGATCGAGCGCGAGACCGAATTTCGCGACACGATCGTGTCGCTTCTGATCGACAATTCGGGATCGATGCGGGGGCGCCCGATCGCGATTGCCGCGATCTGCGCGGACATCCTTGCCCGAACTCTCGAGCGCTGCGGAGTGGCGAGCGAAATCCTCGGGTTCACGACCCGCGCGTGGAAGGGCGGCCAGAGCCGCGAAGCGTGGCTCACCGCGGGACGGCCCGCGAACCCCGGCCGGCTAAATGACTTGAGGCACATCGTCTACAAGCGCGCCGACGAGCCGTACCGGCACGCGAAGCGCAACCTCGGGCTGATGATGCGCGAGGGGCTGCTCAAGGAGAATATCGACGGCGAGGCTTTGCTGTGGGCGCACCAGCGGCTGATCGCGAGGCCCGAGGAGCGGCGGATCCTGATGGTGATCTCGGACGGCGCGCCTGTCGACGATTCCACGGCTTCAGCCAACGGCGGCACCTATCTCGAACGCCACCTCCGGCAGGTGATCGGCTGGATCGAGCAAAGGTCGCCGGTGGAGCTGGTCGCAATCGGAATCGGCCACGACGTGACCCGATATTACGATCGCGCTGTGACGATCATGGATGCCGAGCAGCTCGGCGGAGCGATGATCGAGCAGCTCGCCCGCCTGTTTGAAAGCCCGTGAGTTGAGCAAAAAAATGGGCCCGAAGCGATCGCTCGCTCCGGGCCCCCCTCGTTACGCGACGCGAGGGTTTTCGTGGGCATTGCTGCCGCACCATTGGCGGCGGGAGAAAAGGGGGAAACCCCGCCACATCAAGAACTTATGCGGGAGTCGAGTGCAATGAAACCTGAACCGCGAGTGCAGACAAGGTTCAGGATTTTCCTGATCGCGGAGCGCTCACTCGGCTATTGCTGGTGACCGACGACGTTTAGAATCGGCCGTTTCAAAAGCTCTAATGGCGACGGGTCTGCCGCCGGAGCGCTAACGGAGCGCTAACCCGCCGGGGCTCGGCCAAGTCGCCTCTGCAGGACTGCCCACGGCAGTCCTATTCTGCGACTTTCTTGGCTATTTCGCGCTTCAGCTTGCGCGCCTTGGGCGAAAGCTTGTCCTCGCTCGTCTTGGCGAGCCAGTTGTCGAGACCGCCGACGTGCTCAACCGAGCGAAGCCCATGAGTCGACACGCGAAGCTTCACGCTCCGCTCAAGGACGTCGGAAATCAGCGTCACGTCCTGCAGATTGGGCAGGAACACCCGCTTGGTCTTGTTATTGGCGTGGGAAACATTGTGCCCCACCTGCCGGCCCTTGCCGGTCAGTTCGCATACGCGCGACATGGTCTAATCCTGAAAATTGATAAGGCCCCAGCAGGGGCGCAAACGCGGGCGTCCGTTACCCGCTCACCCCCTTGTCGTCAATGCGGAAGGCAACCTCGAGGCACGTTGCTGCGTTCCCTATTGTCGCCCAGTCGACTCAGCGGCAGAAGGAACAGCATGCGCGCCATACTTTTTATCTTGATTGTCGCCGTCGTCGGCCTGCTGATCGCGATCGCGACCGGCTTCCTCGACATCAGGCAGACCCGCGGCGCAAGGGCGCCCGAAGTCAGCGCCGACAATGGTGTGACCGCCCAGGGCGGCCAGGCGCCGGCGTTCGACATCGAAACTGGCTCAGTGTCGGTCGGCACCACTCGGACCAACGTCGCCGTTCCGACGGTTCGGGTGAATCCCCCCGACCAGCAGAGCAACACCGTCGCGAACAACGCCAACTGACCGGTCGGAATGACACCGCGCCGCGACTGCGGTAGCGCGGATCGATGTCCTTCCCGCTTCCCGCTCCAATGCGTCGCGCGCTCGACCTTGCCGCCGAGGCCGCCGGTGCGGCCGAAGTGCCGGTCGGCGCCGTCATCACCCAAGGGAACCGGATCGTTGCCGAGGCGAGGAACGCGATGCGCGGATCGCTCGATCCCACCGCCCATGCGGAGATGGTTGCAATCCGGGCCGCCGCTCGAACGCTCGGCCAGCCGCGGCTCGAGGGTTGCACTTTATGGGTGACTCTCGAGCCCTGCGCGATGTGTGCGGCCGCGGCGTCGCTCGCACGGCTGGATTCGCTCCGCTACGGAGCCGAGGACCCGAAAGGCGGCGGGGTCGCCAACGGAGCCCGGGTGTTTTCGAATCCGACCTGCAATCACCGCCCGGACGTCCTCGGCGGCATCGGCGAGGACGAATCGGCGGCGCTTTTGAAGCGCTTTTTCGAAGAGCGCCGACCCTAGGCCGGCGGCCGCGCAACTAGGCGGCGCTTGCTGCAGCCCGCATTTCAAGGCAAGACTTTGCCGCCTCCCATGAGCGACCAACTGCTCCCGTTCCCCTGGTTTGATGTCGTCATCATCCTCGCGCTGATCGCGCTGAATGGAGTTTTGGCGATGAGCGAGCTCGCGGTCGTGTCCTCACGCGAGGCGCGGCTGAAGGCGATGGCCCGAAGCGGAAGCAGCGGAGCGCAATGCGCGCTCGACCTGTCCGCCGACCCCGGCCGGTTTCTGTCCACCGTCCAGATCGGGATCACGCTCATCGGAATCCTCGCCGGCGCCTATTCGGGCTCCAGCCTCGGTGCGCCGGCCGCGCAGCGGCTGGCGCTGCTGGGCATCGATCCAGCTACCGCCCAAACTCTCGGATTCACGCTCGTGATCGTCGTTGTTACTTATCTCACGCTCGTGATCGGCGAGATCGTGCCCAAGCAGCTGGCGCTTCGTTCGCCAGAGTCGGTCGCGGCTATCGTTTCCAGACCAATGCGCTGGCTGTCGCGAATCGCGGCGCCGTTCGTCTGGCTGCTCGATCGTACGAGCGCGCTGATTTTCAGGATGCTTGGGCTCAAGCGCGAATCGGACAGCGCCGTTACGGCCGAGGAGCTGCACCTGGTTGTCGCCGAGGCCCAGACCGCGGGCGTCATCGAGGAGAGCGAGCGCGCGATAATCTCCGGAGTGGTGCGCCTCGCCGACCGGCCGGTGCGCGAGGTTATGACCCCCAGGACCGAGGTCGACTGGATCGATATCTCGGCGGCAGGCGCTGAGCTTCGCAAGGCCTTGAAGCAAACGCCCCACAGCCGAATTCCGGTGGCGGAAGGATCGGTCGACAATATCGTCGGAGTGGTTCGGATGCGCGACCTTCTCGAGGCGATGATGGACGGGCGCGAGCTCAACCTTCGCGAGCTTGCGCGCTCCGCTCCGGTAATCCCGGACCTCATTGACGCGATGGACGCGCTTGCAGTGCTTCGGTCCGCCGAAGTCCCGCTCGCGCTCGTCCACGATGAATATGGGCATTTCGACGGGATCGTCACTCCGGGAAGCATCCTCGCCGCGCTCGCCGGCGCCTTCCGCCACGACATCGAGGAAGGAGAGGAGCCGGACCTGGTCGAGCGCGAGGACGGCAGCTTCCTGCTTTCGGGCGCGGCAAGCGCCGACGTCCTGGTCGACCACCTCGGAATCAAGCTTGCCGCGGGTCGTGACTTTTCGACCGTCGCCGGGTTGGCGCTCGAGGTGCTCAAGCACCTGCCGGAAACCGGCGAGCGCTTCACCCACGACGGCTGGTCGTTTGAAATCGTCGACATGGACGGCCGCAAGATCGACAAGCTGCTTGCCACCCGGCTGAAGAAAAAAGCCCGGCAAGGGGTTCGGGCGGAGTAGCCGTGGACGAAACGGCGCTTCTCCTGGCACGCCTCCAATTCGCATTCACGATCGCGGTCCATTTCATTTTCCCCGCCTTCACGATCGGTCTTGCGAGCTATCTCGCGGTCCTCGAGGCGCTGTGGCTGAGGACCGGCAAGCCGCATTATTTCACTTTGTTTCGCTACTGGCTCAAGCCGTTCGCGATCACCTTCGCGATGGGTGTCGTGTCGGGCATTGTCATGTCGTACCAGATCGGCACCAACTGGTCGGTCTTCTCCGACCGGGCCGGGCCGGTGATCGGGCCGCTGATGGCCTATGAAGTGCTGACCGCCTTCTTCCTCGAGGCCGGCTTTCTGGGAGTCATGCTGTTCGGCCTCGAACGAGTGGGCAAAAAGCTCCACTTCGTCGCCACTTTTATGGTGGCGCTTGGAACCGCGGTCTCCGCCTTCTGGATCCTGAGCGTGAACAGCTGGATGCACACGCCGACCGGTTTTGCCATCAACGCGGCGGGTCAGTTCGTCCCCGACGCAGGATGGCTCGAGATCATCTTCAACCCGAGCTTCCCGTTCCGGCTCGCTCACACGCTGATCGCGGCCTATCTGACGACGGCGCTGGTCGTCGGCGCTGTCGGCGCCTGGCATCTGCTCAAGGGCCGCGACTATCCCGCGGTAAGGACGATGTTCTCGATGGCGATGTGGATGGCGGCGATTGTCGCGCCGATCCAGATCGTCGTCGGCGACTTCCACGGCCTCAACACGCTCGAGCACCAGCCGCCCAAGGTGATGGCGATGGAAGGGCATTACGAATCCTATCCGGACGGAGCGCCGCTGCTCCTGTTCGGGATCCCCGATTCGGAGGCCGAGACCGTCCGCTATGCGGTCGGCATTCCCCATCTTTCCTCGCTGATTCTTCATCACAGCTGGGACGCGCCGGTCGAGGGGCTCAAGACGGTGCCGCGCGACGAGCGGCCGCCGGTCGGGATCGTGTTCTGGGCTTTTCGGGTCATGGTCGGGCTGGGGCTTTTGATGTTCGCGCTTGGGCTCGCCAGCCTGGTGATGCGCTTTCGCAAGCGGCTCTACACGTCGCGCTTTCTCCATCGTTTCGCGCTGGTGATGGGGCCGGCCGGGTTCGTCGCCGTGATCGCCGGCTGGATCACCACCGAGGTCGGCCGCCAGCCCTATGTGATCTACGGACTGATGCGCACCGCCGATGCGGTCTCGCCGATCGCCGCGCCCGCGGTCGCAGCGTCGCTGCTCGCCTTCGTGATCGTCTATTTCACGGTGTTCGGAGCTGGCGTCTGGTACATCCTCAAGCTCATGAGCAAGCCGCCCCATCCCGGCGAGGAGGAGCCTTTGGAGGCGCCGATTCGAACTGCGGGAATCACTCCAGCCGCGGCAATCCACAGGGCCGACGGCGAGCCGCGCAGCGAAAGCGCTCCCAAGGAGGAGCACTGATGGACCTGACCGTCATCTGGGCGTTCGTGATCGCCTTTGGAATCGGCGCTTATGTGGTGATGGACGGCTTTGATCTCGGGATCGGAATTCTGTTCCCCTTCTTCCGCGTCGGCAAGGAACGCGACCAGGCGATGAACGCCATCGCGCCGGTATGGGACGGCAACGAAACCTGGCTCGTGCTCGGCGCCGGCGGGCTGCTCGCAGCGTTTCCGCTCGCCTACTCAATCATTCTGCCAGCGCTCTACGCGCCGCTGATCGCGATGCTTCTGGGCCTCGTGTTTCGCGGAGTCGCATTCGAGTTTCGCTGGCGCGATCCCGCCCACCGGCCGTGGTGGGACGGAGGCTTCTTCCTCGGGTCCCTGGTCGCCGCGCTGATGCAGGGAATTGCGCTTGGCGCGCTGCTTCAGGGAATCACCGTCGAAGGCCGCTCCTATGCCGGCGGCTGGTGGGACTGGCTGACGCCTTTCAGCCTGCTGACCGGAGTCAGCGTCGTCGTCGGCTATGCGCTTCTTGGTTCGGCCTGGCTGATCTGGAAAAGTGAAGGAGCGCTGCAGCTGGATGCCCGCCGCTTCGCGCGCTTGTCGGCTCCTGCGCTGCTCGCTGCGATTGGTGCGGTGAGCCTGGCCACACCGTTCCTCGACGAGAAATATTTCGAGCGCTGGTTCGAATATCCGGGCCTTCTGGTCGCCTTGCCGATGCCGCTGCTCGTCGCTGCAACCGCCTTTGCGCTGTGGCGCAGCCTTGGCGGTGCGCGCGACTGGCTTCCCTTCGTGCTGTCGCTGTTGCTGTTCCTCTTGACGATGATCGGGCTCGGCATTTCGATCTGGCCGGACGTCATCCCGGGGCGAGTGACCATTTGGGAAGCCGCGGCTCCCGAGCAGAGCCAGCTCTTCATGCTGATCGGCGCTGCCCTGCTCATTCCCATCATCCTTGCCTACACAGCCTGGTCCTATTGGGTGTTCCGCGGCAAGGTCGGCGACGAGGGATATCATTGAGCCGCTCGCGGTCCTCGCTCGCCAAGCGGCTCGCCTGGTTCGCATTGTTGTGGGCAGCCGGAGTCGCGGCCGTGGCCGCCGTGGGAGCCGTGCTGAAGATCGCGATCGGCGTTTGATCGGGGGCTCTTACAGCTTTCCGAACCTCTGCTCGAATCCGTCCTCGTCGCCGCGGGCAAGATAGTCGGCCTGGAGCGGGATCTGGTCGCGCTCCAGTCGCCCGCGAAACGGTCCGAGGTGCTTGTCCAGCTGGTCGATGTCGCCCTCGCTCAGCCGCGCGAGCTGGTCGAAGCGGAGGATTCCGAGCTGGTTGAGTATGGCTGCGAACTTCGGACCTACGCCCTTGAGCCGCTTCAGGTCGTCGGGCGGCCCCGAAGCGCCTGGAAGGTTCGCGTGCACTGGAGCGTCAATGATCTGTCCGGTCACGTCGCTTGCCGCCGCTGCGGCCTCCGCTGCAAGCCCCTTGCGCTCGCCGGAGCTCGCCGGCTGAACCATGTGCGGACGGACGGGTGTCGTTTCGTTCGAAAGCTCCACCCGCTGTCTCGGGCGCAAAAGTAGAAACGCCGCGACCAGGGCGATCGCGATCGCAATGAGGATCAGCGGCCAATATTCGCGAACCAATTCCATTCGATCACCAATTCCACTGAGCGTTGTGACGACGACGAAGCTCGACCAGATAAGCGAGCAGAAGCCCGAAAAGGAAGCCCAGGATGGAAACGGCTGCGGCTTCGAGCAGAAGCGGCAGGCCGCTGTCCTCGCTGGACCAGGTTGCGGTGCTCACCCCGGGAATCGTGCCCATCATCTCCGCCAGGGCGGCGCGCTGGAAATCGTCGGCCGGACCGGAAAGGATCAGCCGGCGAGTGAGCGGGCCGTGGTGCAGCTGTGCCTGGACGGCGCCCATTTCCCAGTCGATCAGGACCGCCCGGGCGGTACGCTCGACCTGCGTGGTCAATCGGTCGGCGGCGCCGAGCGGCCCGTGCCAGAGCGCCGCGCCGGCGATCGACAGCGAAAGCCCGATCCAGAGGAATCTCGGCCGCCGCCGACGGAAGGCCAGCGAGCCGATGATCGCTCCGAACGCGAATCCGATCGCCACGATCGGCCAGAAATAAGCCCAGAGCGTGTTCACGCGCCCTCCCGCTCCAGCTCACGCCAGCCGATGTCGCGGCGATGGAAGCCGTCGGCGAAATCGATCTGGTCGACCGCGCGATAGGCCCGCGCCCGGGCGTTGGCGAACGTCTCAGCGACGGCCGTGACCGCGAGCACTCGCCCTCCCTTTGCGACCAGCCCTTCGTCGGCATGCGCGGTGCCGGCATGAAACACCGTCACCCCCTCGACCTGCTCGGCCGCCTCGATTGCCCGGATCGAGCCTCCGCCGATCGGCGCTCCGGGATAGCCGCGTGCGGCAACGATGACGGTGACTGCAAAATCTCTCGAGAGCGCCGGCGGATCGATCTTCCCAAGCCGACCACTCGCAACAGCCAGAAGCAGCTCGGCCAAGTCGCCCTCGACCCGCGGCATGATGGCTTCGCATTCGGGGTCCCCGAAGCGAACATTGTACTCAATCAGCTTCGGCCCGTCCGCTGTCAGCATCAGTCCCGCATAAAGGACTCCGGAAAAAGGCGTGCCCGCAATTGCCAGAGCTCGCGCTGTCGGGCGGATGATTTCGTCCATTGCGCGCGCTTCGAGCTCCGGCGTGAGAACCGGCGCCGGGCTGTAGGCTCCCATCCCGCCGGTGTTCGGACCGGTGTCGCCTTCGCCGACGCGCTTGTGATCCTGGGCGCTGGCGAAGGCCACGGCGGTTTCGCCGTCGACCAGCGCGAACAGGCTGGCCTCCTCGCCTTCGAGATACTCCTCGATCACCAGCGGTGTGTCGCCAGCCGCGGCGATCGCCGCCTCGGCTTCGGCGCGGTCCGTCGCGATGGTGACGCCCTTTCCGGCCGCGAGCCCGTCGGCCTTGATGACGACCGGGAGTCCGAAACCGCCCAGCGCCTCCATCGCTTCGGCAGCAGTGTCGGTCAGGACGTAACGCGCGGTGGGAATGGCGTTCGCCTCGCACAAATCCTTGGTGAAGCCCTTCGATCCTTCGAGCCGAGCTGCGGCTGCGCCAGGGCCGAACACTGCCAAACCTGCGTCTCGAAGCGCATCGGCGACTCCCGCCACAAGCGGAGCTTCGGGTCCGATGACGACGAGGTCGATCGATCGCCGCCGCGCCAGCTCGACGACGTCGGCGCTGTCGCACGGGTCGACCGGCGCGCACTCGGCCCAGCGGCCGATCCCGGGGTTGCCAGGAGCGGCGACAAGCGCTTCGCAGCTTGGCGATTGCCTCAGCCGCCATGCGAGCGCATCCTCACGGCCACCCGATCCCAAAAGCAGGATGTTCATGAATCTCCCCGACAACCAGCCAAGCGGCCTGTTAGCCAACGTGCCGCCCGGGGACAATTCGCCGGCGCTGACGGTCGGCGAGCTCGCCGGCTCGCTCAAGCGGGTGATCGAAGGCGCGTTCGGCCAGGTCCGGGTGCGCGGCGAGATTTCCGGCTTCAAGCGCCACAGCTCGGGCCATTGCTACTTTTCATTGAAGGACGAATCGGCGTGCATCGACGCGGTGATCTGGCGCGCGCAGGCGAACGCTCTGGCGTTCCGGCCCGAAGACGGCGCCGAGGTCGTCGCAACGGGCAAGGTCACGACCTACGCCGGCCGGTCGAAATATCAGATCGTCGTCGAGCGGCTCGAGCTTGCCGGCGAGGGAGCGCTGATGGCGCTGCTCGAGCGGCGTCGCAAAGCGCTCGCTGCCGAGGGGCTTTTCGACGAGAGCCGAAAACGCAAGCTTCCGTTCCTTCCGCAGGTCATCGGAGTCGTGACCTCGCCGACCGGCGCGGTCATCCGCGATATCCTCCACCGGCTCGAGGACCGCTGCCCAACCCGGGTGATCGTCTGGCCGGTCCCGGTGCAGGGGGAGGGCGCGTCGGCGAAAATTGCTGCCGCGATTCGCGGCTTCGGCAAGATCGACGAGACGTCCGAAATTCCGCGGCCCGACCTTCTGATTGTCGCCCGGGGCGGCGGCTCGATCGAGGATCTGTGGGCGTTCAATGAGGAGGAGGTGGTTCGCGCCGCCGCCGAATCGCCGATACCCCTGATCTCCGCGGTCGGCCACGAGACCGACACGACTCTCATCGATCACGCTGCCGACAAGCGAGCCCCGACTCCGACCGCGGCTGCCGAAATCGCGGTGCCGGTGCGAGCCGAGCTCTTCGCCTTGATCGATGAGCTTGGGCAAAGGGCGAAGCAATGCCTCGCCCGAATGGCCGACCGCGCCCGCGAGCGGCTGGAGCTCACCGTCTGCCGCTGGCCGGAGCCGCAAGCCTTGTTCGCGCCCGCATCGCAGCGGTTCGACGAAATCGGCGACCGGCTGCCTCGGGCGCTTGCTTCGCGCGCGGGCGAAGCGCGCGCGAACGTCAACGCCGTCGCTCCCAGGCTTAGGCCCGAGCTTCTCCTCGACCGTTTGCGCCGCTCGTCCGAGCGGCTCGAATCTTTGTGGCGCCTTGCCGAGCTTGGCCATCCGGACCGCCCGCTCCAGCGCGGCTTCGTCCGGGTAACCGATCGCTCCGGGAAGACTCTTGCGAAAGCCGCCGACGCGGTCGCGGCGCGGCTCCTGACCCTGCACTTCGGCGACGGCGAGGTCGGGGCGACCACCGGCGAGCCCGCCCGTCCGGTTGAGCGCAAGCGCCGCTCGACCTATGTTCCTCGCCAACCCGGATTTTTCGATGAGGCGGAGGAGTAACAGATGTTGATGACCGGCGGCGGCACGGCCGCGCGCTTGCATTACATGGCCGGCACCTTTCGGGTCCTCAGCAACGGCGACCATGTCGTATGCGCCGTCACCGGCGCAAGAATCCCGCTCCACGAGCTCAAATATTGGAGCGTCGAGCGCCAGGAGGCCTATATCGACGCGCAAGCCAGCCTGAAGGCGGAGCAGGGCGCGGGCCAGGTTTAGCCGCGCTTTGACCTTCAAGTGGCTGAGCTCCGCGTATGCACCGCAGAGTTCGAAGGCAGCTGACGGGCAGCCGGATGGCCCGTGGGACCGTGAAGATGCAGTCAGCGAACGCGCTGAACGCCAACGGTGCCGCTGCTCTCGATTTCGGCGCGATAGCTACCGAGAGCAGCCGCTCGTATCTTGATTTTGGCGCCAGGGCTCGGATCCACGCGTCTCACAATCTCCGTGGTATTCCACACCGTCCCATCATCAAGGTGAAGGGCCCATCTCCTGTGCCCTATGACCGACGTCCGGGCGATGGTGGATTCAATTTCCTTAATGGCTTCGCCGTCCGGGTCGTCGGCATTACCAAAGAACGGCAATTTCGGCAGGGAAAACCCGAACAGCGAACGCCTGGTTTTACGGACCTGTTCCCTGTCCAGGACGACGATATCGCCGCTTGTCGTGGCGGTCGTCAGACGGCGCACGGAATCGTCAAAACATGCCAGGCGCGCTTCGGGATCAGCAACAGATTGGCAGGCAGCGATCTGATCGATCACTTGAGGCATGCTCCTCTCTGCTTGTGCCGCTACCGAAGGCACACTGAACGACAGTGCGCCGAACGCAATCGAGACGCGCAAAAACATCACACCAACTCCCGGCCTACTTATGCGGCTACAGCTAGCTCCGAACCCTGTGGCGCGCAACCAAACCCTGACTGTGTCTCGAAAATCACAGCCTTTCAGATTCTATTACAATTTCGAGACGCCGAATTGCCATTTCCGGCCTTTTGCCTTTATCAGCGGCCCCAGCTTAAATTTCAGGGTCAAGTGGCCGCTGCTTGCACGCGCTTTGAGCGCAGCGTCTTCTCAAGGGGAGTAACAAATGACATTCCAGCCTCGGCACTACCTGCTCTCGTCCACGATTTTGCTTGGACTGACGGCAGTTGCCTCACCCGCATATGCGCAGAGCGCTGAAGCGAACGTGCAGGAGGAGACCGCTGACGTCGGCGATCCCGCCGAGCGGTTCTGCATCGAAAATCCGTCTGATCCTCAATGTCGGGCTGCAGGCACCGAAATCGTCGTGACGGGCTCGCGCATCGCGCGGCCGGAGCTGGTATCGGCTTCTCCGCTGCAGATTGTCGACGCGCAGGACATCGACAATAGCGGTGCCGTCAACATTCAGCAGGTGCTCCTCGAGAATCCGACCATGGGCACTCCGACGCTCAGTCGTACAAATTCCAACTTCCTGACCTCGAGCGTGGGTGTTGCGACCGTCGACCTTCGTAATCTCGGCACCGATCGCACGCTGGTGCTGGTGAACGGCCGCCGGTTCGTGGCCGGAGTCCCCAGCTCGGCCACGGTCGACCTGAACTCAATCCCGACGCAGTTCATCGAACGCATCGACATTTTGACCGGCGGCGCCTCATCGATCTACGGCTCAGATGCCGTGGCCGGCGTCGTGAACATCATCTACAAGACCGACTTCGAAGGGATTGAGGCGCACGGACAGCTCGGCGTTTCGGAGCGAGGCGACGACACCCGTAAGCAGGCGAACCTGCTGATGGGGACCAACTTCGCCGATAACCGCGGAAACATCATCGTCCACTTGGGATATTCGGACGAGGGAGCCGTGTTCGGCCGCGACCGCCAGAACCTCGGCGCTGAGCTCGACCAGATCAGCTGTGTATTCTTTACGGGCGATGCAAATGATATCTTCACACCCTGCCGCCCGTTTTTCTCGAGCTTTGCGCCGCAGGGAACCATCCTTCTTGGTGGGGTCAGGGACTCGAGGGGCCGTTTCATACCCCAGACGTTCGACCGGGCGGGTAACGTCATCCCTAGGAACAACAATTGCACGACCGGAATACCGTTTGAGGTTATCCCGGGTTGCGTCCCGACCGGTTTCAACCGCTCGGCCTTCCGGACGATCGCGGTGCCGACCGAGAGGTATCTGATCGCGCTTCAGGGAAACTATGAGATTACGCCCAACATCGCCGCGTTCGTTGAAGGGACTTTTGCCCAGTCCAAGACAGTGTCCGAACTCGAGCCTTTCCCAGCGGCTGGCGACGACATTTTTCCATCCACCGGGGGCTTCTTCAACATCGAGACCCGGCTTCCGGACGGGACAATCGTTCGCAATCCACTCATCTCGGACGCGATCTTTGACCTCGCGACGGACACGGACGGCGACGGGCTTCGGGATGTCGGAATCGCCAGCCGCCGAACGTTAGAGTTCGGCCCTCGCGGCAACAATGCAAACCGCACGACTTACCGTGTGCTCGCAGGCCTTAAGGGCGACGTCTTTGGAGGCTGGAACTGGGATGCCTACTATGCCTACGGCGAAACCATTGAGGCGCAGAGCGGGACCGGACAAATCAACGTCCCGAATTTCCGAAATGCTCTTCAAGTAATTACTGATCCCATTACGGGGGCTCCGATCTGTGCAAATCCCGAGGCTCGTGCCGAGGGCTGCGTGCCGGTCAACATCTTTGGTTTCAACTCCATCAGTCCGGAAGCCGTCGACTACATCGAGGCGCCTTCGAGCCGCACCACCAGGACCTCTCAGCAGCTCGCTGGCGCAAACCTGACAGGGAATTTGTTCCAGCTGTGGGACGGTCCGGCCGGGTTTGCGATCGGCACCGAGTACCGCAAGGAATATAGCGAAGAGAATAACGACGCTCTCACCGAAGCGGGCCTGAACGCCGGCAACGCGATTCCGAGCAGCCGGGGCCAGTTCGACGTGATCGAGGGTTATGCGGAGCTGGTTGTTCCTCTTCTGAGGGAAAGGCCTTTCTTCCATGACCTGACGCTCAGCGGCGCGGTTCGTGTGTCGGACTATTCTACGGTTGGACGCACGCTGAGCTACAACGCCGGGGTCGAGTTTTCGCCGGTTCGCGATGTCCGGTTCCGCGGCGTCTATGCTCGCGCGACGCGCGCTCCGAACATCGGGGAGCTGTTCACGCCACCAAGCCAGACCTTTCCGCCCGGTTTGATTGACCCGTGTCTGGGGATCGGGCCGACTGGCGGGGGAATAACCGGCGACCAGTGCCGTGCCGACCCAGGCGTGGCGGCGAACATTGCCGCTAACGGCGTGTTCACGCTCACCCAGCCGGATCTTCAGGGCGTCTCGGGCTTCGGCCGCGGCAATCCCGATCTGGATGAAGAAACAGCCGATACAATCACGCTCGGGGTAGTCGTCAATCCGACCTCGATATCCTGGTTGAGGAACTTCGCCTTCACGGCGGATTATTTCAACGTCAAGGTCGACGACGCGATTGGGGCTACGGGCCGGCAGACCATTCTCGAACAGTGCTTCGTGCAGGGCAACCCAACGTTCTGCGAATTCATCACGCGCCGTCCAAGGGCAGTGGGCCTCAACAGCCCAGGCTCGCTAGAGTTCATCGACGTCGCGCCGACGAACAGTGCGGCACTCGAGGTTGAGGGTCTGGATTTCACCTTGTCTTATCGCTCCGCAGCACGGCTTCCGATGTTTGGGAACGGCGCAGTTAATGCCCGCATTGCGTACACCCACATGCTCAAGGGCTTTACCAAGCCGCTTCCGGAATCGCCCAAAAACCCGTTTGTGGGAGAAATTGGGGCGCCCGAGGATAAGGTTTTCGGGTCGCTATCCTTTGACACCGACCGTTGGGGGGTGACCTTCACCGGAAACTACATCGGCGCTTCGTACATCAATAACACGTTCCTCGAGGCGTTCGGTTTCGATTCCCGGGCGAGGGAAGGCAGAGTCCCTGCGGAATTCTACGCCAACGCCCAGCTGCGCTTTACGCCTGGCAACAACTATGAGTTCTACACCGGCGTAGACAATCTGTTGGACAACGACGCCCCGCCGATCATCACGGGCCTGCCTGGCAACAACACCGGAACTGAGACCAACGCGGGTACCTACGACCCGATCGGTCGGCGGTTCTATGCCGGTGTCCGTCTGCGGTTTTAATTTCGGATCACTGCGACATTAATCTTGGGCGGTACTTCGGTACCGCCCTTTTTTTGGGTTAGGCGAGCGCTCGCTCTTCTTCCGCGGCATTGAGGACGAGCTCGCCATCGCCCTCGTCGACCCGGACCGTGTCGCCGTCCTTGATCCGGCCCGACAGCAAAGCGTCGGCGAGCGGGTCCTGCAAATGCCGCTGCACCGCGCGCTTGAGCGGCCGGGCGCCGTACACCGGGTCGTAGCCGACCCGCCCTAGCCATTCGCGGGCGGCGTCGGTGAGCTCGAGCGTGATCTTCCGGTCCTCGAGCAGCCGCTGCAGCCGCGCGACCTGGATATCGACGATCGGCGCCATGTGCGCGGGGCCCAGCCGGTGGAACAGGATGATCTCGTCGAGGCGGTTTAGGAACTCGGGCCGGAAATGCGCGCGAACCACCTCCATCACCTGCGGCTCGACCTTCTCGACCGGCTCGTCCTCGCCAAGGCTTGCGAGGAATTGCGAGCCGAGGTTTGAGGTCATGATGATGATCGTGTTGGTGAAATCGACGGTGCGCCCCTGGCCGTCGGTGAGGCGGCCGTCGTCCAGCACCTGCAGCAGCACATTGAACACGTCGCTGTGCGCTTTCTCGACCTCGTCGAACAAAACCACCTGGTAGGGGCGGCGGCGGACCGCTTCGGTGAGGACCCCGCCTTCCTCATAGCCGACATAGCCCGGAGGAGCGCCGATCAGCCGCGCGACCGCGTGCTTCTCCATGAACTCGCTCATGTCGATCCTGACCATCGCTTGCGCGTCGTCGAACAGGAATTCGGCAAGCGCCTTGGTGAGCTCGGTCTTGCCGACGCCGGTGGGCCCAAGGAACAGGAACGAGCCCAGAGGGCGGTTCGGGTCCTGCAAGCCGGCTCGGGAGCGGCGCACGGCGGCTGAAACGGCCTTCACCGCATCTTCCTGGCCGATCACCCGAGCGCCGATCGCGGCTTCCATCTGCATCAGTTTCTCGCGCTCGCCCTCGAGCATCCGCTCGACCGGAATCCCGGTCCAGCGGCTGACGACACCGGCGATGTCGTCTGCAGTGACCTCCTCACGAAGCATCGCCCCCTTGGTCTCGTGCCCGGCCTCGGCAAGCTGCTTCTCGAGCTGCGGGATTCGCCCGTATTGGAGCTCGCCCGCCTTGGCGAGATCGCCGCTTCGCTGCGCCTGTTCGAGCTCGATCCGGGCCTGGTCGAGCTGCTCCTTGATCTTTGCTTCGCCGGCGATCTTCTCTTTCTCCGCCTGCCAGCGCTGGGTCAGCTCGGAAGATTGTTGCTCGAGGTTCGCGAGCTCGTTTTCGAGCTTGCCGAGCCTCTCCTTGCTGGCCTTGTCGCTTTCCTTCTTCAAAGCCTCGCGCTCGATCTTGAGCTGAATGATCCGCCGGTCGAGATTTTCGATTTCTTCGGGCTTCGATTCGACCTCCATCCGGATCCTGCTCGCCGCCTCGTCCATCAGGTCGATTGCCTTGTCGGGCAGGAAACGGTCGGAAATGTAGCGATTGGAAAGGGTTGCGGCGGCAACGATGGCCGCATCGGTGATTCGCACCCCGTGGTGAAGCTCGTATTTTTCCTTGAGGCCGCGGAGGATCGAGATGGTGTCCGGCACCGTCGGCTCGCGGACGAACACCGGCTGGAATCGCCGCTCGAGCGCCGCGTCCTTCTCGACGTGCTTGCGATATTCATCGATCGTCGTTGCCCCGATGCAGTGGAGCTCGCCGCGGGCGAGCGCGGGTTTGAGCAGGTTCGACGCGTCCATTGCGCCCTCGGCCTTCCCGGCGCCGACGAGCGTGTGCATCTCGTCGATGAACAGGATGATCTCGCCCGAGCCCTGCTTGACCTCGTCGAGCACGCCTTTGAGCCGCTCCTCAAACTCGCCTCGATATTTAGCGCCCGCGATCAATGAGCCCATGTCGAGCGCGAGCAGCCGGCGGTCCTTGAGGCCGTCGGGAACGTCGCCGTTGGCGATCCGGATCGCAAGCCCCTCGGCGATCGCGGTCTTGCCGACGCCGGGCTCGCCGATCAGCACCGGATTGTTCTTGGTCCGGCGGGCGAGCACCTGCACCGTCCGGCGGATTTCCTCGTCGCGGCCGATGACCGGGTCGAGCTTGCCCTCGCGCGCCGCCTCGGTGAGGTCGCGCGTGTAGCGCTTGAGCGCATCGTAGCGGTCCTCCGACGATTGCGTGTCGGCGGTTCGGCCGCCGCGCAATTTCTCGATCGCTGCGTTGAGGTTCTGCGGTTTGAGACCGGCCTTCTCGAGCGCGGTGCCGACGTCGGTGCCCTTGGCCAGCGCCATCGCCAGAAGAACCCGCTCGACGGTGACGTACTGGTCGCCCGCTTTCTTGGCGACCTGCTCGGCCTGGTCGAGAATCCGGATCGTGTCGCCGTCGAGGGCCGGAGCCGAGGTCGCGCCGCTTCCCGTCACAGCTGGAATCTTGTCGACCAGGTCGTCGACCTCGCGCCGCGCTGCCTTGGCATCGCCGCCGGCGGCCTCGATCAGCCCCGCTGCCATTCCCTGCTCGTCATCGAGCAAGGCCTTTAGAAGGTGTGCGGGCGCGATTCGCTGGTGGTGCTCGCGAACCGCGATTGTCTGCGCCGCCTGGAGAAAGCCGCGGGCGCGCTCGGTGAGCTTCTCAAGATCCATGCCTACCCCTGGGGTTTCAAGGCGATGTGGTGTGCTATTGACGCAACACAAGCCTCTAACGCTGCACCCGACTTGCAGCCGCGGGCGGTGCGATCGCTTCAGGCACATAGGGCATCGGGCCCTCGGCCAGCACCGCCGCGCAGCCGAACCCGCCCCGAGCGCCGGCCATCCCCCATTCCCGGAATTTCCTCGAGTCGATGTGGAATCTGACGCCCTTGTAGAGGCCGAGCCCGATCCCGTTCCAGCGGCCGCTGTCGAGCTGAATTCGGCACAGCGTTACCATCAGCGACTCCCGCGTGAGCGGCCGGAGCGGAACCATGTCGATGCCGCCGCCTGTCAGATGAGTCGAAGTCGCGGCGCCCGCGGCGCATGCATTCAGCGGGGCGTTGCGATAGGCCGAGACTGGCTCGACGTCGCCGATCACTGGCTCGATGAAGGCTCCGACATACCGGAGCGCGTGGACGATATTGGGCCAATGTTCAGTCGGCGGGACCTCGAACGGCTGGCCGCCGCACTTACGCCAGTCGCTCGCGGTGCGCAGAAGCTGCCACGTCGGGACCACTCCGCCGACACCATGAACTGTCAGATAGGCGTTGAAAGCTCGGACGCGGAGCGGATGAACCGGGGAGGCCATGTACCAGTTTCGGTAGCCCGGCTCGTCCTGCCCGATCGTCACGTAAGGCGCGGTCGGTTGCCACGCCGCCGCCGGGCGTCGAAGCGGGTACGGCTGCGCTTCCGCACCGGCGCCGGCCATCGCCAGCAAGAAGGCTGCAATCACACGCATGCACGCAGCATAAAGAGCAGCGGGCGCTTGAAAAGCGCTTCGCTGCCGGTCACAGCTTTAAAAATGAGCCAGCCCATCGACGTCGACCTGCCGCACAAGCTAGGAAAAGAAGAAGCGAAACGCCGGATCGGCGGCAATATTCACCAGCTCCAGGAGCATATCCCCGGAGGGGCGGACGTCACGTCGCGCTGGGAAGGCGACACGATGAAATTGAGCGTCGCCGCGATGGGCCAGGCGGTCGACGCCGACATCACAGTTCACGAGAGCAAGGTCCACTGCCACGTCGTGCTTCCCGGCTTTCTCGCACTCTTCGCAAGGCCGATCGAGGCGATGCTGAATTCGAAGGGCGGCGACCTCCTCCTCGAGGACAAAAGCGACTGATGCGCCATTTCGCAGTCGTCGGCTCGGGCCCGGGGGGCTTCTACACCGCCGAAGCGCTCAACAAGGCCTATGGCGACAGCGCGCGGATCGACATCCTCGACCGCTATCCGGTCCCCTATGGCCTCGTCCGCTTCGGAGTCGCTCCGGACCACCAGTCGCTCAAAGCGGTCTCGAAGCGTTACGACAAGACTGCCGACAGCGCCGGCGTCGATTTCATCGGCAACGTCTGCGTCGGCCGCGATCTTACGATCGGCGAGCTTCTGGAGCTCTACGACGCGGTCGTGCTTGCCATCGGAGCGCCGAACGACCGCAAGCTCGGCATTCCGGGCGAGGATTTGCCCGGAGTGGTCGGATCGGCGGCGTTCGTCGGCTGGTACAACGGCCATCCGGAGTTCGCCGACCTCGGTCCGCCGCTCGGCGGCGCCCATGCTGCGGTGATCGGAAACGGGAATGTCGCGCTCGACTGCGCGCGAATCCTGTCGAAGACCCGCGGG
Source organism: Sphingomicrobium sp. (assembly GCA_051000635.1). Taxonomy (GTDB): domain Bacteria; phylum Pseudomonadota; class Alphaproteobacteria; order Sphingomonadales; family Sphingomonadaceae; genus Sphingomicrobium. Next base: position 14,402 of record JBPCOC010000022.1, on the reverse strand, counting down.
GAACTGGAAAGCGGCGATATCGTCGGCCATGCGCTTGAAACGCTCGACTCCTCGCCTGTCGCAACCGTCACCATCCTCGGGCGGCGCGGGCCGCTGCAGATCTCGATGACTCCCAAGGAGCTCGGCGAGCTCGGCCGGCTCGAAGCCGCCACTCCGGTCGTCGATCCCGCCGACTTCCCGCCTCTGGAAGCCGACGAGGCGCTCGAGCCCGGCCAGCGCAAGTCGGTGTCGCTTCTTCGAGAGTTCGCAAGCGCCGGGCCGGACGATTCCAAGCCCACGCGGATGGTGTTCGACTTCTTCGCAATGCCGCTGGCGATCGAGGGTGACGGCAAGGCGGAAAGGATCATCGTCGAGCGAACGAAGCTCGACGAGAGCGGGCGCGCGGCCGGCACCGGCGCGACTTACGAAGTGCCGGCGTCGCTGGTGGTCACCTCGATCGGCTATTCGACGCCCCCGCTCGAAGACGTACCCTATGACCAGCGCGGGGGGAAATTCCTCAACGAGAACGGGAAGATAGGCGACCGGCTTTACTGCGTCGGCTGGGCTCGGCGCGGTCCTACGGGCACGATCGGCACCAATCGCCCCGACGGCTATGAGGTCGCCGACCAGATACAGTCCGCGATCCCGCCCGGAAGCTCCAGCGACCGGCCGGGCGCGCAAGGGCTCAAGGCGTTGCTTTCGGAGCGAAACGTGATGCCCACCGACTATGACGACTGGCGCAAGATCGACGAAACCGAGACTGCGCGCGCGCGGCCCGGCAGCCCACGCGAGAAGTTCGTGCGCGTCGAGGACTGGCTGGCGGCGTTGGGGCGATAGTTCCTCCCTGCCGGCGGAGCCGGTGGGGAGGGGACCAGCGTAGCTGGTGGAGGGGCCCCTCCGTCAGCCCGCTACGCGGTCTGCCACCTCCCCATTGCATCGCAACAGGGAGGATATTGACCTTGCCCTTCGACACCCCCGCATCTATCTAGCCGCGGCCTTGGCTCCCGCCGCGAACTTCTTATCGCTCGCGGGTTCCGGTCGGGGAGTAGCTCAGCCTGGTAGAGCACTGTCTTCGGGAGGCAGGGGCCGGAGGTTCGAATCCTCTCTCCCCGACCATTTGCCTTTCGGGCGTCCTGGAGACGGCCGGAAGCCAAAGCCCCGAAGCCAAGGCTTTGACGGGATGTCCGCTCGTGCCAGGGCCCTATGGGGCGAGAGGCGGAGGACCCCTGTCGGCAAGGAGTTTGCTGATAACTTTCTTTAACTGGAAGAAGCCGTAAGGCTTATTCAGCACCGGGCGGTCCCCAAACCGTGCGTCGGGGCCATAACCAGTCGCAAATGCAAATGGGATGTGGCGGTCACTGAGGGCCTCTGCGACCGCAAAGCTTCTTGTGCCATTGAGGTTAAGGTCGAGCGTCGCCAGATCAAAGGTGTTTGCTGCAATGGACTGCAGGGCTGTCTCGATGGTCGCGGCGGATGTGATCGACGTGCATCCAAGGTCACTCAACATGTCCTCGATCTGCATCGCGACAAGCATCTCATCCTCTACTACGAGGACTCGTTTGCCCGAGAGTAATTCGTCATCCATCGAGCACAGCTCGTGGGGCCGGGACGAAAATTGTGCAAACGACGCCTTCGGGCGGGAATTCCAGTTTGATCTTCCCCTCCAGCTCGTGCGCCAGGCCCTGTTCGATCAGGCGTGACCCGAATCCCTTGCGCTTCGGCACAGTTACCAATGGTCCGCCGGTCTCGCGCCAGTGGAGGCACAGCCACCGGCAATCGGACTTTGCCTCCATCGTCCACTTAATCGAAATTGTGCCCGCGTCGTTCGAAAGCGCCCCATATTTGACGGCATTGGCCGCAAGTTCGTTGAACGCCATGCCCAGTGCCAGCGTCGCCTTGGGTGACAGCCGGATGTTCTCGCCCTCGATTGTGAACCGTTTGGCGCGACCCTCGGCTGCCCTGAATGGGGCAATCACTTCGCGGACCAAGTCACGCAAGCCAGCGCCATCCCATTTCTAGCGGCCAAGCAAGTCGTGCGAGCGGGACAGCGCCGCGATCCGCGTTTCGATCGATTCACGGATCGCCTGAGGGTCTTGGGAATTGCGAACCGCCTGGAAAACGATCGACTGAACCGTGGCCAGTGTATTCTTGACGCGGTGTCTGAGCTCATCAATCAGCAACGCGGCGTTTTGCTCTGCCACTTTGTAACGCGTGGTATCGACCAGCGACAAAAAAGACTGCTCCACCGTGCCTTGCTCGTCCTTGACCGGGGCGACGAGAAGTGTCGCCCAGCACTCGCTTCCGTCCTTTCGCCGATAGTGAATTTCGGGTTCCGCTCTCGACGGATCGGCGAATGCCGCCTCGACATCGCGCATTGTTTTCTCGTCAGCGCCCGAGGCGAGAATGAAGTTGAAGCTCTGCGCGAGTACCTCGTCGCGGTTATACCAGTGAGTTCCAGGAAGGCGTCGTTGGCGAAGATGATCGGATTGTCGGCTTTGCTGGAGTCGGTGAACGCCATCGGCATCCGCGTCGCCTCCGCAGCCGTGACGAACGGGCCAAGCTCCTTCTTGAAATCCTCGACCTCGGCTTCGGCAATCTTTTGTTCTTGGTCCTTGGGTGCCTTGTCGCTCATATCGGTGTCGCAGCCCCCTCCTTGGGCAATTTGTCGCTCAATTCCGTGTGCATCCCACCGCCCTGAAGTTATCAACGCACCAACTCGTTGGAAGTGACCGGTGTGCACCGCATTGGCGCGCTCGATCGCTCAGCCGGCTGCGTCCTAAGCCTGGTCGAGCGTCTCCACTCCCAACTCGCTGATTTTCGTCGTCCCCGTAAGCGCCATCGCCACGCGCATCTCCGCTTCGACCAGCTCCAGGACATGCGCCACTCCCTGCTGCCCCGCCGCGGCGAGCGCATAGGCCCAGGCCCGCCCGAGAAGGACAAAATCGGCCCCGAGCGCGAGCATTCGCACCACGTCGAGGCCCGAGCGCACCCCGCCGTCGACGAGCACCGGCATTCGCCCGCCGACCGCCTCGGCGATTCCCGGAAGCGCTCTGGCGGTCGAGACGACCCCGTCGAGCTGGCGCCCGCCGTGGTTCGAAACGACGATTCCGTCGACGCCGTTCTCCGCCGCCTGGCGTGCGTCCTCGGGGTCGAGGATGCCCTTGATGATCAGCGGACCGTCCCATTGCTGGCGCACCCACTCGACGTCCTTCCAGCCGACGCTCGCGTCGAAATTGGATCCGACCCAGCCCATCAGGTCCTGGAGCGCGGCGCCCGACCCGAGCAAAGGCTCGAGGTTGCCGAGCGTATGCGGCCGGCCGCGGACGCCGACATCCCACACCCACTTCGGCCGCCGGACCACCTGCGCCATCCGGTGCGATCCGCTCCGCGACCCCGGCGCGCTCGACATACCGGCCCGATACTCGCGATAGCGCGCGCCCGGCACGGCGAGGTCGACAGTGAGCAGAATAGCTTCGCACCCCGCCTGTTTCGCTGAGGCGATCATGTCCGCGACGAACCCGCGGTCCTTGACGATGTAGAGCTGGAACCAGAAGCCGGGCCCCGCTTTTTCCGCGATCTCGCCGACCGGGCAGGCGCTCAAGGTGGAGAGGCTGAACGGAACGCCCGCAGCCGCGGCTGCTTTGGCCGCCTGGACTTCGCCGCGCCGGGCGTAGAGGCCGGAAAGGCCGATCGGGCCAAGCCCGACGGGCATCGCCCAGCGCTTGCCGAACAGCTCGGCCGACAGGTCGATGTGCGACACGTCGCGAAGCACCCGCTGGCGCAGTGCGACCGCTTCGAGGTCGGTGACGTTCCGCCTGGCGGTCACCTCGGCGTAGGAGCCGCCGTCGAGATATTCGAACAGGAAGTGCGGGAGCCGCGCCCTTGCGAGCGCGCGATAGTCGCTGACGCTTGCGGCGCGCCTCACTTCAGGTCGCGAAGCCCGGGTCGAGCCGGTAGGCCTTGCGCTTGAGAGCCGGCCAGGCGAGCAGATTGGCGGCGACGCGCAATCCCGCCGCGCCCTGCTCGGCGGTGACCTCGGGCGAGCCCTGGGGCGGCGCGTTGAGGTCCTTTCCGGCCGACAGAGCCATCACCTGCGCCTGGCACGCCCGCTCGAGGAAATAGAGCTTCACGAAACATTCGCCGACGCTCTTGCCGACCGCGAGCGTTCCGTGGTTGCGAAGGATCATCGCGTCCTTGTCTCCGAGGTTGGCGACCAGCCGCTCGCGCTCGCTAAGATCGACGGCGACACCCTCGTAATCGTGGAAGGCGACATCGCCGCGAACCAGCATCGCCGTCTGGGTCAGCGGAAGAAGCCCTTCCGAGTGGGCTGCGACCGCCTGGCCCGCGGGCGTGTGCAAGTGCATCACCGCCTGAGCGTCCTCGCGCGCCATGTGAATCGCCGAATGGATGGTGAAGCCGGCCGGATTGGTGATGAACGGGGTCGGATCGACCGGATTGCCGTTGACGTCGACCTTCACCAGCGACGAGGCCGTCACCTCCTCGAACATCAGTTGATAGGGATTGAGCAGGAAGTGGTGCTCGGGTCCCGGGATTCGCGCCGACAAATGGGTGAAGATGAGGTCGTCCCACCCGTAATGCGCAACCATCCGGTAGGCGGCGGCGAGATCGACGCGGATCGCCCATTCCTCGTCGCTGACCTTGCCCTCGAGCGATGGGATTTCGACCGAGTCGAGCGCTTTCGCGTCCGACATCCCGCGGTTCATGCTGTCGACCCGGTTCATTGAGCCATCTCCTGCTTGTCAGGGTGCGCCGCCGCGAAGGCCGGAAGGGCGTTTGCACTCGAATCGGCACGGACGAGCGTCGGAAAAGCGTCGAGCGGCACGTTGAACCGCCGCGCATTGTACATCTGCGGGACCAGGCAGATGTCGGCGAGCGTGGGCGAATTGCCGAACAGGAACCCCCCGGAGCGCTGCTCCGCCAGTGCTTCGAGTGCCTGAAATCCCTCGCTCACCCAGTGAGCATACCATGTGTCGCGCGCCTCCTTCTCCTGGTGAAGCGGCCCGCCCAGATATTTGAGCACGCGCAGATTGTTGAGCGGGTGGATGTCGCAGGCGATCGTCAGCGCCATTGCACGCACATGGGCCTGGTCGGCCGGATCGGCCGGGAGCAATGGCGGCTCGGGACGAGTGCCGTCGAGATAGGCGATGATCGCGAGGCTCTGGGTGAGCCGGTGATCGTCGATCTCCAGCATGGGCACGAAGCCCTGCGGGTTGAGCGCGCGATAGGACGTCGCCTTCTGCTCGCCCTCGGCCAGGTTCACCGGGCGGCTTTCATAGTCGACGCCCTTGAAATTGAGCGCGATCCGCACTCGATAGGCGGCCGACGAGCGGTAATAATCGTGGAGCACGGCCCGGGTCACAGCTGGGCCTTATCCGGCAACGAATGGCGCTACAACTTGCGGCGGCACCCGGATCGGCCGGCCCGACGCCTTGTCGATGATCGCCCACATCGTCCGCGCTCGAACGCAGGTCTTGCCGTCGGGACCGGTGAACTCGACGAAACGGTCGAACCGCGCGCCCTTCGGCGCTTCGCCGACCCAGGTTCGGGCGGCGATCCGGTCGCCTTCGCTCGCGGAGCGCAGATAATCGATCTCGTGCCGCACCACGACCCAGAAATAAGCCACATCATGCTCCGGTTTCGCGACCGAGCGCCAGTGGGCGACGGCGATCTCCTGGATCCACTGCACCCACACGGCATTGTTGACGTGGCCGAGCTCGTCGATGTGCTCGGGAGCGGCGGTGAATTCCAGCTCGAAGACCGGCCGCTCCGCCACCTCACTCCACCTGCGTGAGGACGAACGCAAAGGCTTCGGCGACCTCGCGCAAATGCTCCCAGCGCCCCGACTTGCCGCCGTGGCCGGCGCCCATGTTGGTCTTGAGCAGCAACAGATTGTCGTCGGTCTTCACCGCCCGCAGCTTGGCGCACCACTTCGCCGGCTCCCAATAGGTGACCCGCGGGTCGTTGAGGCCACCGGTGATCAGCATCGGCGGGTAATCCTGCGCCTTCACATTGTCGTAGGGGCTGTAGCTTTTGATCAGCTCGAACGCCGCCTTGTCGGCCAGCGGATTTCCCCATTCGGGCCACTCGCCGGGGGTGAGCGGAAGACTGTCGTCCAGCATCGTGTTGAGCACATCGACGAACGGCACGTCGGCAACCACCGCGCCCCACAATCCGGGGTCGGTATTGGCGACCACGCCCATGAGCTTGCCGCCCGCCGAGCCGCCGTTGATCGCGATCCGCCCGGCGCGCGTGAACTTCGCATCGATCAGCCCTTTTGCCGAGTCGACGAAGTCGGTGAAGGCGTTGTTGCGCTTTTCGAGCTTGCCTTCGAGGTACCAGTCGTAGCCGAGGTCGTCGCCGCCGCGGATGTGGGCGATCGCATAGGCCCAGCCGCGGTCCAGCAAGCTGATCCGCGCGGTCGAGAAGCCCGGCGGGATAGCAAGACCGTAGGCGCCATAGGCGTAAAGGAAGAGCTTGCCTTCGCCGTTCTTCTTGAATCCCTTCGGATAGACCACCGACACCGGGATTTGCTTGCCGTCACGCGCCGGCACCATCAGCCGCTCGGTCGCGTAGCGCGACGAGTCATAGCCCGACGGGATCTCCTGAACCTTCAGGACCTCCAATTCGCCGCTGGCCGGGTGGTAATCGTAGACCGTGACCGGAGTGACCATCGACGAATATCCGATACGGTAGGCCTCCGGAGCGAATTCGGGGTTGCCGGCAAAGCCCGCGCTGTAGCTCGCTTCCTTCAGCGGAATTCGGGTTTCCTCTCCCTCGTAAGACCGCAGGATCAGCTGATCGAGCCCGTCGACCCGCTGGTGCATCGCGATATGGTCGCGGTAGCTCGCCCCCCCCATCAGATAAACGCGATCCGATCCGGGAATGACCGTCTTCCACTCCCCGGGATTGCCGACGTCCGCTTCCGCCAGGCAGAAGTTCACATGATCGTCGTTCGTGACGATCCACAGCTTCCCGTGCGCCGTGTCGGGCGAATATTCGTGGCCCGGCCTGCGCCGCGAGATCAGCACCGGATCGGCGAGCGGGTCGGACGCCGGAACGAAGCGGACTTCCATGGTCGTATTGTCGCCGGTGGCGATGAAGATGAGGCTGCGGTCTTGGGAATCGTCGACCGCGACCGAAAAGCCGAGGTCCTCGGTCTCCTCGTAGAGCGTGCGGTCCTCGTCGGTAGACGTTCCCAGCCGGTGATAGCGGGCGCGATAGCTGCGCCAATGGTCGTTGACCTCGGTGAAGACCACGCCCTTGCTGTCGCTGGCCCACACCGGCGAGCTGATCCCGACCTCGGTGATCGTCTCGATGTCCTCGCCGCTCTCGATATCGCGGATTTTCAGCGTGAACCGCTCCGAGCCGTTGGCGTCGGTCATCGTCGCCAGCAGCCTGCCGTCCGGGCTGACCTCCAGCGCCCCGAGGCGGAAATATTCCTTTCCTTCGGCTTCGGCCACCTCGTCGAAGATCAGCTGGTCGGGGCCGTCCGCGACCGGCCTGCGATACCAGCTCTTGTACTGCGCGCCCGGTTTGAACTTCCACCAGTAGAGCCAGTCGCCGTCGCGGATCGGGACCGAGCTTTCGTCCTCCTTGATCCGTCCCTTCATCTCTTTAAACAGCTCGTCGACCAGCGGCCGGTGCGGCGCCATCGCCGCTTCGAAATAGTCGTTCTCGGCCTTGAGATAGGACAGCACCGCCTCGTCGCTGACGTTGGGATAGCCGGCATCGCGAATCCACGCCCACGGGTCGTCGATCTCGTGCCCGTGGTGCTGAAATTTGTGCGGGCGCTGTTCGGCTTTGGGCGGCGGCGGAAGGTCGGTTGTCTTGTTCATGCCGCGCTCTTAGCGCGCCTGCTTGCAACCGAAACCCCGAAACCTCGTGATGCTAGTGTCCGGTTTGGGTGGAAAGCGGACACTATCACCCGCCGAAAGCGGCCCGCATCCGCTGTGGCACTCCGGCCATGCGCCTGAGTGCCAGCCATGCTGAATAAAAATAGCGATGCATTCAAAAGCATGCCATCCACGAGCGGTTGAGATCGGTCGGGTTTGGGGTGAGATGAAAAGCAAGATCACAGCGTGCGCGCTCGTCGCCTGTCTCACGTTGCAGGCCTGCTCATCCAGGCCGCGCGAGTTCACTCCGCGACTTGCAACGGCTGGCGGAGATCAAGCCGAGTTCAATGCCGCTTATGCGACGTGCCAGCAGCTCCTCGTCGATGGTAAGTTGGATTCGGCCGGCAGGAGCGGGTCTGCGGCGGCTGGCGCGGCAGCCGGCGCCACCACCGCCGCTGTTGGGGGCACCGCAGCCGCTGCGGCTGGGGGATACGCGGGCCTGGCTGCTGCAAGCGCTACCATCGTCCTGCTGCCGTTCGCGATCCTTGGCGGAGCGTGGGGCATGTCCAAGATGAAGCGCGCCAAGAAAGAACGCGCCATCAAGGCCGCCTTGGAGGGCTGCCTTCACCAGCGAGGATACCAAGTCGCCGGCTGGTCCAAGGCCGTAAAGAAGCCCGTGATCGTCCAACCCGACAGAGCTGCCGACTAGTCCGCCCGCAATGTCTGCTTTGGGTCGAAAGCAGACATTAGGCCACTGACGCCCGGAAGGGTGGAAAGCGGAAGTGTTCTGCCGATTCCGCTGACTCAGCTCAGATGGCGGGACAGGTGCTTGTTCATTTCGAACATCGAGACTCGGTCTTTGCCGAACACCGGACGGAGCTTGTCGTCAGCCACGATCTCGCGCTTGTTTTGCGGATTCTGCAGCTTGTTCTTCTTGATGTGATCCCAGACTTTCCGAACGACTTCCGTGCGCGGGAGTGGCGCCTCACCCGTGATGGTTGCCAGCTCAGCGGAGGGCTTCACCGGCCTCATCAGAGGGTTCTCTCTTGCTTTCTCCATCGCGTATCTCCTTGCTTGCCGACAAGGCAGCTTCGCATGGGTTCCTAGTGTCCGCAATGGGTCGAAAGCGGACACTAGATTGCTGCCCCAGAATCGCATCCAGGCGACAGTTTCATGTCTCACCATGTATCGAGCATGTAGCGCGGACGCGCGGGGAGCCAACGGAAAAGCGCGGAAAACTGCGAGAAGCCGCGGTACTGCTTAGAAAAGGTCGACGGCATATTGACCGGCACTTCCAGTTGGCCGGAAGTGGCAGAAAACTGGCAATTTCACGATGGTGGAGGGGGCTGGATTCGAACCAGCGTACGCTTGCGCGGGCAGATTTACAGTCTGCTGCCTTTAACCACTCGGCCACCCCTCCTGAGGTGCGGGCAGGCGGGCGAAATGGCGACCGGCAGCCGCCAAGTCAACGGCGCGAAATCAGCTGGTCTCGCTGCGTGTGGTTCCGCGGTTCACGATGCCCGGCATGGCGGCCGCCGTCGCCACTCGCTTCGGTCGTGCGCTCCATTCTCGGCATTCCCCCGGACTGCCTGCGCTGGCGCTCCAAAATTGGACCATGCCCCACATGGTTCAATTTTGGAGCGGGTGAAGGGAATCGAACCCTCGTCGTAAGCTTGGAAGGCTTCAACTGGCGCGCGTCTTAGGGTGTCAAATAGCCTCACACAGAGGGGCGTAACTGTCCGCTAGGTATCATAACGTTGCATATTGCGTCGGAGTTCGTTACCTAAAACGCTACCTAAACGGGCGAAAGGTAACAAGATGGCACGACTGACGGACACACGGGTCGCGGCTATTAAGCCACCTGCCGCCGGGCAAGAGGAACATTCTGACGACCTGGTGACGGGCCTAAGGCTTAGAGTGGGCGCTGGCGGCCGGAAAGCCTGGATCGTCCGCACCCGCGCTGGGGGCAAGCCAATCAACAAGACGCTCGGCGCCTATCCTGTTCTGAAACTGTCGGACGCTCGGGATGCGGCGAAGGCGCTTCTGCGCGACATCGCGCTCACCGGGGCGCCTCGGCAGTCAAAGACTTTCGGCGAGCTCGTCGACCACTGGATCGAGCATGTTGCCAAGCCGAACAACCGTTCATGGGAAAAGCAGAAACGCCGGCTGGAAATCCATGTCTTGCCGCACTGGCAGTCCCGCCAGCTGGACAGCATCCGCCGTGCCGATGTTCGTGACCTGATCGACGGCATTCCCGGCGATGTCGCGCCAAACCGGGCCCTGACGATCATTCGCACACTTTTCCGCTATGCAATGTCCCGCGACTGGATTGAAGCGTCACCAGCCGAGGCAATCGCCAAGCCCAAGTCTGAGTCACCGCGCGACCGCGTCCTCGACATGGACGAAGTGAAGTGGGTTTATTCGACCGCCGATATGCTCGGTTATCCGCTCGCCGGTTATCTCAAGATGCTGTTTCTGACCGGGCAGCGCCGAACTGAAGTCGGGATGATGCGCTGGGAGGATCTCAACCTCGAGCAAGGCACTTGGACCATCACCAGCGCGGACACGAAGGCCGCAAGGGCGCACCTGGTGCCTCTGCCTCCGCAAGCGGTTTCCATCTTGAAGGCGACGCCGCGCTTAGGAACCTACGTCTGGACGACAGACGGCAAACGCTACCTCTCAGGGTACACGCACGTCAAAGCGCGCCTGGACGGCCTCCTGGCGGCTCAGGGAGCGCGTCTGAAGGCTTGGAGGCTCCACGACATCAGGCGTTCGGTGGCAACGCATATGGTGCGCCTGGGCGTCACTGAGACGATCGTAGGACGGGTGCTCAACCACGCCGCGCAGGGCGTCACCGCGAAAGTCTATGCGCTGCACAGTTACGAGCCCGAGAAACGGAGCGCGCTCACCCGATGGGCCGCTGAAATTGAGCGGGCAATCGCTGGTCGATCAGCAGAGAAGGTGGTGGCGATCAGTGGCTGACCGACAAGAGCTAGTCAGGAAGGCAATCGCGAAGCTGCCACTATTGTCGGCGGTCACAGACGATGACCTCGATCAGTCAGCCCGTTTCATTGTCACCACCTCCTCGATCATGGCCGTTAACCGACTCCCAAGGGCCAACAATTCACAAGCCCGGGACGGCGCCCGAAAGGAGGTCGAGCGCCTGGCCGAGTTATGTTTCGACCTTGGGAAGCACATTCAGGCCATGCGCAGCGACGCATTGCGCCCGCTGGAACGTGCTGGCTGTAAGCCGCACCCGCTGGCGTTGGTCGATACCCTGAAGGATGTAATTCGTGCTGCTTGCGACGCGCTCGACGAAGGTCATTTCCCCGCGCCGCAGCACGGCGCGCCCGAAAAACGTTATGAAAAGTCCGTGGCTGACAAGCTATTGCGAACTTATCAGCATTTCACTGGACGCAAGGCCACAGTGCCTTCGCGAGACGGTAAGGCCTATGGCCCATTCCTCGATTTCATGGCTGACGTGATGCCGCTTCTCGGCATTCGCAGCGGGTTCGAGAGTCAAGCGCGCGCGGCAATCAAAAGGTCGCGGGGTTAAGGATAAAAGCTCCGCTTGCGGGCGGGTTTCATTCCTTTTGAGTACACCTCTTCACGTGCATAAAGAACATGAAGCCTACTCAAACACCATGAGGCTTCAAAAAATGGACAACGACCGCTACCTGACTGCTTCAGCAGTCGCCGACCTGACCACCCTTTCCAGAGCTACCATCGAGCGCAAAGTGCGGGCCGGCGACATGCCGCCGCCGATCTACATTTCCGAGCGCCGAAAGGCCTGGAAGGAAAGCTCCATCCGTCAGTGGATGTCTGAGCGAGAAGCCGCCTGAGCCTAACAAAAAGGCCGGCGGCGAAACAGCGTTCACCGACCGGCCTGTCACCGTTTCTGGAAGGAGAGAACGATGCCCTTCAGGAGCCTTGCCGAAGCCGAAGCCGCACTGGTCGAAGCTGGCGCCGAGCAGATCGAGCCCGAGGCGCCGCGGAAGCGAGGCCGGCGTGGCTAAGGAGCGCCTCTTCTTCACCGGCTCGACGCGGATCATCGGCGATCCGCGACCGTCGGGATTGGATCTTCGAGTCTATGCATGTGTGTCGCTGCACGATGGCATGTCGTTGCTGAAGAAAAACGGCCGCGGCTGCTACGCGACCTTCGCCACGCTCACCGCCGAGATCGGGTGCGATGCTGCGAACCTTTCACGCTCGCTGAAGCGCCTGGTCGAGTGGGGATATCTGACCGAGGAACGCCAGGAAGACCGGCGGCGCAAAACGTACCGCGTGACATTCGAGAGCGCAGATAGTTGGCAATCTCGCCAACAACCGGCCGACGAGATAGTTGGCAACGGCGAGTCAGGAAATGGCAGTAATCCGCCACAGGATGAGCAACACTATAGTTCCTTAAAGGGACTAGATACTCTTGAAAGAGAGAAACTAGATTCCTCTGAAGAGGCGCACTTCGTGCGCGGCTCGCCAGAGAGAATGGAATTTGAGGATAACGTAGGCGCCCAGCTGGCGGTGTTGGAGCGGGCGATGAAGGCCGGCGAGAACATCAACGCAGTCGAGTGGTACCGATACGTCGGCTCCGTTTGGGAAGACGAAGAGCACCGCGGTCGAGCGACCAGGCTTGCCGACGAACTGGCCGAGCTCATGACCGAAGAGGAGTTCGAGCGATGCGCGGCCTACTGATAGCGGGCGGCGCAATGACGGGGCGGGCATCTCATTGTCTGGCGAGCGGCCAAGCGGAACCCGGCGCGGATCGAAAACAAGCGCAAAAGCAGATTGATGTCCTGAGAAGGCCATTCTGCAATCGGCGGGGGCCGGATTGTTCAGCAGGTTTGATCGTGGACAGCCCCGCCCCCGAAGAACTTTCCCGCATGCGAATTAACTTTCTGGAGGAATAGATGACCGACCCGACCAACGAACAGAGCGCGGATCAGGCCAACCTCATCGGCGCCAATGGTGACGCTGGGCCTGTAGGGGCGGCTGAGGGGGCATTTCTCCCCTCCTCGCCGTCCCGCACTGGTCGCAATGGAAGGCCGATCCTGACGATCAGGGGGGGCGAAGTCATTGTTCAGGAGCCGCCAAGCGTACACCGGTGCGGTTCCTCGCCAACCTTAAACGTCCACAATCCGAGGAAATTGTCGTGAGGCAAAGAGGCCGCAAATCGAGCGCTGAATTGTCGGTCGTCCCGGTACGGTGCGACCTTCAGCGGCCACCACCGCCGACTAATCTGACCAAGGCCCAGGCGAAGATCTGGCGGGAGATCGTCGACACGTCACCCGCAGGCTGGTTTCGCGAAGGCGACACGTTGCTGAGCCTTTTTTGCCAACACACCGCTACGGCGGAGCTGATCAACAGCATGATCGACAAGACCGACTTCAAAACGACGCCGCTGCCGCAGCTGAACCGTCTGCTCGGAATACGGTGCCGGGAGACGATGCTGATCCTGAGCCTGGCAACCAAGATGCGCCTGACGCCGCAGGCGCGGATGCATCCCCGGACCGCGGGCAGGGCATTTGACAGTGCGCAGCCCGGACCACGGCCGTGGGATCGTTGAAGCTAATGTCCGTTTTGGGTGGAAAGCGGACACAAGGGCGTCCGCCCAACACCTTTTAGATCAAGACGACGATCGGCGGCGGAACCGTGGCGTGAGCATCCCCACGCGCTCGCGGTAGTGCTCGTAGTCTCGTCCGAAAAGCCCAATCAGGTCGCGCTCTTCATAGCGGATGGCGATCAGCATGTAGGCCGACATGCCCAGTGCCAACAGTAGATGACCGTAGCTCATCTGCGGTGTCGCCCAGAAGGCAAGGAAGAAGCCCGCGTAGAGCGGATGCCGAACGTGCTTGTAAAAGAGGGGCTGCCGGAATTGCGGTGGAGCAGCCTGGCGCCCGCGCGCGTGAAACCAAGCCTGCTGTAACCCGAACAGCTCGAAGTGGTTGATCAGGAAGGTGCTCAGGAGCACGATCAGCCAGCCGAGAGCGAATAGCCCCCACAGCACGTAGGCCGCAGTGCCGCCTGCGCTCCACACTGTCCCCTCGATCGGACGCCAGAAGACGAAGAGGATGATGAGGGCAACGCTCGCTGCAAGCACGTAGACGCTGCGCTCCGCAGGCTCGGGAACGACGCGCTTCCAAGCTCGCTTGAAGCCCTGCCGAGCCATCACGCTATGCTGAAGCCCGAAGAGCGCGATGAGCGCCATGTTAATCACGAGCGCAGCGCCTATCGGAGCCTCTGCACCGCGGTCCACAGTCACTGGGACCCATGGCAAGTTGCCGACGAAGGCGATCAGGTAGAGAAAAGTTGCAAAGAAGATCGCGTAAGCGACCAATGCGAACAGGAGCGATGCTGCTTTTGACATGCCGAGTTCCCCCTTTCGGCCTGTGAGACCGGCGACAATACCACCGATCGGCAGACCGGCCTAGGAGCGATCTCCGCTTTGGGTGGAAAGCGGACATTGGAATCACAAGCCCTTCGGTGCTCGGATCAATCTCCCCCGGCGGGTTTGATGTTTTGATTCACCCTGAACAGGTTCGCCGGATCGTATCTTGCCTTGATTTGCCGAAG
>JBPCOC010000003.1:0-28274 GCA_051000635.1 Sphingomicrobium sp. | reverse complement strand
ATCGACTGGACTTCTGGTCGACAAAGAGCGACTCACTTGACTGCGGGGGATAATGGAACCTGTCTCTCTGGTTCGATTCAAGCTTGCTCCTCCACCCACATTCCAAGTCTCCAGTCTCTGCACGAATTGCGCCAGGAACGCCGCAGTTCTGCGGATTTTCTGAGGCAACATCCGTCTGCAGAGACCGATCGAACTGCCGAATCTGCGACGAAATCCGCATCAGTCTCTGCGGCGAATTTCGGTTCACGGTTTGGAGTTTTGCGAGGGGCTTTGTTGGGCGGCTGACTGCCTACGCCATCAACTCATGACAAAAACACGGAATTGTCATGAGTGAGTCACCGCCGCAGGACCCGCTGGTGCTCCACGACGTCTGAATTTAAACTCAATTTTGGCCGCTGGGAAGTTGCTCTAGCCTTAACGGATGCAGCTGCCGCGACAATCGGTTCACAAGCGGCGATCGCCGATTAGCAAGCCTAATGTCCGCTTTGGGTGGAAAGCGGACACGATCCCGCCAAACCAGGCGGGGAGGAGCCTCTTGTCGCCCACGAACTGCAAGGCTAGCCTCGATTTCGCGCGAGGAGGACAGCAACATGGTTGCCGCATTTCTGTACGCGAGATGAACAAGCTGAGAGCCCGAGCGTTCGCACGCCACTCAACTTTAACGCAGGAGATAATCGTGAGACGGATTATCACTACTTTCTTAGCGGCCGGTGCGATCAGCATTACGGCGTGTGACCGTAGCCCCACCGAAGAGAGGGCGGAGAACGTCGAAGAGGCGGCGGAGAACAGGGCCGAAACCGTCGAGGAGCAGGCCGAAAATCGGACCGAGAATATCGAGGAGCAGGCCGAGAACCGAGCGGAAGAGATTAGGGATTCCGGCGAGAATCAGGCCGAAGCCATCCGCAATACGGATGCCGAGTAACAGTCAGGGAGAACTCAAATGATCGGTATCATTATTTGGCTCATCGTCGGCGGAGTGGTTGGCTGGCTCGCCAGTCTGGTCATGCGCACAGATGCGCAGCAGGGGATCCTGCTGAACATCATCGTCGGCATAGTCGGAGCGTTCCTAGCCGGACTTCTGCTGGGCGGCGGCACGATCAACGAAGCCATCACCCTTGAGACCTTCCTCTACGCGCTGTTGGGAGCGATTGTTCTCCTCGCGATCGTCAACCTGATCCGTCGAGGAACCGTACGCTAGGCAACGCGAAGCCGGCGCTCGGTGCGCTAACTAAGGAGAGCCCCGTCTGTAATGGCGGGGCTCTCTTCTTACCGGCCGCATCGGGCTCAACTTACATAACCGACCGTTCCATGAGCTATGGTGCGCCTCAGCCGTAGTTTCCGCAATGGGTGGAAGCGGACATCCGGAATGTTCGTGTCCGACTCAGAAATGACTGCAACTCCCGCGGCTCCTTTTGAGCCGGCGATGTGCTAGTTCTGAACCGGACTGGCAAAGGATAAAGAGTGGCGGACGTCTTCCTGTCCTATGCCCGCGGCGATCGCAGTGCTGCGGATCGTCTCGCGAACGCCATCGGCGAAACCGGCCTGACGGTTTGGTGGGATCGGCACATCAAGGGCGGTGCTGAGTTTTCGCGCGACATCCAACGGCAGCTCGACGAGGCGTCCAAGATCCTTGTCCTCTGGTCCAGGGATGCCGTGGACTCGCGCTGGGTCCGTGACGAGGCGAGTGTCGCCGCCGATAGCGGGCGGCTGGTCAGCGCCACCATCGACGGCACGCCTCCGCCGCTTGGCTTTCGCCAGTTCCAGACGGTCGACTTGAAGGGGTGGTCGGCGACAGGCTCTGCAATTCCCTCCGCGCTCGCAGAAGCACTGGAGGTCGAACCCCCCGCTCCCGCCGCCGCACGTGCGCCCCCTGCACCTCGCCGACGACTCGTCGCTGCAGGAATTAGCGCGTTGCTGCTCGCCGGCGTCGTCACCATCGCGGTCGTGCAGCCCGAGCCGTTCGATCGACTCGTATCAAGCGATCGCCAAAGCGAAGAACTGTCGCTGGCAATCATGCCGTTCGCCACCCAGACCGGCGCCGGAATCGATTACATGGGTGTCGGCCTCGCGGGCGCTCTGGCCGACAGCCTCGCCCCGCTCTCAGGGCTGAAGATCACCGCCGGCACGTCGACCAAGGCAGTCGCAGGCCTTGGTCTGACGGCGCCGGAGATCGGCCGGAAGCTCAACATCACCCATCTGGTGGAAGGCGACGTCCATCGGAACGGCGACCGCTATGCGATTTCCGTGCGACTGGTGGAAGCGCGGACCTCCGAGCAGATATGGGCGCGCAGCTTCGAAGCGCGAAGCCAACAGCTGCAGCGGCTGAAGAACCGCATGGCTCACGAGCTTGCCGGTGCGTTGCGGGCGCGGCTGGGGGTCGGGCAGGGGGAAATTGTCGAGAGAGGCGATGTCGACCCCCGGGCGTACGAAGCCTACCTTCGAGCCTTGGAACGAGTGTCGGTGCGGGGCCAGAGGGACGCGCGCTCCGAGGCAATCAGGCAGTTTCGCCTGGCCGCCTCAATCCAGCCCGACTTTGCCGACGCGCATGCCGGTTATGCCTACTTGCTGGCACTATCTGTTCCTCACCATCTGGCAATGACGTGGGAGCAGCTGATCCGCGAACAGCAGCAAGCAACAGGGAGGGCTCTGAAACTCGATCCGGACAACGACCTCGCGCTGATCGCGAAGTCAATCGCGCTCCATAATTTCTACGGCAACATCGACGAGGCGCTCGCGATCGACCAGACCGTGCTCAGAAGATCGCCGGATTTCGTTCCTGCCCATTATTCGGTGGCGAGCAGCCTGTGGATGCGCGGCCGGGCGCGCGAGGCGATCCATCATCTTGATCAAGCGATCGCGCTCGATCCGTTCGACACGCTGATGCACTCGTATCGAGCCAAGATTCTTTATTCGCTGGGCGACTACCAAGGAGTTCGGGATGCGGTCGAGAAATGCCCCGATCCATGTGCCGGCATCGGATTTGAATGGGCCCTCGCTATGACCGGTTTCGCCACGCCCGCCCAGCTTCGGCAGGACTTGCCCAGGCTCATGGAACGCGGTCGTGCCGTCCCCCTCCCCCCAGAGATCTTGGAGGAGACGATGCGAATTGCGGAGGCACTCGTCCTTGGGCGGCCCTACAAGCCGCGGCCGATCGAGGAGGGAGTGCCGCCCACTTTCGTCAACGCGGCGATTTCCGCCCGCCTGGAAAGTTTCGAGCAGGCACTGCGCTATGCTCGGATTGCAGCCGATCGCCAGCAGGCGGACGACGTCCTGGACATCTTGAACGAAGGTCGGCTGACCTTCACTCCCGAGCAGCGCGCTGACCCGCGATATCATGCGCTTTTCCGCCATCCCAAGCTTGTCGGGATCGCCACGGCCCGCCGCAAGGAAGGCGTTTTGGCCGGTTTGCCGGTGCTCCCGATCAAGACCTACAGCGGCCGCTGACCATCGGCTGCAAGGAGGAGGCGGTCCGCCGGGTCCTTATGTCTGCTTTGGGTCGAAAACGGACACTAGAGCTTTGGGGCGCGGCATGCGGCAGAGCCATGAAGGTCAGCGAGCCGAAACAACAGGGGGACGGGCGCCAGCTCGGGGCGTCCGTCTTTCGTCCTGTCCGAATTCCCGCACTCGCGTTCTGAAGGCGCGCGGCCCCTCAGTCACCTGCCGGCTTCCGCGCGATCGTACGTCGTCGGCGGGGGCTCTTCTTCGGCGACGGGCTTTCGAACGGTGAGCCATACTCGACGATGTATCGAAGCCGCCGCAGGAAGGCAGCGTCGATGTTCTGTTTGCGATTGCTGGTGAGGATGACCGGCCCGTCATGGTCTTCCATCCGCCGCAGCAGATAATTCCCTTCAATGTTCGCGTAGCGGTCGTGGCTATCCTTGACGCCCGTACGCTTCCCGAACAGCGCATCAGCTTCATCAAACATCAGGACGGCTCCAGACGCCTCGGCCGCATCGAAGACACGCTGAAGATTTTTCTCGGTTTCACCGATGTACTTGCTGACGACGGCGGACGTATCGACACGGTACAGATCGACCCCAAGCCCAGCTGCAAGGACCTGAGCTGCCATTGACTTGCCTGTGCCGGCCGGGCCGGCAAACAGCGCAGTAAGCGCTGAGTGATGCTGTCCTTTGGTGCCTCGCACGTTCCGCTCTTCCACGCGTGATCTGCGCCTCGCTTCTTCAGCGAGCCTGCGAAGCTGTCCGACCTGGTCTGGGGGCAGCCGAAGGTCATCCCACGTTCCACGCGACTTCGCCGGGTCCACACGGACGAGGCGCGAGAGGGCAGGACGGCGAGGTCTCCGACCGCCTGATCTGATCAGCGCCTTGCCGGCCAGATACGCCGCGATCCCCGCCACTGCCGCACCGAGCACCAACCGGAACTTGAAGTTCTTGTAAGGGTCGGTCCGGGTCTTGTTCGACGCCACTGGCAACGTCCCTTCGAAGTTGAGAAGCGACGCTGCAATCATAGACAACGAGTCGGCCGCATGCACGACGAATTCCGCCCGGACGTACCCCAACCAACGGGAGAGCGCCGCCGAGGCGTGAAGCGCGCACCAGGGGATTGGTACAGCGCTTGCAGCACTACGGCTGATGGAGCTTCAGGGAACCACTAGCCGCACCGGCCGGAGCGCTGCCCACTGTCGGCGGACATGTTCGTTTCCGAAGACCAGCTGTTCAATAGCGGATATCTTAATCGAACAAGACCATGGATTAGACCAAACCGTGCACCGGAAATTCGCTCCAGAGACTGGGGGTGAGATTCGGCCCTTGGTGTCCCCGACGGCCCCGTCTCCGCACGGATTCTCCGGTCAGAAGGCGCAGAAGTGCGCCATTATTTCGGAAATAAAAACAGAGACTTAAGTCTCGAAGTGGGTGGAGGCCCGAGCCGGAATCGAACCGGCGTGCAAGGATTTGCAGTCCTCTGCGTAACCACTCCGCCATCGGGCCGGAGATGGTGCATGTCGGGGCCTTTGCGCCTAGGGTCAAGGTGCATTACCCCTTCGGGAACGACGCCGATGCCGCCTCGGACGGCCGGCTTCCCAGCCGCCGTCGCAATGACCGGAAATTCGACAAACGGCGGCTGCGCGACCTTGGCGTTTTTCGCGGCGACCGATAGAGCAGCTTTTCGGCGCCGCGGCGTCGCTTGGGACAGGCCTTGCATCCTCACTGTATTAGCGGCATACAACACCTGATGACGATCCACGATCCCGTTCTGGACTATGCGGCCGCCCGATCGGCGATGGTCGATTCGCAGCTTCGCCCCCAGGGCGTAAGCTTCGCTCCGGTCATCAAGGCGATGGCGGTCGTCCCGCGGGAGCTGTTCGTCGCCGACGAGGCGCGGCCGCTCGCCTATATCGATCGCACCGTGCCGATCGGTGACGGGCGGCTGATGTCGGGACCGGTCGTCCTTGGCAAGCTTCTGACCGCGATGGCTCCGCTGGAGGGCGAGCGAGCGCTCGTTGTCGGCTGCGGAAGCGGCTATTCCGCCGCGGTGCTCAGCGAGATGGGGCTCGAGGTTACCGGGCTGGAATCCTCGCCCGGGCTCGCAAGCCGGGCGCGCGCGATGGGAATCGACGTCGTCGAGGGCCCGCTCGAGCAAGGATGGAAGAAGGGCGCGCCTTATGAGTTGATCCTGATCGACGGTGCCGTCGAGTATATCCCCGAACCAATCATCGCCCAGCTGACGGATCACGGGCGGCTCGGCACCGCGCTCATCGATCGCGGGATTTGCCGCCTCGCTGTGGGGCGCAGGGCCGGCAAGGGGTTCGGCATCCACACCATGGCTGACGCGGGGGCGGCGGCGCTTCCCGGATTCACCAGGCCGCGGACCTTCACCTTCTAGATTATCGGAGTGATCGTGACTCGTTACCGCCCGCTGCTGATGGGAAGCCTGATTTCGGCGCTCGCTGCAGGAACCGCTTCGGCGGACACGCTTCGCGAGGCTCTGGTGTCCACCTATCAGAGCAACCCGACACTGATGGCGCAGCGCGAGGCGCTCAGAGCGACCGATGCGAGCGTTGCAATCGCCCGTGCAGCCAGCCGCCCGCAGATCGCTGCTACCGCCGGCCTCAACCGCGACCTCACCCGAAGCGGGATCCTCGACACCGGCAGCAAGGGTCCCAACCTGTCGGTGGGAGTCGATCTGAGTTACCCGCTGTTCCAGGGCGGCCGGGTCAAGAACTCGATCCGTGCCGCACAGACTCGGGTCGAAGCCGGCCGGGCGTCGCTCGAAGCTGTGGAAGGCGACGTCTTCACCGAAGCCGTGGCAGCCTACATGGACGTGATCCGCGACCGTGCGATCGTCGAGCTCAACGAGAACAATGCCAGTGTTCTGCAGACCAATTTGCAGGCCACGCAGGACCGGTTCGAGATCGGCGATGTCACCCGAACCGACGTTGCCCAGTCGGAAGCACGGTTCGAACTCGCCCGTTCGAGCCTTGTGACCGCCCAGGCCCGGCTCGCCGGGAGCGTCGAGAATTACAAGCGCGTGATCGGCGAGCCGCCGGAAGCGCTGGCGCCGCCGCCGCCGCTGCCGCCGCTTCCGGCGACGGCAGAACAAGCGGTTCGGATTGCGCTCGTAAGCAACCCCGACCTCGTCGCAGTCACACGGCAGGCCGAGGCGGCGGGCCTCGACGTGCGAGTGACCCGCGCCAGCAGGCTTCCGACGGTTTCGGCGGGAGTGAGCGGCACCTATTTCAATGCGCTCGGCGGCGCCGAGGGTCCGCTGCCGAGCACCGGGACCGTAACCAGCGCCGGGCTCAATGCCAGGATTCCGCTCTACCAGGGCGGCGAGCCGGCAGCGCGAATTCGCCAGGCGCAGGCCCTCGAGGGGCAATTGCTGGAGCAGGTGATCGGAAGCGAGCGCCTGGTGGTCGCAAACACCCGCACCGCCTTTGCCAGCTACGACGCGGCGCGCCGAGCGATCCAGTCGAACGAGCTTGCGGTGCAGGCCAACGAGCTCGCGCTCGAAGGGACTCGAGCCGAGCGCAGCGTCGGGACCCGCAACGTGCTCGACGTGCTCAACGCAGAGCAGGAGCTTCTGAACTCGCAGGTTGCGCTGGTGACCGCTCGCCGCGATGCCTATGTCGCCGGCTTCCAGCTTCTCAATGCGATGGGTCAGACCCAGGCCGAAGATCTCGGGCTGGACGGCGGGCCGCTCTACGACCCGCTCGGCAATTACCGCCGGGTCGCCGGCGACTGGAGCGACTGGGCGAGCGACCCGCGGCGAGTGCCGGTGTCGACCCGGACCGTGACTCCGGCCGAAGAACCCCGGCCGCTCCCGGCGCCGCACGACCAATAGAAAAGAGCGCCTGCCGGTCGCGCCGAGGGGTGACTTCGCAATCGCAATAAGCGATTATCCGCCCATGCAGTCGCCCGGCCGTGACCCGTCGATGGAAGACATCCTCGCCTCGATCAAGAAAGTGATCGCCGAGGAGAAGGAGCTTCGCAGCGCCGTCGATTCGGCCGACGAGTCTCGCGACGAAGCGGCGGAGGAAGCCGAACCGGACGAGGACGTACTGGAGCTCGACCAGCCGCTTTCACCTCCGGCCAACCTCGGCCCGCCGCTGCTCGACGACAATGCCGCCGAAAACACGCGCCATTCGCTCGAGGAGCTGTCGACCGTGGCAGCGACGGTTCCGCCTCCGCCGGCCGTGAATCCGCTCGAGGACATGGTCCGCGAGATGCTCCGGCCGATCCTCAAGGAATGGCTCGACGAGCATCTGCCCAACATCGTCAACGAGCATGTGAAGCGCGAGATTTCGCGGATCACCGGGCGCAAGCTCTAGACGGTCGCTTGGCTAGATCGCCCGGGAGAGAATCTCCGCAAGCGCGACGCAGCCGGCCTCGTCCTCTTCGTCAAAGCGAGCCGCAATCGGGCTGTCGAGGTCCAGAACCGCAAGCAACTCACCGCCGCGCTCGATCGGAACCACCAGCTCCGAGCGCGACTCGGAGTCGCAGGCGATGTGGCCCGGAAAGGCGTCGACGTCGTCGACCCGCTGCACCTGCCGGGTAGCGGCCGCGGCGCCGCACACGCCCTTGCCGAACGGGATTCGAATGCACGCCGGCCGGCCCTGGAACGGCCCGAGCACCAGCTCGCCGGCGACGTTTCGGTAAAAGCCCGCCCAGTTGAGGTCGGGAAGCGATTCGAAGATCAGCGCCACGGCATTGGCCATGTTGGCAATGGGATCCGGCTCGTCGGCCACCAGCGCCTCGAGGGCCTGGGCGAGGTCGCGGTACAGGGTCGGCTTGTCGGAGGCGGCGCTCCTGAAGTCGTACATCAGTCGAAATCCACCTTTCCGCGAGCGCGCTTGACCGCGCTTCGCTGCTTCTTTTCATCGACGCGCCTCGCTTTCGCCGCCCTGCTCGGACGGGTCGGCTTGCGCTTGCGCGGAGCGACATGGGCCTTGGCGATCATCTTCGCCAGTCGGCTGCGCGCGTCCTCGCGGTTTGCCTCTCGCGTCCGGAACCTCTTGGCGGCGATCAGAATCTCGCCCGAGGTCGTCAGCTTCGAGCCGGCGATGCGCTTCAGTCGCCGGAGCACCGCCTCGCCGAGGTCGAGCTTGCCGATATCGGCGCGGAGTTGGACCGCCGTGGCGACCTTGTTGGCATTCTGTCCGCCAGGGCCGGTCGAGGCGAGGAAGCTCTCCGAAAGGGCCTCCTCCGGTAACTCCACGTCGTCAGGCCGCATCGCGCCACTCGCCGAATCGCTCCGGGAGCAGCGCCTTTACGTCGACCGTTGCCATTCCTTGCCTTGGCACCACCAGCCGCGATGCGTGAAGAAGCATCTCTCCCCCCGGCACTCCGTAGACCCGATCGCCGACGATACCACGTCCGAAAGCTTCGCGCGCATGCACCCGGATCTGGTGGGTTCGTCCGGTGACCGGGCGAAACTCCACCAGGCTTGCGCCGTCGCGGACGGCGATTCGCCGCCAGCGGGTGACAGCCTCCTGACCCTGTGGGTCGGCAACCATCCGCCATCCGGCCTCGGCGCTTGAGCGTTTGGCGAGCGGCAGGTCGATTGCACCCTCGTCCTGGCCGACTTCGCCGGCGATCACCGCGAGATAATATTTCTCTACCTGGCGAGCCTCGAACGCCCGTTGCAGCACCGCGCGGGCGCGCGCGTTGCGGGCGAACAGGAGACACCCGGATGTGTCCCTGTCGAGCCGGTGCATCGGCGTCGGCGATGAGCGAAAGCCCAGGCGCAGCTCCTTCAAGCGGGATTGAATACTCTCGCCGCCGGCCCTTGGCGGATCCACCGGAAGCCCGGCCGGCTTGTCGATGACGATCGCTCCGGCATCGATGAACAGCACCCGCGCCGCCAGCCCGGCTTCGACATTCTGATCCGGATCGGATGCGCTAATCTGGCCCTCCTTCAGACCATGGGCGTTCCCAAGACTGATGCACTGCCGCAACGAGTCGAAGGTTTCCAGCCTGTTACAGTTTATTAACCTTTTGCCCTCATCCCTCACATGGTTAATGAATGCTTCAAGGCCGTTAAGGGGGGGTTACGCATTGCGTGAACCTTTGGGCCGCGAACGAGGGGACCAGCCATGCGCGTGCTGCTGATCGAAGACGAGCCGACGACTGCCAAGAGTATCGAGCTGATGCTCGGGACCGAAGGCTTCAACGTCTACACGACCGATCTTGGCGAGGAGGGCCTCGATCTCGGCAAGCTGTACGACTACGACATCATCCTTCTCGACCTCAACCTGCCGGACATGCACGGCTACGACGTGCTCAAGAAGCTCCGCAACGCGAAGATCGGCACGCCCGTCCTGATCCTGTCCGGAATTGGTGAAATGGATAGCAAGGTTCGTGCGCTCGGGTTCGGCGCCGACGATTATGTCACCAAGCCATTCCACCGCGACGAGCTGGTCGCCAGGATCCACGCGATCGTGCGCCGCTCGAAGGGCCATTCGCAATCGGTCATCCGCACCGGCAAGCTCGCCGTGAACCTCGATGCCAAGACGGTCGAGGTCGACGGCGCGCGAGTGCATTTGACCGGCAAGGAATATGCGATGCTGGAGCTGCTCTCGCTCTGCAAGGGCACGACCCTGACCAAGGAGATGTTCCTCAACCATCTCTACGGCGGAATGGACGAGCCCGAACTCAAAATCATCGACGTCTTCATCTGCAAGCTTCGGAAGAAACTGAGCCTTGCCTGCGGCGGCGCCAATTACATCGAGACGGTCTGGGGCCGCGGTTATGTGCTTCGCGATCCCGAGACCGACGAAAGTTCGCAGCCCGAGCCGCAAACCGCGGTCGCCTGAATTCGAATATGGGGGCGGTTAAAGGCGGGGCGCCAAAGCGCTCCGCCTTTTTCTTTTGAGCAATGCTTCGGCAATGGGTCGAATGCCGCCGGTCCGCGGCGGCAATGGGTCGAATGCCGCCGGTCCGCGGCCCAGCAGCGCCTATGCGTCGATAAGGAGCCGACGGCGCTCGCGGCGAAACGGCAGTGTGACGATGGTGTCGACGGCTTGCGATTCCACCTCGTCCATTCGCCGCCAGCCGTCGCGCCCGAGGCGTTCGAGCGGCTTGAACGAAGTCTTGTAGGCCATGCGCTTCGAGCCCTCGACCCAATAGCCTAGGTAGACATAAGGCAGGCCGGCGCGGGCGGCCCGGACGATGTGGTCGAGGATGATGAAGGTGCCCAGCGCCTTCCTTGTGCCGGGTCCGGCATCGAAAAAGCTGTAGATCATCGACAGCCCGTCGTTCTGATGGTCGGACAGGCAGGCGCCCACCAGCTTTCCGGGACGGCCGTTCTTCGACGGCTCGCGATATTCGATCATCGAGGTGCGGACCGGAGTCTGCTCGACCATGTCGGCAAAGTCGCTTTCGTCCATTTCCGCCATTCCGCCGCCCGGATGCCGCTCGGCGAGATAGCAGCGAAGGAGCGCGTACTGCTCCTCGGTCGTCCACGGCTTGCAGGCGGTCACCTCGAGATCGGAATGGC
Source organism: Sphingomicrobium sp. (assembly GCA_051000635.1). Classification (GTDB taxonomy): domain Bacteria; phylum Pseudomonadota; class Alphaproteobacteria; order Sphingomonadales; family Sphingomonadaceae; genus Sphingomicrobium. The sequence goes on along the minus strand of JBPCOC010000003.1, from coordinate 17,318 downwards.
GGCGGAGAATCTTGCGCTGGGTCGCATTGGCCTGGAACTCGGAAGCGACGACCCGGACCGAAACGCAGGCGTTGCAGTCGATACAGCTCGGCCGGTAGGCGACCGACTGGCTTCGGCGAAAGCCGATCCTCCCAAGCGCCTCGTTGAGGTCGCTCGCGCTTCGGCCGTTGAGCTCGGTGAAGACCTTCCGCTCGACCTTGCCCGGGAGATAGGGGCACGGCGAAGGGTTCGTGACGAAGAACTTCGGGAAGCGGAATGGTGCACTCATGGTTACAGGCTCGTTTATGCGGCTGGTAAACGCGCTTGAAAAGACCCTGGAGCCACGAGCCGACTGTTTTCGCCGACCACTGTCCCGCAAAGGGACGGAACGTCAGTCCAGCGACGCCCGCTCGACGTGGAAACCGGCCGATTCGAGCATTTCCACCACCCGGTCGATCGATTCCCTATCGCGCGCTTCGCACTCGACCTCGATGATTGTGTCCTTGGCCGGAAGCGCGGTGAAGATCCGGCTGTGGCGAATCTCGATGATGTTGACCCCGGCCTCGTGGAATTTGGCGGTGATCGCCGCGAGCGCGCCGGGCTGGTCCTGGGCTTCGACCCGCAGCCGGGCGATGCGGCCAGTGCGCACCAGCTCGCGCACCAGCACGTTGGCGAGAAGGTGGGTGTCGATATTGCCGCCGCACAGCACGGTGGCGACCTTTCGGCCCGCGAAGCGCTCGGGCTGCGCCAGCATAGCCGCAAGGCCAGCCGCTCCGGCGCCTTCGACGACGGTTTTCTCGATTCCCACCAGCAATGCGACCGCATGTTCGATGTCGCGCTCGGCGACGAGCAGGATCTCGTCGACGAGGTCCCGAAGGATCCGCGAGGTCAATTCGCCCGGCTGCTTTACGGCAATTCCCTCGGCGAGCGTGTCGCCGCCGATCGGAAGGTCGCAGCCCTCGATCGCGCACTTCATCGAGGGGTAGAGCTCGGCCTCGACTCCGTAGAGCGTCATGTCGGGCTTGAGCGCACGGGCGGCGGTGGCGATTCCCGACAGCAGTCCGCCGCCGCCAACCGGGATGCACAACACGTCGAGATCGGGCGCGTCCTCCAGCATCTCCAGCGCGAGAGTCCCCTGGCCGGCAATCACCTGCGGGTCGTCGAACGGATGGACGAACACCAGCCCCTGCTCCCGCTCCATCTCGCGGGCCTTGGCATAAGCGTCGTCGAACATGTCGCCGTGGAGGGTGACCTGAGCGCCGTGGCCTTCGGTCTGGCTGACCTTCACCGTCGGCGTTGGCGACGGCATGATGATGGTCGCCGGGATCCCGAGCCGCTTGGCGTGATAGGCGACGGCCTGCGCGTGGTTTCCGGCCGATGCGGTGATGACTCCGCGCGAGCGCTCCTCGTCGGTGAGCTGGAGCAGCTTGTTGAGCGCGCCGCGCTCCTTGTAGGCCGAGGTGAACTGCAAATTCTCGAACTTGAGCCACACCTCGGCGCCGATCAGCTCGGACAGCGTCCGGCTCTTGAGCATCGGAGTGCGCACGACCGAGCCGTGGATCCGCTCGGCTGCGGCGCGGATATCGTCGATCGTCGGAGGCTCAACCATCGGCCAGAGCGCCTAGCCGTTCACTTGGGCGGCGACAATGCTATGCGGCTGGGATGCGACTTGCCATCCTCCCCCTCCTCGCGCTCCTGCTTTCCGGGCAGACCTTTCCCGAAACGAGTCCGCTCCAGGGCGTAAGCGAGCCCGGCACGACCCTGATTTACAATGCCAACGGGATTCAGATCGGCAGCGACGGCAAGCTCCAGCGCTTCAACGCTCTGCTGGTCGACAGCCGCACCGGCCGGGTGAAACGCGTCTACCGCGCCGGCGAAAAGGTCCCGGCCGAAGTCGGCGAGGCAGTTGACGTTAACGGCCGCACGCTGCTTCCCGGGCTGATCGACGCTCACGGCCATGTGATGGGGCTTGGCCTTTCCGCGATCCAGCTCGACCTCGTCGGCACGCGCTCGCTCGAGGAGCTTCAGGAGCGGCTTCGAGCCTATGCCGCCGCCAATTCTGGCGATTCGTGGATCGTCGGGCGCGGCTGGAACCAGGAGCTCTGGCCGGACAAACGTTTTCCGACCGCAGCTGATCTCGACGCAGTGGTTGCCGACCGGCCGGTGTGGCTTGGGCGCGTCGATGGCCATGCGAGCATCGCCAACAGCGCGGCGATGCGCGTTGCAGGGGTGACCGCGGCTACCAAGGACCCGGTCGGCGGAAAGGTCGAACGCGACGCGACGGGCAATCCGACGGGGCTTTTCATCGATTCTGCCGAGGAGCTGGTCGCGAGCAAGGTGCCGCCGGCGAGCGAGGCGCAGCTCGACGAGGCGCTGCGGGCCGCGCAGCGGACTCTGCTGTCGTACGGGATCACCGCGACCGCCGACATGGGCACCAGCGTCGAAGCCTGGGAGACGTACCGCCGCGCCGGCGAGGCGGGAGAGCTCCAGATGCGCATCATGAGCTATGCGGCTGACGTGGAGCCGATGCGCAGGATCGTGCCGAACGGCCCCACCGACTGGCTCTACGGCGACCGGCTGCGGATGGGCGGGATCAAGATCTACGGCGACGGTGCGCTCGGCTCTCGCGGAGCCTGGTTGAAGCGCCCCTATGCCGACCAGCCGGACACGAGCGGCCTTCGTTTCCTCAGCGACGAGGAGCTTCGCGCCAAGGCCGACGAGGCCGCGCGCCGCGGTGTCCAGGTCGCGATCCACGCGATCGGGGACGCCGCGAACGCGCAGGCGATCGGCACCTTCGAATGGCTGAACCGGCGCTATCCCGGCGACCGCCGCTGGCGAATCGAGCATCTCCAGGTCGCCGACCCCGCCGACATCCCGCGGCTCGCTCCGGCCGGGATCATCGCCTCGATGCAGCCCACTCACCAGACCAGCGACCGGCTGATGGCCGAGAAGCGCCTCGGGCCGCACCGGCTGGCCGGAGCCTATGCGTGGCAGTCGATCCTCAAGTCCGGCGCGAGACTGGCGTTCGGCTCCGACTACCCGGTCGAATCGCCGAACCCATTCCCGGGCCTTTCCGCCGCAACCAGCAGGCAGGACATGGACGGGCAGCCGCCGGGCGGCTGGATTCCACAGGAAAGGCTGACGTTCGAGCAGGCACTGCACGCCTTCACGCGCGGCGCCGCCTATGCCGGTTTCGCCGAGGACAGGATCGGCAGCCTCGAACCCGGCAAATGGGCGGATTTCATCCTTATCGACATCGACGCGGCGAAGGCCGATCCGCAGTGGCTTGCCCGAGCGCGGGTCATCGAAACCTGGGTTGCCGGACGGAAAGCCTGGGAAATCAGCGGCGAGCCTGACGATCCTCCCGGGCGCGGGAAATGAGCATGCTTGGAGTCAGCACCTGCGGCAGCTCTTCGGGTCCGGCGCGGCCCGGTTTGTACCACAGGTAAAGGGGCACCCCTGCGCGGCCCTGCTCCTCGAGCAGCCGGGTGATCGCCGGGTCCCCGTTGGTCCAGTCGCCGACCAGCACCTGCACCCCCGCCTCGTCGAACGCGCGGCGGACTTCGGAGCGGTCGATCGCCCCGACTTCATTGACCTTGCAGGTCAGGCACCAATCGGCGGTGAAATAGGCGAACACCGGCCGTTCTGCTACCAGATGCTCGGCGACTCGCGCCTCGCTCCAGGCCTCGGCACCTTGCGGAGCCTGCGCGGTGGACACCTGTCGCTCCGGGATGAGAATCACCGCCGCTGCGGTCACGGCCGCCACGGCCGCTATCGCCGCGAAACCGGCCGAGCGGCCTTGCCTTTGCATCCAGCCGATCCACGCCAGCGCAAGCGCAAGCATTGCAGCGGCGGCAATTGCGGCCAGCAGCGCCTCGTCTCCCGCCTGGCGGTAGAGGAGCCAGAGAGTAGCGACGACGGTCGCCGCCATCGGGATTGCAAGGAAGCGCTGAAGCCTGACCATCCACGAGCCGGGCGCCGGAAGCCGCCTTCTAAGAGGCGCGATGAAAGCGATCGCGAGGAATGGGATGGCAAGGCCGAAACCGAGCGCGGCGAACACGAGGACCGCTCCGGAAGCCGGCAGTAGCAGCGCGGTTCCAAGCGCTGCGCCCAGGAACGGTCCGGCACAGGGCGTCGCGACAAAGGCGGCAAGGGCGCCGGTCGCGAAGCCGCCGCCCGGGCGGGCTCCGCCGGCGAGCACCGGCAGCCGGAACAGGCCGAGAAGATTGAGCGCGATCGCCGTTGCAAGCAGCATCAGGAAGACGATCGTGCGCGGGTCCTGAAGCTGGAATGCCCAGCCTGCCGCGCTTCCGCCGGCGCGGATCGCAAGCAGCAGACCGCCGAGCGCCGCCGTGCCGACCATCGCGCCTGCAGCGTAGGCCAGGGCGTCGCTCCGCGCCTCCCGTTCGTCACCGCCGCTCTTCGCCAAGTGAAGCGCCTTCAGTGCGAGGATCGGGAACACGCAGGGCATCAGGTTGAGGAGGATTCCGCCGGCGATCGCTCCAAGCAGCGCCCACAGAAGAGCATCGCTGCCGAGCCGCCCGAGCGGGCTGCCGCCCTCCGGCACCTCCCCCGGAACCGCGTCGAATTCGAGGCCGCGGCCGTCGCCGAGCGCGAGCACGCCGGAAAGGCGCTCCGGCTCGCCGCGGCGCCTCGGAAGCTCGGCGATCAGGAGGTCGCCGGAGCGGCGGAAATTCTGCTTTCCGGCATAGTCGACCGGACCGTCGGCTGCCGGAAAAACGTACGGCTCCTCGACGCGCACATGTTCGGGAAGCGGAATTCCGAGGCGGAGCACATCGCCGGCGATTTCAAAGCGCGCGAGGCTCGCCAGCGGCCGCGGCAAGTCCCGCCGCCATTCGTCGAACTGGCCGCGGTTGGGAGTTCCGGTCCCGACCGGCAGATCGAGCGCCAGCTTGCCGCTCTCGGGAACGCAGATTTCGTCGGTGCAGGCGAGCCACTGAGCCTCGGCGCGGATCGGGACGGTCCCGCGCGCTCCAGCCGGAACTTCTAGGCGGGTCAGAATCGAATAATCGCGCTCGTAGACGTAATTCATCAGGCCGGCGATGGTGAGGCGCGTCGGCACCGGATAGCGAAGCGGGCCCATCGCAAAGCCGGGCGGCAGCTGCCACTTCACCTGCATCGGCAGCCCGGCGTCGCCCGGATTGGCCCAATAGCCGTGCCATCCCGGCTTGGTGCGCATGACGATCGCAAGCTCGACCTCGCCGCCCGGAACGGCCGGCCCTTCGGCGACAAGCTCGGGTTGGATCGCATTCTCGCGCGCTTGTCCGAGCGCCGGAGCGAGCAGCAGTGCGATCGAAAGTAGGAAAAAGCGGATCACTATTCCCAAACCGTTCGGGCTGAGCCTGTCGAAGCCCTGCCCTTCATTCTACGGCCCTAGAGAGAAAGACACTCCCTCGACAAGCTCGGGACGAACGGTTGTTTGCTAATCCAGGTTCGGCCGAAGCCAGCGCTCCGCGGTATCGACTTCGATTCCGCGCCGCCTCGCATAATCCTCGAGCTGGTCGCGGCCGATGCGCGCGACTCCGAAATACTGGCTGTCGCGATGGGCGAAATAGAAGCCCGACACCGCCGAGGTCGGGAGCATCGCGAAATTCTCGGTGAGCGTCACCTCGCCCGGATTGCCGCCCAGCATTTCGAAAAGCATCGGCTTAAGGCTGTGATCGGGACAGGCGGGATAGCCGGGAGCGGGGCGAATCCCCTGATACTTTTCGCGGATCAGCGCTTCGTTCGACAGATGCTCGTCGGCATAGCCCCAGATGCGGTTGCGCACCTTGGCGTGAAGCACCTCGGCCGAGCTCTCGGCGAGCCGGTCGGCGAGCGCCTTGAGGAGAATGTCGGAATAATCGTCATTCTCGGCCTTGAAGCGCTTGAGGTGCGGTTCGAGCCCGTGGATTCCGACGGCAAAGCCGCCGATCCAGTCCTCGCCTTCCGGGTTGATGAAGTCGGCCAGGCACATGTTCGCGCGGCCGCCCCGCTTCTTCACCTGCTGGCGCAGGAAAGGAACTCGCGTCCAGTCATTGCCGACGAGCACCAGCACGTCGTCGCCCTCGCGTTTGCAGCGCCACAGCCCAACCGTCGCTTTTGGAGTGACCCAGCGCTCGGCGATGATCCTGTCGAGCATGGCCTGGGCATCCTCGAACAGGCTCCTCGCGCTTTCGCCGACGACGGGATCGTCGAGGATCGCCGGATAATTGCCGGCAAGCTCCCAGGCCCGGAAGAAGGGAGTCCAGTCGATCGAGGCTTTGAGGTCGCGAAGCGGCCATTCCCCGAACTGGTGAAGGCCCGGCCGCTTCGGCGGCGGCGCTTGCCCCGAGAGATCGTATGGAAACGCATTGGCCCGTGCCTCGTCGAGGCTCGCAAGCTCACTGTGGCCGGCGCGCTCGCGCGATTTCCTGAGCTTGTCGTAATCCTCGGCGGTCCTGGCGATCAGCGGCTCGCGCTGGGTGTCCGAGACCAGCGACGAGGCGACCCCGACCGCCCGGCTGGCGTCGAGGACGTAGATCACCGGCCCTTCGTAAGCCGGATCGATCCGAAGCGCCGTGTGCGCCTTGCTGGTCGTCGCTCCGCCGATCAGCAGCGGGGTCGTCAGGCCAAGCCGCTGCATCTCGCCCGCGACCGTGACCATTTCGTCGAGCGAGGGAGTGATCAGCCCCGACAGGCCGATCATGTGGGCCTGGTTGTCGTTGGCGGCCTTGAGGATGTCCTGCCACGGCACCATCACCCCTAGGTCGATCACCTCGTATCCGTTGCACTGAAGGACCACGCCGACGATATTCTTGCCGATGTCGTGAACGTCGCCTTTGACCGTCGCCATCACGATCCGGCCCTTGCCCTGGGTGACTCCTTTCTCCTCCTTCTCCTTCTCGATGAAGGGAATGAGGTGGGCGACGGCCTTCTTCATGACCCGCGCCGACTTCACCACCTGGGGAAGGAACATCTTGCCCGAGCCGAACAGGTCGCCGACGACGTTCATCCCGTCCATCAGCGGACCTTCGATCACCTCGATCGGACGGGCGAATTGCTGGCGCGCTTCCTCGGTGTCGTCGACGATATTCGCGTCGATGCCCTTCACCAGCGCGTAGGAAAGCCGCTCGCCGACAGGGAGCCCGCGCCATTCCGCGGCGGCTTTCTCGGTCGCCGCATCGGTGCCCTTGAAGCGTTCGGCGAGATCGACCAGCCGCTCGGTCGAATCATCGCGGCGGTCGAGGATGACGTCCTCGACAGCCTCGCGAAGCTCGGGGTCGATGGCGTCGTAGACGTCGAGCTGGCCGGCATTGACGATGGCCATGTCCAGCCCCGCGGGAATGGCATGATAGAGGAACACGCTGTGCATCGCTCGTCGGACCACTTCATTGCCGCGGAACGAGAAGCTGAGGTTCGACAATCCTCCGGAAATGTGGACTCCTGGGCAGCGGCGGCGGATTTCGCCGGCAGCCTCGATGAAATCGAGTGCATAGCGGCGATGCTCGTCGATTCCGGTCGCGACGGCGAAGATGTTGGGGTCGAAAATGATGTCTTCGGGAGCGGTGCCGTCCTCGACGAGCAGCCGGTAGGCGCGCTCGCAGATCTCGACCTTGCGCCCGGCGCTGTCGGCCTGGCCGGTTTCGTCGAACGCCATGACGACGACCGCTGCTCCATAGGCCCTGCACTTGGCGGCGAACTCGAGGAACGGCACCTCGCCTTCCTTCAGGGATATCGAATTGACGATCGGCTTTCCGGAGACGCATTTGAGGCCTGCTTCGATCACGCTCCATTTCGAGCTGTCGATCATCACCGGAACGCGGGCAATGTCGGGCTCGGCCGTAATCCGCTTGAGGAACGTCGTCATCGCTGCTTCTGAATCGAGCAGCGCTTCGTCCATGTTGACGTCGATGATCTGGGCGCCGTTCTCGACCTGGCTTCGAGCGACCTCCACCGCAGCGTCATAGTCGCCGCCGAGGATCAGCTTCTTGAATTTTGCCGAGCCGGTGACGTTGGTGCGCTCGCCGATGTTGACGAAGCGGGCCCCGGCAGCGGCAAAACCGGCCTCGGATTCGGCGAGGACTTTGGCAACCTCGTTCACGCGGCGATCACCATCGGCTCAAGCCCGGCGAGCAGGGTCTGGCGGTGCGGAGCCGGAAGCTTGCGCGGCGGCTTGCCGGCAGCGACCTCTGCGATTGCGGCGATATGCGCAGGCGTGGTCCCGCAACAGCCGCCGACGACGTTGACGAGGCCGTCGCGAACCCATTCCGACACCTGCGCCGCCGTCTCGGCGGCCGCCTCGTCATACTCGCCGAGCTCGTTGGGAAGGCCGGCGTTGGGATAGGCCATCACGAGCGTCTCGGCGGTTGCCGAAAGCGCGGCGAGGTGCGGGCGAAGCTGCTGCGCTCCGAACGAGCAGTTGAGGCCGATCGTCAGCGGTTTGGCGTGCCTGACGCTTGCCCAGAAGGCCTCGACCGTGTGGCCGGAAAGGTTGCGGCCCGAAAGGTCGGTGAGGGTCATCGAGATCATCAACGGAAGCTCGCGTCCGAGCGCCCGTCCGGCCTCGAGCGTGGCGAGGATCGCCGACTTGGCGTTCAACGTGTCGAAGACGGTTTCGACGAGGATGAAATCGACACCGCCCTCGACCAAAGCGTCGATCTGCTCGCGGTACACCGCCTTCATGGTGTCGAAGTCGACTTCCCGGAAGGCGGGGTCGTTGACGTCCGGCGAAAGCGACAGCGTCTTGTTGGTCGGCCCGATCGCTCCGGCGACCCACCGCGGCTTGCCGTCACTCCGCGAATCGGCGACCTCACGCGTGATTCGCGCCGCTGCGCGATTGACGTCGCTGACCAGCTCCTCGGCTCCATAATCCGCCTGGCTGATACGGTTGGCATTGAACGTGTTGGTGGCGAGCACGTCGGCACTCGAATCGGCGAAACTCTCGCAGATTTTCCGGACGATGCCGGGCTGGGTGAGGTTGAGCAGGTCGTTGTTGCCGCGCTGGTCCTTCGCCAGGTCAAGCCCGCCGGAATAGGCTTCGCCCGGCAGCCGTTCGGCCTGGATCAGAGTCCCGTAGGCGCCGTCCTTGATCAGGAGCCGCCTGGCAGCTTCGGCTTTGAACCTGGAGGCGGCGCCCTGCCCTGAGCCTGTCGAACGGGTCATTTCGCCCGAACCCCGAGCAGGTGGCAGATCGCATAGCTGAGCTCGGCGCGGTTGAGCGTGTAGAAGTGAAATTGCCGCACGCCCCCCGCATAGAGCCGGCCGCACAGCTCTGCGGCGACTGTCGCGGCAATCAGCTGCCGAGCGCCTGGAAGCTCGTCGAGGCCCTCGAACATTTCGTCCAGCCACTTCGGTATGGCGGCTCCGCAGCTGCGGGCGAACTTGCGGGTCTGGGCGACGTTGGAAACCGGAAGGATCCCCGGCACGATCTCGATGTCCATCCCGGCGGCGGCGGCAGCCTCCTGGAACCGGAAGAAGGATTCGGCCGAGAAGAAGAATTGCGTGATCGCTCGATCGGCCCCCGCATCGATCTTGCGCTTCAAATTCTCAAGATCGGCTTCGCGGCAGCCGCTGTCGGGGTGAACTTCCGGATAGGCGGCAACGGAAATGTCGAAAGGAGCGATTCGCTTCAGGCCCTCGACCAGCTCGGCGGCATTGGCGTAACCGCCGGGGTGGGGCGAATAACGCCCGCCTTGTTCGGGCGGGTCGCCGCGCAAGGCGACCAGGTTCCGGACCCCCATTTCCCAATAATCGCGGGCGACGGCGTCAACCTCTTCGCGGGTTGCCCCGACGCAGGTGAGATGCGCCGCCGGTGTCAGGTCGGTTTCGTTGAGGATCCGCTCGACAGTCGCGTGGGTCCGCTCGCGAGTGGAGCCGCCGGCGCCATAAGTGACCGAGACGAACCTCGGATTGAGCGGCGCGAGAGTCTGGATCGACTGCCACAGCGTCTCGGCCATCGTCTCCGTTTTCGGTGGAAAGAATTCGAAGCTGACCTGGATGTCGCCGCGCGCCTGCGCGAACAGCGGGTCATGGTGGCTCAGCTGCTCAAGCGGGTGGCGATTCATGCTGCCTTTCGCTTCCGCGCTGACGGTTTCGCCCCGCGCCACAGAGTCACGGTCAGCTCGCCGCCTTCGAGGTGCTCGACATGGTCGACTTCCAGGCCGGCCGAGGCGAACCAGCCTGCCATCACCTCATCGGCGAAGCCAAGGCGCAGGTGCGCATCGCGGGCACGCAATTCCTCGCGGTCGTGAGCGGCGAAATCGACGACGAGCAAAGTGCCGCCCGGAGCGATCACTCGAGCGGCTTCGGCGATCGCGTCCGCCGGCGCATGCGCATAGTGAAGCACCTGGTGGATGATGACGCAGTCGGCGCTGCCGTCGGCGAGCGGAAGTGCGTACATATCGCCCTGGCGCAAGCTCGAGCGCACTCCGGCCGCCTCCAGCTTCGCCCGGGCGAGCCGGAGCATCTCCGACGAGCGGTCGATCCCGATCGCCTCATTTGCCCGGGGACCGAACAGCTCGATCATCCTGCCGGTCCCGGTGCCAATGTCGACCAGAGTGCTAAAGCCTCGACGGCCGAGCGCCCGCTCGATCGCCCGCTCGACCTCCGTTTCGGCAACGTGAAGCGAACGAATCGAATCCCACACCTGCGCTTGCGCCGCGAAATAGCGGGCAGCCGCTTCGGCGCGGTCGGCCCTCACCGCATCCAGCCGCGCCGAATCCTCGTCGAATACGGCCCGGCTCCGCTCGTCCGTCCAGGCGTCGATCAGCTCCAGCAGCGGGCCGGTGCGCTCCGGATCGGCGATTGCGAGGAAAACCCAACTCCCCTCCTTGCGCCGGTCGACGATTCGGGCGTCGGCGAGGATCCGGACATGACGCGAAACGCGCGGCTGACTCTGCTCGAGAAGCTGTGCGAGCTCCCCCACCGAAAGCTCCATTCGATTCAAAAGCGCGAGGATTCTCAACCGCGTCGGGTCAGACACGGCCTGGAAAAAATCGGCGAGCGGAAGCGTAGCCATTGCACCGCAGGACATATAAAGAAATCTTTATATGGTCAAACGAACATCCGCTGCTATTAGGGGCCCAGCGGTTGAGGGAGACGCGGAGCCGCATTTCAAGTTAATTGCGCGACGGTCCCCTCGTCTGTAATGCCGCGCGCTGGCCTGCGTGATTCGCGCGACAGGCCGAGCCCACGGCCCAAACAGGGGCTAGATTGACGGAGTGGAACGATCATGAAGAAAGTTGCAGTGACCGTTGCGGTCCTCGCGCTCGGCCTTGCCGCCTGCGCGCAGGACAACCAAGCAAACAACGCCGCCGAGAATGACCTCTTCGCCGAGAATGCGGCGGAGACCGACATGAACATGGCGATGAACGATATGAGCTCGGAGGACGTGGCCGAGAACGCTCTCAAGAATGCGGGTGAGTCGATCGAGAATGCCCAGGAGGCAGTCGACGATATGGCCGCTAACACCCAGTAAGGTCGCGGCACAATGAACAAGGGCCGCATGCTTCCTTGGGCATGCGGCCCTCTTCTATTGGCGCTACTCCTCAGCGCCTGCGGCGAGCAGACGACGCCCTCAGCCGAAGAGCATGAGCAGCTCGACAATGCTTCCGAGATGCTCGATTCGGCGCCCAACGCGCTCGCCGACATCGACGATAATTCGCTTGGCCAGCCCGAGCGCAATTCCACCGAACCTGCGAACTAACCGCCGCTACGGAGCGGTTGCCGTGCCCCGTCTCGCGAGCTAAGCGGACGCCGCCCTGCCCGCAGCCTTGTTTCGTAAAGGCCGCCGTCCGACGCACAGGAAAGGTTTGATCAGCCACATGGCCCGTAACAAGATCGCGTTGATCGGCTCTGGAATGATCGGCGGCACGCTCGCCCACCTCGCGGCAATGCGCGAGCTCGGCGACATCGTCCTGTTCGACATCGCCGAAGGCATTCCGGAAGGCAAAGCGCTCGACATCGCCCAGGCAGGGCCGGTCGACGACTTCGACTCCAGTCTCAAAGGCACCTCCGATTATTCGGACATCGAAGGGGCCGACGTGTGCATCGTCACCGCCGGAGTGCCGCGCAAGCCGGGAATGAGCCGCGACGACCTGCTCGGGATCAACCTCAAGGTGATGAAGGCGGTCGGCGAAGGCATCAGAAACAACGCCCCGGACAGCTTCGTCATCTGCATCACCAACCCGCTCGACGCGATGGTGTGGGCGCTTCGCGAGTTCTCGGGCCAGCCGCACAACATGGTGGTCGGAATGGCCGGAGTGCTCGACAGCGCCCGGTTCCGCCACTTCCTGGCCGAGGAATTCCAGGTCAGCGTCGAGGACGTGACCGCCTTCGTTCTCGGCGGCCACGGCGACACGATGGTGCCGGTGGTCGAATATTCGACCGTCGCCGGGATCCCGATCCCCGACCTCGTCAAGATGGGCTGGTCGACGCAGGAGCGCATCGACGCGATCGTCAAGCGCACCCGCGGCGGCGGCGGCGAGATCGTCGGCCTTTTGAAGACCGGAAGCGCCTATTACGCTCCGGCCACGAGCGCCATCGTGATGGCCGAGAGCTATTTGAGGGACAAAAAGAGGGTGCTTCCCTGCGCAGCCCACCTCACCGGCCAATATGGAGTCAACGATCTGTATGTCGGCGTTCCGGTGGTGATCGGAGCGGGCGGGGTCGAGCGGGTCGTGGAGATCGAACTGAACGACGAGGCCCGAGCCAATTTCCAGGCCAGCGTCGATTCGGTGAAAGAGCTGCTCGATGCCTGCCGGAACATCGACAGCTCACTTTCGTAAGGTCTGACTGTGAGCATCCTCGTCGACAGCAGCACCACGGTCATCACGCAGGGGATGACCGGAGACACCGGCACCTTCCATACGCGCCAGGCGCTCGATTACGGGAGCAAGATGGTCGCCGGGGTCACGCCGGGCAAAGGCGGGACCGAGCATCTCGGCCTGCCGGTGTTCGACACCGTCGGCGAAGCTGTCGAGGCGACCGGCGCGAGCGCAAGCGTTATCTACGTCCCGCCGCCCTTTGCCGCCGATTCGATCCTCGAGGCGATCGATGCGCAGGTCCCGCTGATCGTCGCCATTACCGAGGGGATCCCGGTGCTCGACATGGTCAAGGTGAAACGGGCACTGTGCGGCTCCAGTTCGCGGCTGATCGGGCCCAATTGCCCGGGTGTCCTCACTCCGGGCGAGTGCAAGATCGGGATCATGCCGGGCAATATCTTCAAGAAGGGCAGCGTCGGAATCGTCAGCCGGTCCGGCACCCTGACCTACGAAGCGGTGTTCCAGACGAGCAACGAAGGCCTCGGCCAGTCGACCGCCATCGGAATCGGCGGCGATCCCGTCCACGGCACGAACTTCATCGACGTGCTGGAGATGTTCCTGGCCGACGATGAAACCGAGTCGATCGTCATGATCGGGGAGATCGGCGGAAGCGCCGAGGAGGATGCCGCGCAATTCCTCGCCGACGAGGCGAAGCGCGGCCGCAAAAAGCCGGTAGTCGGCTTCATCGCCGGCCGGACCGCACCGCCCGGACGCCGGATGGGCCATGCCGGAGCGATTGTCTCCGGAGGCAAGGGCGACGCCCAAAGCAAGATCGAGGCGATGGAAGCGGCTGGAATAACGGTGTCCCCAAGCCCATCTGAGCTTGGAAAGACGCTCAAGGAGCTGCTTGCGGCATAGCGAGATGGCCGACGACCAACCGATCCTGATTCAGCCCGAGGAAGGCCCAAGCTGGGCGCGGCCGAACTGGCCGCTGGCGGAGCTAGACGAGCTGAACCTCGGCCTCGACCCGACCCAGGCGACAATTGAAGCGGTGAAGAAGGCCGCCCGGCAAGATGCGGCAGCGACCACTGCCGACCCCGCCGAGACCCGCCGCGCCGCCGAGGATTCGATCCGTGCGATGATGCTGATTCGCACCTACCGCGTGCGGGGCCATCTCGCGGCAAAGCTCGACCCGCTCGGGCTTCATCACAGCGACGTTCCGGCCGACCTGACGCCTGCCTATCACGGCTTTTCCGACGCCGACCTCGACCGGCATGTCTGGATCGGCGGAGTGCTCGGCTTCGAGCGCGCGACCATTCGGGAAATCGTCGACTGCCTGCAGCAGAATTACTGCGGCACGATCGGCGTCGAGTACATGCACATCAACGACCTGGAGGAGCGGCGCTTCATCCAGGAGCGGATCGAGGGCAAGGCCGAGACCGTCCAGTTCACCGCCAACGGCAAGCAGGCGATCCTCGCCAAGGTCATCGAAGCCGAGCAATGGGAGAAATTCCTCGCCCGCAAATATGTCGGAACCAAGCGCTTCGGCCTCGACGGCGGCGAGAGCGCAATTCCTGCGCTTGAGGCGGTTATCAAATATGGCGGCCAGCTGGGCGTCGAAGAGATCAATATCGGCATGTCCCACCGCGGCAGGCTCAACGTCCTGTCCAACGTCATGGGCAAGCCCTATCGCGCGATTTTCCACGAATTCGGCGGCGGAGCGACCAATCCCGCCGACGTCGGCGGCTCGGGCGATGTCAAATACCACCTCGGAACCTCGTCCGACCGGGTGTTCGACGACGTACGCGTGCATCTGTCGCTGCTCCCCAATCCGTCGCACCTGGAGGCGGTCGACCCGGTGGTGCTCGGCAAGGCCCGGGCGACGATGACCTACAAGGGCGACAAGCACGGCAAGACAGTGCTCCCGATCCTGCTGCATGGCGATGCCGCGTTCGCCGGCCAGGGAGTCGTTGCCGAATGCCTCAGCCTGTCGGGGCTTCCCGGATACGGCACCGGAGGAACCCTGCATTTCATCATCAACAACCAGGTCGGCTTCACGACCAGCCCCCAGTTCGCCCGCTCGTCGCCCTACCCGTCCGATATCGCCAAATCGGTCCAGGCGCCGATCCTGCACGTCAACGGCGACGATCCGGAGGCGGTCACATTCTGCTGCAAGCTGGCGATCGAGTTCCGCCAGACGTTCGGCCGCGACATCGTCATCGATATGTGGTGCTACCGACGCTTCGGCCACAACGAGGGCGACGAGCCGAGCTTCACTCAGCCGCAGATGTATTCGGCGATCCGCAACCAGCCGCCGATCAGCGAGATCTACGGCAATCGCCTGGTCGAAGAAGGCGTCGTCGACAAGCAGTGGATCGACAATCACCGCGAGGACTACATCTCCCACCTCAACGAGGAGTTCGAGGCGGCGGGAAGCTATTTGCCGAACAAGGCCGATTGGTTCGAGGGCCGGTGGAGCGGGCTCGGCAGGCCCGACGAGCCGGTGCTCGGCCGCCGCAACATCAACACCGCCGTTTCCAAGGACCTTCTGTGCAAGGTCGGCGAAGCGCTTGCGGCCGTCCCCGACGGCTTCCACATCCACAAGACGCTGAAGCGAATCCTCGACGCCAAGAAGTCGATGTTCGACACCGGCCAGGGGTTCGACTGGGCGACCGCGGAAGCGCTCGCCTTCGGAACGCTCATCGCCGAGGGCCACAGTGTCCGTTTGTCGGGGCAGGACAGCGGGCGCGGGACCTTCAGCCAGCGGCACGCGGTCTGGAGCGACCAGGGCAGCGGCGAGAAATATATCCCGCTCGACAGCATCGAAGGCGGCCGTTTCGAGGTGCGCGATTCGCCCCTTAGCGAATTCGGAGTGCTAGGGTTCGAATATGGCTATTCGCTGGCCGACCCGAAGACCCTCGTATGCTGGGAAGCGCAGTTCGGCGATTTCGCCAACGGGGCCCAGGTGATCATCGACCAGTTCATCGCCAGCGGCGAAGCGAAATGGCTGCGGGCGAGCGGGCTGGTGCTGCTCCTGCCGCACGGGTTCGAAGGCCAAGGGCCGGAGCACAGCTCCGCACGGCTCGAGCGCTACCTGCAGCTGTGCGCCGAAGACAATATGCAGGTCGCGAACTGCACCACGCCGTCCAATTATTTCCACATCCTCAGGCGCCAACTGCTTCGGCCGTTCCGAAAGCCGCTGGTGTTGATGACTCCCAAGTCGCTTCTGCGCCACAAGCTCGCGGTCTCGGCGATCGACGAGTTCACCGGCGACAGCCATTTCCGGCGGATCGTCAGCGACCTCAACCCGCCCGCCGAAGGCGAGACCCGGCGCCTGGTGCTATGCTCGGGCAAGCTCGCCTACGAACTGATGGAGGCGCGCGACGAGGCCGGCGGCGAGCACGTGCAGATCGTCCGGATCGAGCAGCTCTACCCGTACCCGTCCGAGCCCCTGGTGGAGCGGCTGAAGGCGCTCCCGAAACTCGAGGAGCTCGTCTGGGCACAGGAAGAGCCGAAGAACAACGGCGCCTGGTTCTTCGTCGAGCCGCTGCTCGAATCGTGCCTCGAGGAGGCCGGGCTAAAGGGCATGCGCCCCCGCTACGTCGGGCGCCCTCCGTCGGCGTCGCCGGCGACCGGGCTCGCCAAGCGGCACGCGAAGGAGCAGGCGGCCTTGATCGCCGACGCTCTGGGGCATAGCAGCCCCGCACAGCCGCAGGCAGCGCGCCAGGCGTCATAGGGAAGCAAGGGAGCAACATGGCCACTGACGTGAAAGTCCCGGCGCTTGGGGAGTCGATCACCGAGGGCACGCTCGCGCAGTGGCTGAAGAAGTCGGGCGACGCCGTCGCCGCCGACGAGCCGATCGCCAGCCTGGAGAACGACAAGGTGACGGTCGAGGTCCCGTCCCCGGCTGCCGGAGTGCTGTCGGAAACGCTGGTGGACGAGGGTGAAAGCGTCGAGGTGGGAGCAATCATCGCCCGTATCGACGAGGAGTCGAAGGGCGGCGCGGCTGCCGAGGAAAGCACCGAATCGACCCAGACCAATCCCGCAGGAGCAGGCGAAAACCCGGCCCCGCGTGAAGCGGAAACGGATGAGGCGCCGGAAGCCGAGCCGGCGAAGGACGGCGTCGAGACGTCCGATTCCGACCAGATCATGACCCTGTCGCCGGCGGTCCGGCGAGCGGTGCTCGAGCATCATGTCGATCCGAGCCGGATCAAGGGCACCGGCAAGGACGGGCGGCTGACCAAGGACTACGTGATCGCCGCCGCGGAGGCGCAGAAGGCGGGAGTCCAGCCCGTCGCCCAGGCGAAGGCAGAGGCCTCCGGACAAGTAACCGCCGGTGCAACTTCTCCCCGAGATCCCGGCCTTCGCCGGGATGACGCCTCTGGGCGCAAGGAAGAGCGCGTGCCGATGTCGAGGCTTCGCCGGACCATCGCGAAGCGGCTGAAGGAGGCGCAGAATTCGGCGGCGTTGCTGACCACCTTCAACGACGTCGACATGTCGGCGGTGATCGAGGCGCGCGCCCGCTACAAGGATCTGTTCGAGAAGAAGCACGGCATCCGGCTTGGGTTCATGGGATTCTTCGTCAAGGCCGTAGCC
>JBPCOC010000015.1:0-59232 GCA_051000635.1 Sphingomicrobium sp. | reverse complement strand
GCATGTTCTGCCGACTCAAAGACTGCCGACGCCTCGCCACCCGCTACGACAAACTCGCCGCCAACTTCCTCGGCAACATCCACCTCGCCGCCGCCATCATGTGGTGGTTATGAGTCTTGGCCCTAGTCCGTCCTGAGGTTCTTGATCCATTCCTTGTGCTGATCAGGCTTGCTCAGCGTTTCAGCTCCGCGCATCGGGCGCGACTAGACCGACCGGGTTATGGTCGCAATCTCCGAACAGAACCGAGTGCGGCGAAAAGGTCCTGTGCCGATGCAGCACAGTGGAAACAGGCGCTTGCCGCTAGACCCGAAGTGCGCGAAGGGTCATGGGCACTTCACGCGAGTATCGTGCCCCGGTCTTGGTATTCGTTTAGCCGTGCAGCCTCGTAGAGCGGACTTGATGCAGTGACTCACCTAACCCGCACCGGCAATATCGACCCTGAAACCGTCGAAGGTTTCGGAGAGGAGTGGGGCACCTATACGCAGGAAGGCCTCAGCTCGGCCGAGCACCGTCAGCTATTTGACGAATATTTCTCCATTTTCCCGTTCAGCGAGCTCCCGCCGGACGCAGAGGGTTTCGACCTCGGCTGCGGCACCGGCCGCTGGGCTGCGCTGGTCGCCGAGCAGGTCGGCCACCTGCATTGTATCGAGCCCGCGGCTAGGGCGCTCGAGGTCGCGCGGCGCCGGCTGACCGACCGGCCGAACGTTACTTTCCATCACGGCGGCGTCGACGAAATACCTGTTGGGGATAATAGCCAAGACTTCGGCTATGCGCTCGGCGTGCTACACCACATCCCGGACACCGAAGCGGCGATGGCGGCGTGCGTGCGCAAGCTCAAGACGGGAGCGCCGTTGCTGGTCTACATTTACTACGCCTTCGAAAATCGTCCGGCCTGGTTCCGGCCGCTGTGGAAGGTGACGGAGGTGGGGCGCCGCATCATTTCGCGTGCTCCATTTCCGGTGCGCAAGTACAGCACGACACTGATCGCCGGCTTGGTTTACTACCCGCTGGCCCGGGGTGCGCTGCTCCTCGAGCGGATCGGCGGCAATGTCGAGAACCTGCCGCTCAGCGCGTACCGGAACAGAAGCTTTTACAGCATGCGCACCGACGCGCTCGACCGCTTCGGAACGCGGCTGGAGCAACGCTTCACGCGCGCCGAGATCGAGGCGATGATGATGCGCTGTGGCCTAGAGGCAATCGAGTTTCGCGATTCAGTACCTTATTGGGTCGCGTGCGGGCGCAGATCGGCCGGCGTGCCGGGCAGGGCTAGCCCGGCGCTGCGCCGGAGCAAGCGATACGATTGGTGATCAAGCCGTGTCGGCTGTAGATCCAGCTTGCTCCGACGCGGTCGAAACGACACTGGGCACGAGCGGCTCCGGTCCCGAAATCGACCTTGGAATGGTCTCCAACTTCGGCCGCGGCGACAGGGGGCGCGAGACTTGGGCGTACAATTTCATCCCGCGGCTACTCCGGCGGCTGCCGACACTCAGTCTCAACCTGTTCGGCCTGAGGGAGGGGAGCCCGACACAGCGCCGGATCTATCGGCCACGGTCGGGGGCAATTCGTTCCTGAGAACACATTTTTTCAGATCGACCCGGTCGCGTTTCCCAATTTTGTCCGTTTTCGCGCAGGCGCCGCGCGCGTTGAGCAGGCGAAGACGCGAGGCCCCGGACCTGGTGCTGTCCGTGGGCTCCCGGATCGAGTTCAGCGCGATCCTCCTTAGCTCCGCCTTCAGCCGGTGCGCCAGGGTCGTCTGGCTGCGCAACATCCTTTGGGACGAGAAATCGCATTACCTGCCACGCGCGTTGATCGGCCCAGCTCGCAGCCTCGAGCTCGCCGAGCGGATTGGCCTCGACCAGAGGTTCGAGTGTCACGTGGTCGGTTTCGGTCCTTACGAGAAACAAGCGAAGCGGGCGCCACTCGCCGACCGGCTCGTCTTTCACGATCCCTTGCCTAACGCCGATCTGCCCTCGCTGCTGCGCAGCGTGCACGTCTGCGTCGGCCTCGCTCACAAGTCGGACCAGCACGGTGGCGGCAGCGTTTCGAACGCTCTGCTCGAGCAGATGGCCGCCGCCCGAATCGTCCTGGCGTGGGACAACGCGATTTTTCGCCAGCTCCTCGACCAGAGGAGCGCCTATCTCGTGCCGCAGGGCGACGTCGCCGCGCTGGAGCAGGCGCTGCTGTCAATCCTCAAGGATCCCGCGGCCGCACGTGCGAAGGGACGTGAAGCGCAGAAGACCACCGGCCATTATTCGTTCGAAGCGCACGTCGAGACGTTCGTCGCCAAGGCAGGCGCGGAATGAAAATCCTGTTTGTAATCAAGACCATGCACCTCGCTGGCGGCGGTGCCGAGCGCCTTCTAGTGCAGATAATTTCCGGCCTCGCCGACAGGAGACACAACGTTTCGCTGCTTACATTCGACCCACCGGGCACGTCCGATTTTTACCCGGTGGACGAGGCGGTCCGACGGGTTTGGATCGGCAAGGGGCCGCGCGGGCACCGACCCGGCTCACTGTCATCCGTGATGAGCGTCGCCCGCCTGCGAAAAGCGCTTCTTAAACTGACGCCCGACGTCGCTGTGGGCTTCATGCACAGCGCCTATTTCCCGCTTGCACTTGCGAGGGCGGCGACCGGGATCCCGGGGGTCGGCAGCGAGCATATCGTCTGGAGCCACTATGCTGACAAACCGCTCGAGAGGCTTTCGCTCTGGGCCAGCGCTCTGACACTCGATGCCTTCACAGCAGTGTCGGAACCAGCCCGGCAGACTTTCCCGCCCCAGCTGCGCCGCAAGATGACCGCCATTGCCAATGCAGTTGCCGGGGCCGATGGTCGCATCGCCGACGTCGCCGGGCGGGTGGAGAAGGTCCTGCTCTCGGTTGGGCGGCTCGAGCCGCAGAAGGACCATGAGACGCTTATCAGGGCGTTCTCGGCGATCGCCCCCCGCTTCCCCGATTGGAGCCTCCGCATCCTCGGCGAAGGACGCCTGAGGGAGCAACTCAAGGCCTTGACGCGAGAACTAGGTGTTGACCAGCGCGTGCGTCTACCGGGGGCCGTTTCGGATATCGATTCCGAATACCTTCGAGCGCAGCTGTTCGCGATCTCCTCGCGCTACGAAAGCTTCGGTCTGGTGACGGCGGAAGCGCTTGCCCGCGGCCTACCCGTCGTCGGCTTTGCCGATTGCCCCGGCACAAATGAGCTAGTGATCAACAACGAGACGGGGCTGTTGGTTGCGGGTTTGGATCGGGTGTCCGCACTGGCTAATGGGCTCGCGCTGCTGATGGGTTCAGCGGACGAGCGCGCCCGAATGGCCGCCGCGGCTCCCGCCTCGGTGTCGGACTTTTCGGTCGAGCGAATGGTCGAGCGCTGGGAGCAGCTTCTTACACGTGTAGTGCAGCGCAGACCCGCTGCATCTGAGGAGAAGTCAGTGCGATCGTAACGCGAGCGGTGCGCTCGGAATTGCTGTTCATCGGAGGGAGCGCTAGACAGCGCCGCAAATGGAGGCTTCCTGACGATGTGCGGTATTACGGGGCTCGTCACCAGAGGGGCGCTTAACGAGAAGTTACTCTGGCGACTGATTGTCCCACTCCGTCATCGCGGTCCTGACGATGAGGGCGTGTGGATCGATTCCGATGCTGGAGTGGGCTTGGGTCACCGCCGACTTTCGATCATCGATTTGTCGCCCCAAGGGCACCAGCCCATGCATTCAGCGAACGGTCGCTACGTCATCACTTTCAACGGCGAAATCTACAACCATCTGGAGCTCAGATCAGAGCTAGAAGAGGCTGAAGCCATTCCTTCGGGGGGCTGGCGTGGCCATTCGGATAGCGAGACGCTGCTCGAAACGATTGCTGCGTGGGGGCTGGAACGCACCCTAGCAAAGGCAGTGGGAATGTTCGCCTTCGCTCTTTGGGACCGGCATAGCCGCACCCTCAGCCTTGTGCGTGACCGTTTCGGCGAAAAGCCGCTCTACTACGGCTGGATCGGCAAGGATTTCGTCTTCGCCTCCGAGCTGAAGGCGCTCAGGGCACATCCGCGCTTTGACAATCCAGTCCACCGCCGAGCGCTCGGCCTGTTTGCCTCACGCACCTATATCCCGGCGCCGCTGTCGATCTACCACCGGATTTTCAAGCTGCCGCCCGGCTGCCTGCTGACCCTTACCGTGGAGGCGGCGCAGCAACCGCTTAATGAGCCGCCGCAGGAGGGCGCGCAAGTCGGCGGCCTCAACCTGCACCGTTACTGGTCCTATCGCGACGTCATACGCCGCGGGCTCCAGCAGCCGATCGCCGACGAGGACGAGGCGCTCGACGAGTTGGAACGGGTGCTGACCCGCGCCATCCACGGCCAGTCGGTGGCCGACGTGCCGGTTGGCGCCTTCCTGTCCGGCGGCATCGACAGCTCGACCATCGTCGCCCTCTACCAAAAGTACAGTCCGACGTCAGTCCGCACCTTCTCGATCGGCTTCGAGGAGGCCGGCTTCAACGAAGCCGAGCACGCCAAGGCAGTGGCCGCGCACTTCGGCACAGTCCACAACGAGCACTACGTCACGGTCAAGGAAGCCCGCGATGTAATTCCGTTGCTCGGCGGAATTTACGACGAGCCCTTCGCCGATAGTTCGCAAATTCCAACCTTTCTAGTCAGCCAATTCGCCCGTGAGCAGGTGACGGTGGCACTGACCGGCGACGGTGGCGACGAATTATTCGGCGGCTACAATCGGCATTTCTTGGCACCGAAGCTCTGGCAGCATCTGCAGCGAGTGCCGCTCTTCGTGCGCTCGCTGGCGGGATCGCAGCTGGCGCGTCTGCCGTCGTCCTTTTGGTCCGGCGTGGCAGCACTGCTCCCTGGGCGGATCCAGCCACACCTCGGAGCTAAGATCCAGAAGACACTCCGTATCGCCGGTTCGGCACGCTCGTTCAACCACGTCTATGCGAGCTTCCTCGATGAATGGAGCCTGGAGCAGTCGCCAGTACTCGGCTCTAGCGAGCCGGAACTGCCACTGGACATAGATTTCGCCGCGGGTGCGTCAGACTCGTTGCGCATGATGTATTTTGACGCCGTCTCCTACTTGCCCGACGACATCCTTTGCAAGGTCGATCGGGCGTCAATGGCAGTCAGTCTCGAGACCCGTGTACCCTTCCTCGATCATCGTGTCGCCGAGCTGGCGGCGTGCATTCCGCTGGCGATGAAGATCCGAGACGGCAGCGGCAAGCAGATCCTGCGCAAGTTGCTTTATCGCGAGGCGCCGCAATCCCTCTTCGATCGACCCAAAGCGGGTTTCGCCGTGCCGGTTGGCGAATGGATCAAGGGCCCGCTTCGGCCGTGGGCGGAAGAGCTGCTCGATCCAGCGCGGATGGTCGCCGAAGGCTGGCTCGACGCCAACTTGGTCGGTCGACGCTGGCGGGATCATCTCTCCGGCCGTCGCGAATCGACTCCGGCCATCTGGGCGATACTAATGTTCCAGTCCTGGCTTCGGGCGCAGGAGGAGTCGGTGGCCGTCGCCGCCTAGGGCCTTTTCGCTCGCCCCTTGGCGAATCGCCGTTTCCTTGGCATGGGCCGATAATGGCCCACCCGAACGATACCCCATCCCCCTGGCCCAACATTGCGGTTGGGCTGATCTTCGACGATGTGTTGCTGCAGCTGCTCGAAACGAGCGTTCTGCCAAGCCAGGCCGACACTCGGACCCTGCTCACCCGCGACCGGCTAGCCAGATTCTAGACTTGGATATGGGTCTCGACCGGCTCTCGACGGATATTCAGGCGATCGTCAAGTCGTGGGCAGAGACGAAGGAGTTCGTCGAGCGGTCACTGGCATTCAGCCTCGACTCGCTTCACGTCATCGCCGGCGTCCTGATCCTCCTGACCGCTGCATTGCTGATTCGAAAGCCGGTGACGAACTGGCAACCCTGGCTGGTGGTATTGGTACTGACCTGCACGAACGAAATCGCCGACCTGTGGAGCGAGCAATGGCCTAGTCCGGGAAGACAATATGGAGAGGGCGTCAAGGACCTGCTCCTGACGATGCTTCTGCCGACGGTATTGCTTCTTGCTTCGCGTAGATTTCCACGGCTCTTCGACCCGGGGACTGGATCAGCAGCAGCCGCCGACAATTCCAGACAATCAACGAATTGAGCTATTTCAGCTCGGTACTTTCCGCGCGGCTTGCGCCGACCACTTGCGCAAAAGGGCCGAACTCGACCAGCCGCCGTCTTGCAGGCGAGCGACAATATCACAGCGCGATCATCGAGTGACGGTGAACCATGACCATGATTGTGCGGCCCTCGGCACTAAGCCGGTGGAGAGCGTCCATCGACCGCGGCTTCCGTGGCAGCATCTAGAGCCTCGTCCAAGATGAGGACAGGCGCCTGTGCTTGCGAGTAAGCGGAATACCATCAAATGCGAATTTCGCCGCCACTGGGCTCCAACTATCCGATCAGCAGGTCTGCAAGCGTGCTCTTGCCGCCCCCCGTCTCCCAATCAGAGCGATGGTGAATCCAGGAGGGATCTCAAGCGAATTCGATTACGCGCTCGCGTAGGTGCTCCTCATCGCCGCCCGTCGGTTTTCGCCGGTCTGGAATGCTCGCGACGCATAGGATCCAGCGTTCGCAGGCACCTGCCAGGCTGACGGGCAGCTGAAGTCGCACGTGTGGGTAAAGATCGTCATCGGAGGTGAAGGGCCGGCCGTTCCCACCAGCTCGCGACGGACTCGCGCGAGGTTGAGAGCGTCAGCTGTTAGCCGCGCCTGAACTTCGGCCACGCCCTCCGGCTTCGGAAAGTCGATCGGCCGCACCTCCCGTCATGCCGCCGGCGCTGATCGCCTTCGAGATCTCCGAAAGGAAGAGGGGGCTAACTGACTCTGTTTTTCTATATTTTGCCTCTCTTCGGACGACGCGAGCGTGATCGCGTAGCTCCAACGACCTGCTCAAACATGCCGACCTCGACCAAACTCCCCTTGTGGTGGCCAAGGGTCACCTTACAGGAAATCAAGGAGTTGTTCGAACTCGCCGGGGTTGAGGATCGCAGGCACTATGGCTCGCTACTTCTGCGCCTCTACCAGAGCACGCAGCTTCCCCGGGTTGGCAATCAGGGCCGACCAGCTTCCGGATTCCGCCACACGTCCATCCTCCAGCACATGGATTAAATCGGCGCCACGGACTGTAGACAATCGGTGCGAGACAATCAGGATAGTCATTGCGCCATGGAGCCGCGCGACCGCCGCGAAGATACGCTGCTCGTTCTCGGTGTCGAGGGCGCTGGTCGCCTCGTCCAGGATCAACAGCGTTGGACGCCGGAGGAGTGCCCGGGCAAGCGCCAGGCGCTGCCTTTCTCCGCCCGACAGTCGAATCCCGCGATCGCTTACCACGGTGTCGAGTCCCGCCGGAAGACAGCGCACAAAGTCCTCTGCGGACGCCATTCGAAGCGCCTCCCAAAGCTCACCCTCCTTGGCGGACGGCTGCGCCCAGAGCAGGTTCTGTCGCACGGTGTCGTGGAACAGAAAAGTGTCCTGGGGCACATAACCGATTTGGCCCCGCCACGATGCAAGGTAGGTTGAGTCAAGCGGCACGCCATCGACCTCGACCGATCCCGACCGCGGCGTCAGCAGGCCCATCAGCAACTCCACCACGGTGCTCTTGCCGGCGCCCGACGGGCCGATCAAGGCCGTAGTGCATCCGGCCGGGACCGTAAGTGTCACGTCCACCACGGCGGGTCTGTCGCCTTCCGGGTAGGTGTAGGTTGCGTTCCGGAGAGTGATGGCCCGGGTGAACGCTAGCGGCTGCGACCCGACCATGGGCTCTGCCTGTTTCTGGAAGCGCGTGGTCATGCCCGCGACCCGGGTGAAAGCGTTTAAATCTCCCGCCAGAAGTTGCAGCTGTCCTTGCAACGAGGCCATGCGCGGGACGAATCGCGCAAAGAGGAAGAACAGCAGCACGATGTCACCGGGCGGGAGGCGGAGCCACGCTATTGCGGTTGCAAGCACTAAGCTCAGGATTACGGCAGAGACCAGCTGCCGCCAAAACTCGGCCTCTCGGAAGCCGCGCGCCATTCGCAGATACGTTCTCAAGAGCCTCTCGTCAGCAGCGCTAAAGGCATCGACGTGACGCTCCTCCGCGCCATAACCCTTCGCCACCTTCATCCCGGCGAGATGCTCGGCGGTGAGTGCCGCGAGGTCACCGGCTTTTACCATATTCTCATGCCCGTCAGCGAGCGAGCGCGTACTGTAGCGCCGCAGCAGGAAGAGGAGCACGGCGCCAGCAGTGAGCGCTGTGACGGTGAACCACGGGGCTATCCAAAGAGCAATTACAACATACGCCACGCTTACCAGTGCGTCGGTGGTCACCCGGAGCAGGGTGTTAGCGGCAACTCCAACGCGCCCCACCTCGACGTTGAGCGCGTGGCTCAAGTCGCTCGCGCGTTGTTGCGCGAAAAACTCCCACCTAGAGAGCGCAATGGCCAAGTAGAGCCTGCGACGCGTCACTGCCACAAACCGGGTCACGCTATACACTTGCGATTGGTCTCTCCACAGCATTACCGCGCCGCGGATGGCTACCATCGCAACGAAGACCCCGAGGACAGCCGCCAGCGTCGGCGGAATAGCCAAGGCTTCTAAGGCGCCAAAAATGGTGCGCGAGATGTAATCCGTAGCCCCCGCTCCCAAGGGCACGCCCGCCAATCCCAACAAAGGAATGAGCATGGCGATCGTCGCAGCCTCGAGCGCCGAACTGGCCAGCACGAGCGCCAGCACCACCCAAAGGCGCAAGCCGAGGGCCCGGTGAAACGCGACGGCTAGACGATAACGGGTGCTTGCCTGCTTTGTCAGCGCTTTTCCGCCTTGCCCCGTACGGCGTGGCGGAGATACCGCGCGAGCAGCCGACCGGGTCTGATCACATGATATAACGGGAAGAGCACGTCGGGAAGACCGACCGCTACCCAGTCATTGACGGAGGGATACATCACGCGCCGGAACCCGTCACGAATTTGTTCCCGTGCCCCGTCCTTTATCGCCATCTCGAATTTGAACAAGGCCCATTGCCCCTTGGCCGAAGGACAGTCAGTGGGCGTGAAAAGGCGAGCGGCCACCCAAGCCACTAGACGAGGTATCCGCGGGTCGTCGTCTATCCAGCGCGCCACTGGAGCAGGAATGGGTGCGTCCAACAGGCGATTGGCCAAGGCCACACCGAGCCGCACGATTCTTGCAACGTGGAGCTGTTCTGCATCGCTGATGATCCGGTCCCAGCGCACACTTCCTGGCTTGCGGATCAACTCGGCTATCCCGATTATCCATTCAACGCCCGCCCATGCATGTCTCGCCCCGTGCACCGGAAGCAGAAGCATGAGGTCATCGACAGACATGCCGCGGACCGTCTCGTCCCCCAGAGCGATAGGCGTCGCCCGCTCCCACAGCTCTTCCATCGGAATGGGGAACGTGAAAGCCGCCGGAGCGACGCTCCAATGGAGCTCCACTAAGATATCACCCGTCGAATTTACCAACGGCAGGTTGTGGTCAAGCCGCAGGATCGCCCGCTCCTGCGGGGGCGTCAATTCGTCGATCGGCGAGTAGCCCCGGCTGCCGAGGATTTCCCTAGCCTTCGAGACATCTCTTCGGCGCACCAGCAGATCGATGTCGGTGAAGGTGCGCATTGCGATGTCCCCATAAGCCTGCAGCGCCAACACCGGCCCCTTGTAGGGAAGAGGAGCAATCCCCTGCCCCTCGAGAAGCCGGGTAATTGCGCATAATTCAGCCGCCAGGGACATGCTGCGGGCTGCGGCCCGTATATACTCCTCCCTCAGTTGATACAGCACCTCAGATGGCACGAGGTCAGCACACGCGTCCTGGAGATGGCGGTACACGAGAGGGACAATGCAGTGCCGCCGAGTTTCCCGGAGCACTTCACCCCAGTTGAGCTCGGAGTCCGCGAGAACCCGAAGTCGCTCCCGATCCTTTGGAGCCAAACGCACGCGGGCGCAGCAGAGGAGAAGCTGGTGTTCAGGGGAAAACCCGAGTTCCCGGATCGCGCTCGCGACTAGCGGCTTAACATTGCCCATCAGCGCGCCTTTTTTACCGGGTGTACCGGAACGACAATTCCCCGACCGCCCCCAGCGCGACCTCCCAACTTGGGAACTGGTCCGGAAAGTGGCTCGCCACGGCTTCAGCGATATCACGCAATGAGCGTTTCCCGTCGAAGTGGTCTATGATGAAGCGGTCGACCTCCTCACGGCCATTGAGGACCGGAACATAGCTGGCTGCTCCGCGACGGAGACGTTCGAGCGCCTGCGGCCCGAGGAAATTGGATTGCGAGAACTCCGCTTTCGGCTCGGCCGTCCCGGCCGAGCCTGTTACGCGACTGTCCCAGCGCCAAATATAGTCATCCCCAACGAGATTCGCCCGTAAAGAAACCTCAATCGCGTCGCCGCGGACAACGGCAACCGGTTCTTGCCAAGGAAAGAATGCGTTGCCATACAGCAGCGGCTCTCCGCCGGGAGCATTAGAAAAACCTACATCCTCCGTCAGGATCGTGTCGAACCAGGCAACGAACCCGTGGGCGGTGCCCGAGCGAGCGACAGTCCAATTGATCTGCGCGTCGACGTTGCTGACCTTCACCGCGCTATAATGCAGCGTGGCCCATTGGCGCGGTTCGGTCAGCAACTGCTCTGGTTTCGCCCGCGCTTTGGTATGAACGTTTGCCCCGCTGCGCCGCGCCGCCGACATATCGAACCCCCAGGTGTCCTCGGGCTGATGCGCCACATGATCGGCGTAGACCTCCGGCATCTCCACTACCGCGGCCCATAACGTGTCCCGCTCCGGGATGAGAACCCCGCCCGGTGCGAGGAGCCGCTCACGGGCGTCGATGATAGACGCGATATGCTGCTGGAACCAAGGAAGCACGGAGCGTAGATCCGAAACGATGACGTCCACGCGCTCCGGTAATTCAACTCGAGTCGAGAGATCCTGAATGAATTCGATCCGATCCGCGTAGCCGTTCGTCCGTGCGGCCTCTCGGGCTAGCAGGATGACGTTATCAGGTTCGATTGCGTACACCTTCCGCGCGCCCAGCCGGCACGCCAGCATCGCGAAGAAGCCTGTTCCAGTACCAATATCCAGCACAACGCAGCCGGGCCTGACCGCCCGCCGCAGTGCCTCGGTGTAGGCGGCAACGCGCGCTCGGTCAGCGATCATCCGGCCGTAGTCCGCAGCGCTATACATCCGGGCTGTGCCGACTTTCAGCAGCAACGCAAGCGCCGGGGTGTAGCGCCCTAATGTCGGCTACCACCATATCCCGCAGCTGCGGCAGATAACGGGGGTCCGTGTGAGGGATCAAACGACGCAGGTGAACGGATTGGGCAAGGCGTCCCAAAAGATCGAAGGTAGAGGCATTCGATCCCTGGCCTGTAACATTACCGCCAGAATTGCCGATAAGCTTGACCAGCCCGTCCCGTCTGGGTTCCGGGTCGATTACTGGAGCAGGCGGATCAATGGTGCGGGGGTGCAAAAAATAAATCGCAGCAAGTGGCGCCGGTTCGGGCTCGAAACGGTGAACATTGTTCCCAAGCTCAAGGTAACACTTATCCCAAGTGGGCGTGATGCGCGGCAACGCGTCTGGCGAACCGAACAGCATCTCTACCGATTCAGGCCAAAGTCTGATACGTGGATAGGCGGGGATAATCTGGAAGGCATCGCCGCAGTCGCGGATCGGAGCGCAGTCATCCGTTAATACCGAATATCCCGCAGTCGCAAACGATGCCGCGGTGGTCGATTTCCCGGATCCTTGAGGACCGACCAGTGCAATTGCCACGTCACCGATTCGGATGGCGCTTGCGTGGAGCGAGATTGTTCCCCGAAAACGCAGAACGAGACTGAAGACAGGGCCAAGCAAGTAGGTTGCGGTATCTTCTAAAGTTAGCGGCTCGGGCCAGGTCGCCCAGATCTGAGTGCCCAACCGATCGAAAAAAAACTCCGTCCCGTCTTTGAAGCGTAGTCGGAAGAATTCCCCCAGGGTTTCAAGCGTGATCCCTCCCGAGTGGTCAGGGCCCAAACCTGTCACAAACTTGGCACTGGCCTCTAGCTCGGCAAGCCAGGCCGGAGCAACGCCCAGCCATAGCCATACATCCGACGCGCCCCGAGACGCGGCTGGCGCCAGTCCGGGCACTGCGCGGTCCGACTCCAGATGAACGCCGAAAGCGAAATAGCGAAAACTCACTCGGCGGTGCCTCGGTTAAAGCCAGCAATGTTGCAATCGCCTGCAAAGGCCCATGGGGCACCAACTCCCCACCGATTAAAGAACCGGAAGGGCAAAAACCAGCAAAGCTATACAATGCTATCCGGACTATCCGGGTAATAAGGCTATCCGGACTATCCGACGTTAGGTAACAGTTGCGTCTTAAAAAGGTAACAGTCGCGTCTTAATCAAGTTTGTCACCATCCCAAAGTCCGATGCCCCGCCAACGCCAATGGCGCGAGTTATGTCCCGAGCATGGCCATAAACGCTTAGCTTCGGCGCAGAAAAAGGGATCTTTTCGGCTCTATTTTGTGTCGGACCGTTCATTTGCTAGACACCCTTCTTGCTGAAAGCCACTGGCTAAATTGCAGTACGCGAAGTGAGATCCAATATCGCACGGTCTCGGTTTGGTCAACTACATTCACCAGCTGGCTTGCGTCGACATAACGACCCACAGCAGGATGAAATGCAAAGGGGTTGCCCGACTGCGCCTTATAATCGCGCAGCAAACCCGGATACGGATCGCCCGCAAGGGGTGTCTTTGGGCGCCTGAGTATCGGCTTTGGCAGAACATTTTGCGCCGCAGCCCGAAAAATGTGTTTGTCCACGCACCAGGGGATAGCCGGAAGCGAGAGAAGAAACCCGACAAGGCGCAAGTCCAGCAGCGGATGCCGACGTTCAAGTGGCACGCCAGTCACCCCGGCATCAGAGCCTTCGAGCAGCGGAAGCCAGTTGGACAGGAGCATTGCGTAGTACGCACCTTCGCGCGCCCCTCCTCTCCCTTTACTGGCCTGCGCCTGGGATCTCGCCCACCGATCCTGAAGTTGCAGTCGTCGCTCAAACGCGGGGTTAAACCAGGTTGGATAATCCGAGAGCGCCCCGCCACCGCGCCGCGGCCACCGCAGCCGGCGGGAGAAGGCCCCGATGAGATCCTGCTTCGCCAGCGCGTATCGGAAGGCATCGGCCGCAAGCCTTCCAAATTGACCGTTGCGCCACAGCGTCCCCAGATGTGCGGACCAAGACGCGGTAAGTACAGCATCCCCATCAAAACCGGTGAGCGCCACGCGGCTGCCGGCGGCCACTTGTCGATTGAACGCATCGATCAATATCGGTTGCTCGTACCCGGCGACGGGTTCGGGAAATTCGACCCGCGGGCCATCGTGGCCATCGTAGCCATCGAACAACGGGTAATCGTCTGCGACTAGATACTCGATCGGAATGTTCAGGCTGCGCGCCACCAAACCGGAATAATGACGCTCCTCATCTTTGATCAGACGGTCGTATACGACCGTGTGGGCGCGCACTTCGAACGGTGCCCCGCGTCCAGCCAGAAGACCATGAGCGGTCGCCGCGATAAGTGAGGAGTCGAGCCCACCGCTCATAAGAACGCCGACGCGATCGGTACGGAGCCGATCTGTTGTTGCCAATCGCAACAGGCTCCGGAAACGCTCAACATAGTCGTTAGGGCGCGTGAGCCGCAGCTCATCATGAACTGGGAGCGTCCAATAGCGCCGCACGCGCGGTCCCCGCCCTGGGGACCACGTAAGCATGTGTCCGCCGGGAAGGCGTTGGATGGCGGCATAGGTCGTCGTTTTCGGGTCTCGATTATAGCCAAAAAGAAGAAAGTCGCCGACAGCATCGTCGTTTAGTTCGTCCGGCAGCGAACCATGATCACGCAGACAGGAGAGAGTGTTGCTCAACAGCAGCCGCCTTTGCAGTTGCGCGTAAAAAAATGGCTTCACCCCCAACTGGTCCCGCGCGCAGAGGAGACGTCTTTTCGGGCCGTCCCATATTGCGAACGCGAAGTCGCCGAGCAAATGATCAACTAGCGCTTCACCCCAGGCGTGGTATGCGTGAAGAATTAATTCCGGGTCCGTCGCCGTCCCCAACTCGCTTCGCCCCGCCATTTGTAGCGCTCGCACAAGTTCTGCACGCCCGTCGACCCGTACATCCCCCGTGATCCAGACTTCGCCATCCAGGCTACAAGGCTGCCGCTCACGCATGGACTCGTCGGTGGTCCGAAACATTGCGTGTCCGAAGCCAACCTCGTCGCCGATCCAGATTTCCTCAGCGTCGGGACCTCGAAAGGCGAGCGCATTGGTCATCCGGCTCATCAGAGCTGGATCGATCGGAGCTCCGTCCAAATTCGCAATACAAACAAATCCGCTCACCTGGGCCCATCGTCGGGAGAAGCTATCGCCGACTCGAATGTGACGAAACTGTCTAGTTGCGCGATATCTTCTTGAAGTGGGGTGCCTTCATAGTCCAGCCACGCATGAGCATCGAGGTCAAATCCTTGCTTTCGTACACCGATGCGAATTTCAGCCAGGTGCCCTGCACGCGCGAGAAGTAATTGTGCGGCCACCGCGCGGGTCAGGCAGTGTGCGCCGGGAACGCACCGGCTCGCCACCTCCACTAGCCAGACAATGCGTTCCGGAGACGGGCCACCTTGGTAGCCTGGCCTCGCGAGCCGCGGCAGGGCCGAAGACCATCTTCGGTGAAGCGTCCGAAACGGAAAGGCCCAGAGGCAGAGGCGGACGATAGCCACCAGCGGGATGGCACGGAGGAGGAGGCTCCGCTCCGCCGCCGGGAGATTCAGGAACCGCGGCAGACGCCTCACGGGCGAGTCTCGATCAGATCTCTGGCGATCAAATCCCGCAGCAGCGCGAGAACCGCCTGCTCGCACTCGGCAGGGCCGACGTCGTATTCCCCCTGAATCACTTCGCATACTTCGCGAACCCTGTGGGGGCGGTCCAGTAAACGCCAGATGCGGGTTCCGATGGAGTCTAGCCCGTAGTACATCCCATCGTTCAAGCTCAGGATTACGCTCTCGTCGCCTAGCTGAGACGTGATCTGGTCGCTGGCCACGACCACTTGGGAATCGAGACTGATTTCGTCAGGCTGCGGACTGGGCATAAACACACCGTGTTGCGGAGCAGGAGTGAACTGCGCCCAATAGAGGTACATGAAGTAAATGGTAGTGCCATGTTGGACTGGGTGGGTAAACCCCCGACCGACCACTCCAACCGTACAATCCGAGCCGTTGCCTTCAACAAGATTTAGCAAGGGCGAAAGAGGTAAGCCGCCGCGCGGCAGTGTTCTCGCTCTCGTCGACCAATAAACCGGGATCATTCGCCTGCCCGCCTTTTCCAGAACACGCTCGGGGAAACCGCCCTCGAGCAGCTTTCCGGCGTGACTTCCTTCAGCAAGCCCGGATAGCCGGTGTGCTTGTAGTAGACTTTCTGGTCGAGCTTGCGGCCGGTGAACCTGACCTTGTCGGCGTCGACGACGACGACATGGTCGTCGCAATCGACGTGCGGCGTGTAGCTTGGCTTGTGCTTGCCGCGAAAGCAGATTGGCGATGATCGATGCCACCCGGCCGACGATCGGTCTGAGCCGGCGGAGCCTGACTAACTTCCCGCTACGCTCCTTGGGAGCCTTCAGGGGGCGGTCGGCAAACTGGGCCAGCGGTGCTGCGCAATCGTCTTCAGCGATGCCGGCTCCCTCTGTGCAAGCCCGTTGTAGACCCAAAGATTTCGAAGCACCGCAGGTACATAATAGC
Organism: Sphingomicrobium sp.; assembly: GCA_051000635.1. GTDB lineage: Bacteria > Pseudomonadota > Alphaproteobacteria > Sphingomonadales > Sphingomonadaceae > Sphingomicrobium. The sequence continues at coordinate 43,462 of JBPCOC010000015.1, read as the reverse complement.
GAGTCTCCCAATAGGGGATGCTTTCGATCCACAGGATCGGGTCGCCCTGGCCTGGAAGCGCTGCCCAGCGGCCGACCGGTGAGGGTCCTGCGTTGTAGGAGGCGATCACCCTGGGAAGCTGGCCTGCCGTGACGCTCGAACCGCGCATCTTCTCGATGTAGCTCTGCCCGAACTCGAGGTTCAGGGTCGGATCGAACAGATTGGAAAGCGAATAGCCGAGGCCGTTTGACTTCGCGAGCAACGAGGCCGTTGCCGGCATCAGCTGCATCAGTCCGACCGCGCCGACGGGGCTGACTGCCGTCGAGCGGAAGTTCGACTCCTGAATGATGTGGGCAAAGGCGAGCGAGCGGTCGACGCGCCAGCCGCGCACGGGGGTCCATCGAGGCATCGGATAGCGGTGGGCCGCTTCGACGCGTGCGCCGCGCTGGCCGTTGGTTGCAAGCCAATATTGCGCTCCGGCGAGGTCGAGCCGCCTGGCAATCTCGATGAGCCCGATGTGATCCACCGGCGACCCGATTCGCGCTTGGTGCCGAAGCATCTCTTCAGCCATCGACACTTCGCCGATCGCCGCCAACTCGACCGCCCGCCGGACGTTTGGAAGGGCCTCTACAGTGGCGGTCTGGGCCGAACTCGCCGCAGGAATGCGAGTTTCGGTGCCGAGCGTCTCACGGGCGATCAAGCCGTAAAAGCTTTCCGGAGAAGCCGCCGCTCCCTTCAAAAGCCCCTGGACCGCCTGCGGGCGACGGCAGGACTGCTCGGCTCGGGCGGCCCAATAATAGCCCCCGGCGGATAGCTCGCGTTGAGTGGCGGTCGAAGCTACCTCGCGAAAGGCGCGTGCCGCCGAGTTGCAGTCGCCCAGACGCCATGACGCCAGACCGGAAACCCAGGCCGCCTGCGACCCCCACTCGCCGCCGGCACCTGCTCGCCAATGATCGGCAACCCGGCGCGCGTGCAGATCCTCACCGATCGAATAATAGATCCTAGCCACCCGCTGCGCCGCTTCGGCACGCGCATCAGCCGACAGATAAGGCGCTTGAGCAAGGAACAATGCTTCGGCTTCGGCTGCCGCGTTTGCCTTGACCAGCGGCTCGAGCTGAGATCGAAGCGCGTCGGCCAGCGGTTCACCCCTGATCGGCTTGGGTCGATACCGGCCCGGAGCCGAGCCGAGGCTGACGACCGGCCGCTTCTGCATCACCAGTGACGGGGATGTCGCGCCGCGGGTGAGCGCCATTCGCGCGATCTGATCGGCGTTCGGAAGATCGGGGGCTTGGGCGAGAAGCGCCTGCAATTGCGTAAGCTCGACGGCAGGCGAGCCTTTCGCCGTAAAGAGTTCGGCCCTGGCGACGGCAGTAAGCGGACCGGGTGGAAGGGCATTTATCCCTGCCCGGGCGCCAACCCAATTGCCGGCGCGAATCGCGGCGAACACTTCGCGCCAGTTCCTTGGGACGACGAGCGCCGGTTGCGGTGCCGGCTGCTGCTGTGGCGGCAGCGCGACTGCCGGCTGCGGCTGCACGATCGGCGCCTGCGGCTGTGGAAGCGGAGCCAGTGGATCGCCCGGAACTGCCTGGGACGCGGCTGCAAAGGCAGCGGAGATGCCGAACAAGATGGTCACGAAGTCTCCTCGATCAGCAACAGCAAATCTTTCCAGGCGAGTGCCTTGTCGGACGGTCTTTTGAGCAGCTGGCGCGGGTGAAAGGTAGCTATCGTTCGCACGCCTTCGATTTTGTGAACATGGCCGCGCGCCTCCAGCAGCGGTTTACCAAGCAGAGTCCGTGACGGCGCGTCGCCGAGCAAAAGCAGCCGCCTGGGCCGAGCGAGCTCGACATGCCTGCGAGCCGCCGATGCGCACTCCTCCATCTGCGCGCTTGAGAGCCGCGCCGCTGGCGAGCGGAAGCAGGCGAGGTTAGCGGTGTAGGCCTGGCCGGCCATTCCGATCGCTGCAAGCATCCGTTGCATAAGCTCGGCTGCGAGCCCGCCGATCGGCTGCCCGCTCGCCAGTTCGTCCCGGCTCGGCGGATCGGAAAGGATCATCACTTGAGCGCCCTGGGCACCTTGTGGAAGCACCGCCCTGGATTGAGCCGACGCGAGCGGAGCATCGGGGCTCGAGGAGAGCCATTCACGAAACGTTTCGAGAGTGTTTGGACTCGGCGCGCGTGCTTCTGCCTGGGCAAGCTCCAGGGTCTTCGCGCCCTCAAGCCAGTTGCGCGGATTCTCTTGAATCGCGACGTCTACGCCGGTTTCAAGCCACCAGCGCAAAGCGCTCGTAACCTCGCGTGTGCCGTTCGCGGTGCCCGTCCCACCCATCAGCTGAGATCTTTCTCCCCCATTGACGGCGGCGTCAAGGAATTGGCAGGGCAGGACAGGGCCAAGACGCCCCGGCCGCGCGAACCAGAGACGCCGAAACGAGCTGCCCTGGAGGGCGAGAGCGAGAGGAACGCATGTCGGAACGCGAATCCATGCAGTACGACGTCGTGATCGTCGGCGCCGGCCCCGCGGGACTCTCGGCCGCGATCCGCCTGAAGCAGCTCGCCGCCGAAGCTGGCCGCGAGCTAGGGGTTTGCGTGCTCGAGAAAGGTAGCGAGGTCGGAGCGCACATCCTTTCGGGCGCGGTCATCGATCCCAAAGCGCTCGACGAGCTGATCCCCGACTGGAAGTCGAAAGGCGCGCCGCTCACCGTCCCGGTGACGGAGAATCATCACTGGATTCTGACCAAAAGCGGCAAATTGGGGATGCCGCACGCGATGCTCCCGCCCTTCATGAACAACAAAGGCACGTTCACGCTCAGCCTCGGCACTCTGTGCCGGTGGCTCGCCGGACAGGCGGAAGAGCTTGGAGTTGAAATTTTCCCGGGCTTCGCCGCCGCCGAAATGCTGTTCAATGAGGACGGATCGGTCAAGGGCGTCGCGACCGGCGACATGGGCATTGCGCGCGACGGCACCCACCGGCCGGACTACCAGCCCGGAATCGAGATTCACGCCCGCTACACTTTCCTTGCGGAAGGTGCACGCGGGCACCTGACCAAGGAGCTGACCGGGATCTTCGATCTGCGCAAGGAGAGCGGGCCCCAGGTTTACGGGTTGGGAGTCAAGGAGTTATGGGATGTTCCTGCCGAGAAACATAAGCCAGGGCGGGTGATCCACACTCAAGGCTGGCCACTCGACGATGCCTGGGGCGGAGGCTTTTTGTACCATCAGGAGAACGGGCAGGTCGCGCTCGGCTTTGTCGTCGCTCTCGATTATGAGAACCCCTATCTGTCTCCGTTCCAGGAATTCCAGCGCTGGAAGACCCACCCGGCGATTCGCGCCGAGATCGAGGGCGGGCGCCGGGTTTCATACGGTGCGAGAGCGATCAACGAGGGCGGCTGGCAATCCATTCCCGAGCTGGTTTTTCCGGGCGGAGCGCTGATCGGCTGCTCGGCAGGCTTCGTGAACGTGCCCAGGATCAAGGGTACGCACACGGCGATGAAGTCGGCGATGCTCGCCGCCGAGGCCGCGTTCGAAGCAATCGCCGCCGATCGAAGCGGCGACCGGCTCGACGCTTATCCGGAGGCGCTGAGGTCAAGCTGGATCGACAAGGAGCTGAAACTGGTCCGGAACTCGCAGCCGGCGGTTTCGCGCTGGGGCGGCCTGATGGGCACGCTCTATGCCGGGCTCGACATGTGGCTCGGCTATCTTGGCCTGTCGATACCCTGGACCCTCAAGCACCGCCACGCCGACCACGAGACCTTAAAGCGCAAGGATCAGGTGCGGCCGATCGACTATCCCAAGCCGGACGGTGTGATCAGCTTCGACCTGCTGTCGTCGGTCTTCCTCTCCAACACGAACCACGAGGAGAACCAGCCGGTTCATCTGACGCTCAAGGACACCGACGTACCAGTTAGCGTCAACCTGGCCCATTTTGGCGGCCCGGAGCAGCATTATTGTCCGGCCGGCGTTTACGAATTCGTCGAGGAAGGCGGCCAGCCGAGACTGCAAATCAATGCCCAGAATTGCGTTCACTGCAAAACCTGCGACATCAAGGACCCCAGGCAGAACATCAATTGGGTGGTCCCAGAAGGCGGCGGAGGCCCCAATTATCCGAACATGTAACCCGATCCCGCTAGCGCTTGCAGCACTCGTGCTTGCCGAACCCGCTTGGGCGGTCCCGTCCATCGCCGAGGACTCGGGAAAAGCCTATGTTGCTGCGCGCGCCGCTTCGATCAGCGGCGACCATGCACAGGCCGCAGAGCTCTACGCTAGCCTTGCGGAAACTTCGACGGACGGCGATCTCAGGCAGAAAGCGATTTTCGAGGCGATCAGCGCCGGCGACATGCAACTGGCGCTGCGACTGATCCGTAAGGCGCCTCAGGATCGACTGTCGATCGATTCGAAGCTCCTGCTGGTCGCCGATGCACTGAAGCGCGGCGACAGCGCGCAGGCGGTGCAATTGCTCGGAAAAACCGGCGCTGGCGCGGATTTGAGCTTCTGGGTGCCGCTGATCGAATCCTGGATTGCGGCCGAGCGACGGGACGAGGCTGCCGCCGCTGCGGTCCTCGCGCGCGTCCCGCGGACCAGCGCCTTTACCCCGTTCGTCGACGAGCAAACGGCATTGATTCTCCTGAAGCTTAAGAAAACCGCTGAGGCTGAGCCCTACGCTCGCCGCGCGATCGGCAAGGCCGGCCCGAGGGAATATCGCGTGAGGCTTGCACTTGCCGCCGGATTTGCAGCGGCGGGCGATCAGGTCCGAGCGCTGGCGATGATCGAGGGAATCTCCGGAAACACGGCCGCGATTCGGCAGGGGCTCGTCACCGGCGCTTTCAAATCGGTCGCAATCGACACTGTCGCGAAGGCTTTTTCCGAGCAGCTGATCGCCCTGGCGCTGGAGATGCGGCGTTCGCCTGGCTGGCCGGGGGCACCCGTCAACATCGTTCAGGTCGCGCGCTTCGCAGCGCCTGGGAACAGTTCCGCAGCGATCCTCCTTGGAGCCTTTCTTGCCGATCGGGGCAGGCTCGACGATGCGCTCACTGCATTCCGCTCGGTCGCCGAAGGCGATCCGCTCAACCCCGAGGCTCTCGACGCACAGGCAAGAGCCCTAGCGGACGCGAAAAGGTACGGCGAGGCGTTGGCGCTGGCGAACAAAGCGGCGAGCGCGCCCGGCGCAACGAGCGACGATTTTGCCCGGCTCGGCGACATTTACTCATCGATGAAGCGCTACAATGAGGCCGCCGGCGCCTACAGGCAGGCGTTCAGCCGCGCTGGGAACGCCGAGCCGGCACAATTGTGGCCGCTTCTGTTGCTGCAGGCGAACGCACTTGAGAAGGCAGGCCGCTGGCCGGAGGCGAAGGCGGCACTTGGATCCGCAATCGCTCTCGCACCGGACGAGCCGCTGATCCTGAATTTCCTCGGCTATGCAAAGCTCGAGCATGGCGAAGAGCTGGACGCTGCCGAAGCATTGATCCGAAGGGCCAGCGAGCTTGCGCCTGACGACGCCTCGATTACCGACTCGCTTGGCTGGGCGCTCTACAAGCGTGGGCGCGTCGAGGAAGCGATCGACGTTCTCCAGAAAGCGGCAGTCGGCGATCCTGCTCAGGCGGAGATCCAGGAGCATCTCGGCGACGCCTTGTATACGGCCGGACGCCATTTCGAGGCCCGGTTCGCGTGGCAAGCCGCGCTTGCAACCGCCGACGAGGAAGACATCGCCCGGTTGACCAGCAAGATCGAGCGCGGGCTCACGAAAGAGACGGCCGCGCCTTGAGCGGTCACGCCGAGACCGCGCACGCAAAGCTCAACCTGGCTCTGCACGTCCGCGAGCGAATGGCGGACGGCTATCACCGGATCGAGACGGTCTTCGCCTTTTGCGAGGACGGCGACGAATTGACCGCCGAGAAGGCGGATTCCCTGTCGCTCGAAACCACGGGTCCGTTCGCCGGCTCTATCGATTCCACTGACAATCTCGTGGTCCAGGCGGCCGAGGCATTCCAGCGGGCGAACAAAACGCAAGCGGGTGCCTCGCTACGCCTTCGCAAGCTGCTTCCGGTCGCCTCGGGCCTTGGCGGTGGTTCGGCGGACGCTGCGGCTACGCTTCGGCTCCTGAACCACCTCTGGGGCTTGAACCGCCCTCCGGATCGTCTGCAATCAGTCGGCCGCCAGCTCGGCGCCGACGTTGCCGCCTGCATCCGTTCCGAAACGGTTCGGGGCGACGGCAGGGGGGACGAGCTTAGTCCTGTCGAAGAAAATCTATCCGGGACGCCCGTTCTCCTGGTGAACCCGCGGGTCGAGCTTTCGACCGCGGAAGTCTTCGCCCGGTGGGACGGAACCGATCGCGGCAAGCTGACCGGCTGGATGAACGGCCGCAACGACCTTCAGCGGGCAGCGGCCTCGCTCGCTCCGCAGATCGACGGGGTACTGGCGTGGCTCTCGGTTCAGGCGGGCGCCGATTGTGTGCGAATGTCGGGAAGCGGCGCGAGCTGCTTTGCGCTGTTCGAAAACGAAGCTCAGCGCGACCGGGCTGCGACGGCGGTGCCGCGCGAATGGTGGCGCTTGGCAACGCGCCTGCGCTAACACTGCCCCGATGCAGGGGCGCCCGATCCTTACCAGCAAGGCAATGCGCGCAGCCGAGCAGGCGGCGATCGAGTCCGGAACGCCGGTAGAGATGCTGATGGACCGCGCCGGCGCCGCGCTCGCCGAAGCCGCTGTCTGCCTGGCCGGCCCTCTGCCGGCGCTGGTGCTGTGCGGTCCCGGCAACAACGGCGGCGACGGCTATGTCGCGGCGCGCCATCTCGCGGCGCTCGGGATTCCTGTTCGGATCGCTGCAATTGCGGACCCGAAAAGCAATGCCGCCAAATGGGCGCGCTCGCAGTTCGACGGCGAGTCCGAGCAGCTCAGCGAGCGAACCGGGCCGGCACCGATAATCATCGACTGTCTGTTTGGAACAGGACTTAAGAAAGCTGTGGATGAGGTTGTAATTCCACAACTTTTCCGGCTCGCCAAGGCAGCTTCGGTGCGCGTCGCCTGCGATCTTCCGAGCGGGGTCGGTAGCGACAGCGGCGAGTTGCTGAACGACGTGCCCAAGTTCGACCTGACCGTCACGTTCGGTGCCCTCAAGCCCGCCCACCGGCTGATGCCGGCGATGCAACGCTGCGGCCGGGTCGTGCTTTCCGACATCGGCATCGGCGCCGACACGCAGTGGAACGAGATCGGCCAGCCTCGCCTGCCGCCGCTCGATCCGGGCGGCCACAAGTACGATCGCGGAATGGTCCATTGCGTTGCCGGCAAGATGCCGGGCGCGATCGCTCTTGCAGCAACCGCCGCAGCACGCGCAGGCGCCGGCTACGTGCGAATCGACGCCGACCAGCCGGTAGCGAACGTCCCTGCGGCCGTCGTCCAGGGGCAGCCGGGCAAGCTCGACGATGAGCGCATCGGAGCCCTTCTGATTGGACCCGGTCTTGGACTCGGTGGCGACAAGGCGCTGAAGCGGGCGCTTGCGAGCGGCCGCCCGCTAGTGATCGATGGCGACGCACTTTCGCTTCTCGCCGGGCGCTCTGGTGAGCTTCGCGGGCTGAATTCCATTCTCACGCCGCATGAAGGTGAGTTCCGGCGGCTGTTTCCCGATTTGGACGGTTCGAAGGCCGAGCGCGCGCTGGCGGCAGCTCGGCAGTCGGGCTCGATTATCATCTACAAGGGGCCCGACACGCTGGTCGCAGCGCCCGACGGGCGGCTCGGCTTTGCACCGCCTGCTCCCGCCTGGCTGGCAACCGCGGGGACCGGCGACGTGCTTGCCGGAATCGCCGCGGCGATGGTCGCGCGCGGGCTGCCGGGGTTCGAAGCCGCCTGTGCGGCGGTGTGGGTCCAGGGACGCGCCGCCGAGCTCGCCGGGCGCCACATGATCGCCGACGATCTCGCCGCTTCGATTCCCGCCGCTCTCGACCTCTCATGAACGAGCTGATCGTCCGGATTGCGGCACGCGGCGACGGCGTGACCGCAAGCGGCCGCCATGTTCCGTTCGCGGTTCCCGGCGACGCGGTCCTCGACGATGGCGCGCTCGCGTTCGGGCCCCATCATCGCGAGCCGCCGTGCCGGCATTTCCCGGAATGCGGCGGGTGCCAGCTCCAGCACGCCGACGACACCGCCTATCGGGGATATCTCGTATCGCGGCTTGAGACGGCGCTGGCGCAGCACGGGCTCTCGGCCGAAATCCGAGAGCCGCACCTGTCGCCGCCCAACAGCCGGCGACGGACGACGCTCAAGGCGCTGAGGATCGGGCAGGGGGCAGTGGTCGGTTTCAATGCCGAAAAGTCGCACCGGATCGTCGACATGCGCGAGTGCCATATCTTGAGGCCCGAGCTGTTCGCGCTGGTGAAGCCGCTTCGGGAATTGTTCGCGCAGCTGCTCGGGCCGAAGCGGGGAGGCGAGGCGCAGCTGACGCTGGTCGATCAGGGAGTCGATTTGCTGCTTCGCAACGTGCGCGTGGAAGGGCTCGAGGCTATCGAGGCATTGACCGGCTTCGCCGGCGGTCAGGGGCTCGCGCGGCTGGCGGTCGACAGCGGCAACGGTCCGGAGACCCTTTACGAGCCCGTTCCAGCGACCGTGATGCTGTCGGGCAGTCAGGTCGCGTTTCCCCACGCGAGCTTCCTTCAGCCTACCGGGGATGGCGAGGCGGCACTGGTTGAATCCGTTCGTGAGTGCGTTCGCGGGGCCGGGGCTGTGGCCGACCTGTTCGCAGGGCTCGGGACTTTCGCGCTTGCGGTCCGCGCCGCATGCGCCGCCGAAGCTTCGCGCGACGTGGTCGGCGCCCTTAAGCGGGCTGCTCCGGCAATGACAGTCGAGCACCGCGACCTCTACCGCCGGCCTCTGGACGCCAGCGAGCTTGGTCAATTCGCCGCCGTGGTGCTCGACCCGCCTCGGGCCGGGGCTGCGCAGCAGGTTGAGCAGCTCGCCGCCTCGGCTGTAGCGCGGATCGCTTATGTCAGCTGCAATCCGGCGACCTTCGCCCGGGATTCGAAGGCGCTTGTCGAGGGCGGCTACAGGCTCGATTGGATTCGGCCGGTCGGCCAGTTCCGCTGGTCGACCCACGTCGAGCTTGCCGCTTGCTTCAGCCGCTGAGCAGCCTCAGCGCTGCGTGAACAGTGAGGCTTAGCAGGCACAGGCTGCTCAGCAGGAACAGCAGGAACCGGTAGCGAACGATGTTTACCGTCGCCTGCACTAGGCTGTGGGCGACGCGAAGCGCGACGTAGGCCCACGCGAGCCAGACGTTGGTCGCCGAATCGAAGCCCATCAGGATCAGCGCGAAGATAATCGCGTAGAAGATCGTCGGCTGCTCCATCAGGTGCATGTAATTGTGCGCTTTCCATTGCGCGCGCGGATCGGCTCGGCCCTCGAGGTCGGCGCCCCGGGACCCGTTCGGAATATTGCCCCGGCTGATCCCGAGCCGTCGGAATTCGCGAGCCCGCGCGATCCCCATCCACACCATGATCACCAGGGTCCAGGCGACCAGTGACACCACCGGACCCAAAAGCGGACTGACTTCCATGAAAAACCCTCCCCCGATTGCCCGGAGGAGGGTGCTTCAGTTCATTTCGGTTGGCAACCGACTTAGTCGAACAGCTTCGCGAAACGGCGCTTCTGGCGCTTCTTCCAGGCGCCGCGATGCCAGGCGTCGCTCGCCCGTAGCGGCAGGACGCTCGTCGCCTCGGCGAACACCATCTGCTCCTGGGCGGTGTCGACCTTGCCCCAGCTGCACGCCTCCTGGAGAGTCGACGAGCTGCAGGCGCCGTCGCGGACGTCAGCGACCGTGATCTGGACAGCATATTTGTGCATTTCGACGTCCTCGTGGCCGACGATCTCGGCGCAAACGACCGTGTCCTGGGCGAAGTTCTTCGGAACCCCGCCGCCGATCATCAGAAGGCCGGTCGTGCCCGCCTCGATCTTGATGTCGGTGAGCTCGCGGAAGTCGGCGATGCTGTCGAGGGTCATGTAATGGCCGCCGCGCTTCATCGCGTCGACCTGGTGCTTGACGAGGCCGAAGCCGGCCGAGCTGTCGGTGAAGGCCGGGCAGAAGATCGGAACGTCATGCTCATAGGCGAGCTTGACCAGGCTGTTGTCCTTCTTCCCGTTCGCGCACAGCCACTTGCCCATCTCCTTGATGAACTCGCGGCTCGAATAGGGACGCGGCTCGAGGCCGTCGGCGATCTGCGCGATCGTGTGGTCGGTCTCCTGGAGCGCCTCCTCGTCGATATAGGTGTCGTAGATGCGGTCGATGTAGAGTGAGCGAAGAATTTTGTCGTCAGGGATTTCAAGCGCCTGGAAGTGCTTGTGGCCAAGCGCTTCGAAGAAATCCATGTCGACGATCGTGGCGCCCGTGGCGACGATCGCGTCGACCATGTTGGACCGGACGAGCTCCGCATAGAGGTCCATGCAGCCGCCCGCCGAGGTCGAGCCTGCGACCACCAGGAAGATCGAGCAGTCTCTGTCCTCGAGCATTTGGTTGTAGATGTTGGTCGCTCGAGCGAGATCGCGGCTGGTGAAGCTCATCTTGCCCATCGACTCGATGATCGGGCGGGCATCGAAGCTGGTGATGTCGATATGCTCGACCGGGCTCGAAAGCAGCTTGGCCTTGCGTGTGTCGTTGATCTTGGCCTTGCCGTCGGGCCTGGTGAGAGTCTCGGTAGTCATTTCATGCTCCAATTCTCGCCGCGCCGTCTCGCGCCGCCGCAGGGGTGGGCATGTCATTGCTTGCGGGGGACAGCCTCACCCCAATCCCGCCGAAGCGGGAGCGAAATTCGCTACAGCGACACAATCTTCGAACGAGCGAACTTGCGTCGCGCTCCGTATAGCGTGGCCATCGGCTCGTCGTCGACGGTCTCGACGCTTTCGACTCCAAAGCCGTTGAACCGAGTCCGCATCGCGCAGCCGTAGGCGCCGAGCATTCCGACTTCGACATAATCGCCTGCCTGGACATCGGCCGGGAGCTCGAACGGGCCCGCCATATGATCGAGGTCGTCGCAGGTCGGGCCGTAGAAGCTGAATCCGACCGGCCTTGCTCGAGAGGGGTCGTCGCGAAGCAGCGCGACCGGAAAGCGCCAGCCGACGTGAGCCGCGTCGAACAGCGCACCATAGGCGCCATCGTTGATGTAGAGTTCGCTCCCGCGGCGCTTCTCGACGCGCACGACGAGGCTTGCATATTCGGCGCACAAGGCGCGGCCCGGCTCGCACCACAGCTCGGCCGAATAGCTGATCGGAAGAGCCTCGAAGGTCGAGTGGATCACCTGGAAATAGGCCTCGAGCGGCGGTGGCTCCATGCCCGGGTAGATCGACGGAAAGCCGCCGCCGACGTCGACGATGTCGACGGTGATCGCAGCTTCGACGATGGCGTCGCGAACCCGCCTCATGGCGTCGGCGTAGGCGGCCGGGCTCATCGCCTGACTGCCGACGTGGAAGCAGATTCCCATTGCGTCGGCGGTCTGGCGGGCTGCGAACACAAGGTCCTTCAGCTCGGCCGGATCGGCTCCGAACTTCGATGCCAGGCTGTACTTCGCATGCTGCGAGGACACCTGCAGCCGGACCAGCAGGTTGAGGTCGGTCGCGACGGTGCCGTCGGGACTCGTCGTGGCGCGGACGATCTTCTCCAGCTCCTCGAGCGTGTCGAGGCTGAACGTCTTTACCCCATGCTCGAAATAGGCTTCGGCAATCGCTTCGGCGGCCTTGACCGGGTGCATGAAGCACTGGACCGCTTCTGGCAGGGTCCGCGCGACAAGCCGCACCTCGCCCAGCGAGGCGACGTCATAGTGAGTGATCCCCGAGTCCCACAGGACCCTGAGCAGGTCCGGCGACGGATTCGCCTTCACCGCATACAACGAGCGACCCGGGAATTTTTCGATGAAGAACCGGGCTGCCCGACGCGCGGCGTGCGGACGTAGGAGAGTGACCGGCTGGACCGGACGCGTTTTGGCGATATCGGCACCTCGACGGGTGCCGGTCGGGGCGGTCGCTAGCCCCAGCGCGCGATGATGCTTGTGCAACTCAAGGGACCTCCAACGGGTAGATTCGACAACGAGCTGCCTTGCGGTTGGAAGTCCCATGGGGCAGCGGACGCGCGATATATGTGCGGGGGTTCCCTCTGTAAAGATTTTTCGAAGATTTTTCTGAGTGTGGAAAGGCTGATCGGCAGTTAAGCGCGCTCCGGTCATGGCTTTGTAGAAGAAGGATTTTCCAGCTTGAACCTGGTCAGTCGCGAAGACGTACTAGAAGCGTCGCACAGGATCGCGGGCTTCATCGAGGTCACGCCGCTCGTCGAAACGCGGATTTTAGGTCACAAAGTGTGGCTCAAATGCGAGAATCTGCAGACGGGCCGCGCGTTCAAGCTGAGGGGCGCGACGAACCGGCTGCTTCAGCTGTCGGACGAGCAGCAGGCCCGCGGAGTTGTCGCTTTTTCGTCAGGCAATCACGCCCAGGGAGTAGCGATTGCGGCCAGGCGGCTGGGGATCCCGGCAGTCATCGTCATGCCGTCGGACGCACCGGCGGTGAAGGTAAGTGCCACCCGCAGCAATGGCGCCGAGATCGTCTTTTACGATCGGCGGAGCGAGGGGCGCGAAGCGCTCGCGCAGCGGCTGGCCGAGGAGCGCGGCGCCGTCGTCGTTCCCAGCTTCGACGACCCGGCAATCGTGGCAGGGCAGGGCACCGTCGGCCTCGAGATCCTCGAGCAGATGCCGGAACTGCCGAGGCAGATCGTGATTCCCTGTGGAGGCGGCGGGCTCGCGTCGGGAATTGCGCTCGTCTGCCCGGGTGCCGAGATCGTCGTCGTCGAGCCGGAGGGATGGGACGACATGAAGCGCTCGCTGGAGATTGGCGAGATCGTGCCTGTGGAGGCCGACGCTCCGCCGACCTTGTGCGACGCGCTTCAGACCCCCCGGGTATCGCCGATCACTTTTGCCATCCTTCGGGACAGGGCAGCCAGTGCTCTCTTCGTCACCGACGATGAAGTGAAGGAGGCGATCCGATACGCCTGGCGCGAGCATGGCCTCGTGGTCGAGGCCGGCGGCGCAGTGGCGCTTGCGGCGCTATTGGCGGGAAGGGTGGAGCCGGTCGAACGGACTGTTGCGGTGCTGTCGGGCGGCAACATCGACGCCGAGCTTCATGCCCGGATCATCGCCAAAGCCTAGGCCGCCGCGCTGCCCGTCTTGTATTCGCCGGGGTCGAGATGGACCGGGCTTGAGCGCTCGACTGCCTGGGTCAGCTCCTCGAGCTCGGCGGCGAGTGTCTGAAGCTCGGCGGCAAACGCCTTCGGATTTGTCTCGGCGGCGCCCGCGGTCGCATCGAGCAGGGTCTCCAGCATCATCGCGATGCAGGGGAGAATCGTTTCCTCGATGCGCTCGAACGCTTCTTCGAGGCGCGCCTGCTGTTGGTCCACGTCCACGAATGCCATTGTGGAGACGATGGGTTAAGTCTTGGTGAAAGGAATCGCGAAATTGGAGACATTTACCTCAGCCGCGTTCGGCCTCGCCGTCATCGCCTCCTTCCTGCTCGGATTCGCAGGAATTCGCATTTTGATCGGCAAGGCCGACCGCACTCGCGGCGTGCTGATGATCGCCGCGGCCCTGGTGATCCTCGCTAACGTCCTGATTTGGACGTTATAGGCTGACGCTTCGGGTCGGTCGCCAGCCGCATGTCGAGATATTTGTCGACGCTGTTCATCAACATGTCGAGCTCGTTGGCGAAGAAGTGATTGGCGCCGGGGATTACGTCGTGGGTGATGGTGATGTGCTTCTGGGTCCTGAGCTTGTCGACCAGCTTCTGGACCGCGGCCGGAGTCACCACTTCGTCCGACTCGCCCTGGATGATGATTCCCGAAGACGGGCAGGGCGCGAGGAAGCTGAAATCGTACATGTTGGCCGGCGGAGCTATCGAGATGAATCCGCGGATCTCGGGGCGGCGCATCAGGAGCTGCATCCCGATCCAGGCGCCGAAGCTGACGCCCGCGACCCAGGTCGTCTCCGCTTCGGGATGGATCTGCTGGACCCAGTCGAGCGCCGACGCGGCATCGGAGAGTTCGCCGATTCCGTTGTCGAACGTGCCTTGGCTCTTGCCGACCCCGCGGAAATTGAACCGCAGAGTCGCAAATCCGCGCCGGACGTAGGTTTGGTAGAGAAGCTGGACGAGCTTGTTGTTCATCGTCCCGCCGGCCTGCGGGTGCGAATGGAGGATCATCGCGACCGGGGCGCGGGGGCGCGGGCCGGGGTGGAAACGGCCTTCGAGACGGCCCTCGGGACCAAGGAAAATGACTTCGGGCATCTGGTGTCGGGTGCTCGCTTAAAGGATTGATCTCTCGCCCACGGGTGCGCCGCCGCGGCGCGTCCTATATAGGGGGACGAGTTCAACTGGCAATCGGCAGATATCCGCCCAAAAATGACGCAGCGCATCTATTTCGACCATGCGGCGACGACTCCGGTCCTCCCCGAGGCCAGGGCAGCCATGGCTGCGGCGACTGAGCGATGGGCCAATCCCAGCTCGCCGCACTCGGAGGGGCGCGGGTCGCGGGCGCTGCTCGAAAAGGCGCGCGAGACGATCGGCCGGATGCTCGGATGGTCTCATGACGTCATTTTCACTTCCGGGGCAAGCGAAGCGGTGGCGATTGCCGCCGGACGGGCGAGAGTTTCAGGGCGAATCGTCGGTGCTACCGAGCATGCGATCGTTCCGTATGAAATGGGCGAGGAAGCCAAGGTCGTCCCGGTCGGTCCTGACGGCATCATCGACATGAGCGCGCTCGAAGCGGTGCTCGAAGCTGGCCCATCGCTGGTTGCTATCCAGCAGGTGAACAATGAAACCGGAGTCATCCAGCCGATCGCCGAAATCGTCGAGATTGTCCGCTCGGCCGGGTCGCTGCTGCTTGCTGATTGTGCGCAGAGCGCCGGCAAGATCGCGCTTCCCGACGCCGATTTCATCGCCGTCTCTGCCCACAAGCTAGGCGGGCCGCCGGGGATCGGCGCGCTCCTCGTCAAGGATCCGGCGACCCTGGAGCCGACCGGCGGCCAGGAGAAAGGCTATCGACGCGGGACCCAAGACATGCCTGCAGCCGCCGCCTTCGCCGCAGCGCTCGAGAGCCGCGCTTTCGCCAGCGCCATGCCGCGCCTTGCCGTGCTTCGTCAGCGGCTGGAAGAAGGCGTCAAGGAATCGGGTGGAGTCGTGATCGCTAAGGACAGTCCGCGGATCCCGAACATTGGAGCGCTGGCACTCCCGGGCGCCAGCCAGGCGATCCTTCTCGCCCAGTTCGACCTCGCCGGTTTCGCGGTGAGCGCGGGAAGCGCCTGCTCGAGCGGAAAGATGAAGGAAAGCGCCGTCCTCGCAGCGATGAACGTCGATCGAAAGCTCGCCTCATCCTTCCTTCGGATCAGCTTCGGCCCTTCGACGAGCGAGGAAGAGGTAGACTCATTCCTTTCCGAGTGGCGGCGGATCGCCGAGCGAGCGGCCGCGAAGGCGGCATGATCTATCTCGACTACCAGGCGACCAGCCCGCTTGCGCCGGAGGTCGCGGAGGCGATGCAGCCGTGGCTCGAGGACAAGTTCGCCAATCCGCACTCGCCGTCGCGCTGGGGGAGGGAGGCGGCGGCGGCAATCGAGGTCGCCCGGGACCAGGTCAGCCACGCGATCGGGCTCGGCGGCGGCTCGCTCGCCTTTACCGGAAGCGCCACGGAAGCGATCAACTGGGCGGTCAAGGGCACGCTCGAAAAGGCGCCGCCGGGACGCAATCGCATCGTAACCGTCCAGACGGAACATGCGGCCGTCCTCGACACCTGCGAATGGCTCCACGACCACGGCGCTGAAGTTACCTGCCTTCCGGTCGACGACGACGGCTTGGTCAGCCTCGATGACGTAAAGGCCGCGCTCGACGAGAGCGTCGAGCTCGTTGCCGTGATGCTGGTCAACAATGAGATTGGCGTTATCCAGCCCGTCGGCGAGATTGCCCGGCTGGCTCACGAGGCGGGTGCTGTGATGCTGTGCGATGCGGTGCAGGGACTGGGGCGGGTCGCAATTCCCGAAGGCCCGGACCTGGTCGCCGTTTCGGCTCACAAGGTCCACGGGCCAAAGGGGATCGGCGCCTTGTGGATCCGCAACGGCGCCGAACCTTCGCCCCTGATCCACGGCGGCGGCCAGGAGCAAGGAATTCGCTCGGGCACCCTGTCGCCGGCGCTGTGCGCCGGGTTTGGGGCGGCGGCAAAGCTGGCGTCAAACCGCCGCGACTCCGACCGCGAGCATGTCGAGCGGCTTTGGCGTGCGGCGCTCGACACGCTGGGACAAGGCTGGATCGTCAACGGCAGCGTCGAGCATCGCTATCACGGCAATCTCAACATCCGCCGGGAGGGCCTCGACTCCGGCCGGCTGATCTCCGATCTTCGCGACATCGCCTTCTCGCTTGGCAGCGCCTGCGCGAGCGGCTCGGGGCGGCCAAGCCATGTGCTTCGGGCGATCGGCCTTAGCGATCGCGAGGCTCGGTCGTCGGTCCGTTTCGGCTTCGGCCGCTACACGAGCGAAGACGAACTGGTCGACGCACTCCGGCGGATTGACGAAGCCGCAAAGTCCCAAACAATCATTCCCGCGAAAGCGGGACTCTCGTCGAAATAGAGCGGTATTTGTGACCCGGGTGCGATTTTACAAAGCGGACGGAAGCCTCGACCGCGAAGTCGAAGCAAAGCCGGGCGAACGGCTGCTCGACGTCGCCTGGGGGGCCAGGCAGCCGCTCGAAGGCGCATGCGAGGGCGTGATGGCTTGCTCGACCTGTCACGTCATCGTCGACAAGGCGGATTTCGAGAGATTGCCGCCAGCCAGCGATGAGGAAGAGGACATGCTCGACTTCGCTGCCCATGCAACCCGGACGTCGCGGCTCGCGTGCCAGATCGTCCTGACCGAGAAGATGAAAACTCTGACCGTCAGAATCCCGCCCTCGGCCCGCAACTGGCTGAGGGGGTGAGCCCCGCTACTTTTCCTCGGGGAGCGGAACGCCAATCCGCGTATCGATTGCATTTTTGGGGCGCTTTACGCGCCGCCCGGCCTTAGGTCGGGTGGGGATGAGTATTTCGAGCTCCGCCAACGTGAGTCTGCCTGTGCGCTGAGTATCGAGCAATTGAAACCGGTAGCTCGCGGCGCGGGTGAATTCGTCTAGCGTGATCTTTCGGTTGAAGTCGGCGTCGGCGCCAACGACCGGCTGCGGAAGATTGAGCAGACCATATCTGGCCGCACCTTGCAGCCCATCGATTTGATATCCATTGACATTGTCGCGCGTTCGCCGCCGTTTGCGGTCATCGCGATTGGCGCCCGATTGCTTGTCGGCCGCGGCTGCCTGCCTGGATAGTTTCCAATTCGAGTTGACCTGAACCTCCGGCGCGATCTCTCGCTCGTAAAACACAATCTCTTCGGAATCGATTTCGCCGTCATGATTGATGTCGAGCGCCTGGAAGAACTTCGAGGCATCGGCGCGCATCTCAACGGCAGTGATCATGCCGTCCTGGTTGCTGTCGGCTTGATGAAACCAGCGTGCGAACGGGTCGTCGTCCATCGAGCGGGAGCGAAACGGCTCGCCCATCGGGCTGACGAACGGCGCCCAGGGACTCCCAGTTACCGTGATCGGCGGCCCGCTTTCCTGAGTGACGTACGCGAGCATCGGCAGAATCACGGCAAAAACATGCATTCAGGTGGCCCCCGTCCTTGGTGCTCATGGTAACTGCAGGGCGCGTGAATGGTCGATGAAGCACTGCTTCTTCTCGTGCTTGCGGGAGAGGGGATTTGCCCCCATATGCGCGTCGGGAGCCGGGCGGACGGGGCTGTCGCCAACCTGGTCAGGTCCGGAAGGAAGCAGCCACAACGATTTCGTCCCGGGTCGTTCCGGTTCCCACCTTTTCCGACATTATTGGCGTGCTCGCGCCTCGCAATGACGCCCGGCGGCGCTTAGAACAGCCCCGATGACCGACGAATCGCCCGCACTCGGACTCGACCTCCCCGAGGAGCCGCGAGCCGCGGCTTCGCCGTACCGGGTCCTTGCCCGGAAATACCGCCCGCAGACTTTCGGACAGCTGATCGGTCAGGACGCGATGGTGAAGACCCTCGCCAATGCGATCGAACGCGGCCGGATTGCCCATGCCTTCCTGCTCACCGGAGTTCGCGGAGTCGGCAAGACCTCGACGGCGCGGCTGATCGCCAAGGCATTGAACTGCATCGGACCGGACGGGCAGGGCCAGCCGACGATCGAACCCTGCGGCGTGTGCGAACATTGCCAGGCGATCACCGAGGGCCGCCACATCGACGTGATCGAGATGGACGCGGCCTCGCACACTGGGGTCGACGACGTCCGCGAGATCATCGATGCGGTCCGCTACGCGTCGGTTTCCGCGCGCTACAAGATCTACATCGTCGACGAAGTCCACATGCTTTCCAAGAACGCATTCAATGCGTTGCTAAAAACTCTTGAGGAACCGCCTGAACATGTGAAATTTCTGTTCGCAACCACCGAGGTGAACAAGGTGCCGGTGACGGTGCTGTCGCGCACGCAAAGGTTCGACTTGCGGCGAATCGACCCCGCCAAGCTGGTCAAGCATTTTGCCGAGGTGGCTCGCGCCGAGGGCGTGGAGGTCGAGCCCGATGCGCTGGCGATGATCGCCCGGGCCGCCGAAGGCTCGGCCCGCGACGGCCTGTCGATCCTCGACCAGGCGATCGCCCATGGCGCCGGCTCCGTGACCGCGAGTCAGGTCCGCGACATGCTCGGGCTCGCCGACCGCGGCCGCATTCGAGACCTTCTCGAACTCGTCCTCGAAGGCGATTCCACCAAGGCTCTGGCGGCGATGGACGAGGCGCACGACCTTGGAATCGATCCGGCCTCGCTTCTTCGCGGGATGATGGAGGCGCTCCACTCCGCCACCCGGGCCAAGGCCGGGGCGCAGACCGAAGCGCTGCTGTCGTCCGAGCAGCGCCAATTCGCCGACAGCCTCGCCGAAAAGCTCTCCTGGGCGCAAATCCACCGGCTGTGGCAGATACTTTTGAAGGGCGTTTCCGACGTCACCATTGCCCCGGACCCGCAGGAAGCCGCGATGATGGCCATCCTTCGGCTGATCCACTCGGCCGACCTTCCTGACCCGGCGGCGCTTCTGGAGCGGCTTTCGGGCACCCAAGGCTCTCCCCAGCCACCCGGACAGCCGGCGCCACAGCCGTCCGACTCGCCGACGGCTCAGCTTCCGTCCGACTTCCGGACCCTGGTCGAATTCCTCGAAGCGCAAGGAAGACACCAGCTCGCCGTTCAGCTGCACGACCAGGTCGGGCTGGTGCGCTATGCGCCGCTCGAGCTGGCCGTGAAGCCGCTTCGCCCGCTCGGGTCGGACTGGCCGCGCGAACTGGCGATGGAGCTGAAGGCGTTGACCGGAAAGAAGTGGTCGGTCACGATCGCCGACGAGGGCGCCGAGCGCTCGCTCCTCGAGCAGGAAAAAATGGCCGAGGAACACGTGCGCGCCGAAGTGCTTCAGGACCCAAGGGTGCGCGCGACGCTCGAAGCCTTCCCCGAAGGCGAGCTGGAATCCTTCTCTCTCACAAAAGGTGCATGAGATGCCCGAAATGCCGAACCTCGATGAAATCATGAAAATGGCCCAGGACGTGCAAGCCGAGATGCAAAAAGCGCAGGAAAATCTCGACAAGATCGAGGTCGAGGGTGCTGCCGGCGGCGGGCTGGTAAAGGTCACTGCGTCGGCGAAGGGCCGGATCATCGCCATAGATATCGACGAAAGCCTGCTCAAGCCGTCGGAGAAGGCGATGCTCGAAGATCTGATCGCCGCTGCGATCAACGACGCCAAGGCCAAGGCCGATGCTGCCGCCGCTCCGGAGCTTCAGAAGATGACCAGCGGAATCCCGCTTCCGCCGGGCTTCAAGCTGCCCTTCTAACTTAAGCCGCTTGTCTGGCGCCGTTTTTGAGGCATGATGCCGCTCTTCTGGCGGGGAGCAGTGTATGACCTTGGGCGCGATGCAGGACTGGCCGCTGCGGGTGATGCGGCTGGTGGACTATGCCGAGCGCGAGCATGGCGAAGGCGAGATCGTATCCGCCTGGGCTGACGGCTCGACCACCCGCACCAATTGGCGCCAGGTCGCGCACGAGGCGCGCCAGATGGCGCAGGCGCTCGAGCGGCTTGGGATCCAGCCCGGCGACCGGGTGGCGACCATGGCGATGAACCATTCGCGGCACCTCACCGCCTGGTACGGCGCGTGCGGAATGGGCGGGGTGCTCCACACGATCAACCCGCGGCTGTTTCCCGACCAGCTCGAATATATCGCCAACCATGCCGAGGATCGCGTGCTGTTCTACGACCGCGCCTTCACGCCGCTGGTCGAGAAAATGAAGCCGCGGTGGAAGACGATCGAGCAGTACGTCTGCTTCGATCCGGCCGAGGGTGAGGACGGTTTCCCCCAGTGGATCGCCGGCGAGGACGGCGACTATCGCTGGGTCGAAGGGGACGAGCGCGAGCCATGCGGCCTCTGCTACACGTCCGGGACGACAGGCAATCCGAAAGGCGTGCTCTACGAGCATCGCTCGACCGTTCTTCACACGATGGCATCGCTTACCCCCGATGTCTTCAACCTGTCGCGGCAAGCTGTGGTGCTGCCGATCGTTCCGATGTTCCATGCCAATGCCTGGGGCATCCCCTGGTCGGCCCCGGCAAGCGGCGCGAAGCTCGTGCTGTCGGCCGATTACCGCCCCGAACGGATGTGCGGGCTGTTTAGGGATGAAGGGGTGACTCACTCCGCGGGCGTGCCGACGATCTGGCTGACGATGATCGAATATATCGAACGCACAGGCGAGGACCTCGGCCAGCTCCAACAGGTGACGATTGGCGGATCGGCGGCTCCGCGGGCGATGATCCGATGGTTCCGGGAGCGCGGAATCGACATCGGCCACGCGTGGGGGATGACCGAAACCTCGCCGATCGGCACTTGCCGGTCAAAGCCCGCCGACTGGGATCAGCTAACCGGGGAGGATCAGCTGGAGCTGATCGCCAAGCAGGGCAAGGCGCCGTTCGGGATCGAGCTTAGGGTGGTCGACGAAGAAGGTCGCGAGCTTCCGCGCGACGGAACCTCGTCGGGCCGGCTTCAGGTGCGCGGGCCCTGGGTTGTGAAGCGCTACTTCAAGGACGACAAGGATTCGATCGACGATGGCGGCTGGTTCGACACCGGCGACGTCGCAATGATTCACCCGGACGGGACTATGCAGATCACCGACCGCGCCAAGGATGTGATCAAGTCCGGCGGTGAGTGGATCAGCTCGATCGATCTGGAGAATGCCGCGGTCGGCTGCAGCGGAGTCGCAGAGGCTGCGGCGATCGGGATTCCGCACCCCAAATGGGACGAGCGGCCGCTGCTGCTGGTCGTTCGCTCGGAAGGGAGCTCTGTCACAGAGGAGGACATCCGCGGGCATTTGCGCAACCACGTGTCGAGTTGGTGGCAGCCCGACGCGATCGAGTTCGTCGACGAGCTTCCGCATACCGCGACGGGCAAGCTTTCGAAGCGGACTCTTCGCGACCAGTACAAGGATTATCGCTTCGAAGGCGCCGAGGCGATGGTCGGACGGGATTAGGCTCGCAGACCGCGGGGTAGAAATTGCGGCCGCACCGCACTAACTCGCGCGGCAACTCCCACACTCTTTCTCCGAAGGACACCGCGCCGCAATGGCCGCCCAGTATAGCTTTGTAATGAAGGGCCTGACCAAGGCCTTCCCGGGCCACAAGCCCATCCTCAACAACATCCACCTGCAATTCTATCCCGACGCCAAGATCGGAATCGTCGGCCCTAATGGCGCCGGCAAGTCGACCCTGATGAAGATCATGGCCGGCAGAGACAAGGAATTCACCGGCGAGGCCTGGGCCGGGGAGGGGATCTCCGTCGGCTATCTCGAGCAGGAGCCGCAGCTCGACCCCGACAAGACGGTCAGGGAAAATGTGATGGACGGGGTGCGCG
Organism: Sphingomicrobium sp.; assembly: GCA_051000635.1. Taxonomy (GTDB): domain Bacteria; phylum Pseudomonadota; class Alphaproteobacteria; order Sphingomonadales; family Sphingomonadaceae; genus Sphingomicrobium. The sequence continues at coordinate 21,510 of JBPCOC010000015.1, read as the reverse complement.
AGACCGCCGACATGATCGAGCGGTTCAATGCCATCTCGGCGCAGATGGCCGACCCCGGCGACGACTTCGACGCGCTGATGGCCGAAATGGGCGAGCTCCAGGAGAAGATCGACGCGGTCGATGGCTGGACCCTCGACAACCAGCTCGAAATTGCGATGGACGCGCTGCGCGTCCCGCCCGGCGATGCTCCGGTCACCAACCTGTCAGGCGGCGAGAAGCGGCGCGTGGCGCTCACCCGGCTGCTGCTGGAAAAGCCCGGCATCCTGCTTCTCGACGAGCCGACCAACCATCTCGACGCCGAGAGCGTCCAGTGGCTCGAAAAGCATCTGATCGACTATCCCGGCAACGTCATTCTCGTCACCCACGACCGTTACTTCCTCGACAATGTCGTCAACTGGATCCTCGAGCTCGATCGCGCTCGTTATTACGTCTACGAAGGAAACTACTCTACCTATCTGGAAAAGAAAGCGAAAAGGCTTGTACAGGAGGAGCGGGAGGAAACCGGTAAGCAAAAAGCGATCGCCGACGAGCTGGAGTGGATCCGGCGCTCTCCAAAAGCCCGCCAGGCCAAGTCGAAGGCGCGTATCCGGGCGTTCGACGAGCTGGTGAAGAGTCAGGAGAACCGCGCGCCCACCAAGGGCGAGATCCTGATCCAGATGCCCGAACGGCTCGGCGACAATGTCATAGAGGCCAAGGGCGTGACCAAGGCCTATGGCGACAAGCTGCTGTTCGAGGACCTGTCGTTCAACCTGCCGCCGGGAGGGATCGTCGGCATCATCGGCCCCAATGGCGCCGGCAAGACCACCCTGTTCCGGCTCATCACCGGCCAGGAGCAGCCGGACGACGGCGAGATCGGTATCGGGCCGACCGTGCACCTCGGTTACGTCGACCAGAGTCGCGATTCGCTCGATCCCAGGCACAATGTCTGGGAAGAGATTTCGGACGGGCTCGACGTATTCAAGCTTGGCAAGCACGAGATGAACACCCGCGCCTATGTCGGAGCGTTCAACTTTCGCGGGCCCGACCAGCAGAAGAAAGTCGGGCAGCTGTCGGGCGGCGAGCGCAACCGCGTCCACCTCGCCAAGATGCTCAAGGACGGCGGCAACGTCCTGCTGCTCGACGAGCCAACCAACGACCTCGACGTCGAGACCTTGCGCGCGCTCGAGGACGCGCTCGAGAATTTCGCCGGCTGCGCGGTGATCATCAGCCACGACCGCTTCTTCCTCGACCGCCTCGCGACCCACATCCTCGCGTTCGAGGGCGACAGTCAGGTCGAATGGTTCGAAGGCAATTTCGAAGCCTATGAGGAAGACAAGCGCCGGAGGCTGGGACCAGAGGCGGACCGTCCCCACCGGATGACGTACAAGAAACTGACTCGGTAGCGGCCGCGGCTGAGATCAGCCCCGAACTGCGGAGCGAACCGTTTCGCGGACGGAGCTGCGGACCTCGTGCTGGATCTGCTGCCGGACGAGGTCGCGATCCGCTGCGGAACGCTCGTCCTGCCGCTCGATCTCGGCCTTGAGCCGTTCCACGTCGGCTCTGGCCGCGTCACGCCGGCTCCGGGCGTCGCGGGCGGCGGCGTCACCCGAGTCGCGGGTTATCGCCAACTCGGCTTCGGCGGCCGCAAGCCGCCGGACGGCATTGCCCAACTCGCGCTTAGTCTGCGGAGCAACGTCGATCGTGCGCCCGTCGGAGCCGACGACGTGCACCCGCTCGAAGCTGCTCTCCACTGCCCGCCCGACACGGCCTTCGATTGCCTGCTCGACGCGCGCTTCGACGGCAGCGTCTCCGGCCGCGCCAAAAATAAAATTGCGCCCCTGGAAAAGCGTTCCCGCGACCAGTGCCACGGCAACCAGGAAGATCCAGAACATCCGACTCGCCATTGCTCCTCGCTAACTGTGTAGCATGTATAATACAGTTCGGGCTCCGGCGCAAAGACGGTGACTGGCAGCCGATGCGAGACACGCGCCGGCGCGTATTGCTACTATGCCAGGCATGGCGGGAAATCGCACTTCTTCTCCATCGAGGCGGTCATGATCACCGTCACCGCGCCTCTGTGGCTGTGGAGCGGCGGGCAGGGAAGCTGGCACTTCGTCACCGTGCCTGAGGAGCAATCGGCGGAGATTCGCGCCGAGACATTCGCCGGCCCGCGCGGCTTTGGGTCGGTGCGGGTCGAGGCCACGATAAATGACGTCAGCTGGCGCACCTCCGTCTTCCCGCAGAAGAGCGGCGGCTACATCCTGCCGGTCAAGGCCGAAGTGCGAAGCACGGCGGGAATCGCCGCCGGCGACGAGGTCACCGTCAAACTCAAACTGCTGTAAAGCTAGGTCGCAGCCCTTAGCGCGGCGGCGGTTGCGGCATAGCCGTGCGCCATGTTCGCGAGAATCTCGGAAGCTTGACCGTCATTGGTCGCGCGCGCCAGCCGCTTGCAGCGCGCCGCCTGTTCAACCAGCGCCCCCGCCTGCTCGTCGCTGACGTCGATCAGCATGTTCACAGCGCCGGAGAGGTTTCCGGCGGAATCGAACAAAGGTGTCGGGTAGGGCGTGAAGGCGCGGCGGCTTTCGTCGGGGCGAATTGCGATCGCCACTTCACCGCGGACCGCAGTCCTCGTCCTGATCGCATCCGCCATCGGGCATTGGTCGTGGGGCAGGAAGTCGCCGGTGGTGGTGTAGATTTTCCAGGTGACGCACCACCGGTCCTGGCCGAGCCGAGGCTCGCGACCGGCGAAATCGACACATGCCTGGTTCCAGTAGGTCACCAGGCCGTCGGCATCGGTCGTGTAGACCGGAACCGGAAGCTCATCGAGGACGGAGCGCCAATCCTCGCCGTTGCGGAGGGCGTCGAGCGCGGTGTCGAGATATTGCTGTGGTTGGGTGGCCGAAAGCATCAAATCCGTGGTCGGGCTAATCCGTGTTGGAGCTTAGGTTAACAGGCGAAACCGGCAGCGTGCGGTTCCGTTCCGTTCGACGCCAAGAATTTGAAAAGAAGGGCGGAATAGTGTCGTCCAGGCCACAGTTCAGCCCCGAACCGCGGTTTCAATCCCGTTCGGTGACGACGTGCGTTGCTGGCCGCCTCACTTCGCGGCGCTGGCCGTGAGCGATATCGTCTTCCTTGGTCACGCCTTCATGCGCTTCGGCGTCGCGGAGCCGCTCCTCTTCGGACTGGGTGGCGACGTCGCGCTGCAAATTGCCGCCCGAGCGTCCTTGCTGCACGCGAGTTGCAACGTCCTCCTTGTCCGCGGCTTCGATGATGTCGCTATCGTCGTTCTGCTTCGCCGTTTCGGCGCGGCGGTCGCCTCTCGTCTCGGTCATCTCTTGTCCCTTCGCTAGTCTAAAGCGAACGGGCGTCGGGGCGGCGCGGTTCCGCTAGCGGAGCCTCTTGACCAGCAGGCCGCCGTTCGGCCCGGGCTTCACGTCGAAATTGGGGATCGCCCGAAGGAGGTCCGACAGCCGGGTGTAGCCGTAGTTGCGGGTCGCGAAACTCGACACCGCCTTGGCGCGCTGGCCGAGCTCGGAAAGGGTCGTGTAACCCTCCTCGTCGCGTTCCGACGCCTTGTACGCGTGGCCGAGGACTTCGAGCAGGGCCTCGTCGACCGGCCGCTTCTCCACCGCCGGTTCCGCTCCGGCCTGTGCCGGCTGCTTGGCAACGAGGGCAGCGACGTCGAAGAACCGCGTGCAGGCCTGGCGGAAGCCGAGCGGGGTCTTGGCCGTCCCGAAGCCGTAGACCGGCAGACCTTCCTCGCGGATCCTCTGGGCGAGCGGAAGAAAATCGCTGTCCGACGACATGATCCCGAAACCGTCGACATTGCCCCGGTAGAGCAGGTCCATCGCGTCGATCGTCATCCGCATGTCGGCGGCGCTCTTGCCCTTAACAACGTCGAACTGCTGCATCGGCAGGATCGAGTGGAGGCCGCTTAGATCGCCCCAGCCCTTGAGGCTCGCCTTCGCCCAATTGCCGTAGGCGCGCCGGATGTTGATCGTGCCGAGCTCGCCGAGCACGAGCAGCACCTCGTCGAGGTGCTCCGGAGACGCATTGTCGGCGTCGATCAGCAGGGCGATGTTGGCCTCGCCGCTGTTGTTGATGTTGATGGTCCTGTCGCTCATCCGTCCAATCCTAAGTGGCTTTGCTTGCCTCTAGCGCGATGTCGCAGAATGGCCACAGCTGAACGCGGATCGAGGCGGGTTCATGAACGCGACATGATCGATGCGGGAACGAAACGCCTTCTCGTGCACTGACGCAGCATGGGAATTCCGGGGAAACGATTTTGGAGGATTAGGGCGATGAAACGTTTAGCACTCACGGCCGCACTCGCGAGCAGCATTGCGCTGACCGGCTGCGCGACCCAGCCGTACGGTTATAACCAGTACGGCTACAACGATCCGTACTACGGCCAGCAGAATAGCCAGGCCGGTCGTGCTGCGACCGGCGCTGCCATCGGCGGCGCTGCTGGTGCTCTTGGCGGAGCGATCATTCCTGGCGTCAGCACTGTCGAAGGTGCGATTGCCGGCGCGATTCTCGGCGGTGTTGCCGGGGCGGTGATCAACAACCGTCAATATTATCGCGATACTCGCGGCTATTGCTATTACGTCGACCAGTACGGCCGGCCGCACTACGACTACAACGTCCGCTGCTAGCAGACGTACGTAAAGCACAATCGGGGCGGGACGGAGGCGCTGAGCTTCCGTCCCGTTCTGCGTTTCACGGCCGGCCGGCGGCTGGCGACGTTTCCTCGAGCCGCTCGGCTTCGCTTGCCTCGAAGGTCCGCCCGACGCTCGGCGGCGGCGGGTCCCCGGCCAGGCTGACGAGGATCGCGGTGAGGCCGCACAGGATGAAGCCGGGCACGATTTCGTAGAGGATCGAGCTCAGGCTCTCGCCGCCTTCAAGAGCCGGGGCGTAAATCCAGAACAGCACGGTCGCCGCGCCGACGAGAATGCCGGCGAGCGCGCCGTTGCGGGTAAGTCTTTTCCAGGTGAGGCTCAGGATCACGATCGGGCCGAACGCCGCTCCGAAACCCGCCCAGGCGTTGGCGACCAGCCCGAGGATGGTGTTGTCCGGATCGTAGGCGAGCCAGATCGACGCCAGCGCAACGGCCAGCACACAGATCCGCCCAACCGTGACAAGCTCTCGCTGGCTTGCCTCGCGGCGCCAGTAAACCCGGTAGAAATCCTCGGTCAGCGACGAGGAGGAGACGAGCAGCTGGGAGCTGATCGTGCTCATGATCGCAGCGAGCAAGGCGGCGAGCAGAAAGCCGGTGATCAGCGGATGGAACAATACTTCGGCGAGCAGGATGAAGATCGTCTCGGGATCGGCCAGCGGCGTTCCGGTCCGCAGGACGTACGTCGCTCCGATGAGGCCGGTCGCAAGCGAGCCGAGCAGCGCCACGCCCATCCACGTCATGTTGATGTTGCGCATCCTCGGCACATCGCGCACCGAGCGCACCGCCATGAAGCGGACGATGATGTGCGGCTGCCCGAAATAGCCCAGGCCCCACGCCAGCGAGGAGATGATGGCGACGAGCGTCATGTCGGCCATCACGTCGAAGGCGCCGGGATTGGCCGCGAGCAGGGCTCCGGTGAACTCCCAGTCCAGCGTCGAGAAGGCGACCACCGGCAGCAGCACCAGCGCAACGAACATGATGCAGCCCTGCACGAAGTCGGTCAGGCTGACGGCGAGGAAGCCGCCGAACAGGGTGTAGGCGACCACGACACCGGCAGTGAGCCACAGGCCAAACGCGTAATCGGCGCCAAAGGCGCTTTCGAACAGCTTGCCGCCGGCGACCAGGCCGGCCGACGTATAGAGTGTGAAGAAGACAATGATCACGACGGAGGCGATCACTCGAAGCGCGTGGCTCCGGTCTTCGAACCTGTTTTCGAAAAACTCTGGTATGGTGATGGAATCGCCAGTGATTTCCGTGTGGACCCGCAACCTGGGCGCGACGATCAGATAGTTCGCCAAGGCCCCGGTCAGAAGCCCCAGCGCGATCCAGCCGGCGCTGAGGCCGGCGACATAGGCTGCGCCTGGAAGCCCGAGCAGCAGCCAGCCGCTCATGTCCGACGCGCCGGCGGAGAGGGCCGCCACCGGAGCACTGAGCTTCCGGCCTCCCAGCAGATAGCCGCTGATGTCGTCGGTCGACCGGCGCCAGGCGTAGAGGCCGATCGCGAGCATCCCGACAAAATAAGCCGCAAGCGAGATGATTACGCCGGTTTCCATCCCGCTTCTCCTCTATAATTCAGGCCGGCGTGAACTCGCCGCTATCGTCGTCGAGCAGATAAAGGTGCCCATCGTCGATCGAAAAATGACCGCCGTGGAGCGACAGCCGCCCGGATTGCTCGCGCTCGGCGATCCACGGGAACGTCCGCAGGTTCGAGAGCGAGAGTTTCACCGCCTCCAGCTCCATCGCCAGGAAGGCGTCGCGGTCGAGTCCGCTGTGCTGCTTGCGCACCTTGTCCCTTGCCACGTCCAGGAGGGCGACCCAGGCGCCGATGAAGTGGCCGGCCCCGTGCTCGGCACCTTTAAACTGGCCGGTCAGACCGGCCGCGCAGCCACCGCAATAGCCGTGGCCGAGGACCAGGATTTCCTCGACCTCGAGCTGGGTGACGGCAAACTCCAGCGCGGCAGAGACGCCGTGGAGCCCACCACCCTGATCGAACGGCGGTGCAAGATTGGCGACATTGCGGACGACGAATATCTCGCCCGGATTGGCGTCGAAAATCTGTGTCGGGTCGACCCTGCTGTCGGAGCAGGCGATCACCATCACCTTCGGGTTTTGCCCCTGCGCCAGCTCGGCCCACCTTTCCCGCTCGCGAGTCCAGGCGGTTTCCCGAAATCGCCGGTAGCCCTCGATGAGATCGGCGAAGCGTTTCATGGCCGATGCGCTAGACAGCAAGGGCAGGGCTGGCAAGCGGGCGCTCCGGTCGCTATCTGGCGGCCATGAACGCTCCCGCAGCCGTCCCGAGACAGCGCAAGCCCGACTGGATCCGGGTGAAGGCTCCGATCAGCCCTGAGTACCACGCGACTCGGCGGCTGATGCGCGAGCTCAATTTGGCGACCGTGTGCGAGGAAGCGGCCTGCCCGAACATCGGCGAGTGCTGGACCAAGAAGCACGCGACGGTGATGATCCTCGGCGACACCTGCACCCGCGCCTGCGCCTTCTGCAACGTCAAGACGGGAATGCCGCGCGCCGTCGATCCGCTGGAGCCGGAGCATGTCGCCACCGCCGCTGCCGAACTGGGGCTCGAGCACATCGTCGTCACCTCCGTCGATCGCGACGATCTCCCGGACGGCGGAGCGTCACAGTTCGTGAAGGTCATCGAAGCGCTGCGCAGGCGTACGCCCGGGACGACCATCGAAATCCTGACGCCCGATTTCCGGAACAAGGCGGAAGCCGCGGTCGAGGCGGTGGTCGAAGCCGGGCCGGACGTGTTTAATCACAATCTGGAGACGGTGCCGCGGCTCTATCCGACGATCCGTCCCGGAGCGCGCTATTATGCCTCGCTTCGGCTGCTCGAGAGCGTCAAGCGCAAGGCGCCGCACATCTTTACCAAATCGGGCCTGATGGTCGGCTTGGGCGAGCAGCGCCTGGAGGTCCATCAGGTGATGGACGACATGCGTTCCGCCGGAGTCGATTTCCTGACGATGGGCCAATATCTCCAGCCGACCCCGCGCCACGCGAAGGTCGAGGAGTTCGTCACCCCGCAGGCATTCGACGCTTATGCGGCGATCGCGCGGGCGAAGGGGTTCCTGCTCGTCGCCGCATCGCCGCTGACCCGGTCGAGCTATCATGCCGGCGACGACTTCAAGGCGATGCAACAGGCCCGCGCCGCAAGGCTCGAGCGGGCGAACGGCTGATGGTTCGAGTTCTTCCCGGCCTCGCCCGGCACTAAGTGCGGCTGATGCGTTGACGATCTATGCCGAGGCACAGCGAAACACGCCATCTTCCTTACAGCCCCGAGCAGCTGTTCGACATGGTTGCCGACGTCGCCCGCTATGACGAGTTCCTGCCCTGGGTGGTCGCTGTCCGGGTGCGCTCGTCAAGCGAGACCGAGACCGTCGCCGACCTCGTCGTCGGGTTCAGCGCGTTCAAGGAACGCTTCACCAGCCGGGTGCGAAAGGAGCGGCCGCGGCGGATCGAGGTCGACTATATCGAAGGGCCGCTGAAGTATCTGCACAACGAATGGCTGTTCGAGCCCGCCGCCGACGGCGGGACCAACCTGCATTTTTCCGTAGATTTCGCTTTCCGCTCCCGCCTCTTCGAGGCGCTTGCCGGGCAGATGTTCGATCGCGCGCTCAGGCGGATGACGGGCGCCTTCGAGCGCCGGGCAGCGTCGCTCTACGGCATCAACAGCTCGAGGGCGCAGAGCGCCGCCTGAAGCCGGACAGTGGCGCGGTCGTTGGCGTCGAACAGTTTCTGGTCGGCGACGATCTCCGACGGGTCAGATCCGCGCTCGGCACGAGCGAAAACGACGGTCCCCACGGGTTTCGAGGGCGTACCTCCGCTTGGCCCGGCAATCCCGGTGATCGCGACCGCGATATCGGCGTTCGACGATGCAAGCGCCCCGCGCGCCATCGCCCAGGCGGTTGCGATGCTGACCGCGCCGAACGTTTCAACGACTTCCGAGCTGACTCCAAGGTCGTCGATCTTCGAAGCATTCGAGTAAGTGATGTAGCCGGCTTCGAAGATTTCCGACGATCCCGGGATTTCGGTCAGGGCAGCGCACACCAGCCCCCCGGTGCAGCTTTCCGCCACCGCGACGCGGCGCCCCAGCTCGCGGTTCGCGTCGACCACCTTCTTGGCCTGGTCGTACAGCTCTTTCGGGAGCAGCCTCTCACTCATTCACTTGTCTCCAGACGGATGTTGGCGACCGCTTGGGCGGCAATTCCCTCGCCGCGCCCGGTGAAACCCAGGCCCTCGGTGGTTGTCGCCTTGATGCTCACCTGCGATCGCCGAACCCGCAATATCTCGGCGATCCGTGCGCGCATTTGATCCCGGTGCGGGCCGATTTTCGGCGTTTCGCAAATGATTGTGCAGTCGACGTGGTCGATGATCCCGCCGCGATCGCGGATGAGCGCTGTGGAATGCTCGAGGAAGCGGTCCGACGGCGCGCCTTTCCAGCGCTGGTCGGACGGAGGGAAATGCTGCCCGATGTCGCCGAGCCCGGCGGCCCCGAGAAGCGCGTCGGTGATCGCATGCAGGACGACGTCGGCGTCGCTATGGCCGGAAAGGCCGCGCTCGCTGGATATCTCGATTCCGCCAAGCATGATCGGCCCGGCGCCGGCGAACGCATGGACGTCGAAGCCCATGCCGGTGCGCGGGGTAAGGCGAGAGGCGAGCCACTCATCGGCACGCTCGAAATCCAAAGCCGTCGTGATCTTCTCGAGCGCCCGATCGCCGGCGACGGCAGCAACGCTAAGGCCGGCCGCGCGAGCAACGCTGGTCTCGTCCGTTGGGGCGTCGCCCGACCAGGATTGATAGGCTCGCACGAGCGCTTCGAGGCGGAACGCCTGGGGTGTTTGCACCCGGACCACGCCGCTTCGGTCGACGCGCTCCTCGATCCGGTCGCTGGCGCGGGCGAGCGTGTCGCGCACGGGAAGCACGGGCGCAGCGCCGTCGAAGAATTCCAGAGGCGCAAGGAGGCGGTCGACAACTTGCGGCGGGCAGAACGGGCGGGCGGCGTCGTGGACGAGCACTGCGTCGCTCTCGATTTGCGCCAGTCCCGCCCGCACCGAGTCCGCCCGCTCGGCGCCACCTTCGATGAAACGCCCGACGTCGATGTCCCCGAGCGCCGCTTTGGCAAGCTCGGTCTGGCCCGGGCCGATGACGACCCGGACCGTGGCGATCGCTGGATGCGAAGCCAGTGCCTCCACTGCCCGCCGAAGCACCGGCCTGCCCGCGAGCAACCGGTACTGCTTGGGGAGGCCGCCGCCGAGGCGCTCGCCTTTGCCGGCCGCGACGATTAGGGCTGTGACGCTCATGAAGGGCGCGCTCTAGGGCTGCTTGCCTTGTCCGCCAAGGGCTCTTCCACTATCTCCCGCCGGCTCATGACGATGCTCAAGCCCATCCACATCGGCCCCGTCCGGATCGATTCGCCGGTGATCCTGGCGCCGATGACCGGGGTCACCGACCTGCCGTTCCGGAGGGTCGTCAAGCGCTATGGCGCCGGGCTCACGGTCAGCGAGATGATCGCCAGCCAGGCAATGATCCGCGAGACCCGCCAGTCGCTTCAAAAATCTTTGTGGGACCCTTGCGAGCAGCCGGTGTCGCTCCAGCTTGCAGGCTGCGACCCGAAGGTCATGGCCGAAGCCGCCAGGCTCAACGAGCAGCGCGGCGCCGCGATCATCGACATCAACATGGGCTGCCCGGTGAAGAAGGTCGTCAACGGCGACGCCGGCTCCGCGCTGATGCGCGACCTGCCGCTGGCGGCCGCGATCATCGCTTCGACGGTGAAGGCGGTCAGCGTGCCGGTCACGCTCAAGATGCGGATGGGCTGGGACCCCTCCAGCCTCAATGCCCCCGAACTCGCGCGGATCGCCCAGGATATCGGCGTCCGGATGATCACCGTCCACGGCCGCACCCGCTGCCAGATGTACAAGGGCAGCGCCGACTGGAGCTTCATCGCCCGGGTGAAGCAGGCAGTGTCGGTGCCGGTGATCGCCAACGGCGACATCCGCTCCGTCGACGACGCCCGCGAAGCGCTTCGCCAGTCGGGCGCCGACGGAATCATGATCGGCCGCGGCGCCTATGGCCGCCCCTGGCTTCTGGCCCAGGCGATGGCCGAGCTGGTCGACGGCTGCGCGTGGGCCGAGCCCTCGCTCCACGAGCAGCTCGAGTCGATGCTTCGGCAATATAAAGAGATGCTGTCGCTATACGGCCGGCAGACAGGCGTGAACTCCGCCCGAAAGCATATCGGCTGGTACACCAAGGGGCTTCCCGGCTCGGCCGAGCTTCGCAACCGGATCAATAGCCAAGATGACCCGCAGGTCGTGATCGCGATGCTTCGCCAATTCTACACGCCCTGGCTTACACGCGCTGCAGCCTAGTCTATGACGTCAGCCGGGGAGGCGGAAGTGAGAGGATCTTCGACAGTCATGGCGGCGGTTCTGTCCGTTGCGGTCGCCGCGCCGGCCGCGGCACAACTGCCGGCGCTGGACCCGATTTCGGCGCGGCTCCTGGCCGCGCACAACCCCGAACGTGCCCTTGTCCAGGTTCCTCCGCTCCAGTGGGATCCGTTCCTGGCCCGATCGGCGGCGTCCTACGGTCCGGCGCTCGCTGCCGCCGGTGGGCGCCAGCACTCGCCGCGCGCAAGCCGCCCCGGCCAGCGCGAGAATTTGTGGATGGGCACACGCGGCGCCTTTTTGCCCGAGCAGATGATCGCCAGCTGGGCCGCGGGAAAGCGCTACTTCAGGCCCGGCATCTTCCCGGCCGTGAGCACGACCGGCAATTGGATCGACGTGTGGCACTATACGACGATGATCTGGCCGACGACGACGCGGGTGGGCTGCGCGACCTACAGCACGGCGTCCTGGGACTTCCTCATTTGCCGCTACTCGCCGCCTGGAAACATCGACGGACGGCCGCTGCTGCTTCCACCGAGTGGCGAGCACGGCTAACGCACTTCGCGAACTGCTGGGGGCAAAAGACTATTCCAGACTTATTCTCTCGCTTGCGTCTGCCGGTGATCGGCGCGCCGCTGTTCATCATCTCCAATCCAAAGCTGGTGATCGCACAGTGCACGTCCGGGATCGTCGGCAGCTTTCCGGCGCTTAACGCGCGCCCGGCCTCGCAGCTCGACGAATGGCTGCACGAAATCACCGAGGCGATCGAAGCGCACGACCGCGACCACCCAGACAGCCCGGCCGCGCCGTTCGCGGTCAACCAGATCGTCCACCGTTCTAATGACCGCTTCGAAGCCGACATGGCGGTTTGCGAGCAATGGAAGGTCCCGATCGTCATCACCTCGCTCGGCGCCCGCGAGGAGCTCAACCAGGCGGTGCACGGCTGGGGCGGGATCACTCTCCACGACATCATTCACGACCGGTTTGCGAGAAAAGCCGTCGCAAAGGGCGCGGACGGCCTGATTGCCGTGGCTGCCGGGGCAGGGGGCCACGCCGGCCGCTGGTCGCCGTTTGCGCTGGTGCAGGAAATCCGCCTCTGGTTCGACGGGCCGCTGATCCTGTCAGGTTCGATCGCCACCGGCTCGGCGGTCCTTGCCGCCGAGGCGATGGGCGCCGATCTCGCCTATATTGGCTCGCCGTTCATCGCCACGCCTGAGGCGCGCTGCTCCGACGATTATCGCCAGGCGATCGTCGAAAGCGGCGCCGCCGATATCGTCAACAGCGCGCTGTTCACCGGAATCGCGGGCAATTACCTGCGCTCGTCGATCGAGCGCTCCGGGATCGATCCCGATGCCCTTGAGAAAATGGAATCGCTGCCGACCGAGTTCGGCTCCGAGGGGTCGAGCCGAAGCAAGGCCTGGCGCGACATCTGGGGCTCGGGCCAGGGAATCGGAGTGATCGGCAAAATCCAGCCTGCGGCAGACTATATCGCTCAGCTTTCTCGCGAATATGAGGAGGCGCGGGCGCGCCTGTGCGCTAGCTGATGGCTTCCAGTTTGCGCCGCCACTCGTCGGGAACGGGGACCGGGCGGCGGGTGGTCCGGTCGACGACGACGTGCACGAACTCCCCGTCTGCCGCGGCACTGTCCGAATCACCTGCGAAAATGCCGATTCGGTAGCGGATGCTCGATCGGCCGATCGACGCCACCAACAGGCCGGCATCGACGCTTTGGGGAAAGGCGAGCGGCGCCGCGTAGCTGCATCGAGTCTCGACAACCAGCGCGATCGGGTCGCCGGCGGCGACGTCGAGCATTGCATTCTCGATGAGCCAGGCATTCACGGCGGTGTCGAACCATTCGTAATAGACAATATTGTTGACGTGGCCGTAGACGTCGTTGTCGGCCCAGCGGGTCGACAGGTTGCGCCAGGCCTTGAATTCGCCGCGGCGCGCCGGCGGCTTTCCGCTCACCAGGCGGCCTCGTAGAGCCGCCGGGCATCGTCCTCCTCGATCGGGCACGGGTTGTTCACCAGCAGGCGGGTTTGCTTCATCGCCTCGCGGGCGAGCAGCGGAGCCTCGTCGAAGCCGATCCCGTAATCGCGCAGCCGAAGCGGAATTCCCGATTGTTGCGCAAGCTTGTCGAGCCGGTCGATCAAGATTGCGGCTCGCGCTTGGCTTCCCTCGCCGCCGCAACCTGGAACGAGTATCTCGGCTAGCTCCGCATAATGATCGCGGGCGGCTTGGGAATTGTGGAGCAGCACGTGGCGCAGCATCAGCGCGTTGCTGACCCCATGCGGCAAGTGATGAAGGCCGCCCAGCGGGTAGGCGAGCGCGTGCACTCCGGCGACGGGCGCATTGGCGAACGCGACACCGGCCAGGTGAGCGCCGAGCAGCATCGACTCTCGCGCTTGGAGGTTGTCCGGCTCCTCGCACGCAGTCAGCAAATTCTCGCCCAGCAGGCGCAGCGCCTCGCGCGCCAGGGCATCGGAGATCGGGTTCTTGAGGCGTGCCGACGTATAGGCCTCGACCGCGTGGACGATTGCGTCGATGCCGGTCGCGGCGGTCACGTTGCGCGGTAGCCCAAGCGTCAGGCCGGGATCGAGAATCGCCCAGTCAGCAGTCAGGGGCCTGGCGTTGACGCCCATCTTCACTCCGCCTTCGCAGGTGATGATCGCGACTGGCGTCGCTTCGGAACCCGTTCCGGCGGTGGTCGGCACGAGGATCAGTGGGAGCCGCTCGCCAGCGGCCTTGTCGACCCCCCAGATGCTGTCGAGCTCGTCGCCCGAGCCGAGCAAGTAAGCGGCGAGCTTAGCGACATCCATCGGGCTTCCGCCGCCAAAGCCGACGACCGAAGCGGCGCCCGCCGAGCGGCCCGCCTCGACCGCGTGTTCGAGCGTCGAGCGAGATGGGTCGGCTTCGACCTGATCGAACACGACGGGGTCCCGCCCCGATTCGGCAAGTGCCTCACGGCAGGAGTCGGTCAGCCTGAGCCCCACTAGTTGCTCGTCGGTGACGAAAAGGCACGGTCCCGGCGGGAGCAAATCGGCGAGTTCGGCCGCTTTGCCAGCTCCCGCGATGATTTTCGGTCCGGGATAGAAAGTGAAGTTTCGCATCGCGCGCCGATGCTTAGCGGTCGTTAGTCCAAATGCCCACCAAGGCCGCGCTCGAGGCGACCCATCAGGGCTCGCGCCGGGCTTGGGGCCGGCTCCTCGGCGATGCTTCCTTCGTCGAGGCGCTTGACCCGTGCGTAAAGGTCGGCGCTCGCGTTCACTAGCCGTTGCGCGGCCTCCGGGAGCCGCTCGACGAGCGCTGGGTCGCTCTCTTGCGCATTGCCCAGCCGCCGCTCCGGACGCCGGCCATCGCGAAAAGTGATTTCGCCGCTTTCGATCGCCCGCTGCGTAAGCAGCCATGCAACGATGTGCATGATCCGGGTCGTAACCTTCAGCGATACGCAGGCGAAACCGACTCGCACGAACGGGTCGAGAGTTCCGCGGTCGTCACGTCCGGCCTCGTCGAAATAGGAGCGCGCCTCATCGGCGAGCACCATTGCCTCCGTGTAGAAGGAGTCGACGAGCCGCGGCGTGATTCGCGCTTCGCGGTCCGGAAGATCGTTCGAGTCGTCCATCATCTGCAAATGGCAGTTTCTGCTGGCCAAGAAAACGCGGATCATGGCCCCGACGTGCCGTTCTGGCGGCTGTGTCCCGAAGCGGGACGGTCGAATTTCTCGCGACGTTCGGCGATGAACTGCGCGCTGCTTTCGGCGGGCCGAAGTTACAGGCGCGAGACAAATCGAAAAAAACGTGTTTTATTGTTCGACGCTGTCACTCGTGTTCACGAAAGGAACTGGCACCGATGGACAAGGCACAGGCCGAGGCTCTCGAATCAAAGCACGCAGCGCTCCACGCGATGATCGACGAAGAGGAGCATCGGCCGCACCCGAACGAAGGACTTCTCCATCAGCTCAAAAAGGAAAAACTGAGGCTCAAGGACGAGCTCGCCGGACATTACGCCGAGCATTAGGCTCGCACCGGCTCTGCGCGACGTCCGCGCTAGCCGATTCAGTGCTGACCGATTTACCGGCTCGTCTGCGCGCGACCGTCAGTCGTCGTTGCTTTATCCCGCGCCTGCAGTGCTCGTCGTTCTGCCGCCATGCTTCCAGCATGGCTTGCTGAAACTGCCTCCGGACATGCTCCCGCGATTCAGTCGTCCCGGGAAACCTTCTCGATCTTTTCGTGGCGCTCCTGCGCCTCCAGGGTCATTGTTGCGATCGGCCGTGCTTCGAGACGCGGCAGAGAAATTGGATCGCCGGTGACTTCGCAATATCCATATTCGCCTTCGTAAAGACGGCGAATTGCTGAATCGATCTTTGCGATCAGCTTGCGCTGCCGGTCGCGGGTCCGAAGCTCCAATCCCCAGTCGGTTTCGCTCGACGCGCGGTCAGCAAGATCTGGCTCACGAAACGAATCGACCTGAAGCTCCGCCATCGTCTGCCGCGATTCTTCGACGATCGCGTCCTTCCACTCCCTCAGCTTCTTCAGGAAATAGGCGCGATGAAGATCGCACATGAACTCTTCTTTTTCCGACGGGCGGTAGCCCCCCGGAACGATGATCCGGTCGAACGGTACCGGCTTTTCGTTGAAAAGATCGACTAGAGCAGTCGCCATGAACACCCTCCCACACATCCCATCAGGCGCTTTGCCTGAGGGCACCCCTTAAGCCCGCCATCGCTGCTGCGACCGGGCCCCGGTGCAGCCGGAGGCGGATTCAACCAGACTTTGCCGGGGCTTAGCACCGGCAAGTCGGTTATCCCCGACCGGGCCTATAATTAAGCGCCACCGCCTTAACAAGCACTGACACATGGGTTGCCGATAAATCGCCAAGCTGTTGCCGATATGGCGCAATTTGCTCCGGTTGCCCGGTTCGGCGGGCTCGTTATGAGGGAAGTGAAATGCGCATCCTTCTCACCAATGACGACGGGATCAACGCCCGTGGCCTGGACCTGCTGGAAACGGTCGCTCGGGTGTTTTCGGACGACATCTGGGTCGTTGCACCGAGGGAAGAGCAATCCGGAGCCGGACATTCGTTGACCCTGACCCAGCCGATCCGGCTTCGCCGGCACGACAAGCGGCGCTTTTCGGTAAACGGGACTCCGACCGACGCGGTCATGCTCGCACTCGCCCACGTCATGAAGGAATCGCCGCCCGACCTGATCCTGTCCGGAATCAACCGCGGTGCCAATCTTGGCGAGGACGTGACCTATTCGGGGACGGTGTCGGCGGCGATGGAAGGCGCGCTTGCAGGAGTGCGCTCGATCGCGCTCAGCCAGGGCTACTCGCGCGAGGGCATGGGTGACACCGTGCCGTTCGCCGCCGCCGAGGCATGGGCGGAGAGGGTGCTGGCGCCACTGATGGACTACAAGCCTCCGCCCGGAACGTTGATCAACGTCAATTTCCCCGCACTTCCGCCCGACGAGGTGAACGGAATCCGGATATGCCGCCAGGGCATCCGCGATTACGGCCGGCTCCGAATCGTCGAACGCACCGATCCGCGGGGCTACAAATATTATTGGTTCGGGCTCGGGCCGATGGTCCATACGCCTGGCCACTCGACCGATCTGGAAGCGATCGACGACGGCTATGTTAGCGTCACGCCGCTTCACCTCGACCTGACTCACGATCCGTCGCTCGACGTGCTTCGCGAGCGGTTCGTTTGACCCTCGTCCACATTAGCGCGATAGGCGCTGGCGAAGCTCGGAAATTTCCCAATAATCGTTGCGGCTGAACGGCAGCAGCGCCTTTACCGCCGCGAACGTGCTCCTGCCGAGTGCGCGCCGAAGACCCTCACATTCGGCAAAGGCGGCGCGAACCTCGTCCTCGTCGAGCTCGACGTCCCCTGCAGCCTCCTCCATCAGCGTCTCTTCAGCTTCGACGACGAGCCAGGCCTGCAACTCCCAGTAACGGCGGATCCGCCTGACCGATTCCGGATCGAGGCGACAAGCGAGAGCAGCGATCTTGCGGCCGCTTGGGGTGTCGGGCCAATTACCGGAGCGAAGCGCGTCCAGCTGGGCCTGGTGCGCCTTCCGCTCGGCAACGAGCCATCGCTCCGCTTCCGTGGTTCCGAAGGAAAAGATTGCCATGATTGCGATTGGCGCGAAAACGGCCGCTCCGATCATCGCCACAAGCGGCCGCTCCGGAAATTGGTTGAAGGCGGTGTGGAGGGCTACGGCGATGAGGTAGCCGGGAACGAACCACCTCAGCTTGAAGTCGAAGTCGGCGGCAGCTTCGCGGCTTTCGCGCTCGGCGAATTCGTGCGCCACCGCCGCCAGGATCGCGAGCGTGGTGCCATGCATCACAGCCGTCCCGAGTCCGCGGACGAGCCACGTCCCGGCGCCATATTCGGGGTAGACCCACAAATAGAAGATGTTCTCGACAACGGAGAATCCGGCACCGACCGCAAAGCCGGAGATGACCGCGTCAAGCTTGTAGCCGATCCGGTTGAAGCGGAAGAGCCCGATGATGATCACCGCCTTGATCGCTTCCTCGATCCACGGCGCGACGAACCGGCTGTAGCTCGAAAAACCGATCGGCAATTGGTCGAGAAGTCGTCCACTAACCGGGTAGGCGGCGATCGCGCCGAGTCCACCAAGCACAAGCAATAACACAATCTCGCGCAAATTCATTAGCTTGAACGCGTCGAGCCAGACGAAAGTCAGGAGCAGGATGAGAACGGGGACTAGTGCGAGGCCCCAATGGGCGGCCTCGGTGACGAACCACTCCACCGCTACATGATCTTCAGGGAGACGAGCCACTCGGTCTTTTGATAGCGCCCGTCCTCGAAGCCGGCCGCTGCCCCGAACGAGAGCACCATCGGCAATCGCAACGCGACCGTGAAGTTGAGGTCGAATTGAGCGCCGACATTGGCGTAGCGGTGATTGCTCCCGTCCGGCGCCTCTGTCGCCATCAGCCCGGCAAACACGGCGGGACGGATATAGCTCAGGTAGATAGCCGGCGTTCCCACTTCGGCGAACCGCAGGGGCGGCAGGTTGATCTCGCCGGTGACCCTGCCGAAGCGGCGCACCGCAATCTGGTCGATTTCGAAGCCAGGGAAGCTTTCCATCTCGCGATAGCGTTTCTCCGGCCGGTCATCGACGTAATTGTTGCGGAACGATCCGAAATAAAAGGCAGCGAGCGGGTGCAGGCGCTGACCCCACGACTGGCCGGCGTAGGCATAGACCCACGCCGAACTGTTCGCGAGCGGCAGCGGCACGCCGTAATCGATCCCGCCGTACAATTTGGGGAAGGTCCGGTCGTTGGCGATGTCGAGGTCGGCGAAGGCGCGCCAGGCGATGCCTTTCTCATGGTCGACACCGCCGAGGGCCTTGCGCGTGTTGGTGTACCGTGCGCCTACCTGGAATGCGGCGATGTTCTTCGGGCTGGGGATATTCTGCGCACTCGGAAGCCGTTCGAGGCCGACATAGACCGCAGCGGTGCCGAAAAGGTCAAGCTGGCGCGGCGGGTCGTAGACTGTGGTCTTGTTGTAGGTGACGCTGAACATATCGCCGCGCCGGCTCCGCTCGACAGGACCGAACAGGTCATAAAAGTCGGCGCCGTTGTGCGCATACTTGATATCCCACTCGAGGGTCTTCAACTGCAGCTTCGCATGCAGCCGGTCCCGCATCGGCATGTTGTCGAAAGGCGAGATGCTGAAGCTTGCGTTGATCTGCTTGAACTGCAGCGGGTCCTCCCAGTGCAGGAAGTAGCCGGGCGAGATTGCGCCCTTATAGCCTTCGACGATCGGGTACATTGAGGCGAGCTTCATCCGGCGGCCCGGGTTGTACTTGCCGCGAGCGGTTATGAGCTCGTCGATCGGGATTTTGGCGGGAGAGCCGACGCCCCATTGCTTGAGCTCAGGGTGGGCCTTGAGGACACGGGTCCCGAAAAGATCGATCGTCCCGAGGCTTTTCTGCACCTGCGGCTGAAAGCGGACCGGTTGCAGCCCCTTCCCGCTATATTCATATACGATCATCGATCCGTCGGCTTGCGGGTTCGGCCGGAAAAATCCGGTCGAGGCGTTGGTGACGATTTCATATTCCTGCGATGCAATGTCGAAGCGCACCACGTTAGACACGCCAGTGTAATACGAAGTGCCGAACAAGGTCCTGCCGTCGGGAGCGAACACGAAGCCTTCGGGAATAGACGGCGGCATCGCCAGGCGAGCGACCTCAACCGGCTCGGCGCCGAGTTCCATCTCGTCGAGCTTCCATACCCGCACCGTCTGCGTGCCGTCGATCTCACCGAATGACGCTGATATGAGGGATCCGTCGGGCGAGATGTCGAGATCGAACGGGACCTCGCCGTAATTGAACGTGTGGATCTGATTGAAGCCCGCGTAGGGCGGAGGAACACGAACGATGGTGGCAAAGCCGTTCTGGTGGCGGATACCCCAAATCGACTTATCCGCGGGATTTACCACCATATCGCCGATTCGAGCGTCGCGCAGAAGCATCCGCTTTCTGCCGGTATCGACATCAACCGCCATCAGGTCGCGGAACGCGTAATTGTCCTCAGTATAATAAGCGGTGCGCGCGTCTGGATCGAAGGCAAGGCTTGTTACCCTGTAGAGCATCATGCCCTTGATCTCTTGCAGGCGCGTGAGCTTTCCGGTGGCTAGGTCAAGCCGACCGACGAAACCGATCGTTCCGGGATAGCGGAACGCGGCGACGAGGCTGTTGGTCTGCGGGTCGGCGAAGCCCCGCGAGATCGATCCGAGGCCTTGGGGGCTAATCGGAGCCGTCTGAGTCAGCGGGTATTGCGACAGCTTCGCCAACGCTGCTTTCTGAAAATCATGCTCGAAGCCGATCCAATGGTTCCAGACGTCGTCGAGCCGGCGGCCGAACACATGTTTGAACTGCGCCGCATAATAGCCTTTGCTTCCCTCGCGACGGCGAAGCCACTCGACGATTCGTTCCGGCCCGTACGTCAGCGCGAGGTAGGAAAAGAACCGAGTCCCGTACAGATAGTCATTGACCCCGACCTGGAAGTCGACGGCGGTGCCTTCGGACTCCAGCCCAAGCGGCGAATAGAATTTGTCGCCGTCGCGGACCTTCGCCCGGAACACCATCTCGTCATAGGCGCCCTGGCCCCGGCCGAGCCCGCCCGCCATCCAGGTTTCAAAGAAGACAGCGCTTCCTTCCAGATACCAGCGCGGAACGTTGTTCCTCGGCGTTGCCAGAAAATTGTAAAGGATCGACTCCGGATGCTCCTGGATCGGCATCGGCTTGCCACGGAGGAATCTTCGCCAAAAGGCGTCGCGCTTGTTCCACACGTCCATCACCGCGACGTGCGCGAGTTCGTGGTTGGTCAGCGTGAAGAAGCGCTCGCCCGGAGTGAACGTCTCCATCGAGATCGACAGAGGAGCGACATCGAGCAGAACTGCATTGTTCGGCGAAGATCGCGCTGCGGCGTTGCCATAATCGCCGAAGTCCTTGAGCAGGAGCGTCGTCGGCTCCCACGGAGTCCAGTCGAAGATTTTCCTGTGAAATCTCAGCGCGTTTTCGAACGACTGCGCGATGTAGGGCGTCAGGTAGGTCTGAACCGGGTCGAAGTAGAGAAGCGTGAGGTTCTCCGTTTCGAGGGTCGAGAGGTCGATTCCCGACGCGTCCGGCGGCACTTGCGCCGGAAGCTCGTCGGTCGGAGTATCGAGGGGCGGCGCGTCGGGCTCCGCGATCGGCTCCTCGACAAACGTCGTGTCAGGTTGCGGTGGTTCCGGCTCCGGCGCCTGTTGGGCGAGGGCTGCAGAGGACGTTCCCAGCAAGAGAGCTGCGACCGCGCTTGATACGGCCGCGCGCGGCCGCCGCCTCTCACTCATACTCCCCCCATGCCGCCCCCGCGGCTACACGTCAGTTAGCCTGCATCGCCCGGGCAAGACTCCCGCTCTGCAGGGCCGCCCGGAAGGATGCGTTCATCGCCAGCGCCTGGAAGTTCGGGTTGTGCCCGAGCGCCTGAAACGCATTGGCGTTGCGAGCGAATGCGGCCAGCGCCTGCGGGTTCTGGGCCATCGCCCTGAACGCTTGCGGGTTGGCGGCCATTGCAGCGAAGGCCTGCGGATTCGCAGCCATTGCTTGGGCCGCCTGGGCATTGATCTGCCCCCGCGCCGCCATCGTCGAGGCAACTGCCTGGGCGTTGAAGGCCTGGGCGGCCACCGCAGCTGCGGAAAGGCCGCTGGCGTTAGATGCGAGTGCCCTGAACGCCTGCGCGTTCTGGGCCATTGCGTTCAGCGCCTGCGCGTTCATGGCCGCTTTGAACGCCTGGGCGTTCGCAGCGAGCGCCCGGAATGCCTGGGCATTCTGCGCGAGCGCTCGGAACGCCTGCGCGTTCTGCGCGAGCGCATTCATCGCCTGGGCGTCGGCAGCCAGAGCACTGAAGGCTTGAGCATTCTGGGCCATTGCGGCGACCCCGGCCG
>JBPCOC010000066.1:0-123163 GCA_051000635.1 Sphingomicrobium sp. | reverse complement strand
GCGATCTGGGCGGAGCCGAGCACATGGCCGGCCGGGTGGAATGTCACGTCGACGCCGCCGATGGCGACCGTCTCGCCCAGTATCGCTTCCTTGCGGCTGTCGGCGAAATCCTCGCCGTAGCGTTCCGCCATGATGCGCAGCGTCTCGCCGGTGGCGAGCACGGCGCCGTGGCCGCGGCGGGCGTGGTCGGAATGGCCGTGGGTGATCAGCGCGCGCGGCTTGGGCTGCGAGGGATCGATCCACGCATCCGCCGGGCGCACGTAAATGCCTTCGGGAAACACCTCGATCCAGGAACCCAGCCGCGCCATTGTGAGCTATAGTAACCGAAACGCCGGGCGGTTCCGGCCAACGGAGGACGAAATGGGCGATGCTATGGTGTGGCTGATGGACGTCGTCGGCCCGGTGATTCTCCTGGTCCTGCTGATCTGGCTCGCGTTCCGGGCGTGGGGGCGCGGCACCAGGGCCGAGAAGAAGCAGGCCGAGCGGGGAACGCGAGAGCTCTATGAAGAGGAAGAACGCCGCCGCCGCGAGGGGACCGACGACCTCTGAGCGACAGCGGGCTTCCAGCCGAGATCGAGCAATGGTTCGCGGCGCGCGGATGGCAGCCGCGCCGGCACCAGCTCGAGATGCTCGAAATGGCCCGGCGCGGGCGCGACTCGCTGCTGGTCGCAGCGACGGGCTCCGGAAAGACTCTCGCGGGGTTCCTGCCGGCAATCTGCGACCTGATCGAAAACCCGACGGACACGCTCCACACGCTGTACGTATCGCCGCTGAAAGCGCTGGGGGTCGACGTCCAGCGCAACCTGCTTGGCCCGATTTCCGAAATGGGCCTGGACATCCGGGTCGAGACGCGAAGCGGCGACACGCCGTCCAACCGCAAGGCGCGGCAGCGGGTCCGGCCCCCGCAGATCCTCCTGACGACCCCCGAATCCCTGAGCCTCCTGCTGAGCTATCCTGACAGCGGGCTTCTGTTCTCCGGCTTGAAAACCATCGTCGTCGACGAGCTTCACGCATTCGCAAGGGAGAAGCGCGGCGACCTGCTGGCGCTGTCGATGGCGCGGCTCCAGACTCTGGCGCCCGGGCTCCGGCGCGTCGGCCTTTCGGCCACGATCAGCGATCCCGATGCGTATCGTGCCTGGCTCGCGCCTAAAGCCAATGCGCAACTCGTCGAGCTGGCGACCGGCGAGCCAGGAGCCGAGCCGGACCTGTCGATCTTGATCCCCGAGAGCAGGATTCCATGGGGCGGTCATTCGGGCCGGCACGCTGCGCGCGAGGTGATGGAGCTGGTTGAGCGGCACGGGACGACGCTCATCTTCTGCAACACGAGAAGCCTGGCCGAGCTGATCTTCCAGGACCTGTGGGCGGTGAACGATCATGCGCTGCCGATCGGAATCCACCACGGGAGCCTGGCGCTCGAAGCTCGGCGCAAGGTCGAGGCGGCGATGGCCGCCGGAAAGCTCCGCGGACTCGTTGCAACCGCGAGCCTCGATCTGGGCATCGACTGGGGCGACATCGATCAGGTCGTGCAAATGGGGGCGCCCAAGGGCAGCTCGCGCCTGCTTCAGCGGATCGGCCGCGCCAACCACCGGCTCGACGAGCCTTCGCTGGGAATCATCGTTCCGGGCAACCGCTTTGAATATCTCGAAGCGCGCGCCGCGCTCGATGCAATCGACGCCGGCGAGCTCGATCCCGAGCCGTTCCGGCCAGGAACGCTCGACGTCCTCGCCCAGCATATCCTCGGCCTCGCCTGCGCTTCGCCGTTCGACCCCGCCCAGCTGCTCGCCGAAATCCGGTCGGCCGCGCCTTATGCGGACCTGGAGCGCGAGACGTTCGACGAGGTGCTGAACTTCATTTCCACCGGCGGCTATTCGCTCAAGGCCTACGACCGGTTCCGCCGGCTGGTCCGCGAGCCGGACGGCCGCTGGCGAATCGCCCGCCCCGCAGTCGCTCAGCAGCACCGGATGAACGCCGGCGTGATCGTCGAGCAGCCGCTACTCACCGTCCGCTTCCGCGGCGGGCGCAAGCTCGGGACCATCGAGGAGGGCTATGCGTCGACGCTTGCTCCGGGCGACCATTTCTATTTCTCCGGCCTGAGCCTCGAGGTCGAGCAGTTCAAGGACACCGACATCATCGTCCACGCCTCGTCGAAGCGGGCGCGGATCGTCACCTACGGCGGCCAGCGCATGTCGATGAGCACGCATCTTGCCAATCGCGTCCGCCACATGCTCACCGACCGCAACGACTGGCGGCGCTTTCCCGACGACGTTCGCGAATGGCTCGAGGTTCAGGAGCGGCGCTCGACAATCCCCGAGCCCAACGAGCTTCTGGTCGAGACCTTCGCCCATGAAGGCCTTCACTATATGGTCGTCTACAGCTTCGAAGGCTGGAATGCCCACCAGTCGCTCGGAATGCTTGTGACCCGGCGGATGGAAAGCGCGGGGCTCAAGCCGATGGGCTTCGTCGCCAACGATTACGGCCTTGCCTGCTACGGGCTCGAGCCGATCCGCGACCCCAAGGCGCTGTTCTCGCCAGACATCCTCGAGCGCGAATTCATCGAGTGGGTCGAAAACTCCTATCTGCTCAAGACCGCGTTCCGCGAGGTCGCGGTAATCGGCGGACTGGTCGAGCGGCAGCACCCCGGCCGCCGAAAGACCGGCCGGCAGGTGGGCTTTTCGACCGACCTCATCTACGACGTTCTTCGCCGCTACGAGCCGCAGCATTTGCTTCTTCGCGCCGCCTGGGACGACGCCCGCGCCCGGATGACCGAGCTTGGGCGGCTGGTGCGCCTGGTCGACCGGGCCGCTTCGACGATGGTCCATGTCGAGGCTGACCGAATCACTCCGATGGCGGTTCCGCTGATGGTGATCGTCGGCCGCGAAGCCCTTCCGCCCGGAACGGAGGCGGACGAAACGCTCCTGTTCCAGGCCGAAAGCCTGGCCGAGGAAGCGATGCGCGTGTGATCTTCATTGCAGGGCGAGGAAAAGCCTGCGATTCTCATGCACATGAAGAGGCTCGCCTTCATCCTCCTGATTCCGCTTCTCGGCGGCTGCGTCGTGAGGACCGTCGCCGAAACGGCGCTCGACGTCGTGACCCTGCCGGTTAAGGCCGCGTCCGCGGGAGTCGATGCGGTCACGACCAGCCAGTCCGAAGCCGACGAGAAGCGCGGGCGCGATCTTCGCAAGGCCGACGAGCAGCGCGGCCGCGAGGCGCGTTTGGCGGCGGAGCGCTGCCGAAAGGGCAAGCCGCGCCCGGCCGACGATTGCAGCGCATTCGTTCGGCGATAGTTTCGCGGGCTGGACTGCGTCCGGCAACGAGCCCAGAGCGATGCGAGTGCGGTACTTTCTGGACACCGAATATAATGGGATCGGCGGCGCGCTGATCAGCCTCGCGCTCGTTCCCGACGACGGCGACGAGCTCTATTTGACTCTCGAGACCGGCGAGCCCCTGGTCGAATGGGTCGAAAAGCACGTTGTCCCTTATCTCGACACCGTGCCCGAACAGCTCGGCTGCCCGAGGCTTGCCCGAAGGGATGCAGCCCACGCGCTCGAACAATATCTCAAGGGCGATGACGATCCGCTGATCGTTGCCGACTGGCCCGAAGACGTGGCGCAATTCTGCGACCTGATGATCACCGGCCAGGGAGAAATGCTCGACCTGCGCTATCTGACGTTCCGGCTGGTGCCGCTCAGCGGCTTCAGCACTGCGGTAAACAGCAAGGTGCCGCATAACGCGCTCCACGACGCCCGCGCGCTTCGCGACCATTATCTGAGCTTGGAATAGCAGCCTGTTTGGTGCTTAACCGGGCAATGGTTCCCTTTTCGTTCGCGGGCGAGTCGTTCGCCGCCTCCCCCGGAGGCACCTTGCTGTGGCAGGCGCAGCACACGCTTCTCGTCGCCGACATGCATCTCGAAAAGGCGAGCTGGTTCGCGCGTCTCGGGCAATTGCTTCCGCCCTACGATTCGCATGCGACCCTGACCGCGCTCGCGGCGGAGGTAGACCGAACGGGAGCGGGACGTCTCTATTGCCTCGGCGACAGCTTCCACGACCGCTTCGGCTGCGACCGGCTCGATCCTCAGTCGCGGGCATTGCTGACCGAGCTGACAAGCAGGCTCGACTGGATCTGGATCGTTGGAAACCACGATCCGGGATTTGCCGACCATTGCGGCGGAGCGATCGTCGAGGAGGCGGAGGTCAACGGAATCCTGCTTCGCCACGAAGCCCGGCCAGGCGAAGCGAAGCCGGAAATCTCGGGCCATTTCCATCCCAAACTGAGGCTCAACCTCAACGGTCGAAGAATCTCGCGCCGATGCTTCGTCGCCTCGCAGCGCAAGCTCATCCTCCCGGCGTTCGGCGCCTTCACCGGCGGTCTCGACGCTCGCCATCCGGAGATCGTCCGTGCCGTCAGCGGTGACGCGGTGGCGCTGGTTCCGCTCGCCGACCGGCTGCTTCGCTTTCCGATCGCAGCCTGACGGCGCCTAAGCCGCCCTCCACTCGATGGCGATGGCGCCGCTATGCGACAGCACGAGCCGCGCCCTGCCCGGCTGGCGCTTGCCGAAAGTCGCGGCCTGGAGCTCATTGCGGGCCGCGTGCCGGTCGAACCTGAACCCGGCCGATTCGGCCTGGGCGCTCAACCGGTCGAGATGCTCCTCCAGATTGGCGATCCCCTCGTCGGGATCGAATTCCATCACTTCTTCAAGATCGGTCTTTGCCGGCTGGTCCATTCGCGTTCCATCGCTGTCGCGGCCGGCAAGGACAACCCCATTTGCGCTGATTGGCCACTCCTCTAAAGCGGCGGCCATGAAATCGCTCACCATGGCAACAGCCGAGCCGGCGAAATGAGCGTGCCGCCGCTCAAGGCGACGATCACTCCGGTAACGCCCCTTCAGCAGAATTGCACTCTCTTGTGGTGCACGAAGACGATGAAGGCGGCGTTCGTCGACCCGGGCGGCGATCTGCCGCGGCTCAAGGCCGTCGCGCGGCAGGCGCAAGTCACCGTCGAAAAGATCCTTTTGACCCATGGCCATATCGATCATTGCGGGCAGGCGGGGGTGCTCGCCAAGGATCTCGGCGTCGCGATAGAGGGGCCGCACGAGGACGACCGGTTTTGGATTGAAAAGCTGGAGGAGGACGGGCGCCGCTGGGGCATTCCCGGCACGCCGTTCGAGCCCGGCCGCTGGCTCAGTGACGGCGACACCGTAACGGTCGGCGAGCTGACGCTCGACGTGCGCCATTGCCCCGGCCACACTCCTGGGCACGTCGTCTTCCACCATCCGGAATCGCGTCTGGCGATCGTGGGCGACGTGCTGTTCAAGGGCTCTGTCGGGCGCTGGGACTTCCCGATGGGCAACCAGCGGCAGCTGATCGATTCGATCACTCAGCGGCTGTGGCCAATGGGAAACGACACCGCTTTCATCCCCGGACACGGGCCGATGTCGACCTTCGGTCATGAGCGCGCGACCAACCCGCTGGTCGGCGACGCTGCCATGGCCGCCTGACTCGCTTGCGCTTCGCCCCACTTTCGGTATAGGGGCCGCGGTTCGCGACGATCAGGCCGCCGCCACGGGTCCAACCCGTTGGAAGAGGCGCAAGATCGTCGCAAATTTTTTTGAAATGAGCAGGTGCCGGAATGGCTGTCCCCAAAAGAAAAACATCGCCGTCGAAGCGGAACATGCGCCGCAGCCATCATGCGCTGAAGGCCAAGCCGTTTCAGGAATGCCCCAATTGTGGCGAGCTTAAGCTGCCGCACAATCTGTGCCAGGCATGCGGCCATTATAACGGCCGGGAAATCACCTCGAGCGAGGCGTAAGAGCAACGCAGAGGGCAGGGGCTGCAGATGAACGAGGCAGGCCCGAAGATCGCGATCGACGCAATGGGCGGAGACACTGGCCCGGCGGCCATCGTTGCTGGGATAGCTCGTGCTCACCGGCGAGATTGCGAGCTGCGCTTCCTAATCTATGGCGACGAGAAGCTGATCCGCCCCGAACTGGAGCGCCACAAACGCATCGCCGGTGCCGCCGAGGTCGTCCACACGCCCGAAGCGATTACCGCCAGCGAAAAGCCGAGCCAGGCGCTCCGGCGCGCTCGGACCACATCGATGGGAATGGCGATCAACGCGGTTAAGGACGGCCAGGCCGATGCCGCCGTATCGGGTGGAAACACCGGCGCAATGATGGCGATGTCGAAGCTGGCGCTCCGCACAATGCCCGGAATCGACCGGCCGGCGCTGGCGGCCCTGCTTCCGACGCTTGCTGAAAATGACGTGGTGATGCTCGACCTTGGCGCAAACACCGAATGCGATGCCCAGAATTTGGTTCAGTTCGCGGTCATGGGCTCGGCCTATGCGCGCACGGTGCTGAGGATCTCCAAGCCCCGGGTGCGGCTGCTCAACATCGGCACCGAGGAGCTCAAAGGCACCGACGAGCTCAAGGAGGCAGCATCGCTCCTTCGGGAGGCCGACTATCTGCCGCTTCGGTTCGATGGCTTCACCGAGGGCGACCAGCTGTCGCGCGGCAACATCGATGTCGTGGTTACCGACGGCTTTTCGGGAAACATCGCGCTGAAGACGGCCGAAGGGACTGCGCGCTTTGTGACGGACCTGCTGCGCCGCGCGTTCAAGAGTTCGTTGCGGTCGAAGGCGGGCTTCGCTTTGTCGCGACCGGCGCTTAACCTGCTCAAGGTCCATCTCGACCCCAACAATCACAACGGCGCCGTCTTCCTCGGGCTGAACGGCCTGGTCGTGAAGAGTCATGGCGGCGCCAACCCGAAAGGCGTCGCCAACGCCATCAACGTCGCCGCCCGGATGGTTCGCAACGACATCACTCGCAAGATCGGCAACGACCTCGACGAATTCCGCGCCCACGCCTTCAACCACGAGGCGGCGTGATGCCGCTGCGCTCGATCGTTGCAGGCGTAGGCTCGGCGTTGCCCAGGCGCCGAATCGACAATGAGGAGCTGGCGAAGACGGTCGACACCACCGACCAGTGGATCGTCGAGCGCACCGGGATTCGCAGCCGCTATGTCGCAGGCGAGGGCGAGACGACAGCGACTCTCGCCAGGGACGCCGCCGTCAAGGCGCTCGAACATGCGGGCCTCAAGGCCGAGGACGTCGACCTGATCGTCCTCGCCACCGCCACGCCCGACCAGACTTTTCCTTCGTCGGCGACGAAGGTCCAGGCAATGCTCGGGATCGACGATTGTATCGCGTTCGACGTGCATGCCGTGTGCACCGGCTTTCTCTACGCGCTTACAGTCGCCGATTCGATGATTCGCTCGGGCTCGGCCAGCACCGCGCTGGTGATCGGTTCCGAGACTTTCAGCCGGATCCTCGACTGGGACGATCGCGCGACCTGCGTCTTGTTCGGCGACGGCGCTGGAGCGCTGGTGCTTCAGTCGGAGGACAGTGAGCGCGGAATCCTTGCTACACGGCTCCACGCCGACGGCCGTCATAACGATCTGCTGTTCGTCGACGGCGGACCGTCGACCACCGGGACGGTCGGCAAGCTGAGGATGAAGGGACGGGAAGTCTTTCGCCACGCGGTCGTGAACCTGGCGGGCGTGCTTTCGGAAGTGCTCGAAGCTGCCGGGCTCGATTCGGACGACGTCGACTGGGTCGTTCCGCACCAGGCGAATGCCCGAATCCTCGACGCGACAGCGAGGAAGCTCGGGCTTCCCGCGGAGAAAGTCATCGTCACCGTCGACCGGCACGCCAACACCTCGGCAGCCTCGGTTCCACTGGCATTTGACGTCGCGGTCAAGGACGGGCGAATTAAGCGCGGCGACGTAGTTGTGCTCGAAGCGATGGGTGGTGGGTTTACATGGGGCGCGGCAGCGCTCAAATACTGAAAAGCTTCGACAATATCGGCAAATGTCGAATTGCCGACAGGTTTCGTTTACGTTACGGTGCTGTACCGGCGCGGGTGCCGGACACGGGGGCGGGAGAGATTAAAATGGCCGACTTGGGAGTCGCGCGGATGAACCGGGAGCAAGGACTTGCCGGCACCCTAACGCGAGCCGATCTGGCGGACGTCGTTCATCGCAACCTCGGGCTGTCGCGCGCCGAATCGGCTCATTTCGTCGAACGCGTGCTTCACCACATGTGCCATTCCCTGGCCGAGGGCGACAATGTGAAGATCTCGGGTTTCGGCAGCTTCATCCTGCGCGACAAGGGCGAGCGGATCGGCCGCAACCCCAAGACCGGAGTCGAAGTTCCTATCGCTCCGAGACGGGTGATGACCTTCCGCGCCAGCCAGATCCTGCGCGACAGGATCGCCAGATAAGGTGGCGGCGGCGACCGGCGAAAAGGCTCCGGGCGCTTTCAAGACGATTGGCGAACTCTCGTCCGAGCTCGGCGTCGCGCAGCACATCCTGCGTTATTGGGAAACCAAGTTCCCGCAATTGAGGCCGCTTCAGCGCGCCGGCAACCGCCGCTATTACCGCCCCGGCGATGTCGACCTCGCGCGCCGGATCAACCGGCTTCTGAACGACGAAGGCTATACAGTCCGCGGGGTCCAGAAGCTTCTCCGCCAGCGCGGTTCCGCCGACGAGGAGGATCTCCCGGAAATGGCGGCGGACTATCAGCCTCGCGAGCCGCAGAGCGCGTTCGCGCAGCGCCCGGGCGTGAACGTGCAGCAACTAGTCCGGATTCGCGACCGGCTCTCCAAGGCGCTCGGCGACTGAATCGCGCTTGTGTGCCGGCGTCACTCGCGTCCGGACGCGCTCGATAGCCTGATCGAGCGGCACCCGGCTGACGGGGACCCCGGCCGGAAAGGCGCGAAGCAGCCGCGACGGCATCGCCGCCGACAGGATCACGAACACTCCGCAGTCGCTTGTCCGGCGGATCAGCCGCCCGAACGCCTGCGCAAGCCGCGCCCGGACCACGCGATCGTCATAGGCGCTGCCGCCCCCGGCCATACGTCGCGCGGCATGGAGCACCGTCGGCCGCGGCCATGGCACTCGCTCCATTACCACCAGCCTCAACGATTCGCCCGGAACGTCGACTCCGTCACGAAGCGCATCAGTTCCGAGCAGCGACGCGTGCGGGTCGTCGCGGAAGATGTCGACGAGCGTACCCGGGTCGATCGGATCGACATGCTGGGCGAGCAGCGGGAGGCCGGCGCGGGCGAGACGGTCGGCGATCCGCGCGTGTACCGCCTTCAAGCGCTGGATTGCGGTGAACAGGCCGAGAGTGCCGCCCTCAGCGGCTTCGATCAGCCGCGCGTAGCCGCCGGCCAGAGCGGCGAGGTCGCCGTTGCGGATGTCGGTGACGATCAGCACTTCGGAGCAGGCCGAATAGTCGAACGGGCTTTCCGCTTCGAACCGCTCGATTCCGCTGTCGAGATGGGCGGCGCCGGTGCGCTGGTCGGCCAGGTCCCAGCCGTCGCCGCCGCGAAGTGTGGCTGAGGTGACCAGCACGCCCTGCGCCTGGCTGAGCACCATGTCCGCAAGAGGGCGCGTCGGATCGAGCCAGCGGCGATTGATCGCGACGTCATATTCGCGGCTGTCAACTCGATCGACCGCGAGCCAGTCGACGAAATCGGGATCGGCCGGGCCGCCGACCCGGGCCAGCAAGGCGCCCCAGGCGGACAAGGTTTCGCGCCGCCAGGACAGCCCGTTGATCGCCCCTTCGACCCGCGCCCGCGCCTGGGAATCGAGCCAGTCGGGCGCGTCCTCGAGCACCGCTTCCAGCCGGCGCGCGAGAATCGAAAGCGGCTTTTGCAGCGATTCCAGCGCTTCGAGCGCCGCCGTGGCCTTCGCGACCAGCGGTCCGTCCGGCTCGGCGAGCTCTGTTTCGAGCCCGTAGCCGGCATCCTGAGCGCGCGAGCGCGCGTAAACGGTCCCGCGCACTTCGGCGAGCAGGGCTTCGATCGGCCCGAACGGCGCGCTTTCGGCGACTCGGCCGATCCATCCGTCCGAGGGAAGCGCGCGCGCCGCCTCGATCGCCTGCTCGAGCGCCGCGCCGCCCTCCTCGTCATAGGAAGCGACGTCCATCAGCCGAGCGGCAAGCCCGCGGCGGCGGCCGCGCGACCGGCCCTCCGGCCCGACGATCCAGCGCCTCAGCTCGATCGCCTCCTGCCCTCCAAAGCAGATTGCAAAGGTCGAATCGGCGGCATCGAACAGATGATGCCCTTCGTCGAACACGATCTGCTGCGGCGCCGACTCGCGGGCCCGCGCCGCGTTGATCATCACCAATGCGTGATTGGCGATCACCAGATCCGCCTGGCGGCCGGCCCGCTCGGCGCGCTCGATGAAACAGCGGCGATAATGCGGGCAGCCGCCGTAGACGCATTCTCCGCGGCGGTCAGTGAGCGCCGCCGAGCCCGCTCTTCGAAACAGGCTCGGAAGCCATCCGGGCAGGTCGCCGCCGGCCATGTCGCCATCGCGCGTGTAGGCGGCCCAGCGTCCGACGAGATGGGCGAGGATCGCCGGGCGGCCGGCAAAGCCGCCCTGGAGGGCGTCTTCGAGGTTCAGCAGGCAAAGATAGTTTTCGCGTCCCTTGCGGATCACGATCCGCCGCGCCCGCTCCGCCGGCTCTGCGACCAGCTTGGGCCCTTCCGAATCGAGCTGCCGCTGAAGCGCCTTGGTGAAGGTCGACACCCAGACCGTTCCGCCCGAGCGCTCCGCCCACACCGACGCCGGCGCGAGATAGGCGAGGGTCTTGCCGATCCCGGTGCCGGCCTCGGCAAGCAGCATGTTCGGGCCGTCCCTCGAGCGGCGCGGAGCGAATACGCCAGCGGCGGCGGCGGCCATCGACCGCTGGCCCTCGCGAGTCTCGGCCCGCCCGGTGAGCCGGTCGAGAGTCCGCTTCGCCTCCTCGGGATCGACGCTCGCCGCCAATGGCGGCGGCGGCTCGCCCGATTCCTCCCATTGCGGGAGCCGCGAGAACAGCATTCGCTCGCCCCGTTCCGGCCGCTCCAGCCGCATCGCGACGAGCGGCGCCCAGCTCCAGCCGAGCCGCTGGAGGCTCGAGTTGACGGTCCACGCCCCCTCGCGCTCGGCCCAGTCCGGGTCGGCAAGCGTGTCGAGAAGCCTGGAAGCAATTTTCTGAAGCAGCGCCGCCGCCTCGGCATCGCCGGCCGCCGGATCGATACCGGCCAGGCGGCTCAGGCCCGCAGGCGTCGGGACTGCGAAGCGCGCCGGATGGATGAACGCGAACAGCTCGAGCAGGTCGAGCCCCGACAGGTCGGCATAGCCGAGCCTCTGCCCGACCAGCGGCGCGTTGAGCAGGATGTGGGGCGTCTCCGCCGCGCGCGCGATCGCCTCTCCGCGGGTCGCCTCGCGAACATCTCCGGCCGCATCGGCGATCCAGATACCGGCGTGGGTTGCGTGCAGCGCGGGAAGAGGCAAAGGAGCGGCCACTCCCGAGACCTTGGCGACATGAGAACAGAAGAGCAACGCATTTGACCGCTGACGCCATCCGCTCTGCCGCGATGCAGTCGAAGGCCTGGCCCTATGAGGAGGCACGCAAGCTTCTGAAGCGCTGGGCCCCGGATGGGCCTGTTGGCGCCAAGCCTGAGGGCGCTCCGATCGTCTTCGAAACCGGCTACGGCCCGTCCGGCCTGCCGCATATCGGCACGTTCAACGAGGTGCTTCGGACCACCTTCGTCCGCCGGGCCTTCCAGGAACTGTCAAACCAGCCGACGCGTCTGATCGCGTTCAGCGACGACATGGACGGGCTTCGAAAGGTGCCCGACAATCTTCCTAATTCCGAGATGCTTCACGGCCACCTCGGAAAGCCGCTGACCACGATTCCCGACCCGTTCGGCACTCACGAAAGCTTCGCCGATCACAACAACGCGATGCTTCGCGGCTTCTTAGACCGCTTCGGCTTCGACTATGAATTCTTCTCGGCGACCGAATGCTATGCGAGCGGCCGGTTCGACGACGTCATCCGCCAGGTGCTTCGCAACTGGGACGCCGTAATGGGCGTGATGCTCCCGACACTTCGCGAGGAGCGCCGCAAGACCTACTCCCCGGTGCTCCCGATTTCGCCGACGAGCGGCATCGTCCTTCAGGTCCCGGTCGAAGTGGTCGACGCCGAGGCGGGCACGATCACTTTCGAGGATGAGGGACAGCGCATCGAGCAGTCGGCGCTCGGGGGAAAGGCGAAGCTTCAGTGGAAGGTCGACTGGGCCGCCCGCTGGGTCGCGCTCGGCGTCGACTATGAAATGGCCGGCAAGGATTTGATCGAAAGCGTCGTCCAGTCGAGCAAGATCGCCCGGATCCTCGGAGGCCGCCCGCCCGAGGGCTTCAACTACGAGATGTTCCTCGACGAAAAGGGCGAGAAAATCTCCAAGTCCAAAGGCAATGGCCTCAGCCTCGAGGAATGGCTGCGCTACGGAAGCGAGGAGAGCCTCGCCTTCTACATCTTCCGCGAGCCGAGAAAGGCGAAGAGCCTGCACATCGGGGTGATCCCGCGCGCGGTCGACGATTACTGGCAGTTCCGCGCCAATTATCCCAGCCAGCCGGTCGAGCAGAAGCTCGGCAACCCGGTCCACCATATCCACGCGGGCGATATGCCGGAGCAGACGCTCCCGGTCACCTACGGGCTGCTTCTCAACCTCGTCAGCCTTCCCGGCTGTGCGGACAAGGAGACGGCGTGGAAATTCGTCCAGCGCTACGCGCCCGGGACGTCGCCGGAAAGTGATCCGGAGCTGGACGAGCTGATCGGGCTCGCCGTCAACTACGCGCGCGATTTCGTGGTGCCGACGCTAAAGCGGCGGGCGCCCGACGCGAACGAGGCCGAGGCCCTGCGCGACCTGGACTTGGAGCTCGCGAAGCTGCCCGAAGATGCCGACGCCGAGACCATCCAGAACATCGTCTTCGAGGTCGGCAAGCGCCACCCGTTCGAATCGCTGCGCGGCTGGTTCCAGGCGCTCTACGAGACTTTGCTCGGCTCGAGCCAAGGCCCGCGAATGGGCAGCTTCATCGCGCTCTACGGAATCGGCAACAGCCGCCGACTGATCGACGAGGCGCTGGGCGAGGTCTGCGATAGCGGCTAATGTCTACTTTCAACCCAAAGCAGACACTCGCTCGCATGCGCATTCGACCAAAAGCGGACATGACTTTGGTCGCTTTGCAGATTGTGCAGGCGCTCCGGTTCGGCGCCTATCAGATCAGCGTTGGCCGATGACGTCTGGCGTGGCAATCAACGGGCATGGTCGACCAACTAATCGGTGCGGGATTGATCGCCGGCGGCGCCGCCGGTGCGCTGCTGCTCATCCGCAGCGCGCTCGAGAGAAACCCCACGGCCGCGGCGATGGCATCGCTCCTGCTCTTGGCAGCAGCCGCCGGAGCGCTGATCGTCGGCTCATGGAGCGCTCCGGCCCCGGCGCAAGACCGCCTGGAGCTGCTCGAATTCGCGCTGATGATGGCCGCCGGTCCTCTTGCAGCCTTCCTCATTGCCGGGTTGCTCCGCGTACAACTGCGGCTCCTGCTGCTGATATCCCCAGCCGCAGTCGCTTTCGCTGCGGTTCTATTGCTTACGGTGCGTTATGGCGGCGACCCGATCATCTACGCGGTACCGATCCAGCTGCTCTACGTCGCCTATGCGTGGACCCTGCTGGGGCGCGGTACGCAGGTGCGCGATCGGCGCCACCGCGCATACAGGCAGAGGGTTGTCGCTTTGGCGATACTGGTCGCGTTTTCGCTCACGATCGCCGCATCAGTCGCTCGCCTGCTCTTCTCCGGTCTCACGCTTCTGAGGCCAATCGTTCCATTGACGATCAGTCTCCTGTTTCTCGTCCTGCTCGGGGGATCGCTGTGGATGCTGATGCGGCGAGGCACGGCTTTGCTTTCGGTGTCCGCGAAAGCTGCCGGAGGCGAACATCGGACGGTCGCCGCCGCCGCGGACCTCATCCTTTCCAAACAGCTGTTCAGGCAGCCAGACCTAACCGTCGGTTCGGTAGCAGACGCACTGGGTGTTCCGCCGTCAGAGCTTTCGGCGGCGCTGTCGCGCAGCGAGTGGGGAAGCTTCGCTGCCATGCTGCAGGAAATCCGCCTGCATAGCGTCAGGGAAATGCTCCGCTCGCCTGAAGAACAGTCGACCTCGATCGAAGCCGTCGGAATGCTCTGCGGCTTTCGTTCTCGCTCCGCGCTTTACGAGACGTTCCAGCGCAAGCTCGGTGTCACTCCTGGCGAATATCGCCGGCGATCTTGTCCGGAACGCTGATCCGGACAGGGAAAGCCGTGCGAATTCGCGAATGGCCATGAAGAGTGCTCGGCACAAAAGGAGCACTCGAATGAACTATGGAATTGCCGCCATTCTCGCGGGCGGGTTCGTTTTTGCCACCGGGGCCGCCGCGGCTAGCTCTTCGTCTGGGAGCTACACATGGCCGACCTGCGGCCAGGTCACTGAATTTCCAGCGAAGAGCTGGGGAGCCGAGCAGCCTGCCGGCTGGGACGAGGCGAAGCTGTCGGAAGCCCGCAACCTGTGGGAGACCCTGGATTCGGCCGCGGTTACGGTCGTTCACCAGGGCCGCCCAGTGGCGCTGTGGGGCGACGTCGACAGGAATTACACGGCACAGTCGGTGCGTAAGGCATTGCTGAACTCGCTCGTCGGCATCGCGGTCTCGAAGCGCAAGCTGGCGCTCGACGATACGCTCGAAGAGCTTGGAATCGACGACACGCGCCCTGCGCTCACGCAAGAGGAGCGGCAGGCGACAGTCCGCGATCTCCTGCTGTCGCGGTCCGGCATCTTTCACTCGGCGCTCTACGAGGTCGGCGGCTGGAAGAAGCTGCGCGCGCAGCTCGCTGAAGCGAAGAAGGCGGACTCCGGGCAGTTCCGGCCCGGCGCCTACTGGATCTACAACAATTGGGATTTCAATGCGCTCGGGACCGTGGCGGAGCAGGCGCTGGACCAGTCGATCGGCGAGGCGTTCGACCAGCTGGTGGCGGATCCGATCGGGATGCAGGACTTCAGCTCCTCCAATGTCGAATACACGCAGAAGACTGATTCGACCGAGCAGCGCTTCGGCAACTGGTCCGAGCATCGCGCCTACATGTTCAATATCTCGACCCGCGATCTCGCGCGCTACGGGCTGCTCTACCTTAATTGCGGTTCTTGGAATGGAGCACAGGTCGTTCCGCGCGACTGGGTCCTCGCAAGTCTCGACGGAGTCGACACGCGCTCGGGCCGCCTTCCCCAAGAGCAGGACACCGATTTCGGCGACTATGGCTATTTATGGCAAATCGATCGCCCCGGAAGTCGGCGACTGACCAACCTTAAGTTTCGGGAACCCGTCTACATCGCGAGCGGCAACCGCGGCCATTTCATGCTCGTGGCGCCGTTCCTCGATCTTGTCATCGCGCACCAGGTCGCCACCGAAGGCGGAGTTTCTCCGGAAGCGCAGAAGCGGCGCTTCCTGAAAGGCTCTCCCAATGTGACGGAAACGGACCTAGAACAACTTTTCGCCGCGATCATCGCGGCTCACCCCGCGGCGATAAGTGCGTTGGAGGAGGTACAGCCGGAACTCTAGCGCCAATGGAAGCGACGAATGTCCGCTTTCCACCCATCGCGGACACTAGCGGAATGTCTGCTTCGGCCCAAAGAAGACGCTCCTCAAAAATACTGGATGGCGGTGGCAAGCGCGTGGGCGAGTGCGTGAGCGATCATTGCCGCTTCGATCCCACGTTTCCAGAAGAGCCAGCCGAAGATCACGCCCGGCAGTGCATTGCCCAGCATCACTGCGGTGATTGCCCACCACGGCGGCTCCGCCAACAATGCGAACAGTAGCGGAAGGTGTGCCGCCGCAAAGATGACGGCCGCTATCACGATGGCTGACCAGAATGCCCCCGGGCGGACCTCGCTTTGCCTGTGTGTCAAACGCCAGCCGAGCCATGCCAGCAGCGATACGAGGCCCCACCTGGTGATCAGCTCTTCGGTAATCCCGCCATAGAGCAGCTTCGTCACCAGCGGCGGACC
Source organism: Sphingomicrobium sp. (assembly GCA_051000635.1). Lineage (GTDB taxonomy): Bacteria > Pseudomonadota > Alphaproteobacteria > Sphingomonadales > Sphingomonadaceae > Sphingomicrobium. The sequence goes on along the minus strand of JBPCOC010000066.1, from coordinate 107,244 downwards.
ATGGGCAAGCAACCGGGCGAATGCCTCACCCTCGCTCGCCTCCAGCATGGGAGGAACCACGATCCTAGAGTAGGCGGTAAGAACAAGGGCAACCGCCGCCGCTCCGGCAATGGCGGGGCCAATCTGACTCCGTAAGACCGGCAGTCCCGGTCTTCCACCGGCCAAGGCTTGCACGAGCGGCGCCTGAAGGCCGACGCGGGGAGCAAGCGCGTTCCCGACCAGGACGAAGAGCAGCATCAGGATTGCCGGCTGAATGATCGAGACGGCACGGAGCACCAGCGGCGGAATTCCGGTGTCGGGTGCGATCTCCTCGAACGGGACCAGCAGCAGTGAGAGAACGCCGGCCAATCCTGCGGCGAGCAGGTAAAGCCCTACTCTGTTTCTGATGCTCATCCGAGGAGTCTAACGGGATCCCCGACGAATGTCCGCTTTCCACCCATTGCGGACACTAGCGTCACCGGTTCGTTAATTGACGAGGCGTTATACGGTGCCCCCGCGAAGGCGGGAGCCCAGGCGCGCGTAGCGCTCGAACGGCTTCGCCGGACTGGGCCCCTGCGTACGCAGGGGCACTAAGCCGCCAAAAAGCCAGCGGAATGCGCCCCGCGCATCCCTAACTGACTTTCTTCTCCGCGATCCAGCGGTCGATCTTCTGCTCGAGAATCGCCAGCGGGAGCGCCCCCGTGTTGAGCACCTGGGTGTGAAACTCGCGGATGTCGAACCTGTCCCCAAGCTCGGCCTCGGCCTTCGCGCGAAGCCGCTGGATGGTGAGCGCGCCGATCTTGTAGGCGGTCGCCTGGCTCGGAATGACGATGTAACGCTCGACCTCGGCAGTGGCGTCGGTCTTGCCCATGCTCGAATGGGTGAGCATGTATTCGATCGCCTGCTCGCGGGTCCAACCCTTCGAATGAATGCCGGTGTCGACGACGAGCCGCATGGCCCGAAGCATCTCGTCGTCGAGGGTACCCATGCGCTGATAGGGATCTTCGTAAAAACCCATGTCGTAGCCGAGGGTCTCGGCGTACAGCCCCCACCCTTCGGCAAAGGCGGTGGTGCCGCCAAAGCGCATGAAGGACGGTAGCGCTTCATTCTCCTGGGCGAGGCTGATCTGGAAGTGGTGCCCGGGCGCGCCCTCGTGCAGATAGAGGGTGGTGATTTCAGGAGTCGTCCGCGACGGCAAGTCGTAGGCGTTGAAGTAAAAGATTCCCGGCCGGGTGCCGTCCGGCGTTCCCGATTGATAGCTTCCGCCGGCCTCGAACTTCTCGCGGAACGGTTCGTACGGCCGGATCTCGAGCGCCGCCTTGGGCATCGTCGAGAAATATTCGGGCAGCTTCGCATCCACGGCCTTGCCGACGTCATAATAGCTCTGGGTCAGCTCTTCGCGGCTCTTCACCTTGAGCTTGGGGTCGGTGCGCAAGTGGCCGAAGAACTGCTGGAGCGTTCCCCGAAAGCCGACCTCCTCCTTGACCTTCTCCATCTCGGCGGTGATCCGAGCGACTTCCTTGAGCCCGATCTCGTGGATTTCCTCGGGCGTCAGCGGCAGCGTCGTCGTCGACTGGATCTGGTATCGGTAGAGCCTGTCGCCGCCCTTCATGTACATAAGTCCGTGGCCGTCGCGGGCGTCGGCGAGATAGTCGTTCTTCAGATAGTCGCGCAGCCGGGTCAGCGCCGGATAAAGCTCGTCCGTCACCGTGGCGCGGTAGGCTTGGGTGAGACGCTCGCGATCGGAAGCGCCGATGCTGTCCGGGAATGTCTTCACCGGCCCGAAATAGGGCGATTCCTCCACCTCCTGATCGAGCTGCGTGTCGAGCTGCTCGACCATGTTGCGGACGGTCATCTTGGTCTCGACGACACCGCTTTCCTGTCCCTGCCGGAATCGGCCGATCGCCCGGTCGACGAGGACAACGAACTCCTTGTGGCGCTTGAGGTTGTTCTCATAATCCTCGACCGTCTTGAACGGTGCCGCGCCCTTCCCACTGGCGAAGGTCGGATAGAAGGTGTGGAAGCCGAAGAAGTGGTTGAGCGGCCGCACCGCCGTAAGCGCCAGCATGTCCGGCTGCAGGCCGCGCAGCGTGTCCCGGGTTTGATATTCGAACGTGTCGTAGGCGAGCTGGTCGGTTGGGTTTAGTTTCGACCGGTCGATCTGCCGCAGCGCCGCGAGATCCTGTTCGGCCGCCGCCCGCTCGGCGGCATGATATTCGTCGCTGAGATAGTCGCCGAGCCGATCGGCATAGCGCATGTCACCGCGGAAGATGCCGCTGATGGGGTTGCGCTCGAGCGACGCCTCGTCGCTCGCCTTGACAAGGCAAAGAGCGCGTCGTGCTCGCTCTGCACCGGCTCGGCCGGCGCCGCTTCGACCGGAGCGGCGGTGGCGGGCGCAACCGGCGCGGCAACCGGGACGGTCGCGCAGCCGGACAGCGCGCAAGTCGAGAGAAAAGCCGCCAGCGCGACTGATCGAAACGTCATTGGAAGTCCCCCGATCCTATCTGGTGTATTATTCAGTTAAGACGGCGGCTTGTGGGCCGCAACCTCAAAAGCAAAAGGGCGCTGCGGCCGGTGTCGCAACGCCCCTTCGATCAAACGCGTGATTCAGTCTACCAGAAGAAGTCGTAGATCACGTCGGCGACCTGCCCGGTGTAAACGTTCACCAGAAGGGCGTCGTCATAATAGCGAACCCACTTGTACGGCCACGGCGCGTACGGGAGCCGGTACATGAAGGGATCGTTCAGCCAGTAGTTGGAGCTGTAATAGCTCGGCCACAGGCGCCATTCGACATCGTACCGGCGGTAGTTCCAGCCGAACGGATCGAAGTAGAGGCCGACCCGGAAGTGCGACCGGTTGCGGTCGCGGTAATTGCGCCAGTCGTAGCGTCGGTCGCTGCGCCAGTGGGTCGGACTCCACGTCGGAGCGCGATGGTTCGTCGCTGTCTGCGGCGGCGGCGCAGGCTGGTCCGGACGTGCGTTGGCCGGCGGGCGCACCCGCTGCGGCTGAGTGATCCGCTGGACATAGCGCTCACGCGAATCCACGCGCTGCTCGCGCATCTGAGCACGCGATTCCTGGCGCTGATCGCGTGCCTGCTGACGCTGATCGAGAGTCGGGCGGCCGCGCTCGTTGACATTGGTTGCGCGCCGGTCACGGACCTGCTCGCGAACCCCTAGGTTCTGCTGGCGAACGTCCTGGCGCTGCTCGCGAACCCTGACGTTCTGCTGGCGCTTTTCGACGACGGGCTGCGCGCGGTCCACGCGTTGGGGCTGCTCGACTCGCTGGGGGCGAGCCTCGCGCGCCTCGGTGCGCTCCTTGCGAGCTTTTTCCGCCTTGGCGCGGCGCTCCTCGCGCTCTTCGGCGCGGGTGTCGCGATCGGCGCGCTAGGCGAGGGCAGGAGTGGTTACCGCAGCGGCTGTCGTGGCCATCAGGAATGAAAGAAGAAGTTTACGCATCACGTACCTCATTAGTGCGAGTTCAATTGATGCTTTATCACATATTTGGGCTTAGCCGTTGCTGAACCGTTACGATTGCTTCGGTTCACCTTCGCGCCTTGCAAACCGGCCATCACGCAGACATGCCCTGCGCTATGCCTGTCGTCGATACAGCCCTGGGAAAAATCGGCGTTGCCGAGGAGGGCAGCGGCGGAACGGCGATCCTTTTCCTTCACGGAGTCGGCTCCGACAAATCGGTGTGGGCGCCGCAGCTCGCGCACTTCGGACAGAGCCGCAGGGCGGTCGCGTTCGACTATCCCGGATATGGCGAAAGCGCGCCCGCACCCGAAGGCGCGACCCGCGACGATATCGCCGCCGCGGTCCTGGCCGCAATGGATGTGCTTGGCATCGGCGAGGCGCACATCTGCGGCCTTTCGCTCGGCGGAGTGATCGCAATTGCTATGCATGCGGCGGCGCCGGAGCGCTGCGCGTCACTGATCCTCGCCGACAGCTTCGCGGTCCACCCGGACGGGCGCGCGATCTACGAGCGCTCGGTCGCCGCGAGCGCCGACCTGCGCACATTGGCCGAGTCGCGCGCCGACGTCCTTTTGGCGCAGCCGGTCGGCCCGGCCGTTCGAGACGAGGTGGTGGAGACGATGGCGCGGATCGACCCCGCCGCCTATCGGATCGGCGCCGAAGCCGTCTGGCTCGCCGACCAGCGCGACCGGGCGCGGCAGATCCGCGTTCCGACGCTCGTCGTTTGCGGGACCGAGGACAAGGTCACTCCGCCCGATCTCTCGCGCCAGCTGGTCGATCTCATCCCCGGAGCGAAGTACGATCAGATCGAGCGCGCCGGCCACCTGAGCAATCTTGAGCGGCCGGACGAGTTCAATCGAATCCTAAGCGAGTTCATCGGCAATGGCTGACGCTTTCATTGTCGACGCTCTGCGCACCGCCGGCGGACGGCGCGGCGGCGCGCTCGCGGACTGGCACCCGGTCGACCTTGGAGCGGCGGTGCTCAATGCGCTGGTCGAGCGCGCCGGTATCGACCCGTCGGCGATCGACGATGTGATCGTCGGCTGCGTCGGCCAGATCGGCGAGCAGGCGTTCCACGTCGGGCGCAACATGGTGCTCGCCTCGAAGCTCCCGGACAGTGTCCCAGCGGTATCGATCGACCGCCAGTGCGGAAGCTCGCAACAATCGGTCCACTTCGCCGCGCAGGCGGTGATGAGCGGAACCCAGGACCTGGTGATCGCCGCCGGAGTCGAGAGCATGACCCGAGTCCCGATGGGCACGCCGGTAATCCTCCCGTTGCAGGCGGGCATCGGCACCGGCCCGTGGCCGAAGTCGATTCAGGACCGTTACGGGGTCAGCGAGTTCACGCAGTTTCGCGGCGCCGAGATGATGGCGAAGAAATACGGCTTTTCGCGCGAACAGCTCGACGAGTTCGCTCTCGACAGCCACCGCAAGGCGGCGGCGGCAACCCAGGCCGGCGCCTTCGACCGCGAGATCGTCGCGCTTGAAGTCAATGGCACCGAGCATCGAAGCGACGAGGGCATCCGCTACGATGCGTCGCTCGAAGCGCTTGCCGGATTGAAGACCCTGGTGCCGGACGGGGTCGTCACCGCCGGCAACGCAAGCCAGATTTGCGACGGCGCGGCGGCGGTGCTGGTGGCGAGCGAGCGGGCGGTGAACGAGCACAAACTGACTCCGCTGGCGCGGATCGACCAGCTCACCGTCACCGCCGGCGATCCGGTGATCATGCTCGACGAGCCGATCCGCGCGACACGCACGGCGCTAGAAAAGTCGGGGCGCAAGTTGGCCGATATCGAGCTCTACGAAGTCAACGAAGCGTTCGCTCCGGTGCCGCTGGCGTGGCTCGCACAACTCGGCGGCGATCCGGACAAGCTCAACGTCCATGGCGGCGCGATCGCGCTCGGACACCCGCTCGGAGCGTCGGGCGCGAAGCTGATGGCGACGCTCGTCCATGCGCTCCACCGGCACGACAAGCGCTTGGGACTTCAGACGATGTGCGAAGGCGGCGGGATCGCCAACGTCACCATCATCGAGGCGCTTTACTGATGGCGAGTGTCCGGGTCACGCGCCGGAACGGCAACACGCAAGCAGTCGAATGCAGGCCCGGCAAGTCGCTGATGCTCAACTTGAAGAAGGGCGGGATCGACGACATTGCCGCGATCTGCGGCGGCTGCGCCAGCTGCGGCACTTGCCACGTCCATGTCGCCGAGGACTGGCTCGACCGGCTGCCGGCGATGCAGAGCGACGAGGACATAACCCTGTCCTTTTCCGACTGGCGGCAAGCCAACAGCCGGCTGTCGTGCCAGATTCCCGTCACCGACTCGCTAGACGGACTGTGCGTGACGGTCGCGCCGGAAGACTAGCGAAGCCTCGCCGCGATCCCGTTCAGCGTCGTCCGAAGCGCCGCGATTCGCTTCTCTGCCGAAGCATCGGCGCGCGCACCAGTCATGCTCTCGGCAAGCTGCGACAGCCGCCCTGCAAGTGCGGAGTCGCTGCCGGCCGCTGCGAGGCGCGAATTCGCTTCCGTCAGCGCCTGCCTGAGGTCGGCCAGCGTCTGCGGTGTCAGCGCGCCGATACGCTGAAGCTGGTCGACATAGGCCAGCGCCACCACCGGGTGGTCGGGCCAGGTGACCGGGAATTGCTGCTGCGGGTTGAACCTCTCGCCCTCGTCAGCAAGCGCTGCGGCGGCGATTTCGTTCTCAGTCATATGCGGGCTCGGAGCCAGCGCAAGCACGTCGAGTCCGCGGGCGATCTCGGTCGCGTAGATCCGGCCGTCGTACCAATAGCTGGACCAGAAGCCGCCATGCACCATTTCGTCGGCGGCGATCGGCCCGCGATCGAAATAAGCGATCTCGACTGGCCTTGCGGAGTCGGTGAAATCGATCACTGAAATTCCGCCCTGGTACCAGGACTGGACGAAGATATCGCGGCCGGGAACGGGGATGATCGAGCCGTTGTGGGCGACGCAGTTTTCCTGCTCCGACTGGTTCACCGGAAGCTTGTAATAGCTCCGAAACTGAAGCCTGCCGTCGACGATGTCGTAGATCGCATTGCCGCCCCAGTTGCGCGGATCCTGCACCCGGCAGCGCGGCCTTGATCCGCCGCCCCATTCGTCCGTGAACAGGACCTTCGTCCCGTCATTGTTGAACGTGGCCGAATGCCAGAACGCAAAGCCCGGATCGGTCACCGCGTCGATTCGACGTGGTTTGCGGGGGTCCGAGATATTGAAGATGATCCCGTTGCCTGCGCACGCGCCCGCCGCGAGCGACCGGGCCGGGTACACGGTGATGTCGTGGCAGCGGTCGGTTCTGCTGGTCTCCTGAGTCCCCTCGCCGTGCGGGCCGCCGCGCCACAGGCCGGCGATCGTTCCGCTGGCGGGGTCGGCGAAGACTGCCGGACTGTCGATGATCCGCGCCCGCGACGGGTCGGCGACCGGGATTTCGATGACATCGATCCGGAACATCGCCGTTCGCTCGTCTCCCGGAACGTCTCCGACGCAACCCTTGAGCTCTTCTTCCTTGCGGACCGGCCCGGTGCCGGAATTGTAGACGATGATCGAGCCATCAGGGCCGGGCCCCGACACCACCGAATGGGTGTGCGATCCGCGGCACGTCTGCACCTGGCCGACCTGGACCGGGCGCGTCGGGTCGCCGATGTCGAAGATCCGTATCCCGCGGAACCGCTCGGGGCTGACGTCGTCGGCGATCCCCTGGCGGCCGCAATCGACCCGCCCGCGAGTCTGCTCGACCGACATGATCATCAGATTTCCAACGATCGACAGATCGCCCTGGCCGCCGGGACAGACGACCGAGCTGATCAGCTTGGGAGCTCCGCTACTTTCCAGCCGGTAGAGGTTGAACCCGTGATAGCTTCCGACCGCCAGCAGGTCCCGCTGGAACGCCATGTCGGTGTTCGAAAAACTCAGCAGCGGCGAGCGCGTGTCCCTTTCCCCTGCCGGCTTCTTTTGCGATTCCTCGGCAGCCTCGGGCTTGACGGGCTTTGGCGGCAGGCCGGCGGGATTGTTTGGATCGAAGAAGCCCGGCGGCTTGGGAAGCGACGCCACGAGCTGCAAATTGCTGATCGCCTGCCCCGCATCTCGATAGCCGGCTGCCAGCTTCGAGCGCGCATCATCCGTAAGCCCGGCCAGGACGACGCTCATCCGCTCGATCTCGGCGTTCTGGTCGTCGATCACTTCGTTGACGAAGTCGAACAGGACGGGGTCATAGGCCGAGCCCGGACGCTCCAGCAGGTCCTTTGCCATCTCGACCGCGCCCGAATGATGGTCGATCATCAGCTGGAAAAAGAGCCGGTCGAAGGCGATACCCTTCGCCGCAGCGAGCTGGGCCATTTGCTGCGGAGTCGCCATGCCTTTCATGGTCCCGGCGCCGTGGGCACCGTGCACCGCGTGAGTGGCGCTCTGATCGGGCACAGGCTGGCCGCGCTCGCGAAGCCAGTTTTGCATGAACGCAATCTCATCGGCTTGCGACGCTTCGATCCGCCGGGCGGCGTCGAGTATCGCCGGACGGTTGGTCCGTTCCCTGACCAGCGCGACCATCTGCACCGCCTGATGATGGTGGGGGATCATGGTCTGCATGAAACGGACGTCGTCCGGCGAGAATCGGGTGTTTGCGATCTGCGCCGCTTCTTGCGCGCTTAGCGGCTTTGGCGGCTGCCCCGGCGCTCCGGGCTGAAGGATCGGCGCGGTTTGAGCAAGCGCAGCGGCGGTCGCCGCGGCAAGCGGCATTGCAATGCAGAAGCGAAGTATCTGGCTGGCGAACGACTGGCGGTGTGAAGGCACGGGAATCATTTCCTGATCAAGTTGAACTCGCGCCCGTAACATAGCGGATTGGCCATGGGGAGCGGTGCGGCTCGGCTTTCGGGATTGAGCCGCTCTGTCCTACAGCCGCTGGTTTGTGGCATGCAGACCCCGTGGTCCTCGAACTCGCACTTGCACTGACCTGCGGCAGCACGCGGGCGTCCGCGCCATTGGAAGCTCCGACTCGCGCGCGCGCGCGCTGGGGAGCGAACTTAGCGAACTTCCGCGGCGCTCCGGAGAGGCCGCTGTGAGGATCGCGTGCATCGGCGGCGGGCCCGCCGGCCTCTATTTCGCGATCTCGATGAAACTCCGAAACTCGGAGCACGAGATCGAGGTTTTCGAGCGCAATGCACCGGGAGTGACCTTCGGCTGGGGAGTCGTTTTCTCCGACCAGACGGTGGAGAACCTCGAGCGCAACGACCCGCAATCGGCAAAGATCATTGCCGACGAGTTCGCCCATTGGGACGATATCGATGTCCATTACCGTGGGCAGTGCATCACCTCGTCCGGCCACGGCTTCATCGGCATCGGCCGCAAGCGGCTCCTTGAAATTCTTCAGGAGCGCGCGCGCGAGCTCGGCGTGACCCTCCACTTCGAAACCGAGTGCGATCCCGCAGACCCGCGCTGGGCCGACTATGATCTCGTCATTGCCGCCGACGGCGCCAATTCGCGCTTCCGCGATGCTTTTACCGACCAGTTCCAAATCGATGTCGAGGTGCGCGCCAACAAATTCGTCTGGCTTGGAACGTCGAAGGTCTTCGACGCCTTCACTTTCGCGTTCGAGGAAACCGAGCACGGCTGGATCTGGGCGCACGCCTACCGCTTCGCGCCCGACTGCTCGACCTTCATCGTCGAATGTTCCGAAGAGGTCTGGCGCAGCTTCGGGTTCGACAAGATGGACCAGGCCGAAGCAATCGCGGATTGCGAGCGGATCTTCGCCAAATATCTCGACGGGCACTCGCTGCAATCGAATTCGACACACCTGGTCGGTTCGGCCGCCTGGCTCAACTTCCGGCGGATCAAGTGCGACACCTGGGCTCACCGGAACGTCATCCTGCTCGGCGACGCCGCCCACACCGCGCATTTCTCGATCGGCTCGGGGACCAAGCTCGCGCTCGAGGACGCGATCAAGCTTGCGGAGGTGCTCAACCGGCCGGGCCTGTCGCACGTCCAGGCGCTTGAGGAATACAAGGAAGAGCGCAACCTCGAGGTCCTCAAGCTTCAGAACAGCGCCCGCAACTCGACCGAATGGTTCGAGACCCTGGACCGCTATTTGCACTTCGAGCCGCTTCAGTTCGCCTATTCCCTGCTCACCCGAAGCCAGCGGATCAGCCACGAGAATCTAAGGGTTCGCGACCCGGAATGGCTGCAAGGCGTCGAGCGCTGGTTCTGGAAGCGCGCGACGAACGGCGGCTCGAGCAAGGCGGCGCCGCCGATGTTCGCTCCTTTCAAATTGCGCGAGATGGAAGTGGAGAACCGGGTAACCGTCTCGCCTATGGCGATGTACTCGGCCGTGGACGGCGTCCCGAACGACTTCCACTTCGTCCATTACGGCGAGCGGGCGATGGGTGGCGCCGGGCTCGTCTTCACCGAGATGACCTGCGTGTCGCCGGAAGGGCGGATCAGCCCCGGCTGCACCGGAATGTGGAACGGCGAGCATGTCGCCGCCTGGAAGCGCATCGTCGATTTCGTCCATTCGCACAGCAAGGCGAAGATCTGCCTCCAGCTCGGCCATTCCGGCGCAAAGGGCTCCACCCAGCTCGGCTGGGAAGAGGACAATGCGCCGCTGGACGAGGGCAATTGGCCGGTGATGGCCGCGTCCGACGTGCCGTGGTCGCCGGCCAACCAGGTGCCGAGGCCGATGACCCGCGCCGACATGGACATGGTCCGCGACCAGTTCGTCGCCGCAGTCCGGATGGGTGTGAAGTGCGGCTTCGACATGGTCGAGCTTCACGCCGCCCATGGCTATTTGATCTCGAGCTTTCTCACACCGCTCCAGAACACGCGCACCGACGAATATGGCGGAAGCCTCGAAAACCGGCTTCGCTACCCGCTGGAAGTGTTCGCGGCGATGCGCGAAGCCTGGCCCGGCGACCGGCCGATGTCGGTGCGGATTTCAGCGACCGACTGGGCCGGCGACAAAGGCATCACGCCCGACGAGGCGGTCGGGATTGCCGAGGCTTTCGCTCGGGCGGGCGCCGACCTCATCGACGTGTCGGCCGGCCAGACCTGGACCGGAGCGCAGCCGGTCTATGGGCGGATGTTCCAGACGCCCTTTTCCGACAAGCTCAGGAACGAGGCGAAGCTCGCGACGATGGCGGTCGGCAATATCTACGAGCCCGATCATGCCAATTCGATCCTCGCCGCCGGCCGCGCCGATCTCGTCGCGCTTGCCCGTCCGCACCAGATCGACCCGTTCTGGACCCTGCGGGCGGCGGCGGCGCTCGATTACCGCGACATCCACGTGCCGCCGCAATATCTCACCGGCCAGGCCCAGCTCGCCCGCAACCTCAAGCGCGAGGCCGAAATGCGGGCGGCGGAACTGAAGGCCTAAGCCCGTTAAAGCGCGATCGGTGCGCGTCGACGCAAGATTTGACTCATTTGAGTTTACTGGCGCGACAACAGCCAAAGGTTCGTACGACATTTACCGCGTTTGCGGGGGACAGCCCTTCAATCAGCGGCGGGCCAGACAATCGCGATCACGGCTTCGGAAGCCGCTCCCAGGATTGCGCCGGCCGCGACGTCCGTCGGGTAGTGTGCGGATTTTGGAATCTGGCCCAAGGCGATCAGCCCGGCAGCGGCGAGCGCCGGCGCCCGCTGCCCGGGAAATTCGCGAGAGAAAGCCTGCGCCACCGCGACTGCGCCTGCTGAATGGCCCGACGGGAAGCTGGTGTGCTCCTTGGCGGTGCTCCCGCCGGGGCGCGCCTTCGACTGACGGCGATCGCGTGCGTTTCGGGGCCTGGTTCGGTCGATCCGGTGCTTGACGAAATCCTTGGCGGCAGTGGCAAGCTCATGCGCGACCAGCATGCGCATTCCGGCTCGCGACAGCCGCTCATTCCCAACGGCCAGCCCGGCCGCGACGAGACCAGCGCTGATCAGCCGAAGCTCCGGCTGATCTCCCAGCTTGCTGAACTTCAACAGCGCCTTCACCGGCAGCGAGCCGTTGTGCTCGCCCAGCGCGTCGGTGATTTCCACGTCCGCCTCGAGCACCGACCCCGCGGACTTGGTGGTCATTTTACTAGCTATTTGGGCAAAACCGCCGGATGGCATCTTTGTGCCGGGCGGCTCGGGGCAGCGCCCGATCAGTGGCGCGATCTCGTCGCCTGCGGGTGCCGCTGCTTCGCCTCGGAGCTGCCGAGCGAAAGGCGGGCCTTCATCTCTCGGGCAATCGGCGCCCGGCTCGGCTGGAATACCCCTTTGCCGAGCGGTGCGCGGTCGATCGTGGCGTTGATGTCGTTCTGCATGAAATTTCCTCTCTCTTGCAGAGAGAACGGATGCGCGACGGCGGCGATGCTCGCGCCAACGCGCTCTTGTCGCGCTTCATCCAAGATATTCGGGGAAAGGGAGAGCCGCTGGCGGAGACGGAGGGATTCGAACCCTCGGTACGGGAATACCCCGTACGGCGGTTTAGCAAACCGCTGGTTTCAGCCACTCACCCACGTCTCCTGAAAGCGGCAAGGTGATGGCCTATATAGGGGCTCACAGAGGGCTTCAACCTGAACGGGCCGGAGTTTTCGGCCGCTGTTTCAGCCCTGTGATCCCACCACCGTACAGGAAAGTGTGCCGGCGCTTAGTCGGCGGGAGCATCGGCCGCAGGCATCGCGTAAAGCCGGACGTCTTCAGACGCCGCCCGGCATTCCAGCAGCGCGGCTGCAGGTCCGGCGCCGGACCTACACGCATTCTCGAGCGTCCGTGCGCACTCCGACATCCGGGTCAGGCCAAGCATTCCCGCTTGGGAAACGATCTTGTGGGCCTGGCTTTGCAAACTCGTGCCGGTGGCCGCGGAATCGAAAAGCATCAAATACTCCCGATCAAGATCTCGCAGATATCCGTGCAGCCGTTCGAGCGGAATAAGGCGCTTGACCGATGCAAACACCGCTGCGTCGAAAACCGCCGGATCGATGTCTGGCCTGGTGTTGATCAGACGCCGCCCGCGCCTGAGCGTCGCATAATAGTTGGCGGCAGAGGATACAGCGATTCGAGTGCGGCCCTCTTTTTTACAAGGGCCTCTACACGCGCTACGAGTTCGTCCGGATCGAACGGCTTGCGCAGATAGTCGTCGGCACCTGCGGACCAGGCAATCCCCTCGTCGGCAACGCTGCGCCTGGCGGTCAGCATCAGCACCGGCGTGGCGTAGGCGCTTTCGGAGGCCCGGATTTCCTTGAGGGCCGCGATTCCCGACACTTGCGCCATCGCACAATCCAGGATCACGACGTCGGGACGCTTGAGCTCGACCACGTTTCTGACAAGCTTGCCGTCGCCGAGCCCGCCGACCACGTGGCCGCGTTTCTCCAGCGCGGCGCGCACGATGTCCACGACCAGCTCGTCGTCATCAGCGATGATTACGAGGGGCATGCGCCCCTCTGTGTGGCCGGAGTGGAGCCGAGCTTGTTGCCGGCTTGGTCCCGAACTGCCGCCATTTCGACGATCCGACGAATGGCTTCATGCAGGTCGTGCTGCTTGAACGGCTTTGCCACATGGTCGTCCATGCCCGCCTGTCGAAACGCACGGACCTGCTCCGGCAATGCGTTGGCTGTCATGGCAATGATCGGCGTGTGTCTCGCTAGGCCCGGCAATTCGCGGATCCTCCGGGCAGCCGTCACCCCGTCCATCCTCGGCATTTGGATGTCCATCAGGATGAGGTCGTACGGATTCGCTTCGACTGCCGCGATCGCCTCAATCCCGTCGTTGGCGATGTCGACCTTGTGGCCGGCCCGGCTGAGGATCGTGCAGGCCAGCTCCTGGTTCATCACCAGATCTTCGACGAGCAGCACCTTCACGCCCGTTCGGCTGCTCGGATCGGAGCACAACTGCGGCCTCACGTCGGCCTCGGTCGCCGTCGCAAGATCGATTTCGAACCAGAAGGTAGATCCCTTCTCCTTATTCTCGATAAAGCCGATCCGGCCGCCCATCAGCCCCACGAGGCTGTTGCAGATCGACAGCCCCAGCCCGGTTCCGCCATGCCTTCGGCTGATCGACGGGTCAGCCTGTGTGAACTGCTGGAAAAGTCGCGATTGGCTCTCCGCGGGCACCCCGGCGCCCGTGTCGCAGATCTCGAACCGAACACGCTCGCTCGAGGAGGCCGATCCAGTCTTGCCGATGTCCAGAAACACGCTTCCAGCGGAAGTGAACTTCACTGCGTTGCTCAAAAGGTTGAGCAGGATCTGCCGGATGCGGGCCGAATCGCCGCAATTATAGAGCGTCAGGGCCGGGTCGATTCGAATTTGTAGGTCGAGGCCTTTCGCCTCGGCGGTTCCTTCCACGATCGAAACCGTGCTGCTGACCAAGGCGCCGAGCGAAAAGACCTCGTTCGTCAGCTCGACCTTGCCAGCATCCAGTTTGGAGAAGTCGAGGATGTCGTTGACGACCGTCAACAACGCTCCGCCGGCGTTTTTCACCAGCTCCAGATATCTCCTCTGGGTGCGGTTCAGCGATACGTCGTCGAGCAACAAATCGCTGAAACCGATGATGCTGTTGAGCGGAGTCCTGATCTCGTGGCTCATGTTGGCGACAAACGTGGCCTTGGCAGCTGTCGCCGCTTCGGCTTCTTCGCAGGCAATTTCCACCTTGGCGCTCAGTGCGAGCGCGTCCGCTTCCAGGCTCTTGCGCTCGATTGCGTAACGCAGCGCACGAAGCAGCCCTCTTGAATCGATCTGCCCCTTGATCAGATAATCCTGAGCGCCGCCCTGCAAGGCTTCGAGCGCGACCCGCTCGTCATCGAGGCCGCTCAAAACCACGAGCGGCATGGCCGGTGCGGCGGCACGCGCCCGGCGAACCGCCTCCAAGCCCTGTGCGTCGGGCAATCCCAGATCGAGCAGAACGATGTCGAAGTCATGTACGGCCAGGTGTTTTTCGGCCGCCTCCATGGTGTCGACGTGAGTCATGACCGTCGAATTTGCGCCGTCCTCACTGAACATCTCGCGCAACAGCCGGGCGTCACCCGGGCTGTCTTCGACGACAAGCAAGGACGTCACCCCGGCTTGCACCCGCTTCACCGGCCCTTCGGCAGCTTGGCATTTTCAAACCAGAACTCATTGATGCTCCGGACGACGCTCTCGAACTTGTCGAGCTGCACGGGTTTGCTGAGGTAGCTGTTCGCATGGAGCGTATAGCTATGGTTGATGTCGGTCGCTGCATCCGATGTGGTGAGGATCACCGTGGGAATGCTCTTGAGACCTTCGTCCGCGCGGATGTGCTTCAGAACCTCGCGGCCGTCCTTCTTCGGAAGGTTGAGGTCCAGCAGGATGAGGTCGGGCCGCGGGGCATCGCAATGGGCCCCTTCCTGCGACAGGAAAGACAGCGCCTCGACGCCATCCATCGCAACGTGCAGCCGGATTTTGGAATTCGCCGCCCGAAAAGCTTCCTGAGTCAAGCGAACGTCGCCGGGGCTGTCCTCCACCAGCAATACGTCAATTCCCATGTCTATATTCTTCAAGTTCGCTCTCCCCCAAAAAAAAGTGGAATGTGGATCCGTTACCCGGCGTCGACGTGACGGATATTTCCCCGCCGTTGCGCTCGACGATCTTCCTGCAGATCGCCAGGCCTATGCCCGTGCCGGAGAATTGGTCCCGGTTGTGCAAGCGCTGAAACATGCCGAAGATCCGGTCGTAATATTGCGCCTCGATGCCGAGCCCGTTGTCTTTAATTGAAAACTGCCATTTGCCGCGCCTTTGCAACGCCGAGACGTGCACCTCGGGAGCGTTTGCCGAACGGTATTTGATCGCGTTGCCGATGAGATTCTGGAACAGCTGAACCAGCTGGATCTCGTCTGCTCTAACTGCCGGCAATGGACCGCTCGTCACGACCGCGCCGCTGTCTTCAATGGCGCTGGCAAGGTTGGTCAGCGCCACCCCCAGAGCTTCCTGACTAGAGACCGTGCCGACGTCCATCGGCTTCGTTCCGACGCGCGAGTAAGCGAGCAAATCCTGAATCAACCGCTGCATGCGCGTGGCGCCGTCGACGGCAAATGCGATGAACTCGTCGGCATCGGAATCAAGCTTGCCGACGTACCGTTGCGCAAGCAGCTGCGTGTAGCTGGACACCATCCGGAGCGGCTCCTGCAGGTCGTGCGAGGCGATATAGGCGAACTGGCTGAGCTCCTCGTTTGACCGCTTCAACTCGGCGATCTTCCCGACCAGGTCGGCTTCAGTGGCTTTGCGGACGCTGACGTCCCGAATGGCGGCGGTCACCAGCATTCCGTCGGCGCTTTCCAGCGGGCTGAGCATGATCTCGATCGGAAACTCTCCGCCGTCCCGGCGCAGCGCGGTGAGCTCGATCCCGGCTCCGATCTCTTGCGCCAGCGCTTCTTCTCGGGAGCGTAGCTTGTCGGCGACCAGCCGTTCGGCAAAGCCGACCGGGATGATGTCGGTGACCTTGCGGCCCAGGAGCTCGTCGCGGCTGTAGCCGAATTGCTTTTCCGCCTGCACGTTGAGCAGGACGATTTCGCCGCTCTGGTTGACCACGACTATCGGATCGGGCGCCGCTTCGAGCAGGCCGCGATACCGTTGCTCAGCGCTCCTCATCGATTCTTCGGCGACCTTGCGCGTGCTGATGTCGCGGATCGCCGCTGTGACCAGCACCCCGTCCGGGCTGCGGAGCGGGCTGAGCATGATCTCGATCGGGAACTCACCGCCGTCCTTGCGCAGCGCGACCAGCTCGATGCCGGTGCCGATATGCTGGGCGAGCGCCTCCGCAGACGACCGGCTGCCGTCGGCAATGAGTCGTTCGGCGAAGCCGGTTGGAACGATGTCCGTGACTTGCCGGCCGATCAGTTCGTCCCGCCGATAGCCGAACTGCTGTTCCGCCTGCACGTTGAGCAGGACGATCGCCCCGCTTTCATCGACCACGACCATGGCATCGGGCGCTGCCTCGAGGAGGCCGCGGTATTTTGCCTCCGACAGGGCAATTTGCCGCTCCGGACCGCTGTCGGAAATGGTGTGGCTCTGGTCAGTTGGGCAGTTCATCGCAGCGCTTTCCCCGTGGTCATCTCTGCCGGGTTCGAGTGCCTCGCAGGGCGAAAAAAAAGCGCGAGTCCGCGAACGGAAATGCCGCCCGATCCGTGAGGTGAGTTTCCCCAATAACCGCAGCGATTTAATCGCGACTTGCGGTTCAGTCCGATCTGGACTCATCAGCACCAATGGTGTGCCGCCGGACGCCGGGCTATCGAATGGTGTGCGGCTACTTCGGCTGAATCTCGAGCCGCGCGTCGAGTGCTATCTTTTCGCCCGGCTGAAGCACCCGGATTCCGAGCGACGCCCAGTCCTGTTGCGGTGCATTGAGCGCGGCATTGGCGTGTGTCACTGGCTCGGCAACGAAGACGCCGCCCTGCTTGGGCGAATAGAGCTGGAAAAAGCGCGCCTGCGGCGACGACAAGACGATCTCGAACGGCCATCCGGGATCGGTCAGAAGCGCACGGCCGCTCCAGCCATCATAGCCGTTGTCGAGATCGCGCCCGCAGGCGGCCGCATCACCGATGTCGTACCGGCCGGTCGCCGGAATCCGGTCCACCGGAAGGACATCGTCGTCGATGGTCCATACGTTCTGGACCGAGGTCTGGATCACGGTGTCGGGACCGCAGGGAAAATAGGGGTGAAAGCCCAGGCCGCACGGCATTGGCTCGTCGGATGTGTTGCGGCAGCTCAGGCGCAGGCAAAGCGTGTCGCCGACCAGTCGGAAGGTATGGCGCGCCTCATAGGCCCACGGCCATTCGCCGGACTCATGGCTAAAGACGAGGACCGCCTCCGCTTCGGAAGCCGATTCCGTCCGCCATGGGTTCACCCACCCCTGACCGTGCAGCGGACAGGGATCGCCCGCCATGTTCGGCGACAGCCGGATCTGCCGGCCCTGGAATGTAAAGCATCCGCCGCGGATCCGGTTGACGAACGGGACCAGCGGGAAACCTGCGGCGTCGAGCACCTTTTCCAGCGGACTGTGGCTCTGGCGCAATATCGGCGTGCGAAGCTCGCCGGCCGCCCAGGCAAAGTTGGAAATTGCGCCGCCGATTGAAGGGCTAAGCTCAAGCTCGAGCGATCCGGCGCGAAGCTTCAGTGGACGATCAGCCATGCGTTCGTAAAACCTCATAGGACAAAGTTGTTCACAGCGACGAAACTTCGTTGGGGATAAAAGCAGATTAGGCGTTGCGCCCGGATTTGGGCGAACGGTATTTGAGCCCCGGGGACGGGGAGAGGGTTATGGGTCGACGCGTCAAGGACTTTGTCGAGATCAGCGACTACACGTCGCTCGAAAGCCTCATCAACACGCTGGTCGCGATCCGCGACAACCTTCCCGAGGAATCCGAACCCGAGCTCAAGTTGCGCGGCGACGACGTCTTCGGTCGCCGGCTGACGATCACATATTTGCGCGAGCTTACGACCGAGGAGGCCGAATGCGACGCCCGCTACACCGGCGCCGTGGTCGAGCCCAACCCGACCATCGACGAACTTCGCGAGAAGCTCGATGGAATCCCGTATGAGGAAGAGGCCAAGGTCGCGAAACGGCGCATCCGCCGGGTCGCCTAACAGCGTTCCGGTATGCTACGGGCATGCCGGCCTGCATTGCTACCATTCCGCGAAGCTACCGTCCTCGAGCCGCCAGACCGGGTTGCGCCAGCGGTGCCGGTCCTTGTCCGATTCCCGGACCGCGTCCTCGTCGATCGTGATCCCCAGCCCCGGCCCGTCGGGAATCGGCAGATATCCGTCCTTGGGCGTCAGCGCCGCCTTGTCGCTGCAATAGCTGAGCAGGTCGGCGCCGACGTTGTAATGGATTCCGAGGCTCATTTCCTGGATTGCGACATTGGGCGTGCAGGCGGCAAGCTGCAGGCAGCTTGCAAGGGCGAGCGGCCCGAGGGGGCAGTGCGGCGCGACCGCGATGTCATAAGCCTCCGCCATCGCCGCGATCTTGCGGCATTCGAGCAGCCCGCCGGCGTGGCTAAGGTCGGGCTGGATGATGTCGACAGCCCCGCTTTCAAAAAACGGCTTGAAGTCCCAGCGGGAATAGAGTCGCTCGCCGAGCGCGATGGGCGTGCTGCACAGCGCGGCGATCTGCCGCAGCCCTTCGGGATTTTCGGAAAGCAGCGGTTCTTCGATGAACAGCAGCCCCAAGGGGTCGAGGGCTTTCGCCAGCTGCTTGGCAAGCGGCCTGTGGACTCGGCCGTGGAAGTCGAGGCCGACGTCCAGTCCGACTTCCTGCGCCGCGCTTACCCGTTCGATCACTTCGTCGAACAGCCTGGGCGTTCCGATCCAGCTGACTTCGGAGGTGGCGTTCATCTTGACCGCCGAAAACCCCTGGTCGAGACGGGCGCTCGCAGCAGCGGCAATTTCGGCCGGGCGGTCGCCGCCGATCCACGCGTAAGCGCGTATTTTGTCCCTCACCCGGCCGCCGAGCATCTGCCATGCCGGAAGCCCGAGCGACTTGCCCTTGAGGTCCCAAAGCGCCTGTTCGAGGCCGGCGAGCGCGGACATCAGGACCGGGCCGCCGCGATAGAATCCGCTTCGGTACCCGACCTGCCAGATGTCCTCGATCGCGAACGGGTCGTAACCGATGAACCGGTCGCGGAGCGAAGCGAAGGCTCCCTCGACGGCTTCGGCATGTCCCTCGAGGCTCGCTTCGCCCCAGCCGATTGCGCCGTCGTCGCTTTCGACCCGCACGAACAGCCACCGCGGCGCCACGAAGAAAGTCTCGATCCGGCCGATCTTCATCTGCCGTCTCCGCTTTCGAAATCGACCTGTTCGGTCTTGAGGCGCCGCTGCGCCTCCTCCTCCTGCTCGCGAGCGCTTTCCCACTCATAGTGCGACGGGGGCACGATCGGCACCACCAGGCACAGGCTTGAGGCTGGAAGCACTTCGCGCCAGTCGCGAATCAGTTTCTTGTAGGCCCGGCCGACGTTGCGGATGTTGCGGTCCAAATCGAACAGGCCGAGCGCATTGACGTGCCCGTTCTGCTCGCGAAGCGCAGTGTCCCAGTCGACCTGGTCGGTCAGCGAATACCAGGTGAAGCCGACGGTCGGGATTCCGACGTTGCGAAGCCGCAGGACGTTCGCCCATTCCTTCCACAGCCACTGGACCGCCTCGTCGCCGACAGGCCCTTCCGCCAGATTGGTTTCGGTGTGCATCACCGGGAGCAGGTAGCGGCTGTAATATTGGCGAGTGATCTCGGTGTAGCCGAAAACCTCGCCCGACGCCGTCGTTCGACCGTCCTCGAAAACGCGATGCTCGTTGGTCCAGTAATAGTCGTTGCCGAGGATGCAGTGCTGCTTGAGCCGGTTGTGGAGGAAGAAGTGGTACTCGTCCTGACTCATGCCGTTATCCATCAGGAACTCGTACATCTCGCTGTCGACCCGTCGGCCGTAATTGAGATCGAGGCTGAGGAAGCGGCGCGAGTTGAGCTGCTCGGCGATGTGGATCGCCTTGGGGCTGTCCGCGTGGAAATATTCGGACGATTCCGACTGGACGAAGATCGCGTCGGCGCGGCGCTTCAGGATCGCGAGCATCGCCAGCACATTGGCCTTGACGAGATGCTTGAGCGCGGTGACGAAGCCCTCGTCGGAGCGGAGCTGCTCGTTCCACCAGCCATATTTGGCCGAGAACATCGCGCAGACGAACATCTCGTTCACCGGAGTGTAGAGCTGGACCCACGGGAACCGCTCGGCAAAGGCTGCCGCATAGTCGGCGAAAAGCCTCGGGAAGTCCGGGTTCTGGAAATTGCCGATCCAGTCCGGCACTCCGAAATGGCAAAGGTCAGCGATAGGCGTGATGTCGCGCTGCTTCAGCTCCGCGAACGTCTGGTCGGCGAAGTCCCAATCATATTTGCCGGGCGCGAGGAAGGTTTTGTAAAGCGGCGGGCCGTAGCGCAGATAGTGGATTCCGAGCTCCTGGACCGCATCGAAATCCTCGCGCCAATATTTGTAATGGCCGCACACCTCCATCTGGTCGATTCGGGTTTCGCCGTTGTTGATGGTCGGGATGCTGTTCTCGATCCCGGTCGCGAACATGAAGTTAGCGATGGCTCATCTCCTAAAGCGTCTCGCCGCTTGTCTTCAGCCCGCGAACGGCATGTCCGGCACGCCGCGCACGCCCGTGTCCAGTAAAAACAGTCCGCCTGCACAAGGTTGCATCTTCAGGTCATCCTCATCGAGCCCACGCCTCGCCGAAGTGACGTAGAGCTGGTCGAGATCGGGGCCGCCGAAGGTGCAGCTCGTCGGCCGCTGGACCGGCATGTCAATCTGGGCCACTATTTCCCCGTGAGGGGAAAGCCGGCGCAGGCACCAGCCGTCCCAAAAGCACACCCACAGATGCCCGTCCGAATCGACCGTCATCCCGTCGGGATAGCCGTCCTTTTCGCCGAATTGAGCGAAGACTTGCCGGTCCGACAGGTCGCCGGATTCAGAATAGTCGAATGCGAAGATCGTCTGTCGCGCCGAATCACTGTGGTACATCCGGCCCCGGGAGCGATCGAACGCAGGCCCGTTGGTCACGCGATAGCCGCTGTCCATCTTCTTCCAGCGCAAATCTGGGTCGAGGCGATAGAGTGAGCCGCTTGCCTCTTTCTCTTGGTCGTCCATCGTCCCGGACCAGAACCATCCCTGCGGATCGGTCTTGCCGTCGTTGAACCGGTTGCCCGGCGGCTCTTCTTGCGGGTTTCCGATTACATCGAACCGGCCCGAATCGAGGTCGATCTCGGCAAAGCCGCGGTCGGTGCCGGCGATGAAGCCGCCGCTGCGCCTGGGCGCCAGGCAACAGACCTGGAACGGCGCGTCAAACTTGCGGCACTCCCCGTCCTCGCCCAGCCGGAAGATCGCCTTGCCCTTGTTGTCGACCCAGTAGAGCGCCTGTTCCGGCGCCACCCAGACTGGGCCCTCGCCGACGTTCGCCTTGACGTCGGCGATGCACCGGATGTCGTTTTCAGCCATTGCGCCGCGGCCCCTTCGAGCGCTCGGACCGAAACAGCGGAGCCATGTCGCTCTCCCGCAGTTATTGAGGTCGAATGAGCGGACGCACCGACTGGGACAATGGTTTCATCGCCGTCGATTGGGGAACCACCAATCGGCGGGCCTATCTGGTCGAGGGCGGCAGTCGGCACAGCCGGGAGTTCGAGGACAAGCAGGGAATCCTCGCAGTCGGCCGGGGCCAGTTCGAAGCCGCGGTAGAGCAAGTCCGCGAGAGGCTCGGCGATCATCCGTTGCTTCTCGGCGGAATGATCGGGTCCAACCGCGGCTGGATGGAGGCTCCTTACGTCCCTTGTCCAGCCGGGCTCGACGACCTTGCGCGCGGGCTCGTCTGGCCGGCCGAGAGGACGGCGGCGATCGTGCCCGGCGTCTCGTGCAGCAATGGCCGCGCCGACGTGATGCGCGGCGAAGAGGTGCAGATTCTCGGCGCCCTCGCCTCCCGCGATATCCCGAACGACTGCATCGTCTGCCACCCCGGCACTCACAACAAGTGGGTCCGAGTGAGCAACGGGCGAATCGATTCGTTTCGAACCGTGATGACCGGAGAGCTGTTCAACCTGCTCAGGGACCGGAGCATCCTGTCCGACCTGCTCGACGGGACCGCGCAAGCCTCGGATACCTTTGGCGAGGGAGTCCGGCAAAGCCTTTCCGGCACCGGCGTGACGGCCCTGCTGTTCGAGGCTCGCGCACGTTTCCTGCTCGGGCGGCTCGACAAGGCCGATGCCGCCTCGTTCGTCAGCGGTCTTTTGATCGGCGAAGATGTGCGCGTCGGACTGGCGGAATATAGCGGCCTGCCTCTCGTCGTCATGGGCCGCCCCGAGCTGATCACGCTTTACAGGTCGGCTCTCGACCTGGCCGGCGCAAACAGCGACGCGGTGGACGGCGAGGAGGCGTTCGTGGCCGGCGCCTACAGCATCGTGGAGCGAATCCAATGAGCGCGAGAGAAGTGTTTGACCGCTATTTCGACCAATGCCCGCTGGTCGCGATCATTCGCGGAGTGACCCCGGCCGACGCGGCCGCCATCGGCCGAGCGCTTTTCGACGGCGGGATCCGGATCATCGAAGTGCCGCTCAACTCGCCCGAGCCATTCGCGAGCATCGAGCGGATCGCCGCAGAGGTCGGCGATTCAGCGCTGGTCGGCGCCGGCACCGTGCTCGATCCTGCAGACGTCGAGCGCGTCAAGGCTGCGGGCGGGCGGATCGTCGTGTCGCCCAACACCAGCCCGATCGTGATTCGCGCGACCGTCGACGCGGGCATGGTGTCGAGCCCCGGAATCTTCACTCCGAGCGATGCCTTCACTGCGCTCGAGAATGGCGCTCACGCGCTCAAGCTGTTCCCTGCCGAAGCGGCTTCGCCCAAAGTGGTGAAGTCGATCCGCGCGGTCCTCCCCAGTGACGTGCCGCTGATCGTCGTCGGCGGAGTGACTCCGGACACCGTGGCGGGGTGGATGGACGCTGGCGCCGACGGCTTCGGCCTTGGCGGCGGCCTCTACAAGCCTGGACAGGCGGCCGAGGAAACGCGCGAAAAGGCCCGCGCCTATGTCTCGGCGGTGGCTCGCCGATGAAGCCGATCCGGATCGCCATCATCGGCTTTGGCAAGATCGCCGCCGATCAGCATGTCCCGTCGATAAGGGACAACCCGCGCTTCGAACTGGCTGCCAGTTCGAGCCGTTCGGGCACCGGCCCGGAGCCGGTGTTCACCGACTGGCGCGAGCTGATCCGGTTCGTCGACGGGCTCGAGGCGGTCGCGATCACCACCCCGCCAGAACCGCGCTACGCAATCGCGCGGGCCTGCCTCGAGGCCGGGCTCCACGTGCTTCTGGAGAAGCCTCCGACCGCCACTCTTGGCGAGGTCGACGACCTCGCGTGCGTGGCCGAAGCGAAGCAGCGGACCTTGTTCGCGGCCTGGCACGCGCGCCACAATTCGGCTGTTGCCGCGGCCGGCGAAGCGCTCGCCGGTAAGCGCATCGCTTCGATGGAAATCACATGGCACGAGGATGTCGAAAAGTGGCATCCGGGCCAGAAGTGGATCTGGAAAGCGGGCGGGTTCGGAGTGTTCGATCCCGGAATCAACGCCTTTTCGATCGCGACCAAAATCTTTCCTGGCTCGCTGTTCGTCGAGGAGGCGGCGCTCAGCATTCCCGAGGGAGCCCAGACTCCGATTGCTGCCGAGATCAGCTTCGCCAGCCCCGTCGCCGACGGGCCGCTGACCTGCAGCCTTGACTGGAGGCGAAGGCAAGGCGAGGAGTGGACGATCGCCGTCCGGACGGCCGATGGGTCGCGGATCCTTCTTTCCGACGGTGGAGCTCGACTTTCGATCGGCGGGAAGGACCACGGCTCGAGCGGGCCCGGCGAATATCCCGACATCTATCGCCGGTTCGTCGACCTCATCGACCTGCGGCGGAGCGACGTCGATGTCCGCCCGCTGCAGGTTGTCGCCGATTGCCTGCTTGTCGGCAGCAGGCAGAGCGTCGAGCCCGCGCCCGCTTGATCTGTGTTACGTTGCGGTAATGACTCGAGATTTCGCTGCCGGGGTGCGTAAGGTCGGGCCTCCATATGGTCCAGTCGAGTCCCTCTCCCGGCGAAGCGCGATGAAGCATGGCGCCACCGACGAGCTCGATCGCCTCGACGAGGCCTTTGCCGGAAATCTCCTGCTGTCGAGCTTTCCGGCCGAGGAAAGAGCGCTGATCGAGCCGTTCGGCAAGATCGTCGACCTTCGGCTCGGCGACGTCGTCCATTCGCGCGGCGCCAATGTCGAAGCGAGCTACTTTCTGTTCGGACCGGCGATCGTGTCGCTGGTCATCGATCTGCCCGGCGGCCGGTCGATCGAGGCTGCGTCGATCGGTCACGAGGGCGCGGTCGGCGGGATTGTCAGCTGCGGTAACGCACCGGCGTTCGCCCGCGCGCAGGTGCTCGTTGCCGGCCACGCGCTTCGGGTTCCGATGGACTCGCTCGAGGACGCGAAGATGCGATCCGGACATATCCGCAATCTGTTCTGCCGCTTTTCTGATTATCTGCTCGCCCAGGTGATGCAGTCGTCAGCGTGCAACGCTCATCATCCGATCGAGCAGCGGGCGGCTCGCTGGCTGCTGACCGCGCAGGACCGGGCCGGAAGCAGGATCGAGTTGACCCAGGAAGCCTTCGCCGGGCTCGTCGGTGTCCAGCGGACCACCGTCAACGCCGTCATCCGAATCCTGCAGGACGAGGGCCTGATCGGCACTCGCCGAGGCGCGATCCAGGTCGTCGACCGGGCCGGGCTGAAGAAACGGGCGTGCGAGTGCTACGACGCTGTCGAGCGCCACTTCGCTTCGGTGATCGGCGCCAGCGGGACCGGCGGCAGCTCCGGCTGCGACTGATTAGTCGGCAAGGCTCCACGAAAGCTCGGAGCCGGCAAGGAACGGCACCAGCTCGATTTCGCCGATCCCGAGTGCGTCCGGCACCTCCACCGCCTTGCGCTGGAGAGTCACATTGCCGTCGTTGAGCGGAAGGCCATAGAATCGCGGCCCGTTCTCCGACGCGAACGCCTCCAGCCGGTCGAGCGCGCCCTCCTCCTCGAACACCGTCGCATAGGTCTCGAGCGCGAACGGCGCGTTGAAGATCCCGGCGCACCCGCAGGCGGATTCCTTCGCCTGGCGCGAATGCGGAGCGCTGTCGGTGCCGAGGAAGAATTTCGGCGAGCCGGAGGTCGCTGCGCGGCGAACCGCCTGCCGATGCCGCTCCCGCTTCGCAACTGGGAGGCAGTAAGCGTGAGGCCGCAGCCCCCGCTGGAACATGGCGTTGCGGCTGATAACCAGATGATGCGGAGTGATGGTCGCCGCGACGCTCGGCCCGCTGGTTTCAACATAATCGGCGGCCTGCGCCGTCGTGATATGTTCGAGAACGACCCTTAGCTCGGGAAGGTCCCGCGTCAGCGGCGCCAGCACCCGCTCAATAAACACCGCCTCGCGATCGAAAACGTCAACATCCGGATCGGTCACTTCGCCGTGGATGCACAGCACCATGCCGATCGCCTGCATCCGCTCGAGTACCGGATAGACGTTGCGGATGTTCGTCACCCCGAACGCGGAATTGGTGGTCGCGTTCGCCGGATAGAGCTTCGCTGCCGTCCAACTGCGCCTTTCAAAGCCGCTGGCAATCTCTTCCGGATCGCTCTCGTCGGTCAGATAGCAAGTCATCAGCGGAGTGAATTGCGGCCCGGCCGCCTCGACGATCCGTTCGCGGTACGCCTCGGCGGCGGCGGCCGTGGCGATCGGCGGGAGCAGGTTCGGCATGACGATAGCGCGCGCGAACTGACGCGCGGTGAACGGCGCGACCAGTTGCAGCATGTCGCCGTCGCGCAGATGGACGTGCCAGTCGTCGGGGCGGCGGATGGTCAGCGTTTGCATTGCTTGCGGAGCTCCTTAACTGAGGGGCATGGCTGCTACCACCCTGACGGACCGCGCAATCATTCGCCTTTCGGGCGACGACGTTCGCGGCTTCCTCGAAGGCCTGGTCACCAACATCGTGACCGGCGAGCTTCCAGTGTGGGCCGGGCTGCTGACTCCGCAGGGCAAATGCCTGTTCGACTTTTTCGTGTGGGCCGACGGCAATGATTTGCTTCTCGACTGCGAAGCTGACGCCGCCGACGACCTCATCAAGCGGCTGGCGATCTACCGGCTTCGAAGGAAAATCGAGATTTCACGGGATCCGGAGCTGGCGGTCCACTGGTCGAAGGAGGGGGACGCGGGCGTCGCCGACCCGCGCCTCGCCGAACTCGGTCGCCGCTGGATCGCCGCCGCCGGCGAGCCCGCGGGCGGCTGGCTCGAGCACCGGCTGCGCCTGGGCGTCTGCGAAGGGCGCGCCGAGCTCGGCGACATCCTGTGGCTCGAATGCAATGCCGCCGAGCTCAACGGTGTCAGCTTCTCCAAAGGCTGCTTCGTCGGGCAGGAGAACACCGCGCGGATGAACTGGCGCTCAAAGGTCAACCGGCGGCTGGTCGTGGTGCCAACCCGTCAGGAGGGCCGGCGCACGCGCGATCTTTACGAGGAGCTCGGCCTCGCGGTCGAGCACCGGCGGATCGATGATCTTGCCGGCGCGATCATTCCCAAGTGGCTGCAGCCGGCGCTTGCTCAGCCGAGCACCGCATAGGCCCGTATCGGAAAGCTTCCCATGCCGCGAACTTTCGGCGGAGCGGCCGAAAAGCGAAAGCCGTCATCGGGCAGGCGTTCCAGGGCGGTCATATGCTCGCAGATCGGAATGCCGGCCGCGAGCAGGACCGAATGGACGGGCCGGCGCCGGCCGCTTGTGTCGTCGATATTGTTGCTGTCGATCCCGACCAGCGCCGCTCCATTTTCGGCCAGCCACTCGGCGGCCTTAGCCGTCAGGAATGGATGATCGGTTGCGTAGGCGTCGGTGCGCCAATGTCGGTCCCAGCCGGTGTGGACCAGGACCGCTTTACCACGCACCACGAAGCGCTCGAAATCGGTAACGTCAGTCGCAAGCCCGACCTCGTAAGGCCGCCGGATCACAATCCCGGGAAGATCGACGAGCGAGCCTAAAGACAGCTCGGCGAGGTCCTTTCCGTCTGCGTAGCGGTGGAACGGACTGTCGACATAGGTGCCGGTGTTCGCGACCATGTCGATCCGACCGATCTGGAAGCTCGAGCCGTCGTCGTAATTGCCGGCCGAGTCCTCGCGAGTCCAGAAGTCGCAGATGTGCGGCCCCGGAAGCCCCTTGTAGGTCGTCATTCCGTCTTCAATCACGTGACTGAGGTCGACGATCTCCGCCTTGCCAAGATCCGCCATAGAGCAAATCCCCCGATGAGCATCCAGACCAGGTTCAGAGCCACGACGGGCACGGCGCCATGCCACCAGGCATTGGTCGTGAAGCCGGCGGCACCGAACACGTTCATCCATTGGTAGACCGGTGTCTGGCCGGTGACCCTCCCTGTCGAGATCAATAGATACGCGAGGAGGATCAGCCCCGCGCCGCCCCAACCGGCGACTTCAACAAGGATGTTCAAGACATGACCGTGGCATTCTCACTTACGATCCACCGGCCGTTGCGCCGTTCAAGGGCATAGTCGAAATATTCCGCGCCCACGTTTCCGTACGCGTAACCACCAGGACCGCCACAGTGATCCGTATCGCTGCATTGCAAAGCGTGCGCGACCTGAACCGCAGGTCGACCCGTCGCTGAATCGACCGGCCTGGCGTCGCTCCAGCGGCAGCTCGACCAAGGCTTTACCGGCGGATTGACGTTGCTCAGCCGGGCAATCAGCTCGGGCGGTGGATCCGACTGCGGTTGGAACCCCTGCGTGCTGACGCAGATCGTCGAAAAGTCGCTTCCCGCGGGAGCGACGCGCGTGATCTGATGACGAAACAGCGCCTCCTGTGCGCTCAACAGATCGGTCGTGGGAGGCGCAGCCGGGATGGGAGCGCAGCTCGCCAGCAAGAGAAGCAGAGCTATTCCAGCTGATTTCATGCTGCCAATCTCCTTAGCACGTAGTGGAGGATTCCGCCCGCCTTGAAATATTCGAGCTCGTTAAACGTATCGATCCGGCAGCGCGCGGTGAAGCTGAACTCGGTGCCATCGTCGCGGTGCACCTTCACCTCGATCTCCTGCCGCGGCTTCAGCTCGGCAACCCCCAAGATGCTGTACTTCTCCTCGCCGGTAAGACCGAGGCTTTCGGCGCCCTCGCCTTCCTTGAACTGAAGCGGGAGAACGCCCATCCCGACCAGGTTCGACCGGTGGATCCGCTCGTAGCTCTCGGCGATCACCGCTCGAACGCCCAGCAGGATCGTCCCCTTCGCCGCCCAGTCGCGCGAGCTGCCGGTGCCATATTCCCTGCCGGCGATGACGACGAGCGGCCTCTCGTCCTGCTTGTAGAGCATCGCCGCGTCATAGATCGGCATCACCTCGCCAGTCGGTGAATAGCGCGTGAAGCCGCCCTCGACGTCGTCGAGCATCCTGTTGCGGATCCGGATGTTCGCGAACGTGCCGCGCATCATCACCTTGTGGTTGCCGCGCCGCGATCCGTAGCTGTTGAACTGGCCCCTCGAGACGTCACTGTCGAGCAGGTAGCGCCCCGCCGGGCTGTCCGGCTTGATCGAGCCCGCCGGAGAGATGTGGTCGGTGGTGATCGAATTGCCGAAAACGGCAAGCGGGCGGGCCCGGCGGATATCGCCCGGCGGCACCGGGTCCATCGTCATGCCGGTGAAGTAGGGTGGGCTCTGGATATAGGTCGATTCGGGGGGCCAGCTGTAGGTTTCGCCGCCGGTGACCTCGATCGCTCGCCAGCGTTCGCCGCCCCGGTAGACGTCGGCGTAGCGCTTCCGGAACATCTTCGAATGGACGTGGGCGTCGATGAGGTCGCGGATCTCCTCGTTCGACGGCCAGATGTCCTTCAAAAAGACCGGCTCTCCATTGGACGCCGTTCCGATCGGCTCATTGACCATGTCGGAGCGGACGGTTCCCTTGAGCGCATAAGCGACGACCAGCGGAGGCGAGGCGAGATAATTGGCGCGGCAGTCGGGCGAGACTCGCCCTTCGAAGTTGCGGTTGCCGGAAAGCACGCTGACGGCGACCATGTCGTTCTTAGTGATTGCGTCCGAGATCGGCTCCGCAAGCGGGCCGGAGTTGCCGATGCAGGTCGTGCAGCCGTAACCGACGAGGTCGAAGCCCATCGCGTTGAGGTCGTCCGCAAGCCCGGTGGCTTCCAGATAGTCGGTGACGACCTGGCTGCCGGGTGCCAGGCTGGTCTTTACCCACGGCTTGACCTGAAGCCCCTTTTCGCGCGCCTTTCTGGCCACCAGCCCGGCGCCGATCAGAACCGACGGGTTGGACGTGTTGGTGCAGCTGGTGATGGCGGCGATGACGACGTCGCCGTTGCCAAGGTCGTGATTCAGTCCCTCGACCGGCACACGCGGCTCGTTGTGCTTCTTGTAGGTGTTCTCGAGCTCGTCGTTGATCTGCTTGTGAACCTCGCTGAGCAGCACTCGGTCCTGCGGGCGCTTCGGCCCCGCCAGCGACGGCTCGATTGAGCTCATGTCCAGCTCGAGCGTGTCGGTGAACAGCGGCTCCGGAGCGCTCGCGTCCCGCCACAGCCCCTGCTCCTGGGTATAGGCGCGCACCAGGTCGATCTGATCCTCGTCGCGCCCGGTCAGCCTCAGATAGTCGATCGTCCGCTCGTCGATCGGGAAGAAGCCGCACGTCGCTCCATATTCGGGCGCCATGTTGGCGATCGTCGCCCGGTCGGCCAGCGGAAGATGGTCGAGGCCGGGGCCGTAGAATTCGACGAAGCTTCCGACGACGCCCTTCTTCCGAAGCATCTGCGTGACCGTGAGCACGAGGTCGGTCGCGGTGATTCCCTCGGCCAGCTGGCCCGACAGCCGGAAGCCGACGACCTCCGGAACGAGCATCGACACGGGCTGGCCCAGCATCGCCGCTTCGGCCTCGATCCCGCCAACTCCCCAGCCGAGGACCCCGAGGCCGTTGACCATCGTCGTATGGCTGTCGGTGCCTACCAGCGTGTCCGGATAGGCGAGAGTGTCGCCGTTCGCGTCCTCGATCGTCCACACGCAGCGGGCGATGTATTCGAGGTTGACCTGGTGGCAGATTCCGGTCCCCGGCGGCACAACCTTAAAATTGTCGAGCGCGGACGCGCCCCATTTTAGGAACTCGTAGCGCTCGCCGTTGCGCTCATATTCGAACTCGACGTTCTTCTCGAACGCCTTGGGAGTGCCGAACTCGTCCACCATCACGCTGTGGTCGATGACCAGGTGCACCGGGACCAGCGGATTGATCTTCTGCGGATCGCCGCCGAGCTGAGTCATCGCATCGCGCATGGCGGCGAGATCGACGACCCCAGGAACACCGGTGAAATCCTGCATCAGGACCCGGGCCGGCCGGAACTGGATCTCGCGATTGATCCGGCGCTCCTTCAGCCAGTCGGCCATCGCATGGAGGTCCTTGGGCTTGACCGTTTCCCCGTCCTCGAAGCGCAGCAAATTCTCCAGCAGCGCCTTCATCGAGAAAGGAAGCCGCGAGATGTCGCCAAGCGTTTCGGCGGCTCGAGGAAGCGAATAATAAGCGTAGGTCTTGGAGCCGACGGTGAGTGTCGAACGCGTATTGAAGCTGTCGTTGCCGGTCGGCGTCATCCTGGATCCTTGGTGTTGCTGCAGTGCCGCGGTGGGACGGCGACTGTCCCTTAGCAATGGGGCAACGCACCCGCAAAGCCGTGGTTCAGCTTCAGATGCTCGTGAGGCTGCGTTCGAATGACGGTGAAGCGGGACGGGGTGAGGACTGGCGACTCCCCTTTCAAGGCGGTTCAGGCTGGAATTCTTGCCGCAGCATTAACGGCGAAGAGGAGGAGCGCGCGATGGCTCACGATGGCGACTATTTCCGCCGCCGCGCAGCCGAGGCTCGAGCCGCGGCTTTCCGTCCCGAGGACGGCGAGGACGCGGAAGTCGCCGGCCAGCTCGCGCTCGCCTATGCGGCCCTTGCCCGGCGCCATGCTTCGCCTTCCGACCAATCGGCACCCGCGACCCAGGAAGTCGAAGCTTAACTCCATCGGCGCCGGTACCGGCAGCACGCGCAGCTCTGCTACCTCACAAAAGTGACCAGCCGCCAGATCGCCGTCGCCGCGATTATTATCGCCGCCGCCGCCGCCACTCTGCTGGCGATGGGAAGGCCGCCCATCTGCACCTGCGGGGACGTTGCGCTGTGGGGGCCGGTGGGACCGCGGCAGAGCCAAATGCTGGGCGACTGGTACAGCCTGAGCCATGTCGTTCACGGCCTGCTGTTCTATGCCGCGCTTTGGCTGGTCGCGCGTCGCTGGCCGGTCGAGCGCCGGTTTCTGATCGCGCTGGCAATCGAATCGGCCTGGGAGGTGATCGAGAATACCCCGACGGTGATCGACCATTACCGGACCGCGACGGCGGCGCTCGGCTACACCGGCGATTCGATCATCAATTCTCTGAGCGACATCGCAATGATGGCCGTCGGCTTCCTTGCTGCGCGCAAGCTGCCGGTGTGGGCCTCCCTTCTGCTGATCCTGGCGCTCGAACTGGTCCCACTGCTCGTGATTCGCGACAATTTGATCCTGAACGTGTGGATGTTGCTTGCTCCACACGATTCGATCCGCGCTTGGCAATCGGGCGCCTGAACGGCACGAATCTCCGATAGAAGCATTGAGCAATGAGACTGTTGAGGAGATCAGATGTGAAGAGTGCCGCACTTGCTGTCTGCGCCGGGCTCCTCGTCGGCTTCCAGTCGAGCGCTGCGTCGGCAGGGGAAATCTTCGGCGGCCTTTATGTTCATGGGGTGGATACGCCGCTGACACTCGGCGGCGACCCGGAGGACGGAGTGGATGTGCAGCTTGGATGGCGGGGCGACCGGATCGGCCGGACCCCGCTCCAACCCTATGTCTTCGGTGCGCTGAACACCGCCGGCAACACCAACTATGCGGTCGCCGGCATCTCCGCCAAGTTCGGCGACCGTTTCTACTTCCGGCCGGGGCTGGGACTGGCGGTCCACACCGGCTCGACCTCCGATTTCGACGACCCCTTCAACGACCGAGTCGAATTCGGGTCGCGCATCCTGTTCGCGCCGGAAGTTGGGGTCGGCGTTCGCGTGTCGCCGCGGGTCACGGCCGAAGCGAGCTGGGTTCACCTGAGCCACGCCACGATCTTCAGCGGGCAGAACCCGGGAATCGACAATATCGGCGTTCGGGTGAACTTCGCTTTTTAGCGCCCGACCATTTTCTCCGGCTTCACCACCCGCCCGAACGTCTCCTCGTCGACATGGCCGAGCTCCAGCCCCGCTTCCTTCAGTGTCTTGCCGGTCTTGTGCGCGTGCTTGGCGATTTCCGCCGCCTTGTCATAGCCGATCTCCGGTGCAAGCGCGGTCACCAGCATCAGCGACCGTTCGACAAGCTCGGCGATTCGCTTCTCGTCGGGCTCCAGCCCCTTCAGGCAGCGCTCGCAGAAGCTTTCCATGCTTATCGTCAGAAGGTTGATCGAACGGACCACGTTGGCGCCGATCAGCGGCTTGAACACGTTCAATTCGAGGTGGCCCTGCATCCCGCCGATGGTCACGGCGACATGATTGCCCATCACCTGGGCGGCGACCATCGTCAGCATCTCGCACTGGGTGGGGTTGACCTTGCCGGGCATGATCGAGCTCCCAGGCTCGTTTTCGGGAAGCCTCAGCTCGCCGATCCCGCAGCGCGGCCCCGAGCCCATCAGTCGGATGTCGTTGGCGATCTTGGTCAGCGACACCGCAAGCGTGCTCAGCGCACCCGAAAGCTCGACCAGAGTGTCGTGCGCGGCGATCTCGGCGAACTTGTTCGGCGCCGAGGTGAACGGCAGCCGGGTGAGGTTGGCGACCTCCTTTGCGAAGGCGTCGCCGAAGCCGTCGGGCGCGTTGAGCCCGGTTCCGACCGCGGTTCCGCCCTGGGCGAGCCGGTACAGCCGCGGCATCAGCTCCTCTAGCCTCGCGATATTCGCTTCGATCTGCGCCGCGTAGCCGGAGAATTCCTGGCCCAAGGTCAGCGGCGTCGCATCCTGGAGATGGGTGCGGCCGATCTTGACGATCGAGTCCCAGCTCTTCGCCAGCTTCGCCAGCAGCGCGTGCATTGCCTTCGCCGCCGGCAAAAGCTTCGTGCTCATCGCCAGCGCCGCAGCAATGTGCATCGCGCTCGGAAAGCTGTCGTTCGACGACTGGCTCTTGTTGACGTGATCGTTGGGGTGGACGGGCTCCTTCCCCCCACGCTTGCCGGTCAGCTTCTCGTTCGCCCGGCCGGCGATCACTTCGTTGGTGTTCATGTTCGACTGGGTGCCCGAGCCGGTCTGCCAAATCACCAGCGGGAACTGGCCATCGAGGTCGCCGCGGGCGACCTCGCCGGCCGCCTGCTGGATCGCTTCGGCGATTTGCGGCTCGAGCAGCCCCATGCGCGCGTTCACCCGGGCCGCCGCCTGCTTCACGAAGCCGAGCGCGTGGACGATCTCGACCGGCATCTGCTCTTGCCTTCCGAACGGGAAATTGCCGATCGACCGTTCGGTCTGCGCTCCCCAATAGGAATCGGCCGGGACCTCGACCGGCCCCAGGCTGTCAGTCTCGGTGCGGGTGTTGCTCATTCGCTTCCTTGGTCCGTCATGCTGAACTCGTTTCAGCATCCATCCTTATGAGGGTCGCGATGCTCGAAAACAGACCCTGAAACAAGTTCAGGGTGACGGCGTAAGGGCCGTCATTTCTTGCGCTTGAAGTCGACGCTGACGACGTTCGAGCCGTCCTCGGCCTCGGCCAGCGGCGAGTCGTTCTCGGCTTCCTCATGCGACTCGTGGGGCGGGTCGGCGGCATTCGCCTGGAACGTAAGCTCGAAGGCTACCGCCGGATCATGGAATTGAGTGACTGCGGCGAACGGCACTCGAAGGCTTGCCGGGACCCCGCCGAACGACAGGCCGACGGCAAAGCCGTCATCCTCGACCTTCAGGTCCCAGAAGCGGTTCTGGATGACGATCGTCATCTCCTCGGGAAAGCGCTCGGCGAGATGCTTGGGGATCGCAACGCCGGGCATCCCGGTCCTGAACGTGATGTAGAAATGGTGTTGGCCGGGAAGGCCTCCGGAGCGCTCGACCGCTCCGAGCACGCGTCCGACAACGTCCCGCAGCGCCTCCTGCACGATCTCGTCGTACGGTATCAGGCTTTCCGGAGTCTCGTCGCTCATCACTTCCGGTGGTAACGAGCGAGGCAAACCGGTCAAGCGGAGTGTGTTCATGCCGATCGATCCGACCAAGCCGTACGACGATAGCAATATTTTCGCGAAGATTCTTCGCGGCGAAGTTCAGTGCAAGAAAGTTTATGAGGACGATTGGGCGCTCGCCTTCCATGACATCAACCCGCTTGCACCGGTCCACATCCTCGTGATCCCCAAGGGGCCCTACGTTTCCTGGGACGATTTTTCTGAAAAGGCCTCGGACGAGGAAATTGCCGGGTTCGTCCGTGCCGTCGGCAAGGTCGCCAGCGACCAGCAACTGGTGGTCCAGGGCTACCGGCTGCTCGGCAACATCGGCAAGCGCGCCGGCCAGGAGGTCCCCCACCTTCACATCCACATCTTCGGAGGCGAGCCGCTCGGGCCTATGCTTGCGCGCTGAGGCGCACTAGGAAGCGGCGCGGCCTTTCCGGGGCGCGAGCAGGGAGTTGGAAATGGTGGCAGCAACGGAAACGCCTGGCCGTGCACATTGGTCGTCGCGGATGGCCTTCGTGCTTGCGGCGGTCGGATCGGCCGTCGGGCTCGGCAACCTCTGGCGCTTCCCGGCCGAAGCTGGCGCAAATGGCGGCGGAGCCTTCGTCCTCGTCTACATCCTGTGCGTCGCCCTGATCGGCGCGCCGCTTCTCCTTTCGGAAACGATCATCGGGCGCCACGGCCAGCGCAATGCCGTCGACAGCACCGTCCTGCTCGCGCACCAGTCTCGATCGTCTGGCGGCTGGGCGGCGCTTGCCTGGTTCGGAATGCTCGCGTCGTTCCTCGTGCTCACCTTCTACTCGGTGGTTGCCGGCTGGGTGATATACTTCATTGGCGCCACCGCCGCCGACTGGTTCGGCGCGCTCTTCTCCGGGCAGCCGCTGGCCGGCGCCTTCGCCGACGGCACTGTCGAAGACATCCAGGAGATCATGCCGACGCTGTTCGCCGATCCCGTGCGGCTGCTGGCGATGCATTTCCTCTTCGCTTGTCTGACGATCTATGTCGTCGCCCGGGGCGTAAACCGGGGCATCGAAAAGGCGGCAATTTGGCTGATGCCGGCCTTTTTCGTGCTGCTCGTGATCATCACGCTTTATTCGGCGTTCACCGGCGACTTCGCGGCGGCGGTGACGTTCCTGTTCGCTCCGGACTTCAGTCGCGTGCTTGACCCTGCGGTGCTGAATTCCGCACTCGGTCAGGCCTTCTTCTCGCTAAGCCTCGGCTCGGCGATCATGATCACTTACGGCGCCTATGCGTCGCAGGACACCAACCTGTCCCAGACCAGCGGGATGATCGCTGCCGCCGACACCAGCGTCGCGCTGATCGCCGGCCTTGCCATATTCCCGATCGTCTTCGCCGTCGGTCTCGACCCCGCGGCCGGGCCGACTCTCATGTTCCAGACCCTTCCGTCCGCCTTCCACACGATGCCGGCGGGCGCGCTGGTCGCATTGCTGTTCTTCATTCTCGTCTTTTTCGCCGCTCTTACCTCGTCGGTGTCGCTGCTCGAAGTCGTGGTGGCCTGGCTAAGCGAGCGATTCGGCGTGCGCCGGCCGATGGCCGCGCTCCTGGTCGGCGCGAGCTTCTTCGTGGTCGGCCTGTTTGCGGTATTCGCCTTCAACATCTGGGAACATCACCGGCCACTGTCGTTCGTCCCGGGGTTCGAGGACGCCAATTGGTTCGACGTGTTCGACGGAGTGACCGGGCGAATCCTGTTGCCGCTTTCGGGGCTCATCACAGCGCTCTTCATCGGCTGGGTCGCCGACCGGCGCCTCGTCGATCCGGAAACGGGGCTCGGCGGGACGGGGCTGCTTCCGGTCTGGCGTTTTCTTGTCGCCTGGCTTTGTCCGGCAGCAGTCGGGCTGATTCTCGTCTTCAGCCTGTTCCCGCAGCTCGTCGCAGCGGTCTAGCCGCATTTTCCCACTGGCGAGCGCGTCAAGCAGTAGCTAAGGGGCCGCTGCTGCCGCTCAACCTTGGTCCGGGAACATTCTGGAAATGGGAATCATCTGGCGCGTCAAGCCGCTCGACGCAATCCTCGCCACTGCCGAAAAAAAAGCTCTTCACCGATCGCTCGGCCCGATCCAGCTGATCCTGTTCGGGGTCGGCTGCATCATCGGCACCGGCATCTTCGTGCTCACGTCGGTGGGCGCGCAGAAAGCGGGACCGGCGCTGATGATAAGCTTCATCATCGCCGGCGCCGTCTGCATCGTCGCCGCGCTCTGCTATGCCGAACTCGCCTCGCTTGTTCCGGTTTCAGGGTCGGCCTACACCTACAATTATGCGGTCACTGGCGAATTCATCGCCTGGACGGTCGGCTGGGCGCTTCTGCTTGAATATGCGGTTGGCGCATCGGCCGTGTCCGTCGGCTGGTCGAACTACTTCACCGATACGGTGCTCGCCCAATCCTGGGGGGTGGAATTACCGGCCTGGCTAAGCGCCGGGCCGCTGGCATTCGGTGGCCAGCCCGGCGGCCTAATCAACCTCCCGGCGGCGTTGATTGCGCTTCTCATCACCTGGTTGCTCATGATCGGCACGTCGGAGAGCGCGCGCGTCAATGCGGTGCTGGTGGCGATCAAGGTGGCGGCGCTAACCGCTTTCATCGTGCTGACCCTACCGGCGATCGATTCCGACAACTTCAGCCCGTTCATGCCGGGCGGAGTGTTTGGCGGCTGGGGCTCGGGCGTCGGAATGGTCGGCGCCGCGGCTACGATGTTCTTCGCCTATATCGGCTTCGACGCGGTCTCCACCGCTGCCGAGGAAACCAAGAACCCGCAACGCAACGTGCCGATCGGGCTGATCGGCAGCATCGCCATCTGCACGGTCTTTTACATGCTCGTCGCAGCCGGTGCGATCGGCGCAGCCGGCGGTCAGCCGATCCTCGGCGCGAACGGAGCGCCGCTCTCGACCGGCTCGGAAGAACTCGCTCTCCAGTGCGCGCTCCCGCAATATGCCGAAGCGCTGGTCTGCTCGCGCGAGCCGCTTGCCCATGTGCTGCGCATGATCGGTTTCGGAACCGTGGGAAATCTCCTCGGCTATGCCGCCTTCATCGCCTTGCCGTCGGTCATCCTGATCCTGATCTTCGGCCTGACTCGGATCTGTTTCGTGATGGCGCGCGACGGACTGCTTCCGGAGAGGTTGTCGGAGGTGCACCCCAGATGGCGCACGCCGCACATCGTGACTCTGATCACCGGGTCGATCATCGCGGTTCTGGCTGCGCTGTTCCCGGTCGGGCAGCTGGCGGACATCGCCAATGCAGGAACGCTCTACGCCTTCCTGATGGTCGCGGTGGCCGTTTGGATGCTGCGCAAGCGTGACCCGAACCGTGCACGGCCATTCAGAGTGCCAGCGATATCGCTGGTCGCGCCCCTGACGATGCTGGGTTGCCTGTTCCTATTCCTCAACCTGCCCACTGAGGCTCTGATCGGATTGCCCGCGTGGACGGCGGTCGGACTGCTCATCTACTTCTTCTACGGGTACCGGAAGAGCCACCTCGGCCGAGGCCTCGTCGAGGTCCACGAGCCGGAGATCCACGACATCGAGCCAAGCATCCCCGGAGTCGACGAGCGCGACCCGCTCGACCCATCGCGGCGCCCGCCGGGCCTCTAACCGCGCCGAGGCGCACGAAAGGGGAGGCTGGTTACCCCCGCTTTTTTGGTTTGCACATCCGGTTCCGTCGGTTACCCCTGCGCAGCGGCGACCAGCTTCGGGGGAATGGATATGACGGCGGCGGCTCAGGACCAGGGGGCGGCTTGGGGCGCACTTGAATGGGCGACCAACATCGCCGATTTCATCTGGGGCGGGTCTTGGAACGGCGAAGAGCTGATCCCCTTCCCGCCGATGGTGATCGTGCTGCTCGGGATCGGCCTCTACATGATGGTCGGCCTGCGCTTCTATCCGCTGCGGCAGCTGTGGCCCGCCTTCAAGGGCATTTTCCTGAAAACCGACGCCAAGTCGGCGGGCGAGATTTCGCCTTTCGCGGCGCTATCGACCGCGCTGTCGGGCCAGGTGGGGACCGGCAATCTCGCCGGCGTTGCCACTGCAATCGCGCTTGGCGGGCCGGGCGCGATCTTCTGGATGTGGGTCACTGCGCTCATCGGAATGGCGCTCGCCTTCGCCGAGGGCTCGCTTGCAATTCGCTACCGCGAGATCACTCCGGCCGGCACCTATCGCGGCGGTCCGATGGCCTACATCACCTACGGCCTCGGACCGAAATGGAAGTGGCTGGCGATCCTGTTCTCGATCGGTACGCTCGTGTCGGCAGGCGTGACCGGCAACATGATCCAGGCCAATTCGGTCGGCGATTCCTTCGCGCAGCTGACCGGGATGGAAGAATGGATCGGCGGACTACTGATCGCCGGACTTGTGTTCGTCGTCATCATCGGCGGAATCAAATCGATCGGGGCGGTCGCCGAGCGAATCGTCCCGACCATGGCCGTCGCCTACATCGTCATGGCGCTCATCGCGATCTTCCTCAACATCGAGGATATTCCGGAGACCTTCGGGCTCATCTTCTACGGCGCGTTTAATCCCCAGTCGGCGACCGGCGGCTTCCTCGGCGCGGCGATGATCATGGCGATCCGAGCCGGTGTCGCCCGAGGGCTGTTTTCGAACGAGGCCGGACAGGGGTCGACTCCGATGGCCCACGCGGTTGCCCGCACCACCGACCCCGCGCTCCAGGGCCGCTTCGCGATGATGGGGACGTTCATCGACACGATCATCGTCTGCACGATGACTGCGCTGGTGATCCTCACCGTTCAGGGCAATTTCGTCGGCACCGATCCGGTGACCGGGGCGCAAGTCATTCAGGAGCATGCCTGGTCGTCGGACCTTCGCGGCTTCGACATGACCGCGGGAGCCTTTTCGGCAGCGTTCCCGTTCGCCATCGGCCATATTTCGCTCGGCGCGCTGGTCGCTTCGGTGGCGCTGCTGCTGTTCGTCTTCACCACATTGCTCACCTGGTCCTATTATGGCGAGCGGGCGATCACTTACCTTTATGACCGGCTCCCGGGCGCGACGCCCGGCGGCGAGCGCGTGCTTCACATCATCTGGCGCATCTTCTGGTGCGTGATGATCTGGTTCGGTTCGTTCCAGGAGCTCGAACTCGTCTGGCGAATGGGCGACATCGCCAACGCGGCGATGGCACTGCCCAATTTGATCGCGCTCGCAGTCCTCGCACCGGTCGTGTTCGCTTTAGCGAGAGGCCACCGCTCGGCGGGCCGCGATCATGGACGGGAATGCCCGCCCGAGTTGCTCGACGAGCCGCTTGCGACTCAGGCGCCCGGGCCGACGGCCGGGCGGGACTAGCTCTCGTTCGCCTCGCGAGCGGCGGCGAGCAACGCTGAGCGCAGCTCCTCGATCTGCGCCGGCGAAAGCTTCTGGCCGCGAGCGTTGCTGAGGTAAAACACGTCGACAGCCCGCTCGCCGTAGGTGGCGATGTGGGCGGAATGGACCTTTTGGCCGCAGCGGTGGATCGCTCGCGCGAGGCGCGCGAGAAGCCCCGGCCGATCGAGGGCATTGACCTCGACGACGGTTGTTCGGCTGGACGCGCGCTCGGCGATCGCGACCGACGGTGCGACATGGAAGGCAGAAACGCGTTTGCCCTCGAGCCGTCCCGCCGGAATTTCGGGCGGCTCATCGCTCTTCAGCGCCGATTCGACCGATCGCACCAACCGGTTCCGCAGCCTCTTGTCCTTATAGGGCCGCTCCTGCGAGTCCTGGACGAGCAGATTGTCGAGCGCCATTCCGTCGCGAGTCGTGTGGACCCGGGCATCGATGATGCTCGCTCCGGCCGACGCCAGGCCCGCACAGATGCGGAAGAACAGTCCCTCCCGGTCGGGGGTGAAAACGCTGACCCGCGTAGCTCCGCGATCGGCCTCATGCTCGGCGACAATGCTCGGCCGCGGAGCTCCGATCCTCGCTTCGGCCGACGCCACCTGGCGGGCATTCGACAGCTGCACCTCCGGCGGTTCGCCGAGCCAATAGCTGTCGGGCAGCCGGCGCGCATAAGCTCGGGCGATCCGCTGTTTCCAGCCGAGAGCCTCGGCCAGCTCGTCATGGCGCTGGGCGACGATCTCGCTTCGCCCGCGCTGCTTGTGGCCGAGCCGGAGCTTTTCCTCGGCAGCGTCGAACAGGGTGCGAAGAAGCTGCCTTTTCCAGTCGTTCCACACGCCAGGGCCGACGGCGCGAATGTCGACGACGGTCAGGATCAAAAGCAGCCGGAGGCGCTCCGGGCTTTGCACCTGGCGAACGAAAACCTCGATCGTCTTGGGATCGGCGAGGTCGCGCTTGAATGCCGTCGAGGACAGGAGGAGATGGTGACGGACGAGCCAGGCCACCGTCTCGGTTTCCGCATCGTCGAGGCCCAGCCGCGGGCACAATTGGAATGCGATCTCCTCGCCCAGCACGCTGTGGTCGCCGCCGCGGCCCTTGGCGATGTCGTGGAGGAGCACCGCGACATACAACACGCGCCGGGAGGCGATCTGGTCGAACAAAGCGGTCGACAGCGGATGGTCGTCGGGCAGCTCGCCGCGCTCGATCGCCGCCAACAGCCCGATCGCCCGGATCGAATGCTCGTCGACGGTGTAGTGATGATACATGTCGAACTGCATCTGGGCGACGACCCGGCCGAAATCTGGAATGAACCGCCCGAACACCCCGGCTTCGTTCATCCACCGGAGCACCACGTCCGGCGAGTGGACGTTGGTCAGGACTTCCAGGAACAAGGCGTTTGCCCGCGGATCCTTGCGGACTCGAGCCTTGATCAGCTTCGCGTCCCGAGTCGCGGCGCGCATCGCGTTCGGGTGGATCTCCAGCCGCTCGCGGGCTGCAAGCGCAAACATTTCGATCAGCCGCACCGGATCATCCGAGAAGAAATCTTCGGACGGGAGCGACAGCCGCCCCCGGTCGAGCACGAAGCCGGCGAGCGCCTTGGGCCGGCGCCGGATTGTCGGAAGCACGAAGCGCCTCCCCTTGCGGGCGAGCTTCTCGTCGAGCTGGGCAAGGAACACTCCGGTGAGGTCGCCGACCGATTTCGCGTTCAGGAAGTAAAAGTGCATGAACCGCTCGACCGCGGATTTGCCCGGCCGGTTGGCGTAGCGCATGCGCTGGGCGATCTGCTTTTGGTACTGGAACCCGAGCCGCTCCTCCGCCCGGCCCGCCTCCAGGTGCAGGTGGCCGCGAACCGCCCAGAAAAAGCGCTCCGCACGTTCGAAAAGAGCGAATTCCTCTGCCGTCAGAAGCCCGACCGAAACAAGCTCCGACGGCTGCCTTACGTCATAGACATATTTGCCGATCCAGTAGAGCGTCTGGAGGTCGCGAAGGCCGCCCTTGCCGTCCTTCACATTCGGCTCGACCACATAGCGGCTGTCGCCCATCTTGACGTGGCGCTCGTCTCGCTCGGCGAGTTTGGCGGCGACGAACTCGGCGGCTGAGCCCGCCACGATCTTGGTTCGAAAACGCTGCCGGGCGTCTTCGAATACCCTCTCGCTGCCCCACAGCAGCCGCGCCTCGAGAAAAGCGGTCCGGACCGTCATGTCCTTGCGCGCGAGCTTCACCAGCTCATCGGTCGAACGCAGCGAATGGCCGACCTTCAGCTGCAGGTCCCAGAGCAGGTAGAGGACGGCTTCGACCGTCTTTTCGATGTCTTGGGACGGTTTGACGCGAGTGAGGAACATCAGGTCGAGGTCGCTGTACGGCGCCATTTCGCCGCGCCCGGTGCCGCCAAGGCCGACGATCGCCAGCTCCGGCGGTGTATCGCCGGTCACATATTCGTAGGCCAGACGAACCAGCTGCGCTTGCAGATAGGCGGTCGAGCGCGCCGCGGTGCGGCCCCGGTCGGGCTGGGCGCGGAGGCGTTCGGCAATCTCCTTGCGCCCACGCTCGAGAGCCTTGGCGAGGATTTGTCCCGCCTTGCCGGTATCGGCGCCGCTGAGCTGGTCGCCAAGCTTGCGCGGGTCGATGATCGCGCGCTGGTCACTGATCGGGTCGAAGGGCGCGTTCATCTCCGGCTCCGCTCGGCCCAGAGCTGCTTCAATCGGTACAGCGCCTCGAGCGCTTCGCGTGGAGTGAGCGCATCCGGTTCGATCGCTGCAACCGCGTCCGTCAGCGGGTCGTCCGCCGAAGGCTCCGGCTCGGCAGTGGCCGCGAACAGCGGCAGATCGTCGAGCCCCGCGGCAATCCCGCCGGTAGCATCCCGCCCCGCCTCGAGCTTCGCAAGCACCGCTTTGGCCCGGGCGACAACCGCCGGAGGCAGTCCGGCGAGCTTGGCGACGGCAATTCCGTAGCTCCGGTCCGCAGCCCCGTCGGCGAGCTCGTGAAGAAGCACCAAATCGCCCTTCCACTCGCGCGCCCGGACATGATGCAGGGAAAGCGAGTCGAGCCGGCCGGCGAGGCGAGTCAGCTCATGATAATGGGTCGCGAACAAAGTCCGGCACTTTGCCTGGTCGTGCATCGCCTCGACCACCGCCCAGGCGATTGCGAGGCCGTCGTAGGTCGAGGTGCCGCGCCCGATCTCGTCGAGGATGACCAGGCTCTGCGGGCTCGCCTGCGCCAGGATCGCGGCGGTCTCCACCATTTCGACCATGAACGTCGATCGGCCGCGAGCGAGGTTGTCCGACGCCCCGACCCGGCTGAACAGCCGATCGACGATCCCGACTTCGGCCCGGCCTGCGGGCACGAAGCTTCCCGACTGCGCCAGCACTGCGATCAGCGCCGCCTGCCTCAGGAAGGTCGACTTGCCGCCCATGTTGGGGCCCGTGATCAGCCACAGCCGGTCGTCGGGTCCCAGCTGCAAGTCGTTGGCGACGAACCGCTCGCCGCTGCCGCTGAGCGCGCTTTCCACCACCGGATGCCGGCCCGCTTCGATTTCGAGGCACGGCTGCTTGCTGATCTTCGGCTTGCACCACCCGTCCTCCGCCGCTCGCTGGGCGTGGCTTGCGGCGACGTCGATTCGAGCGAGCGAATCGGCGGTGGCAAGCAAGTTGGGGGAGTCGGCGAGCGCGAGCGCCGTCAGCTCCTCGAGATGCTTGGCTTCGAGGGCGAGCGCGTGACCGCCCGCCTCGACGACCCGCGATGCCTCCTCGTGAAGCTCGGGCGAATTGAATCGGACCGATCCGGCGAGAGTCTGACGGTGGGTAAAGCCGCTTGCCTCCGCCATCAGCTTGTCGGCGTGCCGAGCCGGGACCTCGATATGATAGCCGAGCACCGCATTGTGCCGGATCTTCAGCGACGGGATTGCGGTCGATTCGCGGTATCGCGATTCGAGCGCCGCGATCGCCCGGCGCGCATCCGACGAGGCCGAGCGCAGCGAGTCGAGCTGCGGATCGTAATTGTCGGCGATGTAGCCGCCCTTCGACGAATCGAGCGGCGGCGAGTCGACGAGCGCAGCGGCGAGCTTGTCGATCGTCGCTTGATGGCCGCCGAGCTTTGGCAGCAGTTGCACCAGCATCTCTGGCAGGTCGGGCTCGCCCTCCAGCTCGCTTCTCAGCGCATCGGCCGCCGACAGGCCGTCGCGAAGCTGGGCGAGGTCGCGGGGGCCGCCGCGGCCTGCGGTCAGCCGCCCCAGCGCTCGGGCGATGTCGGGTATCGCCTTGAGTGCCACCCGAGTGCGCTCGCGCCGAAGCTGGTCGTCATGAAACCAGGCGGCCATCGCCAGCCGCCGGTCGATCTTCCCTTTGTCGGTGAGCGGCCCCGACACTTCGGACCCGAGCAGCCGCCGGCCACCGGCGGTGACGCAGCGATCGATCTCGCCGAGCAGGCTTCCGGCGACACCGCCCGCAGCCGACGACGTGAGCTCGAGGCTTTCGCGAGTCGCAAGGTCGATCTGCATGTAGGCCGAGCGGGCAATTCGCTTCGGGGCATCGAGAAGCACTCCGGCGCTCTTCTGGGTCGCCTCGAGATAGGCGAGCAGCCCGCCCGCCGCGGCGAGCTCGGCGCGAGCCGGCGCTCCGATTCCGTCGAGCGTTGCAAGGCCGAAGCGGCTCTTGAGCGCCCGCTCGCCCGCCACACTGTCGAATTCTCCCTTCCCCTCGCGCGTTCGGACCCCCGGCACCGGTCCGTCGGCGACGACTTCGGCGGGCGCCAGCCGCGCCAGCTCGGACGCAAGCTCGCCGGTGCCGCAGGCGATCAGCTCGAAGCGGCCGGTCGAAATGTCGGCAGCAGCGATCGCCCACTCCTCGCCGGCTCGCCCGATCGCCGCGAGCCAGTTGGCGGCGCCCGATTCTAGCAAGGTCTCTTCGGTCAGGGTCCCGGGGGTGACGAGGCGGACGATCGCCCGCTCGACCAGCGTCTTGCTCCCCCGGGCCTTGCGCGCCTCAACCG
Source organism: Sphingomicrobium sp. (assembly GCA_051000635.1). Lineage (GTDB taxonomy): Bacteria > Pseudomonadota > Alphaproteobacteria > Sphingomonadales > Sphingomonadaceae > Sphingomicrobium. The sequence continues at coordinate 62,783 of JBPCOC010000066.1, read as the reverse complement.
GGCTTTCCGTCTGCTCGGCGATGGCGACCCTGTGACCGGCCTTGATCAGCCGGGCGAGGTAGGATTCGGCGGAATGGACGGGCACTCCGCACATCGGGATCGGTTCGCCCGCGTCCTCGCCGCGCTTGGTCAGCGCGATGTCGAGGCAGGACGCCGCGACCTTGGCGTCTTCGAAGAACAGCTCGAAGAAGTCGCCCATTCGGTAGAACAGCAAAGCGTCCCCCGCCTCATCCTTGAGGCGCCGGTACTGCGCCATCATCGGCGTCGGGGAGTCGGCTCGGGCCATTCTCCACACTGGTAGCGGCTCGGCGTGACTCTTCCCACACCCTTTGGCTAAAGCCTCGCCCGAGGAGCCGCGCACATATGAGCGAAAGCAACATCAAATTCTCGGAGGCCGAAGCGCTGGAGTTCCACTCGCGCGGCCGGCCGGGGAAGATCGAAATCATCGCGTCCAAGCCGATGGCGACTCAGCGCGACCTCAGCCTGGCTTATTCGCCTGGCGTTGCGGTCCCGGTCCGGGCGATCGCGGAAGATCCGGCCTGTGCCTATGATTTCACGACCAAGGGCAATCTCGTCGCTGTGATCTCCAACGGCACCGCGATCCTCGGTCTAGGCAATTTGGGGGCGCTAGCCGCGAAGCCGGTGATGGAAGGCAAGGCGGTGCTGTTCAAGCGATTCGCCGATGTCGATGCGATCGATCTCGAGCTCGCCACCGACGATTGCGAGAAGTTCATCGAGGCGGTCGCGCTGCTCGAGCCGAGCTTCGGGGGGATCAACCTCGAGGACATCGCCGCGCCCGACTGCTTCGTCATCGAGCAGACGCTTCGCGAGCGAATGAACATCCCGGTGTTCCACGACGACCAGCACGGAACCGCCATCATCACCGCCGCCGGGCTGATCAATGCCTGCCTCCTGACCGATCGCGAGCTTGGGCAGATCAAGGTCGTCGTCAACGGCGCCGGGGCGGCGGCAATCGCCTGCACCGAGCTGATCAAGGCGATGGGGGTCAAAGGCGACCACGTCATCATGTGCGACCGCAAGGGCGTGATCCACAAGGGTCGCAAAGATCTCGATCAGTGGAAGTCGGCCCATTCGGTCGACACCGACGCGCGCACCCTCACCGACGCTTTGGCCGGCGCCGACGTGTTCCTCGGCCTGTCGGCGGCCGGAGCGCTCAAGCCCGAGATGGTCAAGGACATGGCCGACCAGCCGATCATCTTTGCGATGGCCAATCCAGATCCGGAAATCTGGCCCCCCGACGCGATTGCAGCGCGCCCCGACGCGATCATCGCCACCGGCCGGTCGGATTTCCCAAACCAGGTCAACAACGTGCTCGGCTTCCCGTTCATCTTCCGCGGGGCGCTCGACGTTCGAGCGACCGCGATCAACGACGAGATGAAGATCGCCGCGGCCGAAGCGCTCGCCGAGCTGGCCCGTGAACCCGTCCCCGAGGAGGTCGCCGCAGCCTATGGGGGGCAATCGCAAAGGTTCGGCCGCGATTATATCATCCCGGCGCCGTTCGACCCGCGGCTGATGGAGGTCGTCGCGTCCGCCGTCGCGGAGGCTGCGATCCGGAGCGGCGTGGCGCAGCGCTCGATCGAGAACTTCGACGAGTATCGGCACGAGCTAAGGGCGCGGTTGAACCCGACCGTGACCGTGCTCAGCCTCGCCTACGAGGCGGTGAAGGCGAGTCCTAAGCGCGTGCTGTTCGCCGAGGGCGAGGAACCCAATGTTCTGCGGGCGGCAATTGCCTTCAGGGAGGCAGGCTTAGGCACCCCGGTGCTGGTCGGGCGCGAGAACGTCCACGATTTGCTGCGCGAAATGGGGGTCGACGACCCGGCCAGCTACGAGGTTTTGAACAGCCGCAATTCGCCACTGGTCGGGCGCGCGGTCAACCATATTTACGAGAAGCACCAGCGCCAGGGCCTCCTTCGCCGAGAGGTCGAGCGGATGGTCAACCAGGACCGCAACTTCTTCGCAGCGGCGATGCTTTCCCTCGGCGAAGCCGACGCGATGATCACCGGCACGACCCGCCCGTTCAGCCAGTCGCTTCGACAGGTGCGGCTCGTCATCGAGGACGAGAAGGATACGATTCCGTTCGGGATCAACATCGTCGTCGCCCGCCATCGCACGGTCTTGATCGCCGACACCGCCGTCACCGAGCGGCCCGACGCACAGCAGCTCGCAGCGATTGCGATGCGTTCGGCTGCCTTCGCCCGCCGGATGGGGCAGGAGCCGAGGATCGCCTTCATCAGCTACACGACCTTCGGCAGTCCGCCGGGAACGCACATCGACGAGCTTCGCGGTGCGGTGAAGCTGCTCGACGGGATCAACACCGACTTCGAATATGAAGGCGAGATGGGGCCGGACGTAGCGCTGAACTACGACATGCAGGAGCGCTACTACCCGTTCAGCCGGCTTACCGGCCCCGCCAACGTGCTGGTGATGCCTGGGCTCCAGTCTGCGAACCTGTCCGCCAAGCTGCTCCGGGCGCTCGGCGGCGAGAGCGTGCTTGGGCCGTTCCTCGTCGGTCTCGAGCTTCCGGTGCAGATCGCACCGATGACGGCAACCGCTTCCGACCTGGTGACTCTGGCGGTGCTTGCGGCGGGAAGCGCGAAGGAGCGGCGCTCAGGCGCCTAAATTCGCTCGACCGAGCTTATCGGGTCGGCGTCGCGAAGCGCGGCGATGATCGTGTGCAGGTGCGCGAGGTCGTAGACCTCGAGGTCGAGGTGAAAGGTCTGGAAGCTGCCGTCGCGGTGAACCAGCTGCAGATTGATGATGTTCGCTCGCTTGGTCCCGAGGATCCCGGCCATCGACCCGAGTGCGCCGGGAACGTCATGAAGGATGACGGAGATTCGCGCAGCGCCGCCGGCGCCTTCCCCCCAGGCGAGGTCGAGCCAGTCGGCGTCGACTCCGCTGGCTAGCGTGTCGCAGCCGATCACATGCACCTCGATCTCCTCATCCTCGCGGCGCAAGCCGACGATTCGGTCGCCCGGGATCGGGTGGCAGCAGGCCGCGAGATGGTAGGCGACCCCGGGCGTCAGGCCCTTGATCGAGATCGCGGTGCGCTGTGACGGCGGCCTCGGCGCCACGTCGGCCCTGGCCGAGCCGGGCATCAGCGCTTCCATCACCTCCTCATCGCTCACGCGCTTGCGGGAGATGGCGATCATCAGCGCGTCCTCGTCCTCCATCTTCAGTTTTTTGAGGGCGCGCTTGAGCGAGCCTTCCCCAAGCTCGGAGGGAAGCCTCTCAACGATATCATCGAAAATCTTCCGACCCAGCTCGATCGTCTCGTCCCGCTCCTTGTGCCGGACGAAGCGCCGCACTCCGGCGCGCGCCTTCCCGGTCGCGACGAATCGAAGCCACGAGGGCTGCGGGTGCTGCGCCTCCGAGGCGAGGATTTCGACCTGGTCGCCATTCTCGAGGATTGTCCGCAACGGCACCACACGGCCGTTCACTTTCGCGCCGACGGTGCGATCGCCAAGATCGGTGTGCACGGCGTAGGCGAAATCGACCGGAGTCGCGCCCTTCGGGAGCTGGATCAGCTCTCCCTTCGGGGTGAAAGCGAAAATCCGGTCCTGGTACATCGCCATTCGCGTGTGCTCGAGCAGCTCCTCCGCGCTTTCAGCGTGCTCCAGAATCTCGACCAGCTCGTCGACCCAGGGGATCTTGAGCTCGGCCTTGGGCTTGCCCTCCTTGTACGCCCAGTGAGCGGCGAGCCCGCGCTCGGCCTGCTCGTGCATCGCCCGGTCACGGATCTGGATCTCTATCCGCATCTTCGAATCGTGGATCACCGAGGTGTGGAGCGATCGATAGCCGTTCCGCTTGGGAGTCGAGATGTAATCCTTGTAGCGGCCGGGGACCATCGGCCAGCGCCGGTGGATGAGCCCCAGAGCCCGGTAGCAAGCATCGACATCCTCGACGATCACCCGGAAGGCCATCACATCGGAAAGCTGCTCGAAGCTGATGTGGCGCTCGGCCATCTTGCGCCAGATAGAATAGGGGTGCTTCTCGCGCCCGGTGACCTCGGCCTCCAGGCCATTGTCGGCGAGGTGAAGCTGCAAGCCCAGACCGATCCGGCTGACGAGGTCGCCGCCTTCTTCGTGAAGGTGCTGGAGCCGCCGGGTTATCGAAGCAAAAGCGTCCGGCTCGAGCTCCTTGAACGCGAGCGTCTGCATCTCCGTCATCATCTCGTACATGCCGATTCGCTCGGCGAGCGGCGCGTAGATGTCCATCGTTTCGCGGGCGATTCGCCGGCGCTTGTCTTCCGAAGGCACGTGATAGAGCGTGCGCATGTTGTGCAGCCGGTCGGCGAGCTTGACCAGAAGCACCCGGATGTCGTCCGACAGCGCAAGCAGGAATTTGCGCAGATTCTCCGCGGCGCGCTCGTTTTCCGACTGCGCCTCGATCTTGCTGAGCTTGGTCACCCCGTCGACCAGCCGGGCGACGTTCTTCCCGAACAGCTTTTCGATCTCCTCAGTCGTCGCCAGAGTGTCCTCGATCGTGTCGTGGAGGATCGCAGTGACGATCGTCTGGTCGTCGAGCTTGAGGTCGGTGAGAATCCCGGCGACTTCGATCGGATGGCTGAAATAGGGGTCGCCCGAGGCGCGCTTTTGGGCGCCGTGCGCCTTCATCGAGAACACGTAGGCGCGGTTGATCAGCCCCTCGTCCGCATCGGGATCGTAGGAGCGCACCTTCTCGATCAATTCATACTGGCGCAGCACGCTCCTAAGATGGGGGGAGGCGGCGCCATTGTGCAAGCGCGAACATCGAGATGAGGGGCCGCGCTAATGGGTTAGACGACGCGCGGCTCCTTTAGCGCGGCGCCAGCGCGCGTTGGCGAGCGCCGGATCGCTGCTCTCGCGGGCGAAGGCGTTGCAGCGGTCGAGCTCGGCCTTGGCAATGGCTCGGCCGTTGACAATGAAGCTTTCGATTCGCCCGGCCTTTTTCGCAAGGCCCTGGCACAGGACCAGCGGCCGGCTGTTTTCGGTCGAGCCGACGCAGGCGGCGGGGCCGCAGGCCCAGACGATGTTGCGCTCGATGATCCGGTTTTCGGAAACGGGCGCGGCGGGCTTTGCCGAATATGTGCCGGCAGTGGCCGGAGCAGCGGCGAGGGCCACACCGGTTAGAACGAGAAGCTTTCTGAACATCGCAATCCTCCTGTTTTTAAGTTGCGATGTGCAACCGAGTAGATAATCACGTTTCGATTTGCAACTGTTCTTTTTTGTATCTTTGTGCTTTCCTGCGATTGCAGGGAGGAATCAGTGGGCGCTGACGACAAGCTCGGGCCAGACATCGGCGAGTTTCGGAAGGCCGCGCTAAGTTGCTCGATTCCGGCTGCCGTCGAGTTGATCGGGGAACGGTGGGCGTTTTTGATTCTTCGCGGAGCGTTCAACGGGCTCCAGCATTTCGAGGAATTCCAGGCCGGGCTCGGGATTGCCCGAAACATCCTCTCGGACCGGCTTGCGAAGCTCGTCCAAGGCGGCATCCTCAAGCGCTCGCCCGATGAGTCGGACCGCCGGAAAGTGATCTATTCGCTCACCAGGAAGGGCGAATCTCTGCTCCCGGTGATGCTGTCGATTCGTCAGTGGGGCGAGGATTGGGGCCATGGCGAACCGCAGATCGTGCTCGCCGACAGCCGCGACCGCCGACCGATCCGCCGGATCAGGGTGTTCGCGGAAGATGGTCGCGAGGTGAAGCTCGACGACCTGACCTGGCTAAGACGCGAGCAAGTCGAAGAGAAGGCCGAAAAAGCGGCCTTAGGCGTTACCGTTCTGGATTAATGATGTCCTCGTCATGCCCCCGGCATGACGGCGGGCATCACTTACTCGTATTCGTTGCTGCTGGGCGTCGGGCGCGGCGGCGCGGCCGCAGTCAGCCGAAGCGCTTCGGCCGACTCGCTGAGGCTTGCGAGCTCGTCGGTTTCGTCCTCTTCGTCGACCCGCACCTTTTGCAAGTTGGTGATGACCCCTTCCTTCAGCTCCTTGGGCCGCACCGTCTCTTCGGCGATTTCGCGGAGCGCGACGACCGGATTCTTGTCGCGGTCGCGGTCGATCGTAAGGTCGGCGCCGCCCGAAATCTGACGTGCTCGCTGTGCCGCGAGCAGGACGAGATCGAACCTGTTCGGAATCTTGTCTACGCAATCTTCAACTGTAACGCGCGCCATTTGCCGCTCCAAAAAAGCCGGTTCCGACAGGAATATGGGATGTCAGGAAGGCGGCGCCAATAGCTTGCGGGCACCCCGATAGTCAAGAAAAGCGCCCGGCGCAGGCAATGTGCGATTCTCGAATGTCCCTCCACCGCTTGCGCCGGGCCAGCCGCACCGGCACACCGGCGGGAATGGCCGATCAGCCCGACATTCCGCCAAGAGCCGCCATTCGCGCCGATGTCGCCGGCAACCTTCTCGAGGTGATCGGGACCGGCGTTGAACGCCTTCGCATTCTTCTCGATCTGATCGCTGGGGCCAAGCAGAGCCTCAAGGTCTTGATGTACATGTTCAATCCCGACGAGACCGGGACGCTCGTCCGGGACGCGCTGGCCGCTGCGGCCCGGCGCGGCGTCGATGTCAAGCTTCTAATCGACGGCTTCGGCTCGGCGGCGCGGCCCAGATTCTTCACGGCTCTCGACGAAAGCGGCGGCAAATGCTGCGTGTTCAACCCGGCCTACGGACCGCTCTATCTGCTGCGCAATCACCAGAAGCTGGTCGTCGCCGACGATCGCGTGGCGATCATCGGAGGCGCGAATATCGACGACACCTATATGAGCGACACCGGCCCGAAGCACTGGCGCGACCTGTGGCTTCGGATCGAGGGACCGGAAGCGGCCGTCGCGGGCCGCTATTTCGATCGCCTTTTCCGCTGGTCGACCCGAAAGAACCCGAAGCTTCGCTCCTTGCGGCGGATTGTCGCTGAGCACAGCGAGCGGCGCGGGCTTTTGCAGTGGAAGTTCACCGGTCCCTTGAGCTTGCGCAACAGCTGGTGGCGAAGCATCGGCCGGGACATCAGACGAGGGTCCCGGCTCGACATGATTTTCGCCTATTTCGCACCGCCCGGAGCGATGGTTCGCCGGATCGGGCGGCTCGGCCAGCGCGGGCGGGCGCGGATCATCACCGCCGCGAGATCGGACAATAACGCAACGATCGCCGCTGCCCGCCATAGCTACAGCCGGCTTTTGCGCCGCCACGTCGAGATGTACGAGTACCGGCCGGCCAGGCTCCACACGAAACTCGTGATCGTCGATGACGTCGTCTACATCGGCTCGTCGAACTTCGACTACCGAAGCTTCTATCTCAACCTTGAGATCATGCTTCGAATCGAGGACTCAAGCTTCGCCTCGGCGATGCGCGGCTATTTCGAGCGCGAGCTGGAGGACTGCAAGTGGATCACTCCGGCGCTTCACAAGCGGCGCGCGAATCCCTGGCGCCGCCTCAAGTGGGCGTTCTCGCACTTTCTCGTCAACGTGATGGATTATACAGTGACCCGCCGGCTCAACTTCAGGGCCGAGCGATAGCGGCGGACACTCCGGTTAATCGGCGACCGCCTTGGTTCGCGGCTCGTCCTTGTAAGCCCAGAACAGCCGCGCCGGCGGCACGTTGATCCACTCGAACCCGCGCTCAATTCGGTCGAACCACGGCTCGATAAGATCGAGCACCTTGGGGGTGAACTGATAGATGAGGAAGGCTCCGCCGGGACGGATCACTTTCGAGGTGGCTCGGGCGATGTCTTGGCCGACGCCGGGAGGAAGAGTCGAGAAGGGAAGCCCCGAGAGCACGTAATCGGCAGCCTCGAACCCGTGATCGGCGATGATCTGTTCGACGTCTGCGGCCGACCCCGTAACTGCAATCAGCCTGGGATCGTCGGTCGACTTGCGAAGGAATTTGATGAAATCCGGGTTCGTGTCGATCGCGATCAGCTTCGCATCCTCGCCCATCTTGTCGAGCACCGGCCGGGTAAAGGTCCCGACGCCCGGCCCATATTCAACGAACAATCTGGTGTTGTCCCAGTCGACCGGCTCGAGCATGCGTTCGATCAGGATCCGGCTCGACGGGATGATCGAACCGACCATTACCGGATGCTTCAGGAAGCCGCGAAGGAATTGCCAGTGCGGGCTGACCGACCTTCGCACCGCGCGGCGCTCGTGCCGGCGTGAGCCTTTGAAAGTTCGCGCAGTCGATGTCGGCATGGAGGCTCCGTCGGAACAGGTTCGCTCCGTTGGCAAATGCGAGAGCGGTTGGCAAGGTTCCGCCACTCGACCGGTTTCGAAGTGCGACGGTCGCAGCTAGGGGCAGGTGATGCCTGCAATCGCACCCAAGGGCCGCCTTGCGACGAGCGCCGTGACGACGCCGCACTTCCTTCTGCTCTACGCGGCGATGCTGGTTGCAGCGGCCGGCAACACCGCGTTGCAGTCCGTTATGCCGGCGATGGGCCGGGAGATTGGAATCGCCGACTTCTGGGTTGCGATCGCCTTCACCTGGTCGGCGGTTCTGTGGGTGCTTCTGGCGCCCTATTGGGCCGAAAAGAGCGACCGCCACGGCCGCAAGGCGCTGACCCTGCTGGGCCTGTCGGGGTTCATCGCATCGATGCTGCTCAGCGGTGTCGCGCTCGAGCTTGGCCTTCGCGGAATGATTGGCGGCGCGGTCACGTTCGGCTTGTTCGCGCTATTCCGGGCGATTTACGGCGGGCTCGGCTGCGCGATCCCTTCTGCGACCCAGGCCTATCTCGCTGCAAGGACCCGCCGAAGCGGGCGAGTCACAGCGCTTACGGCTCTTGCCTCCTCGTTCGGGCTCGGGACGATCATCGGCCCGGCGATGGCGCCGCTGTTCGTGTTCGCTCCAATCGGCCTTGCCGGACCTTTGTTCGCTTTCGCCCTGATCGCGGTCGGCGTCTCCGTTGCGATCCTGGTCTGGCTTCCGGACGACAAGTCCGGAAGGCGCTCGGGCCGCGGCGCTGCGATGAGCTATCCGTCGCAAGCCTCGGCGGTAACCGGAGCAAGCGTCGTTGCCGCGACCGCTCCCCGACGGGGCAAGCGGCTCAAATGGTCCGACCAGCGGATCCGTCCGTGGCTGCTGGCCGGAATCACCGCCGGCCACGCGCAGGCGGCGATCCTCACCTGCCTCGGCTTCTTCATCATCGACCGGTTGGCCCTTGCTCCGGAAAGCTCGGTGGATTCGATCGCAATCGTGATGATGGCGGGCGCATCGGCCACCCTGGCCGCTCAATGGGGGCTGATCCCGCGGATCGGGGCCGGGCCGCGAGCGCTGATCGTCTGGGGCTCGCTGGTCGCGGCCGTCGGGCTGGTCGGGATCATGCTGGCGGGCAATCTTTACGGGATAACGATCGGCTTCGCGGTGGCGTCGGCCGGCTTCGGGCTCGTCCGCCCGGGCTTCACTGCAGGCGCGTCGCTAGCGGTGCCGCTCGCCGAACAAGGGGGAGTCGCCGGGGTCATCACCTCGGCCAACGGGATCAGCTTCGTTGCAGCGCCGGCGATTGGAATGGCGCTCTACGCGCTCGAACCGAACCTGCCGTTCGCAGCCTCGACTTTGCTACTCATGCTCCTGTCGTGGCGCAGCCTCGGCCTTAGCCGGAGCTGATTCCTCTGCCTTGTCGCTGCGCGGGCGAAGCATTCCGGGAAGCACGAAGCCGATTCCGCCCGGCCGAACCGCATTGCTCTTCAGAGTCTCGCGAATCTTCTCATATTCGTCGAGCATTTGCGGAGTGACCGAAGCTCGGGTCTCGCCGAGTGCCTCCTCGAAATCCGCTTTCGTGACTTTGCCGGAATCGAGGCCGCGGCGAAGTGCGGTCATTCCGGCGCGCCGGACCAGGTCCTCGAGGTCGGCACCGGTGAACCGCTCGGTTCGCTGAGCGATCGATTCGAGATCCACAGCCTTCGCCATCGGCATGTCGGACGTATGAATCTCAAGAATCCGCTTGCGCCCGTCAGCGTCGGGCGGCGCAACGTAGATCAGCTCGTCGAAACGGCCGGGCCGAAGAAGCGCCGGATCGATGAGGTTGGGCCGGTTGGAAGCTCCGATCACCACGACATTGTTGAGCTCCTCGAGCCCGTCCATCTCGGCAAGGATGGTGTTCACCACCCGCTCGGTGACCTGCGGCTCGCCAAGGCCCCCGCCTCGTGCCGGCACGAGGCTGTCGATCTCGTCGAAGAAGATGACGGTCGGAGCGACCTGGCGCGCCCGCGCAAACAGCCGCGCGATCTGCTGCTCGCTTTCGCCATACCATTTCGACAGCAGGTCGGACGACTTGGTGGCGATGAAATTGGCGTTGCCCTCGCGTGCCGTCGCCTTGGCCAGAAGCGTCTTGCCGGTGCCCGGGGCGCCGTACAGCAGGAAGCCCCGTGCCGGGCGGATTCCGATCCGGCGGAAGGCTTCGGGATGCTTCAATGGAAGCTCGATTCCTTCGCGGAGCTTTTCCATTGCCTCGTCGAGCCCGCCGATGTCCGACCACCGCACCTGCGGCGCCTCGACCATGACTTCGCGCATTGCCGACGGCTGGACCCGTTTGAGCGCATTTTCAAAGTCCCGCCACTCGACCGACAGCGCATCGAGCACCTCGGTCGGGATCGTCTCCTCTTCCGGGTTGATTCGCGGCATGATCCGCCGGACCGCCTCCATCGCGGCCTCGCGAGTCAGCGCTGCGAGATCGGCTCCGACAAAGCCGTAGGTCCGCCGCGCCAGGTCGGGCAGGTCGACATCGGGAGCGAGCGGCATTCCGCGCGTATGGATTGCAAGGATCTCGTTTCGGCCTTGCTCGTCCGGGACTCCGACGACGATCTCGCGATCGAAGCGTCCCGGCCGCCGAAGCGCCTCGTCGAGCGCTTCGGGCCGGTTCGTCGCCGCGATGACGACGAGGTTCTGCCTCGGCTCGATTCCGTCCATCAGGCTGAGCAGCTGCGCAACGAGCCGCTTTTCGGCCTCGCCGGTGACTTGCCCGCGCTTGGGGGCGATCGAGTCGAGCTCGTCGATGAAGATGATCGAGGGCGCCGCCGCCGCCGCCTGTTCGAACAGCTCGCGAAGCTTGCGCTCGCTCTCGCCATAAGCGGAGCCCATGATTTCCGGCCCGGCGATGCTGAAGAAGCGGGCGCTGCTTTCGTTGGCGACCGCGCGGGCGAGCCGCGTCTTTCCGGTTCCGGGCGGGCCGTGGAGAAGCACGCCCTTGGGAGGATCGACTCCCAGGCGCTGGAACAGCTCGGGATGGCGAAGCGGAAGCTCGACCATCTCGCGAAGCGCATCGATCGTTCCGCGCATCCCGCCGAGGTCGTCGTAAGTGACGTCCGCCCGCCGGTCGCCGGGCTTGCCGCCGATAAACTCGGGCAAAAGTTCGACGTCGGTCTTCGCGTCGATGTGGACGATGCCCTTGGGCGCCGCGGAGACGACCACGAGCCGGACTTCCTGAAGCGCGAATGCCGGCGCGTTCAGCAACTGCCGGACCGCATCGGGCACGTCGGCATTCACCCGCTGGTGCCCGGCGGTGGCGATGGTATCGCCCTCGCACAGCGGACGGCCGGCAAAGGTGCGCTTGAGGGCGGCGGACGAGCCCTGGAGCCGGACATTGTCCTGGGCTGGAGCGAACACGACACGGGTCGCAGGCTTCGACTTGGTCTTGCCGATTTCCACGAAATCGCCCGAGCCGATCCCGGCGTTCGCACGCTGCAGCCCGTCGAGGCGGACGATGTCGAGCCCCTCGTCTTCCTTGTAAGGGCGGATCGCCCGAGCTGCGGTCGAGCGCTTGCCGACGATCTCGATGATGTCGCCCTCGTTGACCCCGAGATCCTCCATCAGCTTTGTCGGAAGGCGCGCGATTCCGCGTCCGCTGTCTCCGGGCGGAAGGTTGGCGACCTGAACGCGGCTCGTCTTCGGCCGCTCTGCCACTTTGGTGTCCGCCATCGGTTCTCCTTCAGCCCCCGGTCATCCGCGCTGGAACGCAAACGGCGGCGGGCCAGGAGGGTTCATTTGGGGACGCCGACGCGCGTTAAAAGAGCGCGGGTTAAAAGGACACGGCCTCAAGGCTTTAGCGACCCAGCGATCTTCCGGGCCAGCGCCAGCACACGTACGCCGCGACGTTCGCCAATCAGTCCGCCTTGCCGACAATCGCCTTTACAATCTTGCCGGGATTGGCCGGCGGTTCACCCTTTGGAAGCGCATCCACATGCTCCATTCCGCTCTCGACCTCGCCCCAGACGGTGTACTGGCCGTCGAGGAATCCGGCGTCGTCGAAGCAGATGAAGAACTGGCTGTTGGCGCTGTCGGGATTGGGCTTGCGGGCCATCGACGCCGTGCCGCGAACGTGCGGCGCCTTGTTGAACTCCGCCTTGAGGTCGGGGAGTTCGGACCCGCCCGCGCCGGTACCGGTTGGATCTCCGGTCTGCGCCATGAAGCCGGGGATCACCCGGTGGAAAAGTGCGCCGTCGTAAAAGCCCTGGCTCGCAAGGTCGGTGATCCGCTTCACATGCTCCGGAGCCAGGTCGGGCCGAAGCTTGATGACGACGTCGCCGCCGCTGGAAAGGGAAAGTGTCAGCCGGTCGTCAGCCATTGTTCGCTCCTGCTGTGTGTTCAAAACTGGTCGCAGCTGCGCTTAAGGCGCGGCGGGCGCTTGCGCCAGCGGTAACGCGGCCATAGGAGAGCGGCACGCGTCGGGAAGGGGGGTGGCCATGAGCGAGAGCGACAGAATCGCCGACGCCCTCGAAGCCGATCCGCTCGACGCAGCTGCCGCATCGGCGATCGACGAGGAGGACCGGCTCCGGCCGGAATTCGTCGCCCGAGTGCTGGACGCAGTCGAAGCCGGCGACGACGAAACTGCGCGCGAGCTGGTGGCGCCGCTGCACCCGGCCGACGTCGCCGACCTGATCGAGCTTGCCGCTGGCGACGAGCGGGAGGGCCTGGTCAGGGCGCTCGCCGGGATCGTTGACGCTGACGTACTCGCCGAAATGAACGAGCATGTCCGCGAGGCGCTGCTCGATGCGCTTCCGGCGGACCAGGTGGCGAAGATCGCCGGCGATCTCGAGACTGACGATGCGGTCGCCATGCTCGAGGATCTCGAGGAGGACGATCAGCGCGCGGTGCTTCGGGCGATGGAGCCCGACGACCGGGCGGCGATCGAGGAAGCGCTCACTTATCCGGAGGAATCGGCCGGGCGCCTGATGCAGCGCGACCTGATCGCCGTGCCCGAGCATTGGAAAGTGGGCCAGGTGATCGATTATCTGCGTTCGACCGAGGACCTGCCGACCGATTTCTGGGAAGTGTTCGTTGTCGGCCCCAGCCACCACCCGGCGGGCACCTGCAAGCTCTCGACGATACTTCGGGCGGCCAGGTCGACTCCGGTCATCGACATCATGCTGCGCGAGCAGACCCTGATCCCGGTCGATATGGACCAGGAGGACGTCGCTCTGCGATTTCAGAAATATGCGCTCGTGTCGGCCGCCGTCATCGACGGCGAGGGCCGCCTGGTCGGAATGATCACCGTCGACGACGTCATCCATATCATCCAGGAGGAAGCGAGCGAGGACGCGCTGCTGCTGTCCGGCGCCGGCGAAGAAGGCGACATCAACGAGCCGGTGTCGGAAAGCTACCGCGCCCGGGTCCGCTGGCTGATAGCCAACCTGCTGACCGCTTTGGTCGCCACCTTCGTGATCAGCCAGTTCGAGGAGAGCATCGAGCGGCTGGCAATCCTGGCGGCGCTCATGCCGATCGTCGCCGCGGTCGGTGGCAACGCCGGCACGCAGGCGCTCGCAGTGACGGTGCGCGCGCTTGCGACCAACCAGCTCACCGGCTCCAACCAATGGCGGGCAGTCGGCCGCGAGAGCCGGCTGGCGATCCTCAACGGAGTCACCATCGCGGCGCTGATCGGGCTCGGCGTCACCCTCGTTCTCGGCAGCCAGACGCTCGGCCTGGTGATTGCCGCCGCAATGCTGATCAACATCATCATTGCCGGTCTTGCCGGAGTGCTGGTCCCGCTGGCGCTCGAGCGAGCCGGAGCCGACCCGGCGGTGGCGAGCAGCGTTTTTCTGACGACGATCACCGATTCGATGGGATTCCTGCTGTTCCTCGGGCTTGCAACCGCGTCGGGCTTAACCGGCTAAGCCATTGTCATTCCTGTTCATTGTCGCCAATGCATGGGTGTGGCGACTCTTCACCTGACGAAAGTGGCATTCGGCTGCCGGGCCTTCGACCGGCTCGACGCGCGGATCGCCTCGCGCGCGGTTGCGGGCGAGGTCAGGATCGCGACCCGGATGCGCCCGCGCCGCGCCGACGAGCTGATCGGCGGAAACCTCTACTGGATCGTCAAGCACCGGCTGGTCGGCTGCAATCGGATCGTACGGCTGGAGGACCGCGCGGACGGCCGGATCGACATCGTCTGTTCGGCCGACCTGGTGGCGGTCACGCCGGTACACTGCCGAGCCCACCAGGGCTGGCGTTATCTTGCTGATGAAGACGCGCCGTCAGGCGACGACGACGGGACAGGTCTCGCCGACCTGCCGCCGCAGCTATACGGGCGGCTGTCTGCCTTGGCGCTGGTCTAGTCGATTGCGACTAAAACAGGATGATCAACAGGATGATGAGAAGGATCAGGCCGCCGATACCGATATACATATTTCACTCCCTTGTTTCTTGCCTTTCACCCCTAACGTTTCGGGTGCGGATTCGGTTGCGAGCAAGGGAAAACGTCTGTTGTCGCGGCTGTTTGCCGGCCCTATTGCATGTGCAAAGCACTAAGGAGGCCCGAATGACGGACGTGCAGGTTTCAGCGGCAATCGACTCGAAGGTCGCAAGCCAGGCGATGCTCAGCCATCCTTTCTACCAAGCCTGGACGGAGGGCCGCCTGCCGCTCGACACGCTGCGCGCCTATGCCCGCCAATATTTCCATCACGTCGAAGCCTTTCCGCAGGCGGTGAGCGCGGTGCACAGCGCCTGCCCGGACCGCGACGGCCGAAGGATGCTCGCTGAAAATCTCGCTGAGGAAGAGGGGATCGAGGCGGGAAAGCAGGATCACGCGACCCTGTGGATGATGTTCGCCTGCGGGCTTGGCGAAAACGAAGGATCGATTCGTGCGCAGCAGCTCAACCCCGAGACCGCCGCGCTAATCAGCACCTTTCGCCGACTGTCGCGCCGCTCTTACGCTTCAGGTCTGGGCGCTCTTTATGCCTATGAGTCGCAATTTCCCGGAGTGGCGACAGCGAAGATCGAGGGTCTGATCGACCGCTACGGGATCACCGACGAGAAGACTCTGCGCTTCTTCCGGGTTCACGCGACCGCCGACGTCGAGCACAGCTCGGTTTGCCGCGAGCTACTCGACCGGCTTCCAGACGAGGAACAAGCCGAAGCCATTGCCGCCGGTGACGAGCTGGCCGGCGCTTTGTGGAACTTTCTGTCGGGAGTGGAAGCGAGCGCGACCGCGAACTAGCGCCTGTTCGAACGGCAGCCGCTGACGACGGCGGAGCCGACCGCTCGGACGGTGCAGGCTGGCCTGCCGGCAACTTCGACGGTCGCCGTGCCCTGAGTGTCGATTTTCGCCGTGTTCGTCGCTGTGAGCTTGACGACCGCAGTGCCTTCGGCGCCGATCGTCGCATCCTTCGACTTCAGGCCGGACCCGTCGAACGTCGAGGTGCCGCGAACGATCGCCGTCACTTGCGCCGCCGTGCCGCCGATCACCGCCGACCCGCTCCCCGACAGGCCTGCCTTCAAATGGTCGACGGAAAGCCGTCCGATCGCAACCGAGCCCGGGCCCTGGACCGCCAGATCGAACGACTGGCCTTTCACCTTGTCGATCGCGAGGCTTCCGGCGCCGTTGACCCACACCCTTGAAAGATCGTGGGTGCCGACGGCAATCTCGACAGGCCCGGGGCTTTCGCCCGGGAAGCCGCCCCGGCTCATGGGGTTCTTTCGAACGATCAATGTCTGGCCCTGCACTTCGATGGACACGCCATCGAGCGCCGGCGGCGAGCCCGTGGCCCTGGCGAACGGCGCGACCCCGGTCGTCAGCCGGACCATGAACGGTCCGTCGACCCGGACCCGGTCGAACCCGGTGACGGTGAAATTGCGGTCGGCGGCCGCCGCCGGAGCGGCAATCGCGAGCGCGGCGCAGGAGCAGGCCAGAAGGCGAAGGTTCATGACCTCCACCTTCCGCCAATGTGGTTAACAGCTGTTTAAGAGCAGCGGACGTCGCCGGAACCGGACTTGCTGACCTTGCATTTGGCGCCGCCGGTGAGGACGACATCGCCCGACCCCATGATCGTCACATCGGCCGTTCCGGTTGCGTGGCCGTGGATCGTTCCGGACCCTGCGATCGACACTGCTGCCGTTTCGCTGCGCACGCCGCCCGCATTGATGTCACCCGACCCAGCGATGCTGTACTCGGCGCTTCGCGACTGTCCCGACCCGGCGCGAACGTCGCCCGATCCGGCGACCGACAGCTTGAGCGTCTCGACCTCGAGCGCTCCGACATCGAGATCGCCCGAACCGGCGACCGACCCTTCGAAGCTGGCGCCTTCCACGCGGTCGATGCGGATCTCGCCGGACCCGGCGATCGTCGCCGCAGGAAGAGCCGGAGCGGTCACCTGCACCCTGGCCGTCCCGCGGCTGCCCCAGTTGAACCAGCGTGAGCCGTTTTCGCGTCTGGGATGGATGAGAAGCCGGTCGCCCCTTACTTCTACGACCAGACGCTCGATCAGCTTTTCCGGGCCGCTCGCCGAAACTCCGGGCTCGCCGCCGGTGCGCACTTCGACCTCGTAAGGTCCGGCGACCTCGATCCGCTCGAAGGCGCCGACCTGGTAATTGCGCTGCACCGTGGGTCCGCCGTCCTCGGCTCGATTCTGCCCGCAGGCGGCTGCAGCCATCGCCGCCGCGGCGATTCCGATCAGCATTGCCTTACGCATCTGTCTTCTCCCCGACTCTGTATTAGTGAAGCAATACAGCCGGACAGGCAATTTGCGCAAGCACAAAAGAAAAGGGCGCGCCGTTGCGGACGCGCCCTTTAAATGCTGTAGAGAGAGAGGGCCGGGTTAGACCAGCTCTTTGGGCTTGTGGTGGATCTCGGCGGCCTTGTTGAGAATCTCGAGGATCTTGGCCAGCGCCGACTTCTCGTCGATCTGCTCCATCGCTCCGAGCTCACGAGCGAGGCGCGAAGACGCAGCTTCGAAGATCTGCCGCTCGGAATAGCTCTGCTCGGGGGCATCGTCGGGACGGAACAGGTCGCGCACGACTTCCGCAATCGAGGTCAGGTCGCCCGAGTTAATCTTCGCCTCATATTCCTGGGCGCGGCGCGACCACATGGTCCGCTTGACCTTGGGCTTGCCCTTCAGAGTGTCGAGCGCGTCCTTCATCGTCTTGTCGGACGACAGCTTGCGCATTCCGATTGAGTCCGCCTTGTTGACCGGCACCCGAAGCGTCATCTTCTCCTTCTCGAAACGAAGGACGTAGAGATCGAGACGAGTTCCGGCGATTTCGGTGCTCTGCAGTTCGACGACGCGGCCGACACCGTGCTTGGGGTAAACAACATAATCGCCGACGTCGAAGCTCAAAGCCTTGGCAGCCATTCGAACACCTTTCTGTTTGACCAGCGGTACGAGCCGACACGTCGCGTATCGCCCCCCAAAACGACACCCAGGTCGTGGCTCACCGCCTGATTTCAGGTTCCTGCTAACGGGCCGCTGCGGAATCGCGGCGGTCTCTGCGACTATTTTATACCATAACTCCTGCTAAATTGCGAGTCCGAGCTGCTGCTGCTCATCGACGCAGTCGGTCAGATTGTGGAGCCCAAGGCCAAGCAGCCGAATTCCTTTCGAAACCGGAATCAGCCCGGCAAGAAGGGCCTTGCCGGTGGTGGCGAACGCTTGGCAGTGCGGGATCGGGCCCGAGAAGCTCTTCGAGCGGGTGATGATAGTGAAATCGGCGAACTTCACCTTCAGTGTCACGGTGCGTCCGGCGACCGCCGCTCGCTCCACCCGCGACCAGGCGTAACCGGCGATCCGGTCGAGCTCGGCCGAAAGCCGGTCGGGCTCGGTCAAATCCTCGTCGAAGGTGCGCTCGGCGCTGACCGACTTGTATGGCCGGTCGGGCCGGACCTCGCGTTCGTCGATTCCGCGGCAGATCGACCAATACCATTTCCCGCTGATCCCGAAGCGCGACTCCAGCGCGGGCAGGCTCCAGCCTCTAAGGTCGGCTCCGGTAAAGATTCCGAGCGCCTCCATCTTGCGCGCCGTCACCGGCCCGACTCCGTGGAACCGCGAGACTGGGAGCGAGGCGACGAAATCGGGACCCTGGCCCGGCCTGATTACCGTCAGCCCATTTGGCTTGCGGTAGTCGGAGGCGAGCTTGGCGATGAATTTGCAGTAGGAGACCCCCGCCGACGCGGTCAGCCCCGCTTCCTCGCGAATCCGGCGGCTGATGTCCTCGGCGATCGCCCTTGCGCTCCCGAGGCCGAGCCGGTCGCCGGTGACGTCGAGATAGGCTTCGTCGAGGCTCAAAGGCTCGATCAGCTCGGTGTAACCGGCGAAAATGCCCCGGATCTGGTTCGACACCTCGCGATAGGCGTCGAATCGAGGCTTGACAAAGACCAGCTCGGAGCAGCGCCGCTTGGCGGTC
Organism: Sphingomicrobium sp.; assembly: GCA_051000635.1. Lineage (GTDB taxonomy): Bacteria > Pseudomonadota > Alphaproteobacteria > Sphingomonadales > Sphingomonadaceae > Sphingomicrobium. Next base: position 44,191 of record JBPCOC010000066.1, on the reverse strand, counting down.
ACCGAGGGCATCGCCGATCGGATCCCGTACCTTCGCGCTTCGTAGGAGGCGGCCGCCACCACCCCGCGATGGCCACCGCCGACGGCGACCGGGCGGCCGCGAAGCTCCGGATTATCGCGCTGCTCGACCGACGCGTAAAAGGCATCCATGTCGACGTGGATGATCTTTCGAACTGGCTGGTCGGAGTCGGCCATGGTGCAATTTTTCTGTCCTACACAGCCATCGGGAGTCTAGCGGGATATGGTGAATTGACCCACTCTTCCGTCTCCTCTCGCAATTCCGCTTGTCCTCTCGCGCGCATGTACGCGCGTAGGCCTGTGACGTTTGGGACCTTTCGGGCCTTCGGGCGCTTTGCATCGGACCGGTCAATCTGCTTAAGGGCGCCGCAATGAACATCCACGAATATCAGGGCAAGGATCTGCTCGCCAACTTCGGAGTGCCGGTTCCCGCAGGCCATGCGGCGACCAGCGCCGAGGAGGCGGTGGAAGCGGCAAAGAAGCTCCCGGGCCCGCTGTGGGTCGTCAAGTCGCAGATCCACGCCGGCGGCCGCGGCAAGGGCAGGTTCAAGGAGCTCCCGCCCGAGGCAAAGGGCGGCGTCCGGCTCGCCAATTCGATCGACGAGGTCCGCGAGCACGCGGCCGAGATGCTCGGCAAGACGTTGGTCACGGTCCAGACCGGCCCGGCCGGAAAGAAGGTGCAGCGCCTCTACATCACCGACGGCGTCGACATCGAAAAGGAATTCTATCTCGCGCTTCTGGTCGACCGCGCCACCAGCAGGATTGCCATCGTCGTTTCGACCGAGGGCGGAGTCGAAATTGAAAAGGTCGCGCACGAAACTCCGGACAAGATCAAGACCCTGACGATCGACCCGGCAACCGGCCTTATGCCGCATCATGGCCGCGAAGTCGCGATGGCGCTGGGGCTGGAGGGCGACCACGCCAAACAGACCGGCAAGCTCCTCAAGCAGCTCTACGAAGCGTTCATCGGCACCGATGCGTCGCAGATCGAGATCAACCCGCTGGCGGTCACCGGTGACGGCCAGCTTCTGGTTCTCGACGCGAAAATCGGGTTCGATGGCAATGCCGAGTTCCGGCAGCCGGAGCTCGAGCAGCTGCGAGACCTTGCGGAAGAAGAGCCGATGGAGATCGAGGCCTCCAAATACGACCTCGCCTACGTGAAGCTCGACGGCAACATCGGCTGCATGGTCAACGGCGCCGGCCTGGCGATGGCGACGATGGACATCATCAAGCTAAGCGGAGGCGAGCCGGCCAATTTCTGCGACGTCGGCGGCGGAGCATCGAAGGAGAAGGTCACCGCCGCCTTCAAGATCATCCTGTCGGACCCAGCCGTCAAAGGCATTCTCGTCAACATTTTCGGCGGCATCATGCGCTGCGACATCATCGCCGAGGGAATCGTCGTCGCTGCGCGCGAGGTTGACCTGAAAGTCCCGCTGGTGGTCCGGCTCGAGGGAACCAACGTCCGCGAGGGCAAGGACATCCTCGCCTCGAGCGGTTTGGCTATTATCCCCGCCGACGACCTTGGCGATGCTGCCAATAAGGTCGTTGCCGAAGTTCGCCAGGCGGTGCCTGCGTGAGCGCGGTGACATGCCGCTGCGGCGCTACCCAGTTCCAGGTCGAGGGAGGACCGCTGCTGACGATGGCTTGCCACTGCCAGGGGTGCCAGCGCATGTCCGCAAGCGCCTTTTCGCTGAGCAGCCTCTACCCCGCCGACCGCTTCGAGCTTCTTGAGGGCGAGCCGGTAATCGGCGGCCTCAAGGGCGCGACCCGGCACTATTTCTGCCCCTCGTGCATGACCTGGCTCTACACGGTGCCGGAAGGGCTTGAGGGCTTCGTCAACGTTCGCTCGTCGATGATCGAGGGAGCGGAGGCCCACCGGCCGTTTGTCGACATGTTCAGGGGCGAGGGCTTCGCCTGGGCGCAAAGCGGGGCTGAGCGGAGCTTTGACGCCATGCCCGAGGAAGACGAGGTGCCGGCGCTGCTGGCCGCCTATGCCGAATGGAATGGAAGGGTGACTCAATGAAGCTGCTGGTCGCGGTGAAGCGCGTGATCGATTTCAACGTCAAGCCGCGGGTGAAGATGGACGGCTCCGGAATCGATCTTGCCAACGTCAAGATGAGTATGAACCCGTTCGACGAGATCGCTGTCGAGGAAGCGATCCGGCTGAAGGAAAAGGGCGCGGCCACCGAGATCGTCGCTGTGTCGATCGGTCCGCAAAAGGCGCAGGAGACTCTACGCACCGCACTTGCCATGGGCGCCGACCGGGCGATCCTCGTCCAGACCCCCGATGATATTGGCTCAGAGGTTGAGCCGCTCGGGGTCGCCAAGATCCTCGCGAAGATCGCCGAGGAGGAAAAGCCCGACATGATCGTGCTCGGTAAGCAGGCGATCGACGACGACAGCAACCAGACCGGCCAGATGCTCGCGGCTCTTCTCGGCTGGCCGCAGGGCACCTTTGCCTCGAAGGTCGAGCCGGCCGACGGACGGGTCAAGGTCACCCGGGAAGTCGACGGGGGCCTCGAGACGGTCGACCTCAAAATCCCGGCGGTGGTCACCACCGACCTGCGCTTGAACGAACCGCGCTATGCGAGCCTCCCCAACATCATGAAGGCCAAGTCCAAGCCGCTGGAGACCAAGACTCCCGACGATCTCGGAGTCGACGTCTCGCGCCGCCTCGAAACGCTCAAGGTCAGCGAGCCGCCGAAGCGCCAGGCCGGGATCAAGGTCGAATCCGTCGACGAGCTGATCGACAAATTGCGCGAAACGGGAGTGATTGGATGAAGACGCTCGTCCTCGTTGAGCATGAAGGCGGCGAGCTGAAGGATGCGACGCTCGCAACCGTGACCGCGGCATCGCAGCTTGGCGAAGTCCATCTGCTGGTCGCCGGCAAGGATGTCGGTCCTGTCGCCGAGCAGGCGGCGAAGATCGACGGGATCGGCAAGGTCCATGTCGCCGACGATTCCGCCTACGAGCACCAGCTGCCCGAAAATCTCGCTCCGCTTGTGGTCTCGCTGATGGAGAGCCACGACGCCTTCCTCGCTCCCGCGACCACCACCGGAAAGAACATCGCGCCCCGGGTCGCGGCCCTGCTCGACGTCATGCAGATCTCCGACATCATCGGGATTGAGGACGAGGCCACCTTCACCCGGCCGATCTACGCCGGAAATGCGATCGCAACCGTCCGCTCGGGCGACCAGAAGAAGGTGATCACCGTCCGCGGAACGGCGTTCGACAAGGCGGCTCGCGAGGGGGGCTCGGCGCAAATCGAACAGGTCTCCGGCCCCGGCGACCAGGGCCTGTCGAGCTTCGTTGGGATGGAAGCCGCGCATTCGGACAGGCCCGAGCTGACCAGCGCCAACGTCATCGTTTCGGGCGGGCGCGCGTTCGGCAGCGGCGAGCAGTTCCACGCGCTCCTCGACCCGCTCGCCGACAAGCTCGGGGCGGCGCTCGGGGCCAGTCGCGCGGCGGTCGATGCGGGTTATGCGCCGAACGATTATCAGGTCGGCCAGACCGGCAAGATCGTCGCTCCCGAACTTTATATCGCGATTGGGATTTCCGGCGCGATCCAGCACCTTGCGGGAATGAAGGATTCGAAGGTCATCGTCGCGATCAACAAAGACGAGGACGCGCCGATCTTCCAGGTCGCAGACCTCGGCCTCGTCGGCGACCTGTTCAAGATCGTCCCCGAGCTGACCGAGAAGCTTTAACGCATCTGCATCACGGCGGCCGCGATTTCGATTGCCTGCCATAGATTGGCCAGGCGCAGGTTTTCGTCCTCGGCATGCTGATTGTTGTCGTGATTGGCGAGGCTGAGTGTGACGCTTTCGGCACCGAGGCGGTCGCGCAGGAGGTACAGCGGCAGGCTGCCGCCGAGCGTAGGCACGACAACGGCGTCGCCCTGTGCCTTCACTGCAGCGATCACGCTCTGGGCAAGCGGTGACTCGAGCGATGTGCGCTCGGCGTTGTAGCCGGGGCTGGACTTGACGGTGGCTATGCGAGGAAATTGCCGCCGTTCCTCGATTGTGGGCTGGCGATCGAGCACTTTGTACCCCTGGCGCTCGATGTGGCGGATGAGCTTTTGCACCTGCCGCCGCGAGTCATTCCCTTTGACCAGCCTCATGTCGAGGCTTGCCGTCGCGGTCGCTGGAATGACGTTGCGGGCGCGGTCGCCGACATCGGCCGAACGAAGGCCGCCGATGTTCAGCGCCGGAAGCTGGATGGCTTCGGCGATTGGGGCACCGCCTTCGCTGCTGGCCAAGCCAAGGTCGGTGAGGAGCTGCTGGTCGACGGCGGGAACGGCGGCGACTGCCGCTTTCTCGGAAGAGCTGAGCGGCGTGACATCGTCGTAGAAGCCTTCGATGAGCACGCGCCCGTCACGGTCTTTCATCGAGGCTAGCAGCTGCGACAGCATCATCGCGGGATTCGGGGCCCAATTACCGTAGTGTCCGCTGTGGAGAGGCCGCAGCGGCCCGTGCACTGTGATCTCCGCTCCGACGATTCCCCGCACGCCCAGCACGACCTGCGGCCGTTTCGATGGGTGCGCCGGACCGTCGAAGATGATCCAGCCGTCGGACTTGAGAAGGTCCCGATGACGCACCAGCAGATCGGACAGGTTCGGCGATCCGGCCTCCTCCTCTCCTTCGAAGAAAATCTTGACGTTAAAGCGGGGAGCCTGGCCGTCCGCCTTCAGCGCGTCCACGGCGGCGAGGATGGCCATCACCCCCAGCTTGTCGTCGGAAGCCGAGCGGGCATAGATCCGCCAGTCCGGCGCGATGGTTTCGCCGGCTGCCGGAAACGCTATCGGTTTGCCGCCGCGATCGAGCCTGTCCGACAACAGCAGCGGCTCGAAGGGTTTGGTCGACTTCCAGTCTGCCGGAGTGACCGGCTGCCCGTCATAGTGAGCGTAAAGAACCAGCGTGCGCGTAGCGCCGGGCACTTCCCACTCGCCGTATATGGCAGGCGGCACGTCTGCAGTCGCGCCTTCGAGCAGCCTCGGCGAAAGGCCGCGCCGCTCCATCATCGCCATGATGTGCTGAGCGTTACGGCGGATGTCCCCGACATTCGACGCGACGTTCGGGATCTCCAGCAATTGCACGTACTCGCTGAGAATGGCCGCTCGGTTCTGCGTTATCCAATCTGTGGGCGCGGCCGTGACCGGTGCCGACAACAGGGACAGGGCAAGAGCAAATTTTCCCATATTCATGCAGTCCAGCCTATGGCTGCCGCATCGCGACGACAAGCTTCAGAAGCCGCTGAGGAACTCAGCGACGTTGGCGCCGAGCGCATCGACGGCATAGCCGCCTTCCATGACGATCAGTGTCGGCAGCCCCGCCGCGGCGATTCGGCGCGCGACCAGCGCATAATCCTGCGTTTCCAGCTGAAAGTGACTGATCGGATCCCCGCCCCATGTGTCGGCGCCGAACGAGACGATCAGAAGCTCGGGCGAGAAGCCAGCCAGCCACTCGAGCGCCCGGTCCAGCGCCACCTCATACTCGCCCCACTTGGTGCCGCGCGGCAGCGGAAGATTAAGGTTGGCGCCCGCCCCCTCGCCTTCACCGGTCTCGTCGGAATGGCCCCAGAAGAACGGATAATCGGTCTTCGGATCGGCGTGAATCGACGCGATCGGAACATCGCGGCGGCCATAAAAAATGTCCTGGGTGCCGTTGCCGTGGTGATAGTCGACATCGAGAATGGCGACACACCGGTGGCCATTGGCGAGCGCGGCCTCGGCGGCGATGGCGGCATTGTTCAAATAGCAATAGCCGCCGAAATAATCGGCGCCGGAGTGGTGGCCCGGCGGCCGGCACAGGGCGAAGGCGCGCCGGTCATCAAGCGCCGCCAGCATTCCCGCAAGCGCGGTCTGGGCGCTCCAATAAGCGGACTGCCACGTCCCCTCGGCGATCGGGCTGGCCGTGTCGAAACCGTATCGGCCGAGCCTCGCGTCGATCCGCTCAAGCGCAAGGGGCCGCCGGCGGACGGCGGGGAACGTGTAAGGGAAAGCGTCGCCATCATGCCCGGCGTCGCGCCAGTCGGAATGCGCGGATTGCAGGAACTGAAGATAGTCGCCCGAATGGGCTCGACGGAGCGGCTCCATCCCCTGATCGCCCGGCGCTTGCGTCCGGCCGATCGCCGCGAGGATTGCATCCGGCCGACCAGGAGTCTCGACTGACCGATGCAGCCTTCCGTTGAAAAATTCGGCGGTGGGCGCGTGAGCGCGCTGCCGCTCGTCCCAGAAGCAGCGCATTCAGCGCTCAGCCCGATGCATGCCCGGCCCGCCCATGGTGGAGCAAGTTCGCCGGGGTGGTCCTTCGCTGCCGCTGGGAGAGTCGATCTTCGGATTCCTCGTCGCCGCCTCAGTCGGCGTGTTCGGGTTTCCCCTTGCGCTTGGTCGACGCCATATCGTCAAGCTCTTTTTCGGTCATCGACTCATACATTTCCTTGGAAGCGCCCTTAAGCTCGCTTTTGGGAGTGTCGCCGCGCTTCGCCGACAAAGCGGCTCCGGCCGCTTTCTGCTGTGACTTGGATTTGGCAGGCACAAGGCATCTCCTCTCGATTCGAGGAGAAAACGCTCCAGCGCCGCAAATGCTTCGGCGTCGGTCAGCTGCTCGGGCGGGTTCTTGCAAAACATTGCTGACACTCCCGCAATTCGAAACGGCCTGCTAGGGCAGCCGCCGATGGCCGATAAAGTCTCGCGCGAGGATTGGGAGAAGCGCGCCGCGAAGGAAAGCGGCGGCAAGGACCTGTCGCGCGAAACGCTTGAAGGGATCGCCGTCGACACCGTCTACGGGCCGGAGGATTCGGCCGGCATCGACAGCGGCTTTCCTGGCCTTCCGCCGTTCACCCGCGGCCCCTATGCGACGATGTACTCGGGCCGCCCGTGGACGATCCGGCAATATGCCGGATTTTCGACGGCCGAGGAATCGAACGCCTTCTACCGACGCAATCTCGACGCAGGGCAAAAGGGCCTGTCCGTCGCTTTCGATCTCGCCACCCACCGCGGCTATGACAGCGACAATCCGCGCGTGGCCGGCGACGTCGGAATGGCGGGTGTCGCCATCGATACCGTCGAGGACATGAAGCTTCTGTTCGACGGGATTCCGCTCGACGAGATGTCGGTCAGCATGACGATGAACGGCGCCGTGCTTCCGGTGATGGCCTTTTTTATCGTCGCCGGAGAGGAGCAGGGCGTTGCGCACGACAAGCTCACCGGCACGATTCAGAACGACATTCTGAAAGAGTTCGCGGTCCGCAACACCTACATCTATCCGCCCGAGCCTTCGATGCGGATCGTCGCCGACGTGATCGCTTATTGCGCGCGCGAAATGCCAAAGTTCAATTCGATCTCGATCAGCGGCTATCACATGCACGAGGCCGGAGCGACGGCGGTTCAGGAGCTCGCCTACACGCTCGCCGATGGAATGGAATATGTGCGCGTCGCCAGGAGCCAGGGTCTCGACATCGACGCCTTTGCACCACGGCTTTCATTCTTCTTCGGCATCGGCCTGAACCTGTTCATGGAGGTAGCGAAGCTGCGCGCCGCGCGCACCCTGTGGCACCGGATCATGACCGATCTGGGCGCGCAGAAGGATGAGTCGAAGCGGCTTCGCACCCACTGCCAGACCAGCGGCGTGAGCCTGACCGAGCAGGACGCTTACAACAACATCATTCGAACCACGATCGAGGCGCTTGCGGCGGTGCTCGGAGGGACTCAGTCGCTGCACACCAACAGCTTCGACGAGGCGATTGCGCTGCCGACGGATTTCTCCGCCCGAATCGCCCGCAACACCCAGCTAATTCTGGCCGATGAAAGCGGAGTCACCGCGGTCGCCGACCCGCTCGGCGGAAGCTGGTACGTGGAGCGGCTGACCCGCGATCTTGAAGAGAAAGCCTGGGAGCTGATCCAGGAAGTCGAGCAGCATGGCGGGATGACCAAAGCCGTTGCCGAAGGACTGCCAAAGCAGCGGATCGAGGAGGCCGCGGCGGCACGTGCCGCGAAGGTCGATACCGGCGAGACGGTGATCGTCGGGGTCAACCGCTACCGTCCGGCAGAAGAGGAAGAGCACAACATTCTCCAAGTCGACAACGCCAGGGTTCGCGCCGGACAGATTGCGAGACTCGAGAAGGTTCGAGCGAGCCGCGACGAGGATAAGGTGCGCGCTGCGCTGGACGCGCTTGAGCAGGGCGCCCGCGGCGACGAGAATTTGCTTGCCCTGTCTATCGAGGCCGCCCGCGCCCGGGCCACTCTGGGTGAGATTTCCGACGCGCTCGAGCGCGCATTCGGCCGATACGACACGGTGCCGCAGCCGGTGCGCGGGGTCTACGGAAAGGCGCGCCGCGACGATCGCTGGAAAACAGCGGAACAGGGGACTCAGGCCGTCGCCGAGCGGCTCGGCCGAAAGCCGCGCATCCTGATCGCAAAGATGGGCCAGGACGGCCATGACCGCGGCGCAAACCTGGTGTCCTCGGCCTTCACCGACCTGGGTTTCGAGGTCGTTCCCGGGCCCTTGTTCCAGACACCGCGCGAGACTGCCGAAATGGCGGCCGAAAAGGACGTCGACGTGGTCGGGGCGTCATCGCTGGCGGCGGGGCACCGAACGCTGATTCCCGAGATGATCGAAGCGCTGAAGGAACTGGGCCGCGCCGACATCAAGGTGGTCGCCGGCGGAGTGATCCCGCCGCAGGATTATGCTGCTCTCCGGGCCGCCGGGGTCCAGGCGATCTTCGGCCCCGGCACCAACCTCGCCGACGCCGCCGACGAGGTCCTCCGCCTGCTCGGCCACAACAAGCCACCGCTCGATGAGGCTGCGGAGTGATGGATATCAAGGCGGCGCTACTTGCGGTGTTCACAATTGTTATGTTGGTCGCTGTTCTTGCCGTCGCCAGCATCGTTTCCGCTTATCCTGAGCTGGGTGCAGTTGGTTGGCCGTTGGTCGCAGTAGGTATCGGCATTTTGGCGATCCCGTTCATTCTGATCTTTCGAACGCGGAGCGATCGGTAGTGTTCAAGAAGATCCTGATCGCTAACCGCGGAGAGATTGCGTGCCGAGTCATCCGCACGTGCCGCCGCATGGGGATCAAGACGGTCGCCGTTTACTCCGACGCAGACGCGCGCGCACCGCACGTGTTGATGGCCGACGAAAGCGTTCGCATCGGCCCGCCACCGGCTTCCGAATCCTATTTGAAAGCCGAGTTGATCATCGACGCCTGCAAGGAAACGGGCGCCGAAGCGGTGCACCCTGGCTACGGCTTTCTCAGCGAGCGCGAGCGCTTCGCCAAGGCGCTCGACAAGGCGGGGATCACTTTCATCGGTCCGCCCCCCAAAGCAATCGCGGCGATGGGCGACAAGATTGAATCCAAGAAGCTGGCGCAAAAGGCCGGTGTCAACATCGTCCCCGGCTATCTCGACGACATTGCCACCACCGACGAAGCGGTGAAGATCGCGGCCGACATCGGATATCCGGTGATGATGAAAGCGTCGGCGGGCGGCGGCGGCAAGGGCATGCGACTGGCCTATGACGAAAAGGATGTTCGCGAGGGCTTCGAGGCGACCAAGCGCGAGGGCCTGGCGAGTTTCGGCGACGACCGCGTGTTCATCGAAAAGTTCATCGAGCAGCCGCGCCACATCGAAATCCAGGTGCTCGGCGACAAGCACGGCAACACCCTCTACCTTGGCGAGCGCGAATGCTCGATCCAGCGCCGCCACCAGAAGGTGGTCGAGGAAGCGCCGAGCCCGTTCGTCACTCCCGAGATGCGCCGCGCGATGGGCGCGCAGGCCGTCGCGCTGGCCAAGGCGGTCGGCTATTATTCCGCCGGCACGGTCGAGCTGATCGTCTCGGGTGCCGACCCGACGGGAAAGAGCTTTTACTTCCTGGAAATGAACACTCGGCTCCAGGTCGAGCATCCGGTGACCGAGGAGGTGACCGGGCTGGACCTAGTCGAGCAGATGATCCGCGTAGCGGCGGGCGAGAAGCTGAGCTTTGGCCAGGACGAGGTGAAGCTCGACGGCTGGGCAATCGAGACCCGGGTCTATGCCGAGGACCCGTACCGGGGATTTCTCCCGAGCACCGGACGGCTGGTGCGGTACACCCGGCCTCTGGCCAAATCGGAAGACGGGGTCCGCGTCCGCATCGACGACGGGGTCGAGGAGGGCAGCGAGATCAGCATGTTCTACGACCCCATGGTCGCCAAGCTGATCACTTGGGGGCCGAACCGCGACGCCGCTATCGACGCTCAGATCGCCGCTCTCGACGCGTTCGAGCTTGACGGGATCGGCGACAATGTCGACTTCCTCTCGGCGCTGATGCAGCACCCGCGCTTCCGCTCGGGCGACATCACCACCGGCTTCATCGCCGAGGAATATCCCGAAGGCTTCACCGGGGCTCCGGCGGACGACCAGCTCCTGTCCGATATCGCAATCATCGGGGGAATGATCGGCGCCATCACGCAGAAGCGCGCGGCAAGCATAGACCATCAACTCGGCCCGCCGGTGGCCCCCGCCTCCGAGCGCATCGTCATCGTCGACGGCGAGCAGCACCGCGTCCGGATCAAGCCCTATGACGGCGGCACGCTTGCGGTTCTCGATGGGGGGGACCTCATCGACATCATCGGCCGATGGACACCGGGCCAGCGGCTGCTGTCGGCGACGATCGACGGGCGGCCGCGTACCGTGAAGGTGATCAGGAACGACCGCTCGTGGCTGCTCAACACGCACGGCGCCAGCCACATCGTTCAGGTGCTTCCGCCGCACGTCGCCGAGCTTTCGAAACACATGATCGAAAAGCCCGCGCCCGACCTGTCGCGGCTCCTGCTCGCCCCGATGCCGGGCTTGCTCACGCGGCTCGACGTCGAGGTCGGCGACAAGGTCGAAGCCGGCCAGCCGATCGCGGTGATGGAAGCGATGAAGATGGAGAACATCCTCCGCGCCCCCAAGGCGGCAACGGTCAAGGCGACTCCGGTGAAGGCGGGCGACAGCCTCGCCGTCGATCAGGTCATCGTCGAGTTCGAGTGACGTTCGAGCAAGCGCTCGAGCCGGACTTCATCCTCATCCGTATGACCGACTTCCTGCCATCCATTCCGGCGATAAAAGCGATCCGCTCGTGTGCCGGGAGTCGTAGTCAGCGACACACGCTCAAGTCGATGTTCGCTCGCCCATTTCAACACCCGATCGTGCAGGGCGCGGCCCATTCCTAGCCCCTCTGCTTCGGGGTCGATGAACAGCGCCCACACGCTTGCTTCCCTTGCATTCAGGGCGACGAATCCGACGAGACCTTGCTCTGTCTCTGCCACCCAAGCGGACCCGGCGTTCACGAACGGCATATAGTCTTGTTCGTCGATCTGGTCGGGATCGCTTAGCCGGTTCTCGCGAACCGCCAGTCGGATCCGGTGCATCGACGGGATATCCGCGGCGACGGCACTGCGAACGCGCCCCCTCAAGTCACCGGTTCCGAAGCTCGACGCGCCTCAACTTGCCCGTCGCCGTCTTCGGCAGCGCCTCGACGAACTCGATCTCGCGCGGATATTTGTAGGGTGCGATCTGCGCCTTAGCGTATGCCTGCAGCTCGGCGGCGAGATCGTCTGAGGGCACCGCGTCCGCCGCCGCAACCACGAACGCCTTCACCTTCTGCCCGCGCTCTTCGCACGGCACTCCGATCACCGCGCATTCGGCGACCGCCGGGTGCGACAGAAGCGCATTTTCCACTTCCGGAGCGCCGATATTGTAGCCCGAGCTGACGATCATGTCGTCGCTTCGGGCGAGGTACCAATAATAGCCGTCATCGTCGCGGCGGTAGGTGTCGCCGGTCACGTTCCAGCAATTCACGACATAGTCGCGCTGGCGCGGGTCATCGAGATAGCGGCACCCGGTCGGTCCCTTGACGGCAAGGCGGCCCGTGCCTTCCTCTATCGGCTGATCGTCGTCGTCGAGAACGGTTGCGACATAGCCGGGCACCGCCTTGCCGGTTGAACCGGGGCGCACGTCGTCGCCCGCCGCGGAAATGAAGATGTGCATCAACTCCGTCGATCCGATTCCGTCGGTGATCGCGATCCCAGTGCGCTCCTTCCACGCATGCCAGGTCGCCGACGGCAGATGCTCCCCGGCCGACAGGCAGTAGCGCAGGGACTTCAATGCCTCGTCGAGCCCGGGCTGCGACAGCATCGCCTTGTAGGCGGTGGGCGCGGTCGCGAGGTGCGTGATTTCGAACTTGGCGACCGCCTCGAGCATCGCCGGCGGGCTCGGTTGCTCGATCGTCGCGAAGGCGGCCCCGGCGCGGATCGGAAACAGGAACCCGGCGCCGAGCCCGAAGGTGAAAGCGAGCGGGGCCGAGGTCAGCGCCACGTCGCCGGGCTTCATCCCGATCAGATGGTTCGCGAAGCTGTCGCACGGCGCCAGCACGTCGCGGTGAAACTGGACGCAGCCCTTGGGAACGCCGGTCGTGCCACTGGTGAAGGCAATCAGGGCCGGGTCGTCGCGGCCGGTGTCGAGGGCGGGCAGCGGGTCGAGCTCCCCGGCGCGAGACTCCAGCTCGCCGTGGCCATGATCGCCGTCATATTTGACGATGTTATTGCTGAAATGCGTCTGCTCGGCGCCCTGCCGAAAGTCGCCGATGAACCGCGAATCGACGATCGCGTGGCTGATCTCGGCCCGCTCGATCACCGTCGTGATCTCGCCGGGCCGAACCAGCGGCATCGTCGCGACCACGATTCCTCCCGCTTTGAGCACGCCCAGCCAGGCGGCGAACATCGTGTAGCCGTTGGGCCCGCGCAGAAGAACGCGATTGCCGGGGACCAACCCTTCCTGTTCGACCAGCAACCGCGCAATCCGCCCGGACAAGTCGTCGAGGTCGGCATAGGTCCATTGCCCGTGCGCGTTGACGCACGCCGGCGAGTCCGGATTGCCGCCCTTTAGCAATTCCGCCGCGGCGTTGAGGCGCTCGGGATATTGGAGCTCGGGCAGGTCGAAGCGGAATTCGGGAAGCAGTTCGGGCGGCGGAAGCCGCTCGCGGACGAACGAGTCATACTTGCTCATTCGGGAACTACTGCCGTCGTCTCGATCTCGACCTTGGCGGCGCTCTCCACCAGCCCCTTCACCTCGACCAGCGCCATCGCCGGATAATGTGACCCCATGATCGACTTCCATGCCGCGCCGATTTCGTCGCGCGACCTCAGATATTCGTCGCGGTCGATGACGTAACAGGTCATCCGGACGATATGCTCGGGACCGGCGCCGTCCTCGGCCAAAACCGCTAGCGTGTTCTTCAGCGCCTGAGCAAACTGGCCGTGGAGCGTGTAATCGGGGAAACTCTCCTTCTCGTCCCAGCCGACGATTCCGGCGGTGAAGATCATTCGCCCGCGAGCGGAAATGCCGTTCGAATAGCCTGTGGGCCGAGGCCAGCCGGGCGGTTGCAGGATCTTCATCTGGCTCTCTCCTTGAGCAGGTCGCGGGCGATGACCTGCCGCTGCACTTCGCTTGCCCCTTCGTAGATTCGCAGCGCGCGGATGTCGCGATAGAGTTCTTCGACCTTCTCGCCCTTGGTGACACCGGCGCCGCCATGCATCTGTACCGCTGAATCGATCACCATTTGCGCCGATTCAGTCGCATGGAGCTTGGCCATCGCCGCCGAGCGCCGGTTGCCAACGCCTCCATCGCTGCCGCCGATGTCCTGGCGCCAGGCGGCGCGATAGATCAGAAGCGCCGAGGCATCGATCGCTAGTGCCATATCGGCGAGCTTTTGCTGGGTCACAGCATTGTCGGCGAGAGTCGCGTTGCCGAGCCGTCGGTTGCAGGCGAAGCCAAGCGCTTCGTCCAAGGCGCGCCGTGCAAATCCGAGCGCCGCGGCGCCGACCGTGACCCGGAACAGGTTGAGGGTTTCCATGCCGATCCGAAACCCCTCGCCCGGCTCGCCGATAAGCGCGCCGGAAGGCAGCCGAACGTTCTCATATTCGAGGCGCGCGAGCGGGTGCGGAGCGATCACTTCGATCCGTTGGGCGACTTTGAGGCCCGGGGCATCGGCCGGAACGATGAACGCCGAAAGACCGCGCGCGCCCTCGCCCTCGCCGGTGCGCGCGAAAGTGATGTAGAAGTCGGCGATCCCGCCGTTTGAGATGTAGGTCTTTTCGCCGACGAGCTCCCATTCGTCTCCGTCGAGCATCGCGGATGTTTCGATGTTGGCCGCGTCCGATCCCGATCCGGGCTCGGTCATCGCAAAGGCCGCGATGGCTTCGCCGCTCGCCACGTCCGGAAGCCATTCGCGCTTCTGCTCGACCGTCCCGAACAGCGAGATCGCGCCCGAGCCCAGCCCCTGCATCGCAAAGGCGAAGTCGGCGAGCGCCGAATGATAAGCGAGGGTCTCGCGCACCAGCGCAAGCTTGCGAACGTCGGGACGGCGGTCGCCGTCGGAAACACAGACCTTGAGGAAACCGGCGGCGCCGAGCTCGCGCACAAGAGTCCGGCAATCTTCATCGAGGTCGCCGGCCGTCTCCGGCAGGCCGTCTTCGCACCAGGCCTGGATTTCGTCGGCCAGCTCTCGATGCCTCGGCTCGAAGAACGGCCAGGAGAGATGATTGCGCTCGCTCACCGGCTCAAATCTCCGCGAAAGGTCACAAAGGTCGCACACGTACACGCGCGTGTGTCCGCGCGCGCGCGAGGGCGACGATTCAAGCTTGTGGTCGAGGAAGCGAGAATCTGAAGCACGGAACGGCTCCTAACCCATGGCGGCGGCTGTAGGACAGAGGTTCAAGCTCAGTCGCCCTGAAACTCCGGCGTGCGCTTCGCGGCGAAGGCTTCGTAGGCGCGTTTGAAGTCGTTAGTCTGCATGCAGTCGGCCTGCGCTTCGGCCTCCATGTCGAGCGCCTGGCCGATCGGGACGTGCCATTCGGCATCGAGCTGCCGCTTGGTGACGGCATGGGCGATGGTCGGGCCGCTGGCCAGCTCGAGCGCAAGCGCCTGCGCGTCGGCCAGGACATCGGGGCTGAGCGCGTTCCAGAATCCCCAGGCAAGGCCTTCCTCGGCACTCATGCTTCGCCCGGTGAACAGCAGCTCGGCCGCCCGGCCGTGGCCGATGATCCGCGGAAGCATCGCGCAGGCGCCCATGTCGGCTCCGGACAGGCCGACCCGCGTGAACAGGAAGGCCGTCTTTGCGTTGGCCGCCGCCAGCCGAAGGTCGCTCGCCATGGCGAGAATCGCTCCGGCCCCGGCACACACGCCCTCGACGGCGGCGACAATCGGTTGCGGGCAGGCTCGCATCGCGCGGACGAGGTCGCCGGTCATCCGGGTGAACCCGATGAGCCCATCCCGGTCCATTTTCGTCAGCGGAGCGATGATCTCGTGGACGTCCCCGCCCGAGCAGAAGTTGCCGCCGGCGCCGGCCATGACGACGACTTTCACATCGCGAGCGTCGACCAGATCGCGGAAGGTGTCGCGAAGCTCCGCATAGGAGTCGAAGGTCAGCGGGTTCTTCCGCTCGGGCCGGTTGAGGGTGACCGTCGCGATTCCGCCGACGAAGTCCCACAGGAAGTGCGTCGGCGCGAAGCTTTCCGGGTCGAAGCTCATGCGCTGGTTCCGCCGTCGATCGTCATCGCCGCGCCATTGATGTCGCGGCTCAGCGGAAGGCACAGGGTGAGAATGATGTTCGCGATCGCTTCGGGGTCGACCAGCCGTCCGCTGGCGTTCATCTGGGTGATCGCGGACCGAGCATCGCCTTCGCTGCGCCCGGTGATCTGGGACACGCGGGCAACCGACTGGTCGGTCATCGGAGTGTCGACATAGCCGGGGCAAACCGCGTTAACGGTCAGCTTGGTCTTCGCATATTCGGCTGCGAGCGAGCGGGTGAGGCCGAGCAGGCCATGCTTCGATGCGGCATAATGCGCAGCATAAGGCACGCCGCGCAGGCTTGCCACGGAGGCGATGAAGACGAGCCGGCCGCTGTCGCTCCCGAGCAGGTCGCCGATCGCCGCCCGCGCGCAGTCGAACGCGCCGGTAAGGTTGACGGCGATGATCCGGTCCCAGCTCTCGCGGCTCATCTTGTGGAACGGCGCGCTCTCGGCGACCCCGGCATTGACGACCAGGATCTCGATCGGGCCGTTGGCCGCCCTCGCTTCCTCGAACGCTGCGCCGATCCGCTCCGGATCGGTGACATCGCACTGGATGACTGCACCGCCGGTCTTGTCTGCCGCCGCCTGCAGCGGCTCGATCCGGCGGCCGAGCAGTGACAGCTTGGCGCCGGCGCCCGCGAGCTGGGCGGCGGTCGCGGCGCCGATGCCGGTGCCTCCGCCGGTGATCAGCGCGTGGCGACCCTCGAGCGATCTACCCTGCATCGCTCCAGCATTGGCGCAACGCCTTTGAGGTGGCAAGGCGACGCACATGAAAGTCGCCATTCTCGAAACCGGCCGCCCGCCAGGCGAGCTCGCAAAGCAGTTCGGGGATTATCCGGCGATGTTCGCCCGGATGCTCGGTGACGGGTTCGAAATCGCCAGCTTCGACGTCCAGGCAGGCCGGTTGCCTGGCGATCCGGCGGCGCACCGCGCCTATCTCATCACCGGCTCGCCGGCCGGCGTCTACGACCCGCTGCCCTGGATCGCCGAGCTGGCCAGCTTCATCCGTTCGGCCAACGGCAGCAGGATGGTCGGCGTCTGCTTCGGTCACCAGGCGATGGCCGAGGCGCTTGGCGGCCGTGTCGGGAAATCGGACCGGGGCTGGGGCATCGGCCTGCACCGCTACTCCATAGAGCGCGTTGAGCCTTGGATGGACCCGGTGGCGGAGATCGCGGTGCCGGTTTCGCACCAGGACCAGGTTGTGTTTCAGCCGCCGAATACCGAGGTCTTCGCCTCCTCGCCATTTGCACCCTGTGCGACGCTTGCGTGGACAGACCGGCCGGCAATTTCCGTCCAGTTCCATCCCGAGTTCACGCCAGACTATGCCAAGGCGCTCATCGAGCACCGCCGCGACGTCCTGCCCGATCCCGACGCGGCGATTGCCTCGCTCGACGCGCCGAACGACAGTGGCCGAATAGCCGGCTGGATTCGCAAATTCCTCCAGGAGACGAATGCATGAAGACCCGCGCCGCCGTCGCCTTCGCTCCCAAGCAGCCGCTCGAGATCGTCGAGGTCAACCTCGAAGGACCGAAGCAAGGCGAGGCGCTGGTCGAAATCATGGCGACGGGGATTTGCCACACCGACGCCTACACGCTTGATGGGCTCGACTCGGAAGGCATCTTCCCGTCGATCCTCGGCCACGAAGGCGCGGGCGTGGTGCGAGAGGTCGGACCGGGCGTCACCAGCGTGAAGCCCGGCGACCACGTGATCCCGCTGTACACGCCCGAATGCGGCCAGTGTAAGTCGTGCCTGTCCGGCAAGACCAATTTGTGCACCGCGATCCGGTCGACGCAAGGCAAGGGCGTGATGCCGGACGGGACCAGCCGCTTTTCCTACAAGGGCGAGACCATCTACCATTATATGGGCTGCTCGACCTTCTCGAACTTCACCGTGCTTCCGGAAATCGCGGTCGCGAAGATTCGCGAGGACGCGCCGTTCCAGACCAGCTGCTACATCGGCTGCGGAGTGACGACGGGCGTCGGTGCGGTGATCAACACCGCCAAGGTCGAGCCCGGCGCGAATGTCGTCGTCTTCGGTCTCGGCGGGATCGGGCTCAACGTCATCCAGGGCGCCAGGCTCGTTGGCGCCGGCAAGATCGTCGGAATCGATATCAACCCCGATCGCGAAGAATGGGGCCGAAAGTTCGGAATGACCGACTTCATCAATGGGCGGGACAAATCGCGCGAGCAACTGATCGCCGACATCGCCGGGCTCACCGACGGCGGCGCCGATTACAGCTTCGACTGCACCGGCAACACCGAGGTTATGCGCACCGCTCTCGAATGCTGCCACCGCGGTTGGGGCACCAGCATCATCATCGGGGTGGCCGAGGCGGGCAAGGAAATAGCCACGCGGCCATTCCAGCTCGTCACCGGCCGCAACTGGCGCGGCACGGCGTTCGGTGGCGCCAGGGGGCGCACCGACGTCCCCAAGGTCGTCGACTGGTACATGGACGGCAAGATAGAGATCGACCCGATGATCACGCACACTTTGAAGCTCGAGGAGATCAACACAGGCTTCGACCTGATGCACTCGGGGACAAGCATCCGGTCGGTGGTGGTTTACTAGGGAGGACAATCGATGTTCAGCCACGTGATGCTGGGATCAAGCGACCGCGAGCGATCGCGCAGGTTCTACGATGCAACGCTAGGCGCTCTTGGCATCCGGCCCCACCGCGACTTCGGAAAGTCGGACTGGTGGATGACCCGCGAAGGCGCGCTTGGAATCGGACCCCCGATCGACGGGAAGGCGTGCAGCCACGGGAACGGCTCCACCATCGGTTTCAAGGCCGGCAGCCCGGAAGAGGTCGACGCCTGGCATTCGGCGGGAGTTGCCAACGGCGGAGCGTCGATCGAGGACCCGCCGGGGGTCCGCGATGCCCCGTTCGGCAAGATGTACCTCGCCTATCTGCGCGACCCGGACGGCAACAAGCTGTGCGGCTATTACGCCTATCCAAGGGATTGATCGTGGACATCGTCAGCGACAACAAATCGCACGGCGGCCGCCAGCTCGTGGCGACTCACTCTTCGTCGACGACGCAGACCGACATGGCCTTCTCGATCTTCCTTCCGCCGCAGGCCGAAACGGGAGGCAAGCTGCCGGTGGTCTGGTTCCTGTCGGGGCTGACCTGCAGCCCGATGAACGTCACCGAGAAGGGCGAGTATCGCGCCGCCTGCGCTGAGCTCGGCCTCGCTTTCATCGCTCCCGACACCAGCCCGCGCGGGGACGAGATTCCGAGCGATCCAGCCGGCGGCTCGGACTTCGGGCTTGGCGCCGGATTCTACGTCGATGCGACGGTCGAGCCGTTCGCGCGCAACTACAAGATGTGGTCCTACGTGACGCAGGAGCTTCCCGAGCTCGCCGCCGAGGCATTCCCGCTGGACATGGGGCGGCAGGCGATCACCGGACATTCGATGGGCGGGCACGGAGCACTGACGGTTGCGCTTCGCAACCCGGGCCGCTTCCGAAGCGTCTCGGCCTTCTCGCCGATCGTCGCTCCGAGCCAGGTGAGCTGGGGCAACAAGGCGCTCGGCGGCTATCTGGGCGAGGGCCGGGACGCCTGGCGCAAATATGATTCGATCGCTCTTATCGAAGACGGCGCGCGGATCCCCGAGCTGCTCGTCGACGTCGGCAGCGACGACCCGTTCCTCGACCAGCAGCTTCGGCCCGAGCTTCTCGAGCAGGCATGCAAGGATTCAGGGATCGCGCTGACTCTCCGGCGGCAGCCGGGTTACGACCACAGCTATTATTTCGTCTCGACCTTTATGGCCGATCATTTGTGCTGGCATTCGGAAAGGCTGGCCTGAATTCAGGCTGTCGGGCGGCTCAAGACCCAGGCGCCGCCGATGAGCGCAGCCGCTGCCGGGATCAGCAGCCGTGGCCAGTCAAGCAGGAGGAATCCGAGCAGCGCGCTTGCCGCGAAGGCGATGACCGCCGCCGTCTTGCCGCGGCGGCTGATCGCGCCGCGCTCGCGCCAGGCTTCGAGGTGTGGCCCGAAGGTCGGGTGCTCGACCAGCCGGCGTTCGAGCGCCGGGCTGCTCCGACCGAAGCAGAATGCGGCAAGGATGATGAACGGCACTGTCGGAAGCAGCGGCACGAACGCGCCGATCGCGCCGAGCAGCAGAGACGCGAAGCCAATGGACAGATAGAAGGCGCGGCCCATCTGCCCGGCAAAGCCGAGGTGACGGGCAAAGGCAACTTGTCACCAGTTTCTTCGAAGTGCCTCCGGCACTTCGGAAACTGGTGACCCCAACGGGACTCGAACCCGTGTTTTCGCCGTGAAAGGGCGACGTCCTAGACCGCTAGACGATGGGGCCGGAAAAGCCGCCGCGAGTTAGGGAACGGCCGGCGGTTGGTCAAGCAAGCGCGGCATCCTCGAGATGCATCTCGGCAGCGTTTCCGCCGTTCCATTCGTCGCGCCTGATGCTTCCCGCAAGCCACCACCGCCGGTCGCCGGGCGATCCGAGGAGGACCTGCCCGAGCTCGGTCTGGGCGCTTCGAAACGCAATCCACTTGAAGCTCTTGCCGTCGTCGCCGCAGGCGAGCCCGCGGACATGGCCGTCGCCGACAATTCCGGTGCGCAGCAGGCGCGCCGGGCCGGCGGCGATCTTCGGGGACGGCCAGCCGGCACCGTACGGCCCCGCCGCGTCGAGCATATCGCACAGCCCTCCGACGACGCCGCCGGGGGCGAGCATCGCATCGAGCAACAGAGCGCGCCCCTCTCGCGACCGCTCGACGTCGTGCGCAAGCCTTTCATCGATGAACTCGCGGAACGCGTCGAACCCGCCTTTCGGCAATGTAAGCCCCGCCGCCATGGCGTGTCCGCCGCCGGCGATCAGGAGCCCGCTGTCCTTCGCCGCGAGCACCGCGGCGCCGAGATCCACGCCGGAGATCGAACGGCCCGAGCCCTTGCCGGTCCCATCCTCGCATTCGGCGATCACGATCGCCGGGCGGCGGAACCGCTCCTTCAGCCGGCCCGCGACGATCCCGATCACGCCCTGGTGCCAGCCGCCGGCCATCACCGTGATCACCGAAGCGCCGTTGAGCTTCGCCGCCTGCTCCTCGGCCTGCTCGCACACGGTCATCTCGATCGCCCGGCGTTCCTCGTTGAGGCGGTCGAGCTCGGTGGCGATCGCGCGTGCCTCCTCGGGGTCGGTGCAGGTCAGGAGACGGACCCCGAGATCGGACTTGCCGATCCGCCCGCCGGCATTGATCCGGGGCCCGAGCGCGAAGCCGAGGTCGCGGCAGCTCGGGCTTTTCACCAGCCGGGCGGCTTCGGCGAGCGCGGTGAGCCCGATATTCTGCCGCGCCGCCATCACCTTCAGCCCCTGGGTGACGAAGGCTCGGTTGAGTCCGTGGAGCCTGGCGACGTCGGCGACGGTGCCGAGCGCGACGAGGTCGAGCAGGTCGAGAATCCTCGGCTCGGTCCGGTCGCCAGTGAAGAATCCGCGGTTCCTTAATTCACGAAACAAAGCGACTCCGAGCAGGAAAGCCATCCCGACCGCGGCGAGATGGCCGTGGGCGGCGCCGAGCTCGCCCTCGTCGAGCCGGTTGGGGTTGATGAGCGCGTAAGCGACGGGAAGCAGAGTCGCGCATTGGTGATGGTCGACGACGATCACGTCGAGCCCCGCCGACTTCGCTTCCTCGAGCGCCTCGAACGCCTGCGCCCCGCAATCGACGGTCACCGCAAGGCCGGCGCCGCGGCGCTTGAGCGCGACCAGTGCCGAGCCCGACGGGCCGTAGCCCTCCATCAGCCGGTCAGGGATATAGACGATCGGCTCCGCCCCCAGCCGGCGCAGAAGCAGGTTCAAAAGCGCTGCGCTGGTCGCCCCGTCGACGTCATAATCGCCGAAGATCGCGACCGTCTCACCCGCTTGGAGCGCGTCGGCGAGCCGCTTTGCGCCCTTGTCCATGTCCTGGAAGGCCGACGGGTCCGGAAGGAAGTCGCGGATCCTGGGATCGCGGTGGCGCTCCAGGTCGGAGCGATCGACGCCCCTTGCGAGCAGCAATTCGTCGACCAGCGCGTCCATGCCGGGACCGGTCTCGGCCGAACGGCGCCAGCGCCACGGCTGCCCGGTCGCCGACCTCTCCACTCCAAGCGCGAAATTCATACCAGCTTCGATATCAGCTGCTCGCGAAGAGCGCGCGCCTTTTCCTCGCGAAGTGCGGGAATTTCATGCGCCGAGAAACCGCCGCCGCCGGCGACGCCGAAGGCCAGCGACGCGGTGCCGAACCAGCGGCTGATGAAGTTCTGAGTGAGGTCGACGCTCTGGATCCGGCGGATCGGCAGGACCAAGGTTCGGCGACGCCACCAGCCGGTCCGGATCAGCAGCCGGTCCGAGTCCAGCAAATAGCCGGTGCGGTGCCACGCGAGCCACCGAACGCCCACCCCGCCAACGAGCACAACCAGCAACAGCGCACCGACGACCGGAAAGACAAGCATCTGGACCAAAGCGAGGAGGAGCAACGGAATCACGGCCAGAGTCAGGATCCAGACATAGGCTCGGGAAACTCGGTTCCAGTCGACTCTTGAAGCCAGGGGCCGCCAGCCGAGCGCAGCTAAAATGGTGCCGGTTTCCTCGTCGCTCGCGAGCGGCGCAAGCACATGGTCACCGCCTCCGCCTTCGTCGCGCGCCAGGCTCTGAAGCTTGAGCTCCCTCCAGCCGAAGCGGTCGCGAACCGGACCGGTGCCGACGATTGCCGCCTGTGCCCGCCGGACTGGAAGAGTGACGTCGGTAAGCGTCATCAGGCCGCGGCGGCGGCGGAGGCCGGTCTCGGTCCGGTCGAGCCGAAATTGGTAATCGCGGAGAAAAGTGCGGACGATGCCGGTGGCGATTCCGATCAGCACCAGCGACACGAAGCCGGCAAGCGCCGCTACCGCCTGGTTGGCCAGAACGAATTGAGCGATCGGATCGCTGGCGCTGAGGAGCGAAACCCAGAACGACCGGCTGAACGGCTCAAAACCGATCACATCCCCCATCGTCTGCGTGAGGCCGAACAGGACGGCGAAGACCGCAAGCGAGAAGTTGAACAGCCCGGCAAGCAGCAGTCTTTGCAAATCCATTGCGTAGAGCGACGGCCGCTCCGTCTCCTGCGCGTCCGGCGTGGCCACGCTTTGCCCGGAACGCCGCGTGCGAACCAACTCACGCAGCGCCTCCGCCCGGTCCAACGTAATCGCCTGGAGAACGCCTTCGTCCTGACCGGCGGAGGCTCCGGTTTCGAATTTGACTTTAGCAAGCCCGAGCAGCCGGGCGACCGGTCCCTGGGAGATGTCGACGTCCTGCACCCGGTCGAACGGGATCGAACGGTGGGTGCGGCTGAAGATCCCGCTGTCGATCCGGATCTCGGTGTCGCCGACACGATATTCGAAACGCCGCCAGTAGAGGACCAGCCCGGCCGCAAGGAAAGCGAACAGCGCCGCCGCTCCAATCAGCGCCGTCCCCAGCCTTCCCGACACAGCAAGATAGGCGATGACGGCATAGCCGCCCGCCATCCCGCGCAGCGCTCCGCCGATGCCGGTCAGGAGGAAAAGGGGGTGCAGCCGCTCCGGCTCGCCGACGGCCTGGTCGTCAGCGCTCATTGAAAGTCCGTGCGCACATGCTCGCGAATGACGTCGCGGATGTCCTCGGCCGTCTGCGGCGCGAGTCCCGGCACCGTGACGATGCTGTTGTGCGTGCCAGCGGTATGGACGACGAGAGTCGCGGTTCCGAAAAGCTTGTCGACCGGCCCGCGGGTGACGTCGATGTGCTGCACCCGAACGAAGGGGACAATGGTGTCGGTGTGGAACATCCAGCCCCGAACCACCTGCAGCAGAGTGTCGGTGAGGCGATAGCCGAGCCGCCGGTAGATGCGCTGCGGCGCCAGGATCACCGCCATCAGCGCGAGAAGCGGGACGAGAGTGCTCGGAAGCCCGTAAAACATCGTGTCGTTGATCGCCTGGTCGAGGACCAGCGCGGCAATCGCCAATGGAACCCAAAACAGCGCGAACCGCACTCGCAGGACGTTCCGATAAGCCGGCTCCACCCGAAGCAGCGGCGGCCGGCCTTCGGCCTCTACAGGCGCCTGCGGCTCGAGCCAAGTCTCGGATTCCTCGGTCATAGTGAAAGCAGTCTACAAGCTGCGTCGGCTCCCGAACTTGTAATGCTCGGCGGCGACCCTGCGAATCGTGCCCGAGCTTGCGCGCATGGCGATGCTCTCGGTGGTGACGCAGTCCTTGCGGTGGTGGACTCCCTTGAGGAGCGAGCCGTCGGTGACTCCGGTCGCCGCGAAGATGCAGTCGCCACGGGCCATGTCCATCAGCGTGTAGACGCGATCGAGGTCGTCGATTCCCCAGCGGCGCGCACGGGCGACCTCGTCGTCGTTGCGGAAGGTGAGTCGCCCCTGGATCTCGCCGCCGACGCAGCGCAGCGCGGCGGCCGCAAGCACGCCTTCGGGTGCGCCGCCGCTGCCCATGTAGACATCGATGCTGGTGTCCGGATCGGCGGTCGCCATCACTCCGGCGACATCGCCGTCCGGAATCAGCTTGATCCCGCAGCCGAGCTCGCGAAGCTCGGCGATGATCGCTTCGTGGCGCGGCCGGTCGAGCACGCAGGCGATGATCTCGCTGGGCTCGACACCCTTGACCCTGGCGATCGCCCGGACGTTGTCGGCAGGCGCCTTTTTGAGGTCGATCGTCCCTTCCGGATAGCCGGGGCCGACCGCCAGCTTTTCCATATAGACGTCGGGCGCGTTGAGCAGGCAGCCCTTCTCGGCGATTGCGAGCACCGCGAGCGCGTTCGGACCCGCCTTCGCGGTGATCGTCGTACCCTCGAGCGGATCGAGAGCGATATCGATCCCCGGACCGTCGCCCTGCGCCGAGCCGACCCTCTCGCCGATGTAGAGCATCGGCGCTTCGTCGCGCTCGCCCTCTCCGATCACCACCGTTCCGTCGAGCGGGAGCTTGTTGAGCTCGGCACGCATCGCCTCGACTGCGGCGGCGTCGGCCGAGTCATTGTCGCCGCGACCGATCCACTTCGACGCGGCGATCGCCGCGGCTTCGGTCACCCGCACCATTTCAAGGACCAGGACCCGGTCGAGGACATGCGATGACTGGATGCAATCGCGGTTCATGTGGCGCGCAATCTCCTGGTTCGCTGCCAGCGCGCTTAGGCAGTGCCCCGGCGCTTGTCGAGGAGCGCTACTCCCGCTCCTCGGCCTGGTGCTCGAGCAATGCAGTGCGCACCCGCACTTCCCGTGCCCCGATCCGGGTCTCGACGAGGAAGAAGGCGTAGCCGCTGCCGAGCAGCAGCATGCAGATCATAAACAGCACCGCTACCGCCCTGCCGAACTGGCCGCTGACGAGCGTGCCCGCGAACAACAATATGACGACCAGGGAGATGAGCAGGGCGGCGAGCACCGAAAGCCAGATCGCCCGGCTCACCAGCTGCATCCGGCGGTCGAGCTTGCGAAGCTCCGCGATCAGCCGGTCGTGCTCTGCGTCGCGGCTCTGGAGCAGCTCCGGCTCGATGTCGCGGGCACGGTCGACGATTCTCGACAGGCGCCCAGTCAGGACGTTGAGGAACGCGCCGATCCCGGCGAGCAGGAACACGGGCGCAAGCACCGATTGGATGATGTCGGCGACGTCCGTGACCCGGGTTTCAGGCGGCGGGATCGGGATCATGAACTAAGATATGCACGAGGGCGGCTGTAATTGCGAGCGCCGGCACCCTAAATCAGCGTTCATGGATGACGATAGGAAAGCCGGCGGCGCGATCCCGACGCTCGAGGACTGGCAGCACTGGACCTGGGTGATGGGTCGCACCCAGCAGATGCTGATGGAAGCCTGGGCGCAAAGTTTGCAGACGTCGCAGCCTTGGCCGGCCGTGCCGCCCGCCTGGGGCGCGTTTCCGCCCGCTTTCGTCAGTCCCGCCCGCGCTTCGGCTGCCGATCCGGCGTCCATGATGACCGCCGGCGCCGAGGCGTGGGCAAAGGGGCTCGGCGCCTGGGGCACGATGCTCGGTCTCGATACGAAGCCGGACGAGAAAAAGGACCGGCGCTTCTCCGCGCCTGAATGGCGGGAAAATCCCTTGTTCGACCAGATCCGCCAGACCTATCTTGCGCTGTCCGACAAGATGCTCGGTACGGTCGAGCAGATCGAAGATATCGACGACGAGACCCGGGCCAGGCTGCGCTTTGCCACCAGGAGCTTCGTCGATTCGATGAGCCCGTCCAACTTTGCGCTCACCAACCCGCAGGTACTCAAGAAGACGATCGAAACCCGCGGCGAGAATTTGCTCAACGGCCTCGCCAACATGCTCAAAGACATTGCCTCGGGCCAACTCACCCAGACCAGGCCGGGCGCATTCGAGGTCGGCAGGAACCTCGCAACGACCCCGGGCAAGGTGATCAGGGAAACCGAGCTCTACCAGCTGATCCAGTACACTCCGACGACAGACGAGGTGCTCGAGACCCCGGTCGTCATCTTCCCGCCGTGGATCAACAGGTTCTACATCCTCGACCTGACGCCCGAGAAAAGCTTCGTCAAATGGTGCGTGGACAATGGCATTTCGCTGTTCATGGTCAGCTGGAAATCGGCCGACGAGAGCCTCGCCGAGGTCGGTCTTGACGACTATGTGCTTCGTGGACAGATCGACGCGATCGACGCCGTCCGGGACGTGCTGAAAGTAAAGAGCGTCCATGCGATCGGTTATTGCGTCGCCGGCACCACGCTCGCGGCCACCCTCGCTTATTTGCACGCCAAGAAACAGGAGAAGAAGGTCGCATCGGCGACCTTCCTGACCGCTCAGGTGGACTTCAGCCAAGCCGGCGACCTGAAGCTGTTTGCCGGCGAGGAGACGATGGCGCTTCTCGAGCAGCTGACAAAGGAGAAAGGCTATCTCGACGGCCGCTACATGGCGGCGACCTTCAATCTGCTGCGCGGCCGCGATCTCGTCTGGAACTATGTGGTCAACAATTATCTGCTGGGCGAGGAGCCGCCGCCGTTCGACCTGCTGCACTGGAATTCGGATACGACCAACCTGCCGGCCAAGTGGCACCGCGCCTATCTCGAGGACCTCTACAAGGGGAACAAGCTCGCCGAAAAAGGCGGAATCGACGTCGCCGGGACTCCGATCGACATCGGCAAGGTGAAGACTCCGACCTACATCCAGGCGGGCAGGGAGGATCATATCGCGCCGCCCGAGAGCGTGTGGAAGATCATGAACCATTTCGCGGGTGAGAACAGGTTCGTGCTCGCCGGGTCCGGACACATCGCGGGCGTCGTCAATCCGCCTTCGGCGAACAAATATTGCTACTGGGTCAACGACCAGCCGTGCGGCAGCCTCGAGCAATTCGTCGACGGCGCGACCGAGCACAAGGGCAGCTGGTGGCCCGACTGGCTGGTGTGGCTGAAGGAACAGGCGCCGAAAACGGTCAATGCCGAAGGCGCGCGGGTTCCGGGCAAGGGCAAGCTCGAGGCCATCGAGGATGCGCCGGGGAGCTATGTCAAAGCGCGCTGACGCGCTGCAAATCCGCCCCGCAACGCCAGGCGAACGCGACGAGCTCGAAGCATTGCAGCGGCGCTCGTCAACGGCGCTCGACGAATATCGCCAGCAGCTCGAAGCCCATCCTGACGCGATCAATCTGCCGATCGAGTTGATCGAGCGCGGTCAGGTGCTCGTCGCTGAAACCGATGGGGGAATTGTCGGATTCGCCGCCGTTGTCGAAGGCGAGGAGTCTGCCGAGCTCGACGGCCTGTTCGTCGAACCTGACCGTTGGCGGCGCGGCGTCGGCGCGGCGCTTGTCGAGGCCGCAACCCACCACGCCCGCCGCAGGGGGCTGAGCCTTACCGTCGTCGCCAGTCGGTCGGCGCGCCAGTTCTACGAACGCTGCGGGTTCTCAGTCGAGGGCGAGACGGAGACTCGGTTCGGGCCGGCGATCAGGATGTCACGCTAGCATTTCTCGTATTTCCAGTGCCGCCGCTTGCCCTCGCCCAGCCATTCGATGGCGGTGGCAATCCGTTTGTGCCGGGTCGAGTCCTGCTTCGCTTCCGCAATCCATTCGAGATAGTCGCGCTGCGCGGACGGCGGGAAACTGTCGAGCGCCTCCTTCGCCTTCGGAGCCTTGTCTAGCGCCGCGGCAAAGTCCGGATGCATTTTAGGCGGCGCTTTCGGCTTGGGCTTGCGCGGCGCCGGTGCGCTTTTCGCAAGCTCGGCGGCAGCGCCGATCAGGCGGTCCAGTTCGTCGTCCGGCGGCAGGTCGTCGAGCGTCGCGAGCTTGCCGAACTGCCCCATCGCGTCGGCGTTCGCCTTGTCCCCCCGAAGCTCTTCACCGCGCCAGAAGTTCAGTGCCGCATGCTGCTTGAAGGCCGCCATCATCAGCAGGATCTGGCCGTTCAGGATGAAGGCGGGGGAGCTCCACTTCAGCTCCTCCTGGATATTGGGGACCACCGAATGCACGCGCTTGCGGACGTGCTCCAGGATCGGGCGGGCGAACGGCTTGGCACGTTCAATATAGCCATCGATGCCGGGATTGCGGCTCAGATGATCCCCCCGCCGAGCATCAGCCGCAGGCTTCCGACGATGATGACGAAGATATTGAGGTTGCGCCCGGCTGTCCCGCTGCTCATCGCGCCGATCGCTGCGCCGAGGATCGCCAGTGGCACTACCAGCCAATTGGCCCAGCCGAGAAGCGGCAGAAAGGCAATAGCGACGAACACCAGAGCGACGACGCCGATAGTGATTGATACGAGGTTCAGCATGATTGGCCTTCTCTCCTGCTTGGCGCTTGTCTAGCAGCTAGTGGGCCGTTTCCACAGGGCTGACGCGCGCCAGGACCATGTCGCCGCAGCGGATTGTGAAGGCTCCGACCGGAGGGCTCATCGGCCATTCGCCGCGAATGTCGTGAGTGGTGACCGCCTGAGTTGCGGCGCCCGCAGGCGGAATTGCTTCCAGCTCGGCGACGACCTGGACCGGATAGCTTTCCATGACGCGCATGTCGCGCCACTCGAAACGCCAACCGCCGGTCGGAACAATCACCTTGCCGGCGGCGATCAAAGTCGGCCGCGCGTTGGGTCCGGGCATGGCGTTCACCCAGGCGGTCCAGTCGCTGGCCCCGGTGATTCCGCACGCGACGCCGGGCGTCGGCGCCGGCGCGGGAACCGCTTGGCAGGCCATCAGCAGCAGCGGTCCGGCTAGGGCAATCAGTCGATTTGTCATGTCCGGCCAATGCGGTCGCCGCCAATCTGTTCCCTATTCGGGCAGGGTGACAGCAGCGCGCGCCTGTCGAGCAAGCGAGAATACGTAGAGTGCCAAGGCGACCCAGATTGCCCCGAACGCTATCGCGTGCGCGGTCGTGAATGCCTCGCCGTAGATTGCGACGGCGATCACGAACTGAAGCGTCGGGGCGATGAACTGGAGCATTCCCAGAGTCGAATAGCGGAGCCGGCGCGCCGCCGCCGTAAAGAGGATCAGTGGCACTGTCGTGGCGACGCCGGCGAGGAGCAGGAGCATTGTTTCGAAATCGGTGGAGCCGAACACCGGGCGCCCGTCGGCGATCCCCCACGCCAGCCATGCCAGTGCCAGCGGCAGGATTAGAGTCGTTTCGACCGTGAGGCCCGACGTGGCTTCCACCGGCGCAATCTTCCGCAGCAGGCCGTAGGTCGCGAAGGTGACGGCGAGCACGAGGCTGATCCACAGTTGCCCCATCGCCTGGAAGGCGAGGACGGAGATTCCAACGGCTGCGACAGCCACTGCCGCCCATTGGAGCCACGACAGCCTCTCTTTGAGGAGAAGCCGCCCCATCAGAACGTTGACCAGCGGGTTCAGATAATAGCCGAGGCTTCCGGCGAGGATCTGGCCGCTGACCACCGCATAGACATAGAGGAGCCAGTTGGTCGCGATCAGCAAAGCGGTCAACGCGAGGAAGCGAATAGTCTTCGGCTCTCGAATGATGCGCCGAAGCTCGCCTGCACCACCGAAGGTGAACAGCAAAAAGATGAGGAACGGGACCGACCAGATGACCCGGTGGGCGACAATGTCGATCGCACCGACCTCGTCGACTGCCTTGAAGTAGATTGGGAGAACGCCCCACAGCCCGTAGGCGCCGAGGCCAAACCAGAAGCCGCTTCGAGCCTGCCGTTGAGCGGCGTGGCGATCCTGGGACGCGTTCATACGGCGCGCGCCTAACCGGCACCAACGGGAAGTCAAAGCCTTTGGTGAAGCCACCGTTGGTTGCATCTGTCGGGACACGCTGCCACCACGGGGGTGCAATGCAGACTGCATCGGTAAAACCCAGATCCTGGCTGTGGATGCTTCCGCTCTGTGGGCTCGCTGCGGGGTGCGACATGGCGACCATGCGCGCCCGAAGCGCAGCCACGGTCACTGTCGAGGCCGTAACGAAAGCGGACCTGTGGAAGGCGGCCGCAACGGCTAGCGACGAGAATCGCATTCAGCGCCTCGGCCTCGCCTGGCAGCAGGCGATCGCGGATGCGCAGCCGAGGCACCGGAGAGAAATCGCAGCTGAGGGTGCGCTGCTGGAGCCGCTCGCCCGGTTGCCGCGGCCAGAGCCGACGCCGGGCAGCTACAACTGCCGGATGATCAGCTTCGGCAAGGGCGACCGCCGATCGCCCGCATTTCAAAAGTTCAATCCCTTCTTCTGCTACGTCCTGGTGGACGATGAGGGGGCCCTGACCATCGTTAAGCAGACCGGCAGTCAAAGGCCCGCAGGGCTTCTTTGGGACGACGACGATCCCAATCGCATGATCTTCCTCGGCAGCCTGGCGCTTGGGGATGAGCAGGAGCCGCTGGCCTATGGCGGAGACCCCAAGCGCGACATGGCCGGAGTGTTCGAGAGAATTGCGCCCTTCCGCTGGAGGCTCGTCATCCCCTATCCCAGAAGCGGTGCGAAGCTCGAGATTTTCGAACTGACACCGGTGGCCAACCAGCCGGAATGAGCCTGGCCGGGCGGCTCGCAGACCCGGCGGAGGTTCGTATGCATCTGATTGCTGCCGCCGCGGCCGGCGAGCCGATCACTTATTCGGAGCTTCTCAATGCTCTTGGGCATCAGTTCACCCGTCCGAAGATGCGCGCGCTTTGCAAGGTGCTCGCAATGGTCGACGAGGAGGCGGCGGAGCGCGGTGAGCCGGAGCTTGCGGTGCTCGTCGTGCGCCAGTCCGATGAGCTTCCCGGCCAGGGCTGGTGGGTTGCCGGAGGCGCGATGCTCCACGGCTACGATGGCCTGTGGACCGGGCCCGAAGCGCTGAAGCTGGTAAAGCGGCTGCAGCGGCAGGCGTTCGACCACTGGGGCGCAAGAACGGCTGCCGACACGGCGGGTTAGATTCCGGGCGAGCAATCGCTAAGTGGGCCGCCATGGCGGAACCGCGACTCTTCACCGTAAGCGAGGACGACGACGGCATTCGCCTCGACCGCTGGTTCAAGCGCCACAAGCCGGAGATCAGCTTCAATATCGTCTCGCGCTGGGCGCGTACCGGCCAGCTTCGGCTCGACGGCAAAAGGGTCGCTCCGGGCGACCGGATCGAAGCAGGCCAGCAGATCCGTGTTCCACCGGCCGATGCCGAGCCGCAGAAGGCGCGGCGCGCGAAGCCAAGCCGCGAGCCGTTGACCCCGGAAGAGGCCGAGTTCGTCCGCTCGCTCGTGATCTATGAGGACGAACATGCGTTCGTCCTGAACAAGCCGCCCGGCCTTGCGACCCAGGGCGGGACGAAAACCAGCAATCACCTCGACCGGCTGCTCGACGGGCTTGCCGACGATGCGGGCAACCGCCCCAAGCTCGTCCACCGGCTCGACAAGGACACGTCGGGAGTGATTCTCGTCGCCCGCACCGCGCGCGCCGCGGCTTACTTCTCGAAGTCCTTCTCGGGCCGGACGGCCAAGAAAATCTATTGGGCGCTCGTCATCGGCGTTCCGTCGCCTGACGAAGGACTGATCGACGCGCCGCTTGCCAAGCAGCCGGGCACCGGCGGCGAAAAGATGCACGTCGACGAAGAGCAGGGCCAGCCGGCGAAGACTCGCTGGCGTCTCGTCGATCGCGCCGGAAATCGCGCCGCCTGGGTCGAGCTGCAGCCGCTCACCGGCCGGACTCACCAGCTTCGCGCGCACATGACGGCTATGGCGAACCCGATCATCGGCGACGGCAAATATGGCGGCGCCGAAGCCTTTCTGACCGGGGGCGTAAGCCGCAAGCTTCACCTCCACGCCCGTCGGCTGAAGATCGGCTCTCCCGGCGGCGGGAGCATCGACGTTACCGCCGATCTCCCGGACCATTTCGCGCAGAGCCTGGAGATGCTCGGGTTCGAAGCTGCGGCCGGGGAGCGCATCGCCGTTCCCCGCCCAAAGCGCCAGCAAGCCGCCAAGCCCC
The DNA here is from genome assembly GCA_051000635.1 of Sphingomicrobium sp. Taxonomy (GTDB): domain Bacteria; phylum Pseudomonadota; class Alphaproteobacteria; order Sphingomonadales; family Sphingomonadaceae; genus Sphingomicrobium. Next base: position 12,234 of record JBPCOC010000066.1, on the reverse strand, counting down.
GCCGGGAATCGCGCCGCGGAGAGCGGCGCGCGCGCGGGACCCGGACCAGGCGATGACCAAGCTCGCGATTTTCGACTGCGATGGGACGCTGGTCGACAGCGGCGCGAGCATCTACCGGGCGCTCGCCGAAACCTTCGACATGCACCGGCTCGAGCTTCCGCCGCCGAGCGATTGCCGGCGAGTGATCGGGCTCAGCCTAACCGAGGCAATGGCGGCGCTGCTCCCGGACTCGGACGAGAGCGCGCACCTCGAGCTCGCCGAGAGCTACAAGGGCTGCTTCTTGCGCGCCCGCGAGCGAGGCGAGGTCGAGGAGCCGCTGTTCGAAGGCAACCTCGAGCTTCTCGATTCGCTCGAGGCCGACGGCTGGATGCTTGCGGTCGCCACCGGCAAGTCGCATCGCGGCCTCAAGCATTGCCTTGAGCGGAACGGCATCCACGCGCGCTTCGTTTCGCTCCAGACGAGCGACCGCCACCCATCGAAACCGTCGCCGCAGATGGCGCTCGCGGCGATGGCCGACGCCGGTGCTTGCGCGACAAGCACCGTCATTGTCGGCGACACGAGCTTCGACATGGCGATGGCGGTGGCCGCGGGCGCTTCTGGAATCGGCGTCAGCTGGGGCTATCATGATGCAGGCGAGCTGGTCGCGGCCGGGGCATGCGCGATCGCTGACGTTCCGGCGCAAGTTTCGGCCCTGGCGAGGGAGGCGGTCGATGGATGACGAAGCCAAGTGGAAGCGCCGCTTCACCCTGTTCATGGGTGCCCGGCTTTTCGGGCTTGCCGTGTTCCTTGGAGGAATGGCGATCATGTTCACCGACCTGCTTCGGGAGGGCGGTTGGCCGGCGGTCGGAGCGATCCTGATGGTCGTGGGGCTGGTCGACGCGGTCGTCGCTCCAAAGCTGCTCAAGAAGCAGTGGGAGCGGGAGGATCAATCCGCAGTTGACCGTCCGGGGGACGGTCAAACGGATTGATGAATTGAAGCGCTTCTGGAAGGAGGCCGTGGCCGTTCCGGAGGATGACGGCTGGGGTGTCGGGCTCGACGGCAAGCCGCTGCGGACGCCGGCTCGAAAACCGCTGCTCGTGCCGGGCGAAAAGCTGGCGCTTGCGATCGCCGACGAATGGAGCGCCGCCGGCGAGAATTTCGATCCCAGAGAGATGCCGCTCACTGGCCTGGCCAATGCCGCGATCGACCGGGTCGCTGCCGATCCCGACCAGTTTGCGGCGGGTCTTGCGAGCTACGGAGAGAGCGATCTTGCCTGCTACCGCGCCGAGGCTCCGCGCAAGCTTGCCGAGCGGCAGGAGCAAAGTTTCGATCCCATGCTCGCCTGGGCACGGCAGCGGTTCGACGTCGACTTCAGGACGACCTGCGGGATCATCCATGTGCGGCAGCCGGACGCCACGACTCAGCGGCTCGCCCATGCAGTTGCCGCACTCGATCCGTTCCGGCTTGCCGGGCTGTCTCCGCTGGTGACGATCGGCGGCTCGCTGGTCGTCGCGCTTTCCGTCCTGGAGGGCGCGATCAGCCCCGAACAGGCGTGGGATTGTGTGACGGTCGACGAGCGTTGGCAGCTCGAGCAATGGGGCTCCGACGCCGAAGCGGAGGCGGTGCTGGAGGCGCGCCGTAGCGCTTTTTTCGCTGCTGCGAGATTCCTGGAGCTGCTCGGCGACTAGTGCTGCGGGCCGACGAGATCGCGGACGAACGCGACCAGGCCAATCTGCCGCCAGCGCTTCAGTCTTTCAGCCCTCAATATGGTTTGAATCTCTTCGAGGCACTCCTCGGTGCGCTCGTTGACAAGCACATAATCATATTCGGGCCAGTGCTCGATCTCTTTTCGAGCCATCGCCATTCTGCGAGCGATCACGTCGTCCGAATCGGTCCGGCGGGACAGGAGCCGCCGCTCGAGCTCGTTCATCGATGGCGGAAGCAAAAAGATCTGCACCATGTCCTCGCCCATCTTGGAATGAATTTGCTGACGCCCTTGCCAGTCGACGTCGAAAATCACGTCCTGACCCGCCTTGAGCGCAGCCTTCACCGGCGCCGCGGGCGTCCCGTATCGGTGGCCGAACACCGGCGCCCATTCGATGAACTCCTCCCTCTCGATCATCTTGTCGAATCCGCCATCGTCGACGAAATAATAGTGAATCCCCTCGCGCTCGGTCGGGCGCGGCGGGCGTGTCGTTGCGGATATCGACATGATTGATCCTGGATCCGCATCGACCAGCATTCGGGCGATCGTCGACTTTCCGGCACCGGACGGCGATGACAGCACGATCAGAAGTCCGCGGCGGCTTCGGCCAACGGTCGGCTCGGGAGGTACGTCCATAGCCGCTTTTGCGATGCCTCCCGCCGCTTCGTCAAGCAGTCAGTGTTGCACCGCACAAATCACCCCTTGAAATGGCGCACTGCAGCATTTATGTTGCACTGCAGCACAAGGAGAGATTTGCATGGTTGCCGATACGAACACCCAGACCGAAGCCGCCGCGGACGCCGCAAAGGCTCAGGCCGCCGATGTCGCCGAAGCGACGAAGGCTGCTGCCAACGCGGGTGAGCAGACGGCCAAGACCGTTCGCAAGACTGCGACCAAGGCGGTCCGCAAGACGGCCAAGACGGCTCGGAAGTCAGCCGCGAAAAAGACAGCCGCCAAATCGCGCCGCAAGGCGAAAACTGCACGCGCCAAGCCGCAGCCAGTTCGCAATGAAAGGAATGACACGATGAAGTCCAACCCCACCAACATGTTCGCCGCTTTCGGCGCCTTCCCTGACGCCCCGAAGTTCGACAAGCTGTTCACCGAGGCCGCCGAGCGCGGAGAGCAAACCGTGAAGCGCTCGCGCAAGGCTGCTGAAGAGCTCGCCGACATGTACCGCGGCAACGTCGACGCATTCGCCGAGGCAGGCCGAATCGCCGTCACTGGCGCCCAGTCGATCGGCCAGGACATGGCCGCGAAGAGCCGCGACAGCATCGAGCAGACGGCAAACACCGTCCGCTCGCTGGCCGAGGCGAAGAGCCCGACCGAGCTTCTGCAGCTCCAGAGCGAATATGCTCGCAGCGCGTTCGACCGGTTCGTCGAGGACAGCTCGGCGATGACCGAATCGTTCGTGAAGCTCGCCGGCGAGGCGTTCCAGCCGATCTCGAATCGCGCCAGCGCGAATGTCGAGAAGCTCAACGACATCGCTGCCTGACACCTCCTCCCCCTCCCGTCAGGCACCGCGGCGGCCGCTCCAAAAGGAGCGGCCGCCTTTTTTTCTGTTGATGTCGCATCGCTCCCGACTTGCGGCGCGTTTCCGCCATGCCATATTTGCGAGCGGGTTATGAACTGGCGTGTGATCTCCATGGGCGACGGGCCTGGACGGGGCGATGGTCTCGACGATGACGATACCGGAGTCGCCACGCGTACTCGCGCGAAGACGAAAAAACCGTCCAACTACAAGGTGCTGATGCTCAACGACGATTATACTCCGATGGAGTTCGTCGTCCTCGTTCTGCAACGCTTCTTCTCAATGGGAATCGAGGACGCCACCCGGGTGATGCTCCAGGTCCACCAGCGAGGAGTCGCGGTGTGCGGCGTGTTCACCTACGAAGTGGCTGAAACCAAGGTTTCCCAGGTGATCGACTTCGCCCGCGAGAACCAGCACCCGCTGCAATGCACGCTCGAGAAAGCCTGAGTTGGCGCCGACCCCGGACCAACGTCCTTTCGGCCGTCACTTCCGCGAAATTCGGGTCGCCGGGTTCGACTGCACGCTGAGCCGCGCGACCGTACCCAAGGAAGATCTTCCCGAGCATATTCACCCGAACGGACAGGTCATTCTCGCGATCGATCGCGGATATCTGTCGCGCGCATTCGATGCCGACGAGAGGGGCCGGGGCCTCGATCTCGTCTACAACCCGCCGGGGACGGTCCATCGTGACTGCTTCGTCGATCCCGGCGGGCGGTTTCTCAGCATCTCCGCACCAGCCCGCCTGGCGCCGAGGCTCGCCGACCCACTCAGGCTAGAATCCCACTGCGCCAGGAGCATGGCCGCGCGTGTTGCCGGAATCTGCGCTCAAGGCGTCGACGGCGACCGGCTGGAGCTGGAGCTGGAGCAGCTTATTCTCAATCTGCTTGCGCGGGCCGAAGCGAAACAGGATGTCGCGCAGCGACCGCGGTGGCTCGCCCGCGCCCACGAACTGATCGCAGCCCAATCGCTTGACCAGCATGCGAGCATCGGCGCGATTGCCACTGCTCTTGAACTGCATCCCGTTTATTTCGCCCGCGCGTTCACCACCTGTGTCGGACACAGTCCCGCAAAAGCTATGAGGGTCCGCCGACTGAGCGCCGCTACGGCCTTGCTGTCTCGCGACGTCAGCTTGGCTGAGATCGCTTCGTCGTGCGGTTTTGCGGATCAGAGCCACTTCTGCCGGTCTGTCCGAAAGGTGTTCGGCATTTCGCCGGGCGTGCTCAGGACTACATTCCAGTAAGCGGGCGGCAAGGTTGTAAAAGTCCAAGACAGCTTCTCGTCACGCGCTGTAACGCTCCTTTTTGGGGAGACTGAGATGGTCCGTCTGACGATTATCGTATCAGTTCTGGCAGCGGCGCTTCACCCCGCTCTCCCAGCCGCGACGCCGGCTGCGCAGACCGCCACACCCTCCTTCGCGGCTCTCGATGCCGCTGTCCGTTCCGGTGAATTCCAAAAGACTACGAGCGTGGTGGTGATGCGCAACGGGGAGATCGTTCATGAAGCTTATTACCGCGGCGATAGTGAAACGCTCCGGAACACGCGGTCGCTGACGAAAACCGTTGCGGCGCTGCTGGTCGGAGCAGCGATCGACCGCGGCCACATCCCGAATATCCAACAGCCCGTGATGCGGTGGTTCGGTCACTATCGGCCGATCGACAACCCTGATCCTCGCAAGGAGAGGATCACGATCGAAGACTTTCTCACCATGAGTTCGCTCCTCGAGTGCGACGACGAGAACAGTTTCTCGCGCGGCAATGAAGAGCGGATGTACCTGGTCGAAGACTGGGCGAAGTTCGCGCTAGACCTGCCGGTAAAGGGCTTTGCGCCGTGGGTGACGCCGCCTTCCAGGTCACCTTACGGCCGCGCGTGGAGCTACTGCACTGCGGGGGTGACGACGCTCGGAGCGTTGCTCGAGCGCGCGACCGGCAAGCGATTGCCACCCTACGCGGACGAGGTTCTCCATCGGCCACTGGGCATCGAATCATCCGAGTGGCAGATCACCCCGGCCGGCTTCGCGCAGGCCGGGGGCGGCACGTCCTACCGGACCCGCGACTTGGCAAGGATCGCGGAGCTGATCCGCAACGGCGGCGAGTGGAACGGCCGCCAGGTCATTTCGCGGCAATTCATTCAAGCAATGACCAGGCCGCAGGCGCATGTGAGTGATGAACGAGGAGATTATGGCTATCTCACCTGGTTGCCCACTTACAACACCGGCCCACGCAGCTTCCGCGCTCTCGCAATGCTGGGCGCTGGCGGCAATTGGGCAGTAATAATTCCGGAGCTGCGGGTCGTGGCGGTGATCACCTCGGAAAATTTCGGCAATCGCGATGCGCATGCTCTCAGCCAGAGGTTGCTTGAGCAAATGATCTTGCCGGCCATCATGGCTCGGCCCTGATTCCACACGGCGTCCTTGCGAGCCACGGCGTGTCCGCTAAAGCGCGCCGGTGGACAGCATCTGGATCAAGGGCGGGAAGCGGCTCGAAGGCGCGATTCCGATCAGCGGCGCGAAGAATGCCGCTCTCGCGCTGCTGCCCTGCGCTCTCCTGACCGACGAGCCGCTGACGCTCGCCAACCTTCCACGCCTCGCCGACGTCGACAGTTTCGGCCATCTGCTCAACCAGCTTGGCGTGTCGACCGCGGTGGCCGGGGTCCGCAACGGCGAGTTCGGCCGCAAGATGACTCTTCAGGCGAACGACATCGCCTCGACGGTGGCGCCCTACGACATGGTCCGCAGGATGCGCGCGTCGGTGCTGGTCCTCGGGCCGATGCTGGCGCGAGCGGGCGAGGCGACCGTCAGCCTGCCCGGTGGCTGCGCGATCGGCGACCGGCCGATCGATCTGCACCTCAAAGCCCTCGAGTGCCTGGGTGCCGAGATCGAGCTGACTGCCGGTTACGTGAAGGCGAGTGCGCCCAAGGGGCGGCTTCCGGGAGGAGATTTCAGCTTCCCCGTGGTGTCGGTCGGCGCCACTGAAAATGCGGTGATGGCGGCCGTCCTCGCCAGCGGACGAAGCGAGCTGTTCAACGCCGCCCGAGAGCCCGAAATCGTCGACCTTTGCAACCTTCTCGTCGCGATGGGCGCCAAGATCGACGGAATCGGCTCGTCGCACCTCATCATCGACGGTGTCGAGGGACTCCACGGCACCGACTATTCGGTGATGCCGGACCGGATCGAAGCCGGCAGCTATGCCTGCGCCGCCGGAATCACCGGCGGATCGATCGACCTTATCGGCGCCCGGCCCGACGACATGCGCGCGACTCTGAACGCGCTGTCGCAGGCCGGTCTGATGCTCCAGTTCCACGATCGCGGGATCAAGGTGAGCGCCGACCGGCAGCTCAAGCCGCTGGCGCTGTCGACCGCACCCTTTCCCGGCTTTGCGACCGACATGCAGGCCCAGTTTATGGCGATGCTGAGCCGGGCCGACGGCGACAGCTTCCTCGAGGAGACGATCTTCGAGAACCGCTACATGCACGTTCCCGAGCTTCGCCGGATGGGCGCGGATCTCGATATCCACGGCCGCTCGGCGATCGTCCACGGAGTCGACAAGCTGACCGGGGCGCAGGTGATGGCGACCGATCTTAGGGCGTCGATGAGCCTGATCCTCGCCGGCCTCGCGGCGGAAGGCGAAACGGAAGTGCTGAGGGTCTATCATCTCGACCGCGGCTACGAGCGGCTCGAGGAGAAGCTCTCCGCGGTTGGCGCCGACATCGAACGGAGGAGTTCGGGATAGGAGCGATCATGGGCAAACGAGCGATTTTTAACCTCGCGCTGCTTCTCAGCGCTTGTGCGTCTCCGCAGCTCAGTCAGACGCCGCCTCAGATTGTTGCAGACAATCCGGCCATCAAGCTCGGGAGCGCCGAACAGCAAACAGCGGCGGCGATCGCCCGGATCGAGCAGCTCAACCCCGTGCTCCACGCCGTCATTGCCGTCGATCCCACTGCGATGGACCAGGCGCGAAAGGTCGATGCCTCGGGCCGAAGCGGACCGCTGGCCGGCAAGCCGGTGCTGATCAAAGACAATATCGAAACCGCCGGACCGCTCCCGACTACCGCCGGAAGCCTCGCGCTTGCCGCCAATGTCACCAGCCGCGACGCGCCGCTCGTTTCGCGGCTTCGGAGCGCGGGCGCGATCATCGTCGGCAAAGCGAACCTGTCCGAATGGGCGAACATCCGGTCGTCGGATTCGATTTCCGGCTGGAGTCCTGTGGGCGGCCAGACCCGCAACCCCTATGCGCTCGACCGCAACGCCTGCGGGTCATCGACGGGCAGCGCGGTCGCGGTCGCGGTTCGGATGGTCCGGCTGGCGATCGGCACCGAGACGGATGGGTCGGTCACCTGTCCGGCCGCGATCACCGGGGTCGTGGGAATGAAGCCGACCGTCGGCCTGGTCAGCCGGACTCACATCATCCCGATCAGCGTCAGCCAGGACACGGCCGGGCCGATCGCCGCTTCGGTGCGCGAAGCGGCCGAGCTGCTGACCACGATCTCTGGAAGCGACCCGGCCGACGCGGCGACCGCCGAAGCCGATTCCCGAAAGACGGACTATGCGGCTACGCTCGACCCGAACGCGCTTGCAGGCAAGCGCATCGGCGTGATGCGCTTCGCCTCCGGCTTTGGGACCGACCAGGCCTTCAATGCGGCGCTCGCCGTGCTTCGCGGCCGAGGCGCGACCCTGGTCGAGATCGGCGAATTCGACCGCAAGGACATGGGAAGCAACGAATTCAAGGTGCTGCTGAGCGAGTTCAAGGCCGGCCTGAACGATTATCTGAGCACCAGCCCGGCGCCGATACCGGTGCGCAGCCTGGCCGACGTGATCGCCTTCAACACAGCCAATGCCGCGGTCGAGCTGCCGCTGTTCGGCCAGGACATTTTCGAGCAGGCGCAGGAAACCAGCGGCCTCGACGATGCCGAATACCGCAAGGCGCGCGAGCGAAGCCTGTTGCTTGCCGGCTCCGAAGGTATCGACCGGCTGCTTGATGAGCATGACTTGGACGCACTAGTGGGACCGACGATGCCGGCGGCCTGGAAGATCGACGCAGTACACGGCGACGAGATTTCCGGCGGCGGAGCGGGAAGCCTCGCTGCGGTCGCCGGCTACCCGCATCTCACGGTGCCGATGGGCCAGGTGAAGGGTCTGCCGGTCGGCCTCAGCTTCATGGGACCAAAGTGGTCGGATGGGCTGATCTTGGCGCTCGGCTACGCTTACGAACAGGCGCGCGGGCCGCTGCCGCCGCCGCAGCTCCTGCGATCGATCGAGGAGGTCCCGCAGATCCGCCGCGCGCTGGAACCTGCGGCGCCCTTGTAATCGCGCCCGAAGCCCGACTCGACTCGCCATAGGCCCATTCAGATGCTAGCGAATTCCCCTTGCCGACAATCGGTTAGTGGAGGCCCGGGCAATTTCTTTCGGCCCGATGGAAGCGGAGAAGAATAGTGCTCCCTGAGAGGTCAGAGGACGACGGGTCGCGCGAAAGAGACCGGCTTGCCGCAGTTGCGCGTTACGAAATCCTTGACACGCCCCCCGACGGCGCCTTCGACCGGATCACTGCTATCGCCGCAAGACGGTTCAAGGTTCCGATTTCCATTATCAGCGTCGTCGACCACGACCGTATCTGGTTCAAGTCGCACCACGGCGTGGAAGTAAAAGAAATCGGCCGCGACCCGGGGCTCTGCGCCTCGGCAATCCTGTCCGGCGAGGCCTATGTGCTGACGGATGCAAGCGTAGATCCGCGGTCGCTAACCAACCCTCTCGTCGCCGGCGAATTCGGGCTGCGCTTCTACGCTGGCGTTCCGCTGACGACTCACGATGGCTACAACCTCGGCACTCTTTGCGTAATCGACAAAGCGCCGAGGCCGGCCAGCGAAGAGCAGATAGCCGACCTCAAGGACCTCGCCTCTCTCGTCATCGATCAGCTCGAGCTGAGGCTGGCAGCGCGTCGCGCCGTCGCGAAGGCCGATCTGCTCGCCCGCGAAATCGACCACCGGGTGATGAACAGCCTGCAGTTCGTCGTCGGACTGCTGAACATGCAGGCGCGTACGGCGTCGGGCGAAATGACCGAGCAGTTGCAGGACATGGCCGGACGGGTCTCTGCCGTCGCGACCGTCCACCGCAATTTCTACTCGACCGACACCGACGCGGTGCCATGCCTCTCTTTCCTTCGGCGACTGTGTGCCGATGTCGGCAAAATCGCATCGGTCAGTGTCGACGTCGAGGGCGACGATACCGCCGTGCCTACGGACTGGGTGCAGCCGATCGGGCTGATAACCAATGAACTCGTCACCAATGCCGCCAAACAGGGCGCGAGGCACGTGAAGGTGCGCTTCACATCCAAGGGCGACACCTACCGTCTGATCGTTGCCGACGATGGCCCGGGATTGGCTGAGGATTTCAGCCTCGATGGTTCCTCGGGCCTGGGTATGAAGGTGTTGTCGGTGCTTGCCAAACAGCTTGGGGGAGAGCTGGTGCCGGGATCGAATCCGGCCGGAAAGGGGGCCTGCTTCAGTCTCGCCTGGGCGAAGCAGTAACGCCGCCGCTCAAGCGGCCAGTCGAAGTCCGGCGATGGCTGCGACGATCACCAGGATCAGAAGCATTCTGACAAGGCTCGCCGGCTCTCCGAACCAAAGCAGGCCGACGAGGACTGTTCCGGCCGCGCCGATCCCGCCCCACACGACATAGGCCGTCCCCATGGGGATCGACCGCGATGCAAGCTCGAGCAGCGCCATGCTGATCGCCACCGATACGAGGAACGCGATCGTCCACGGCACATTCCGAAAGCCTTCGACAAAGCGAAGCGACGTCGTGAATCCGATTTCAAACAGCCCTCCGAGGATCAGCCACAGCCACGCCATTGAATTCCTTTCGCTGGACGTCCGCCAAACTCGCGGTAACTTGGCCCATGGCCAAACGCCGGTCGATCGGCAATATCATCGCGCCCCCGCGCTTTCTCGCTTTCCTCGCGATATTCCTGATCTGCGCGGTCATCTTCGGAGCGGTTCGCGACCCGGTGGTGAGCACGATGATCAGCTTCGACATCGCCGCTGCTTTGTCTCTCCTGCTCCATGTCCCGCTGCTCGGCATACGCGATGGGGCGGTCGTCCGAAGCCATGCCGAAGCGAATGACGCCAATCGCGCGCTCCTTCTCGCCATTACCGCCATCGTCATGCTCGTGCTGCTGTTCGCGATCGCGTCGGAGACAGTGGGCCAGCGCCCGGAGCCGTTCACCAGGGGCGTGATCATCGTCACGCTGGTCCTGGCCTGGATGTTCAGCAACACCGTCTACGCCCTTCACTACGCGCACCTCGCTTACAGTGGCCCCGACGAAGGCTGCGCTGGCCTCGAGTTTCCCGGAAACAAGCAGCCGCTCTACTGGGACTTCGTCTATTTCTCGTTCGGAGTGGGAATGACGTTCCAGACCTCGGACGTGGCCATCACCGACGGCCGCATCCGACGGGTCGTGACCATTCACGCCCTCGCCGCATTCGTGTTCAACATCGGCGTTCTGGCGTTCACCATCAACGTGCTCGGGTCCGACTAGGGGGTCGCCTCGATCTCCGGCGGCACCGCCGGCTTTCGGCGCGAGGCGACCAGACAGCCGCCGACGATCAGCGCCGCTCCGGCGAGCGTGTAGCCGGTCACTGCCTCGTCGAACACGAGCCAGCCGAGCGCAGCGGCCCAGAGGAAGGCGCTATACTCGGTGACGGCAAGATAGCTCGCCTCGGCTCGGGCATAGGCCCAGGCGAACAGCAGCCCTCCGGCGGTGGACATCACCGAGGCGACAATGATCCAGCCCCACTGTCCGCCGGGCATGGCGGGAACTCCGAAGATCGCGATAGCGACGATCCACAGCACCATCACCGTCGCAGCCTGGAAGAAGTTGATTTCCAGAGGCTTCGCTGCAAGCGCCTGACGGCGCATCATCACGATATTGACGGCATAGCAGAGGGCGGAACCAAGGATCGCGGCGCTTCCGATCAATGCTTCGCGGCCGAGCTCGCCGGTCGCTTGGCCGAGGACGATGACGACAACCCCGGCGAAAGCCGCGACCGATCCGCCGATCGAGCGGGGACCGATCCGCTCGCCGAGGAAAAGGACGGCGAGAAGCAGCGCGATCAGCGGCGCGATAAAGGTCAGCGCGATCGCCTGGGCCAGCGGCACGCGAGCGATTCCCCAGAAAAAGAGCACGGCCATGACTGTCACCACGACGGCGCGGGCGACATGGATCCGCACCGTCGCCGCCGCGGGCCAGGGCAGCCGCCGCGGCAGGTACAGGGCCGAGCCGATCACCAGGTTGACGACGGCTCGCCAGACGCTGACGGCATAGATTCCAAGCGCAATGACGAGCGCCTTCATCACTGCGTCCATCACCGACAGGATGCCGACGGCCGCCAGTGCGGCGGCGAAGGCGAGGACGGGAAGTTGCGGAACGCGGTTCACGGACCGCGACTAGCGGATCACTCGGCCGCGGCTAGCGCCGTGTGACGGGCCTCGGCCGCCTCGATCTCGGCCGCCTTCGCCTCGATCAGTCGGACGATGTGGTCGACCATGTCGGAATCCCTGACATGGTGGTCGGTCACTCCGGAGAGGTAGACCATGTGCGTGCCGTTGCCGCCGCCGGTGATCCCGATGTCGGTCTCGCGCGCTTCGCCGGGGCCGTTGACGACACATCCCAATACCGACAGCGACATCGGGGTGCGGATATGCTGCAGTCGTTCTTCGAGCGCCTGGACGGTGCGGATCACGTCGAACCCCTGGCGCGCACAGCTGGGGCAGGAGACGACGCGGACACCGCGGTTGCGGATGCCGAGGCTTTTAAGAATCTCATAGCCGACGCGGACTTCTTCCTCGGGCTCGGCCGACAAGGAAACACGGATCGTGTCACCGATCCCCGCCCACAACAGGCTGCCCATGCCGATCGAGGATTTGACCGTCCCGCCGATGAGACCCCCGGCCTCGGTAATGCCGAGGTGGAGCGGGCAATCGACGGTTTCGGCGAGCTGGTGATAAGCGGCGACCGCGAGGAACAGGTC
>JBPCOC010000064.1:0-38013 GCA_051000635.1 Sphingomicrobium sp. | reverse complement strand
CAACGCCTTGGGAAAGCCCTTGAGTTCGAGCGTGTCCATCGGGCTTCCAGGGCCGATAAACAGTGCCGGCATTTTACTCACCTAAGGCCTCCTCGACCTGTCAGCAGAGGAACGTTGCTTTGCGGCGAAAGGTGCGTCGCGGCAGAGGCCGGTATCATCGACCATAGATCGGCAGCGACCAACCCTTGACGATTGCGAGCCCGCGCAACCCGAAGCCTGCCGCTGCGGCGATCGCACCTGCCAGCGGAGCGGGGACGCCAGCTATGGTCAGCAGCGCCATCAGACCGGCCGACAGTGCAGCGGCGGTGACATAGAGTTCGGGGCGAAGCAGGATCGATGGCTCGTTTGCCAGAAGGTCGCGAATGATGCCTCCGGCGCATGCGGTCAGAACCCCCAGTCCAATGGCGGGCAGATGTGCCGCGCCATAGGCGAGCCCCTTGGCTGTTCCGTAGGTGGCAAATGTCGCCAAACCCACGGCGTCGAACCAGACGAGGGCAGTGCCACCCCAGATGCGCAACGGGGTAAACCAGACGATCAATGCCGCCGCCATGCAAATGAGCAGGACCCAGTTCTGCTGAACCCAGAAGACCGGCGCTCCGATAAGCAGATCGCGAGCCGTGCCACCGCCTATGCCGGTCGCCACAGCGAAGAACAGGAATGTGACGAACGTCTGACGCTTCTGGGCAGCGAGCAGCGCTCCGGAGACCGCGAAAACGCCGATTCCGAGATAATCGAAATACTCCATCCCGGGGAGCACGGCGGGCAGCGGCTCAGGCGTCACCATGATGCTTTCTAGCATCGCCGCGGTGTCAAGAAAGCCGCTACCAACTTGGGTCCATTCTCCACCCGTCGCGGACATTCCCGCACCTGCCGCTCATTCGAGGACTTCGTAAAGCCGCACGATCCACGAGGCGAGATAGACGAAGTACGCCCCTGCGAAGATCACGTGAAAGCGGCGATTTTGGGTCCAGGCGGCGATTGCGCAAAGCACCAGCAGGCAAATGAGCCTCAACGGATATTCGATACCCAGCGACCGGTAATAGGCCGTGCCCTTCAGCAGGGTATCGACGAGATCGACCGGTATGGTCACCGCGAGAAGCCCGAAAAACCAACGCCTGCGGGACATGAAATAATCATTGTAATTGCGGTGCTCGCGAAGCTCGTCGGGAACGAGCATGTTCGCCATCAGGATGAAAAGGAACGCATAGAACAGGACGAAGACGAACAGCGAGAAGTGCCATGTCTGAACCCGGATCAGCCCGAACTGAAACCACCAGAAGTGGATCGCCATGAGAAGCACGGTTCCGATCCAGAACAGATGGGTGACCGAAACGATCTTGATGCTTCGGTGCTCGAAGAACCTCGGGAGGCCGGACAGGATGCGGGTGATGGCGAGCGCCAGCACGACGCCGAGCAAAATCCGGACGTGGTAAAACATCTGGACGTGGTCAGGCATCTGTTCCAGCGCTTGTCCCCCGATCGGCGGTTAATGGATCACGTGCTCGGCTGGCACACGGACGGCCTACGCACGATCATTATTCTGCTGCTAGAGATTCATACTCCTCCGCCGCCAAAAACTTCTCGGCATCCAGCGCGGCCATGCAGCCGGTGCCGGCGGCCGTGACCGCCTGGCGGTAGATCTTGTCCATCACGTCGCCGCAGGCGAACACTCCGGGAATATTGGTCTTTGTCGTCCCGAGCTCGACCTTGATATAGCCTTCATCGTCGAGGTCGAGCTGGCCTTCGAACAGCTCGGTCGCGGGCTTGTGGCCGATGGCCACGAACGCACCTTCGACCTCGAGGCGGCTGACCTCGCCGGTGCGCTTGTTGCGGATATCGAGGCCCGTCAGCGCTTCGGGATCGCCGCCGCCGACGAACTCGACGACCTCCGAATCCCAGATCACGTCGATTTTCTCGTTGGCGAACAGGCGGTCCTGGAGGATCTTTTCAGCGCGCAGGGAATCGCGGCGGTGGATCAAGGTCACGTCATGGCTGTGGTTGGTCATGTACAGCGCCTCTTCGACCGCGGTGTTGCCGCCGCCGATCACCGCAACCTTCTTGCCGCGGTAGAAGAAGCCGTCGCAGGTCGCGCAGGCGGACGCGCCCTTGCCCTTCATATGCTCTTCGGACGGAAGGCCCAGCCATTTGGCCTGGGCGCCGGTCGCGACGACCACCGCGTCGGCATGATATTGCGTGCCGCCATCGCCGGTCAGGACGAACGGCCGGCGCGAGAAATCGACCGCAACGATGTGGTCCCACACGACCTTGGTTCCGACATGCTCGGACTGGGCCTGCATCTCCTCCATCAGCCACGGTCCCTGGATAACGTCGCGGAAACCGGGGTAATTCTCAACGTCGGTGGTGGTGGTCATCTGGCCGCCGGGCTGGATGCCCTGGATTACGATCGGCGAGAGGCCCGCGCGCGCGGCGTAGATTGCGGCCGTGTAGCCGGCCGGGCCCGAGCCGAGAATCACAAGGCGGGTCGAAATGCTGTTTGTCATTGGCCGCATTTAGGGCCGGTTGAAGAACCCGGCAACGGCGGGAATTGCATCCTTCGAGCGTGAACCGACGCTTCCGCTCAAGACTAACGGAGCGGGACGATCCGCCCTGCTGTCCGTCGAAAAGGGATTTCTGTCCGCAGCGGATACTGCTAAGGCCATTGGCAGTTAGTCCGGGAGACCAGGATGTCCGTTTTTCGCTCCGATCGCACGGGCGCGGCCGTGGCCGTTGGCCCGCTCGAGGGCGAGATATTGGAAGTATTGTGGGACCGCGGCGGAATGGTCGGCGTGCCCGACGCCCATCGTGCGCTGAACGAATCGGGCAGGACCATTTCCTATTCGGCAGTGAAGGCCGTCCTCAACAATCTCGCCGACAAGGCGCTGGTCCGGAAAGAAAAGCGCGGCAAGGTCACCCATTTCGAAGCGGCCCAGACCCGCGACCAGTTCAACTCATCGGTGATCGGCGATGTCATCCGGTCGCTCAAACGCAACTACGGCCGGCCCGTTATCGCACAGTTCGTCGACGAGCTGGCCATCGACGAGAAATCTATCGACGAGTTTGAGCGGCTGATCGCCGAGCGCAAGAAGGATTTGGGCCGATGACCGGAGCCGAGCTGTCGACCGGCCGCTATGTGCTGGAGCTTCTGTTCAACAGCCCGGTCAGCCAGCTCTGGCCAATGCTGCTTCTGCCGGCGATCGCGGCGCTTGCCAGCGACAAGATTGCGCGGAAGCTGCCGGCAACTCGCGCCGATTGGCGCGCTGCCGCCCTTCTCACAGCCTGCCCGGGTTTGGTGATGCTTGCGGTGATTGCGATGGTGGCGGTGCGGTCAGCGACCCACATGCATCCGGACGATCATTTGCATTTCCTCCAGTACCATGTGCCGTTCGCTCTCGCCGTGGCGCTCGTCGGGCGAGCAGCGTGGCGCCTTTATCGCCGCAACTCCGGCGTACGGGCGCTGAAGAAGCTGGCGCGTGCAGCCTCGCCACGCCTCGAGAGGGCAGCCGCGCAGGTTTCGGTCCCGGTAAGGGAGATCGACGACGACGGCTGCGAATGCTTCGTCGCGGGGGCGCTTCAACCTTGTGCCTATGTGTCGCGTGGTGTGTTGAAGCGCATGACCGACGAGGAGCTGCTAGCGGCCCTGCACCATGAGCGCGCCCATGCGAGCAGTCACGATCCGGCGATGTTGGCGCTGCTGACTTTCCTCGGCGACCTGGCTCCGGGAACTGACCGCGCCCTCACACTCTACCGGCAGGCCCGCGAGCGGCGCGCGGACTCACAGGCCGCTGAGCGAGCCGGGCCGTGTGTTCTTGCATCGGCGCTGCTTGCAGTGTCACGCGGGTCGACAGCACCGGCGGCGGCGCTCGGCATGTCCGGCTCCGGCCCCAATACGTGGCGGCTTCAGGCGATCCTCGGTGTCGAGCCCGAAGTGTCGCCGATGCTGCCCGGGGGCAGGCTGTGGCGCGCGATTGGCCTGAATCTCGCTCTCACCGGCTGGCCGGTAGCGCACATGATTGTCGTGTACCGCGTCTGCTATCCATAGTCGGAGTTGCCAGTTTCCGGATCAACTGCTAAGAAGCTTAGCAGTTGATCCGGAGGTGTCCTGTGCCCAGTCGAACACATTTCCATCCCGTCCCCGTGACGGCCTTGCTGCTCCTCGCTTCGGCCGCAGCGATCGAATCCCCCGCTTTTGCCCAGCGGACGGACGAAAATGCGCTCCGCTCCGCCGAAGACGCGTTCGGGAGCAGCATCGGCAACGAAAGCATCGGGCTCTACCACTCGGGCGACGTCCGCGGCTTCTCGCCATTCACCGCCGGCAACATTCGCCTTGAGGGCCTCTATTATGACGCGGTCCGCGGCTTCGTCTCGCGGCTGGTCCGCGGATCCACGATCCAGGTCGGCATTTCGGCGCAAGGCTACCCCTTCCCCGCGCCGACTGGGATCGCCGACTACCGCCTCCGGCTACCCGGCGACGAACCATCGCTGAGCACCGTCGCGATCGCCAACACGCTTGGCTTCCTTCGCTGGGAAGCCGATGCGGAGCTGCCGCTGATTGTCGACAAGCTCTCGCTGGGCGGAGGCGTGAATATCAGTCGTGATCCGGCGCTCTGGGCCGAGCCGTCGACCCATTTGATGGCCGCGGCGATGTTGCGGTGGAGGCCAACGGAGACACTGGAGGTGATCCCGTTCTGGAGCGGCGTCATCCACCGCGGCGACCGCCCGCAACCGCGCTACGTTGTCGGCGGCGATTACCTGCCGGTGAAGGTCGAACGCGGCAAGAATGTGAGCCAGCCGTGGATGCACTATGTTGCCGAAGATGCGAATTACGGGACGATCGCCCGCTACTCGCAAGGATCGCTCGCCATAAGCGCCGGACTGTTCCGCTCGCTCTACCAGTCTGACCAGAGTTTTTCCGACCAGTATCTGAACGTGTCGCCGGACGGCGTCGCCTCGTCACACCGGGTCGTCAGGGCACCCGACCAGAAGTTCGCCTCGACGTCCGGTGAGCTGCGCGGCTCGCGAACGTTCGACGAGGGCTCACGCCGGCACATCCTTCATCTTGCGGTGCGCGGCCGCGAACACACACGCCGCTACGGCGGTTCATCGTCGGTCGATCTCGGGCCGGATTCGATCAGCGACCCGGACAGGGTCCCGGAGCCGGACTTCACCGAAGGACCGCAGTCGCGCGACAGGATCCGTCAATTGTCGTTCGGAGCCGGTTACGAGGGCCGCTGGGCCGGTGTCGGCGAGATCACGCTCGGGCTCCAGAAGACCAGCTATCGGAAAAACACGCACGATCCGTTCCTCGGGGAGACGGAGCGCAAGGCGTCACCCTGGCTCTACAACGCCAGCGCCGCTGCACATGTGTCGAAAAGCCTCGCGGTCTATGCGGGCTTCACCAAGGGGCTCGAGGAGAGCGGCGCGGCGCCCGACATTGCGACCAACCGCGACGAGGCTCCACCGGCGATCCTGACGAAGCAATATGACGCCGGTGTCCGCTGGACGATCGCTCCCGGGACCCGGCTCATTGCCGGCCTGTTCAACGTCGAAAAGCCGTACTTCAGCCTCGACCCGTCGCGGCTTTACAGGCGGCTGGGCGAAGTGAGTCACCGCGGTGCGGAAATCTCGTTCACAAGCGATGTGACACCGAACCTCAGCCTCCTCGCCGGAGCAGTGCTGCTGGACGCCCGAGTCAGCGGCGAAGCGGCGGAATCGGGCCTGATCGGCAAGCACCCGGTCGGTTCGACGGCAAGGACGCTGCTCGCAAGCGCCGAATACCGTCCGCCGCAAATCGAGGGCCTCGCATTCGACGTGACCGTCAACAGCTACGGCAAGCGAGTCGCCAATACCGCGAACACGCTCGAAGTGCCGCCCGCCGAAATCGTCGACTTGGGAGTCCGCTATCGCTGGAACCTGGGCGGCACGCCTACAAGCCTGCGACTGCTAATGGGCAACGTCTTCGATGCCTATGTTTGGGAAGTGCAGGCGAGCAACGCCTTCTTCTACAACGCACCGCGGCACGTGTCGCTGCGACTGACCGCGGACTTGTGACCATGGCTGTCGTCGCGCTCGGCACGCTTGCCGTCATAGCCATTGCAGCGGCAGATCCAGCCGCCATGACCACCCTACCCGCCGAGATGGAACAGATCGGCAAGTACGAGCTCGCATACCCCTATCCGTCGCCTGACGGCCAGCAGGTTGCCTTCCAGTCGAACATGGACGGCCGTTGGCAGCTCTATGCGCTGAATACGGGCGACGGTTCGATACGGCGGCTGCACAGCTCGGCCAGCGACGATCGGAATCCCGCCTGGTCACCGGACGGAACGAAGATCGCCTTCGTGTCGACCCGCGACGGCAATGACGAAGTATATGTTCTCGAACTCGCTACCGGCGTCACCAGATCGGTTTCGCCCCACCCCGGCAGGGACGGTCATCCCAAATGGAGTCCAGACGGGCAGTGGCTGGTGTTCAACCGGACCTTCGACCCCGCCGACAAGGAGGGCGACGAGTCCGATATCGTCCGGGTGCGCGAGGAGGGTTCGCAAGCCGAAGTGATCAGCGACACGCCCGAAATCGAAACATTTCCCTCATTCTCTCCGGACGGCGGGTCGGTAGTATTCGTGGAATGGCACCCCGACGCGGACGGAGCCCCGGCACGGAACGGAGAGCTGATAATCGTCGATCTGGAAACGAAAGAGCGGCGCAACATCACCAACAGCTTCGCGTTCGACGGCTATCCGCACTGGGGCTCATCAGGCGAATGGATCTACTTCTCCTCCGCGACGGAAGGAGGACCTAAAGGCCGCGAGGCGCTCATCTATCGGATCCACCCTGATGGCACGGGACTGGCGCGGCTCACGGCCCTCGACGGCATCGACGATGTCCGGGCGATCCCAACGGACGATGAAAAGACGATTTACTTCAACCGTGACGACGGCGGCCGGGTGTTCCTGTACAAGATGGACCTGCCAACGAACTCACCTGCGAAGAGCGACGCGAGCGGCTCCTCTTCGAACTCGCGCTAGACGAGTCGCGACTGGGCCAGCGAGGCCTCGATGAAGCTTGCGAACAGCGGGTGCGGCTCGAACGGGCGGCTCTTCAGCTCGGGGTGGAACTGGACTCCGACGAACCAGGCGTGGTCGGGCCGCTCGACGATCTCGGGCAAGCGGCCGTCGGGCGACATTCCGGAAAAGACGAGCCCGCTCTTTTCGAGCGCCGGCATGTAATGGGTGTTGACCTCGTAGCGATGGCGGTGCCGCTCGCTGATGTCAGTCGCGCCGTAAATTCCGGCCGCGCGGCTGTTGTGACCGAGCTCGGCCTCGTAGGCGCCGAGCCGCATGGTTCCGCCAAGATCGCCGTCGGCCGCGCGTTCCTGAAGCCCCTCGGGGCTCATCCACTCGGTGATGAGGCCGATCACCGGCTCTTCGGCGGGGCCGAATTCGGTGCTCGACGCGTCCTCGATCCCGGCGACCCGAGCGCCCTCAATGCAGGCCATCTGCATCCCAAGGCAGATGCCGAAGAACGGAACGTTGCGCTCGCGGGCGAACCTGACAGCGGCGATCTTGCCCTCGCTGCCGCGTTCTCCGAAGCCGCCCGGAACGAGAATCCCGTGGAGCGGCTCGAGCTCGGCGGCGAGATTAGCGCCGGGATGCTCGAACAGCTCGGCGTCGAGCCAGCGGATGTGCACCTTTGCGCGGTTGGCGATTCCGCCGTGGACCAGCGCCTCGTTGAGGCTTTTGTAAGCATCGGGAAGCCCGACATATTTTCCGACGACGCCGATCGTCACCTCGCCCTCATAATTGTCGATCCGATCCATGATGTCGCGCCAGCGATCGAGGTCGGGCTCGGGCGCGTCGTCGATACGAAATGCGCGAAGCACTTCGTCGTCGAGTCCCTCGGAATGATATTGGAGCGGCACGTCGTAGATCGAGCGCGCGTCGAGCGCCGGTATGACCGCCGACTTGGGGACGTTGCAGAACAAGGCGATCTTCTCGAGCTCCGCCTCGGGGATCTCCTTCTCGGACCGGCACAGCAGCACGTTCGGCTGCACTCCAAGGCTCGAGAGCTCGCGAACCGAATGCTGGGTCGGCTTGGTCTTCAATTCGCCGGCCGCCTTGATCCACGGGACGAGCGTCGTGTGGACGCTCACCGTCTGGTCGCGGCCGAGGTCGTTCCTCAGCTGGCGGATGGCCTCGATGAACGGCAGGCTCTCGATGTCGCCCACCGTCCCGCCGATCTCGCAGATGACGAAATCGACGTCGTCGATGTCGGTGAGCGCGAATTCCTTGATCGCATTGGTGACGTGTGGGATCACCTGGACGGTGGCGCCGAGATAATCGCCGCGCCGCTCGCGGGCGATGATGTCGCGGTAGATGCGCCCGGTCGTGACATTGTCCGACTGCCTGGCAGTCACCCCGGTGAAGCGCTCGTAATGGCCAAGGTCGAGATCGCTCTCGGCGCCGTCGTCGGTCACATAGACCTCGCCGTGCTGGTACGGCGACATCGTTCCCGGATCGACGTTCAGATAGGGATCGAACTTGCGAATCCGCACCGTGTACCCGCGCGCCTGGAGGAGCGCACCGAGTGAGGCCGAAAGGAGGCCTTTTCCAAGAGAGGACACCACGCCGCCGGTGACGAATATGAACCGCGCCATGGGAGACAAGGCTTAGGGGCCGACTGGCCGATAGGGCAAGCCGCAAACAAGAATTTTTTGTGGAGCGTTACTCTGCGAGCGGGACCGCGGGCGCGTTCTGCGCCGGAGCCTGCGGTGCGGGCTCCTCCTGCGCCGGCTGCCCCGGCACCGGGGCGTCGTCGGTCGCCGGGACGACCGGGGCGACCTGGTTGGCAAGAGTCGGATCGAGCGTCGCGGGCTGGCGGCTGGCTCCGGCAATCGCTGCGAGGGTGATCGCCAGGGTAATGAAGATGGTCGCGAGCACCGCCGTCGAGCGGGTCAGAAAATCGGACGCGCCTCGCGCCGTCATGAAGCCCGACGAGCTTCCGCCTACTCCCAGGCCTCCGCCTTCGGAGCGCTGCATGAGGATGGTTCCCACAAGCGCTGCAGCGACAAGTGTCTGGACGATCAGAAGGAAGGTGAACATCGGCGAGCCTTTGGTTGTCGAAGCGGCGACTTAGCGGGCACCAGTCATGCTTTCAACGCCGCAGCTTCGATGATCGGCACGAAATCGGCGGCCGTCAGGCTCGCTCCGCCGACCAGCGCCCCGTCGACATCGGCGACCGAAAAGATGTCGGCGGCATTCGACGGCTTGACCGACCCGCCATAGAGAATCCGGACGGCCTCGCCGGCGTCGCCATAAGCGGCCTTCAACCGCTGCCGCAGCGAGGCGTGCATTTCGGCGATATCGTCGATCGTCGCCGTCTTTCCGGTCCCGATCGCCCAGATTGGCTCATAGGCGATCGCGAGCCTGTCGACATCCACTCCGCGGGGAAGCGACTCGTCGAGCTGCCGGTCGACCGCCGGGACCGCATCGCCGGCCTCGCGCACAGACAGGGATTCGCCGACGCACAGGATCACCAGGAGATTCGCCCCGAGCCCCGCTTGTGCCTTCGCCCGAACGGCCGAATCGCTCTCGTGCTGGGCTTCGCGTCGCTCCGAATGGCCGACAATCGCCATCGTCGCTCCTGCGTCCACCGCCATTGCCGCCGAGATGCAGCCGGTGTGCGCCCCTTTTTCCGCCTGATGCACGTCCTGCGCTCCGATCGCAAAGCCGGGCACGGCCCGAGCCGCGCGCTCGATCAGCGTTGTGGGCACGCACAGGCCGCAGTCCACTTGCCAATACTGCCGGGCAGCGGCGGCGATCGCCCCGATCTCGGCGATGTCGGCCTCAACCCCGTGCATCTTCCAATTGCCGACGACCAGCTTCCTGCGCGTCATTCCTCACCCCTTGTTTCCGTAAGCCGGCCGTAGCCGCGCCGCGCTTGAAGGCGCAAGCGCCCGCCCGTAAAGCGGCGGTCAATCAACGATCCGCGAGAGATTCCCTCAATGTTCACATTCATCCGCAACATGACGAAATCGACGGTCGGAGTCGTCGCACTGGTGGCGTTCCTGGTGCTGATCATGGCTTCGTTCGCGATCGCGGACGTCAGCAGCCTTCAGCCGGGCGGCGGCCTCAGCAGCTCGACGCTTGCCAAGGCCGGATCGCTTGAAATCACCGACCGCGACATGAGCACGGTGATGCAGCGGCGGCTGGGGCAGGTCCGCGAGCAAAATCCGGAGGCCAGCTATCCGGCGATCGAGAGCGAATTCGAGCCGCTCTTGCAGGCCCTGATCGACGAACGGGTGCTCGAGGCTTTCGCGCGCAAGCATGGCTTCGTGCTTTCGAAGCGGCAGATCGACGCTGAAATCGCCAACATCCCGGGAGTCCGTGGACTGGCAGGTCAGGTCACTCAGGAAAGCTATCAGGCGTTTCTCGCCCAGCAGCGAATGTCAGACGCCGAGCTTCGCCAGGCGGTCACCGGTTCGCTTCTCCAGAGGCTGCTGCTGACGCCGGCCGCAAGCAATGCCCGAGTCCCGATCGGAATTGCCACGCCCTATGCGTCGATGCTCCTGGAAGAGCGCCGGGGGGAAATCGCGATGGTTCCGTTCGCGGCCTTCGCCGCGGGTCTCGATCCGACCGACGCCCAGATCCAGCAATTCTACGCGGCCAACCGCAACCGCTACACGGTCCCCGAGCAGCGCGTGCTTCGACTGGCCCGGATCGGGCCCGGACAGGTGGAGAACGTCACCGCGACTCCGCAAGAGATCGCCGCTTATTACAAGGCGAATCAGGGCCAATATGCCGCCAGGGACATCCGGGTGATCAGCCAGGCGGTCGTTCCCGACCAGAATGTCGCCAGGCAGATCGCCCAGCGCGCGCGCGGCGGCCAGAGCTTCGTCGAGGCGGTCAAGCCGGCCGGCTTGAGCGGCGCCGACGTTTCCGTCGGCCCGCAGACCCGGCCGCAATTCGCCGACCTCGCCGGAGACAAGGTCGCGGCGGCGGCGTTCAACGCTTCGGCGGGAGACATCGTCGGCCCGGTCCAGTCGGATCTCGGCTGGCACGTGGTAAAGGTCGACTCAATCAAAACCCAACCCGGCAGGCCGCTCGCGCAGGTCCGCGACGAGATCGCCGAGCGGATCACTACCGACAAGAGGTCGAACGCGCTCGGCGATCTGATCAACAGGGTTCAGGACGCGAT
The DNA here is from genome assembly GCA_051000635.1 of Sphingomicrobium sp. Classification (GTDB taxonomy): domain Bacteria; phylum Pseudomonadota; class Alphaproteobacteria; order Sphingomonadales; family Sphingomonadaceae; genus Sphingomicrobium. The sequence continues at coordinate 26,823 of JBPCOC010000064.1, read as the reverse complement.
CGACGGTGGCGCCAATTTCGATGAAGCTGCCAGGGCCGCCAATTTGCCGGTGACGACCACTCCCCCGATCACCGCCAGCGGCGTCGCCCGGGGAAATCCGTCGTACGAATTTCCCGAGGAGCTGGCGCCCGCGCTCAAGAGCGGGTTCGAGCTGATGCCCAGCGACGAGCCGCTTATTGAACAGCTCGCCGACAACCAGGGCTTCGTGATGGTCGCACCGGCAGAGGTCATCCCGGCCGCGCCCGCACCGCTGGCGAGCATTCGCGACCGGGTGCGAGGGGACTGGATCCAGAATCAGGCGGCGAATCGCGCTCGCGCGGCCGCGGCGGACATCGCTTCCAAAGCCTCCGGAAAGGTCTCGCTGGCGGACGCCGCCAAGCAGGCGGGCGTACAGCTTCCGCCGGTGCAGCCGGCGCGGGCGCGGCGAATCCAGCTGTCCGAAATGGGCGACCAGGTGCCGGCGCCGATGCGCGTGCTGTTCACGATCGCCGAAGGCAAGACGCAGGTGGGGACAGTCCCGCAGGGCGGCGGCTTCTTCGTCGTCAAGGTGAACGAGATCATTCCGGGCAATGCGCTTAACCAGCCACGGCTGATCTCCGAAGTGCAGACCCAGTTCAGTGAACCGCTAGCGCAAGAATATGCGCTGCAGTTTATTGCGGCCGCCAAACAGGATGTCGGAGTCACCCGCAACGAATCCGCGATCGAAGCGGCGAGGAAGAGGATCACCGGAACCGGCAACTGAACCGGGCGCCGCTCGAACGCGCCTTGACCCCGGTCTCTTTGTTTCCTACACGTTCCCCGTTCGTTCCATGTTGAAAGGAACCGGGGAATGCTTACGGCAAAGCAGCGCGAACTTCTTTTGTTCATCCACGATCGGCTCGCGGAGACCGGCATCAGCCCGAGCTTCGACGAGATGCGCGAAGCGCTCGACCTGAAGTCGAAGTCCGGCGTTCACCGGCTCATTTCGGCGCTCGAGGAGCGGGGCTTTATCCGTCGTTTGCCCAACCGCGCCCGGGCGCTCGAAGTGGTGAAACTGCCCGAATCGAGCGCGCCGGCATCGATTTCGGCGAGGCCCGTTGTCCCGGCGGCTGCAAACGACACGGTCGAAATCCCGCTTCACGGCCGGATCGCCGCCGGTACTCCGATCGAGGCGCTGCAGGGCACCGAAGGGTTCGCGGTTCCAGCGGCGCTGCTGGGCCCGGGCGAGCATTATGCGCTCGAAGTGTCGGGCGATTCGATGGTCGAGGAGGGAATCCTCGATGGCGATTTCGCGCTTATCCGGAAGGTCGACACCGCTCGCGACGGCGAGATCGTCGTGGCTCTGGTCGATAACGAGGAAGCCACTTTGAAGACCTATCGGCGAGAGGGCCGGATGGTCAGGCTCGATCCCGCCAACCCCAGCTACGAGCCTCAGCGTTTCGACGAAAGCCGGGTGCAGATTCAGGGGCGGCTGAGCGGCCTCATCCGGCGGTATTGAGGCGTTTGCGGTGCGTCTGGCCGTTGCCGCCCTCGCAGCGCTTGCCGTCGCGGGCTGCGCGACAGTCCCTTCGAGCGAGTTGAACAAGGAGCCCCGGATGGCACGCCTGGATTATGTCGAGCTACCGGCGACGGAAATCGCCGAAACGCGAAAATTCTACGAGAGCGCATTCGGCTGGACGATGACGCAGTTCGCTCCGACTTATGCCGCGACTACGACCGGCGACACCGACTTCGGGCTCGACGCCGACCCCGCCGGCAAACCCGGAGCGCCGTTGCCGGTAATCCGGGTTGAAAAGCTCGAAGCCGCGTTTGCGGCGGTCGAGCTCGCCGGCGGAACGATCGTCAGGCCGATCTTTCCCTTCCCCGGTGGGCGACGCTTTCACTTCCGCGACCCGAGCGGCAACGAGCTCGCGGTCTGGCAGGCCGCGACGGAGTAATTCTATTCGGCTGTCGTCGGATCAATGACGTTGCGGACCTCGGAAATCGTGTTGGCCGGAAGCCCGGCGGTTTCGGCATGCTTCTTGATCAGATCTTCGCTCGGGGCTCGATAGATGCAGTAGATCTTGTCGTCGGTCACATAGGAATGGACCCACTGGATCTCCGGCCCGAGGTCGCGAAGTACCGTGCAGCTCTTCTGCGACGCGCCCTGGAGCTCGTCCTGCCCCAGTCCGCCGACTCCCGGCATATCACGCTCGATCACGAATTGCGGCATTTCCTGCTCTCCGTTGTCAGAGAGCTAGCGATTAGCCCGTTTGCGAGGGGAAGTCGCCCACGGATGTTGCCCTACCCGCTCGGCGACAGTCTTCACCCGCGGCTGGCCGCGAAGATAGATTGCCACCCCTCCCGTCTGTTCGAGCGAGCGGCGGTCGAGCTTCAGCCATTTCGGGGTGCACCCCCGCGGAAGCCATCGGTCGGAGACAACGATGTCGGCCTTGGCGCACGCATCGACCAGGATCGGCCAGTCGATCCACACCGACGAGCGGGTCGCGAGCAGGAGCCATCGCCGGCCGTCGCGGTCGAGTGTGGCGACGCAGCTGTCACGCGAGCAGGATCCGAACCCCGAGCCATCCAGCGCCTCCGGGTCCTGGTCGAAGCCCGACGCTTCGCTCAACACGTCGCGGATATAATCGCCGCTTCGCTCGCGAAAAATCAGCGGCCGTCCGCCGGCGACCATCGCCAGATGACGGCCGTCGCCGGTGACCAGCAGGTCGGGAGCTGGGGCGAGGGCCGCTGCGGCCGCTCCGGCCAGGAACGGCACCAGTCCAAAAAGGCGGACCCGGCTCGTCCACAGGCAGATCCAGAGCCCGCCAACGACCATCGCAGCGAAGGCCATGGGCGGCATCGTCGCGAGCATCGCAACGGCGCCGCGGGCGTTGCCGACGGTGTGCGCGACCCACAGCAGGACGTCGAGCGCAGCGCCGGTGAGCAACCACAGCGGCGCTCCAAGGCCGATCAGGTCCAAAAGAAGCGCCGCCGCTTCGGCCGGCATGATCACAAAGGTCGTGAGCGGGATTGCGATCAAATTGGCAGCGACGCTGTAAAGGCCGGCCTTGTGGAAATGGTAGAGCGCCAGGGGCGTCAGCGCGATCTCGACGGCAAGGCCGGTCAGGAACAGAGCGAACAGCGCCCTTCCGAGCCTCGTCAACGCTCCGTCGTCGCGCCGCTGGAATCTGCGCCTCGCCCATTGGGTCGAGTGAAGCGCGACGATCGCGGTGACCGCAGCGAAGCTGAACTGGAAGCTGGGCCCGGCGATCGTCTCCGGGCGCACCAGGAGAACCAGCAGCGCCCCGACGGCGATGAGGCGAAGGCTGATCGCGTCCCGCCCGAGCACAATTCCTGCCAGGACTAGAAGCGCCGCGATGCAGCTTCTGACCGTCGGCACCTGCGCTCCGGTGAGCAAAGTGTAACCGATGCCGGTGACAGCACCGACTCCGGCCGCGACGAGGATCAGGTTCCAGCGCAGCGCCAGCCGTTCGCTGAGCGCCAGCAGCTTGAGCGTCAGGAGCATGGCCGCGCCGACCAGAGCGGCGATATGGAGCCCGCTGACCGACAGGAGATGCGCCAGCCCGCTTCGACGCATCGCCTCCGCATCCTCCTCGCTGATCGCATTCTGGTCGCCGGTCGCGAGCGTCATTGCGATGGTGCCGCTGGACCCGGGGAGCTGCTCGCGGATGTGGCGGCCGAGGCGTTCCCGAACCGAATCGAGGCCGCCCGGAATGCCCGGCTCGAGCACCTCAATCCCGTGGGCGCGGCCGACTGCTCCGGTGCCCCGAAACCAGGAATCGCGGGCGAAATCGTAGGTTCCGGGAAGGGCCATCGGCGGCGGCGGCATGAGCCAGGCGCGAACCCGGATCTGCGCGCCGCGCCCGAGGTCAGCCGGAGCTTTGTCCGCCGGCAAGGAGACCCGCAGCCGCGGTGGCAGCTCCGGACTGGCGGTAGCAAGGGTCAGCCGAAGCGTCCCCTTGGCGACCAGCGGCTCGACCCGCTCCACCCGAGCGTCGAAGTTCGCCACCATCGGCCGGTCGAGGCGCGGCGCCGCAACCAGGTTCGAGCGGGTCCAGATGACGGCGCAGCCGAAAACCATCGCAAGCGCGAACCAGCCGGCGGCACGCTCTGCCCGGCCGCCGTGCGATGCAAAGCCTGCGATTGCGATTCCGGCGCAGACAGCCATCAGGCCAAGCCACTGGTTCGGCCCGTCGAGCGCGAACCAGCCGGCGATCCCGCTTCCGAAGCCGACGACGAACCAGGGCGGAAGCTGCGCGCGCTCGGCCTCGAGAAAGGTTTCAACCCTTTCCCGAGCCGCGTCGAAACGCGCCCTCCAATAGCCCCGAGCCCGCTGTGGAAGAGGCGCACCCGCTATGTTAGGGGCGCTCGTCCATTGCATCGCACGACAAAGACAAGAGGAAAGCGCGCTTGAGCGCAAGCGATCATTCCGCAGGGGATATGGCCGTAGTCACGCGCTTCGCGCCCTCCCCGACCGGCTTCCTGCACATCGGCGGCGCACGCACAGCCTTGTTCAACTGGCTGTTCGCCCGCCACCACGGCGGCAAGTTCCTGCTTCGAATCGAGGATACGGACAAAGCCCGCTCAACGAAGGACGCGATCGACGCGATCCTTGACGGGATGCGCTGGCTCGGCCTCGATTGGGACGGCCACGAATATTATCAGTCCCAATTCTGGGCTCGGCATGCCGAGGTTGCCCACAAGCTGCTCGAGCGCGGGCACGCCTACCGTTGCTACATGACCCAGGACGAGCTCGCTGCCGAGCGCCAGAAGGCGCAGTCGGAGCGGCGGCCGTTCCGGATCCGGAGCCCGTGGCGGGAGCGGACGGACGGTCCGGAGGGCCAGCCGTTTGTAGTCCGGCTCAAAGCGCCTCAAGAGGGCGAGACGGTCATCGACGACCGGGTCCAGGGCCGAGTCGCCGTCCAGAACGGCGAAATCGACGATTTCGTGCTTCTTCGCTCCGACGGCACTCCGACCTACATGCTGGCGGTCGTCGTCGACGATCACGACATGGGCGTCACCCACGTGATCCGCGGCGATGATCACCTCAACAATGCGTTCCGGCAACTGGCAATCGTCCGTGCGATGGACTGGCCGGAGCCCATCTACGCCCATGTGCCGCTGATCCACGGCCCCGACGGAGCCAAGCTTTCCAAGCGCCATGGAGCGCTTGGGGTCGACGCCTATCGCGACGAGCTGGGGATGCTTCCCGAGGCGGTGTTCAATTATCTGCTGCGACTCGGCTGGGGCCACGGCGACGAGGAAATCATCTCGCGCGAGCAGGCGATCGAATGGTTTGGACTCGATCACGTCGGCAAGTCGCCCTCGCGATACGACTTGAAGAAGCTCGAAAATCTCAACGGTCATTACATCCGCGAGGCAGATGACGCGCGACTTGCTCAGTTGGTCGCGCGCAGCCTGGCCAACTACTACTCCGCCAGTGGTCCCACGCCGTACGGACTTATCTCACAAAAGCAGCAACATCTTTCAGGCGAACAAGTAAGGATGCTCGAACAAGCTATGCCGGCACTCAAGGTACGCGCGAAGTCCATAAGCGAGCTCGCCGATGGGGCGCGACTCCTGTTCGACAAGCGCCCGCTTTCAATGGACCCCGCGGCTGATGCGCTGCTCACGCCCGAGAGCCGAGCACTTCTCGAATCCGCCCATCGGGAGCTGTCGAAGCTCGCAAAGTGGGACCATGACACGCTTGAGCAAAGCATCCGCGAGATTGCCGAGCGCGAGGGCGTCAAGCTCGGCAAGCTGGCGCAGCCGCTTCGAGCCGCGCTCACCGGGCGAACGACAAGCCCCGGAATTTTTGACGTGCTTGCCCTGCTCGGGCAGGGCGAGAGCCTCAAGAGAATTGAAGATCAGATGGTGGAGCCCAAGGAATGACCGAGCCCGTGACCCTGGACACCAAGAAGGGCGAATTCGAATTGCCGGTCCTGGAAGGCTCGGTCGGCCCGGAGGTCGTCGACATCCGCAAGTTCTACGGCTCGACGGGCATGTTCACCTACGACCCGGGCTTCACATCTACCGCAAGTTGCCAGAGCGCGATCACCTATATCGACGGCGAGAAGGGCATCCTTCTCCACCGCGGCTATCCGATCGACCAGCTCGCCGAGCATTCGACCTTCATGGAGGTCGCTTACCTGCTGCTTCACGGCGAGCTTCCGACCGCGGACGAGCTCGACACCTTCACCTACACGATCTCGCGCCACACGATGCTGCACGAGCAGCTGATGACCTTTTACCGAGGCTTCCGCCGCGACGCTCACCCGATGGCCATCATGTGCGGCGTCGTGGGCGCGCTCAGCGCCTTTTACCACGACAGCACCGACATCACCGACCCCGAGCAGCGGATGATCGCGTCGCACCGGTTGATCGCGAAAATGCCGACGATCGCGGCGATGGCGTTCAAATATTCGATCGGCCAGCCGTTCATGTATCCGGATAATTCCCTGAGCTACACCGGGAATTTCATGCGGATGACCTTCGGCGTGCCGGCCGAGGACTATGAGACGAACTTGATCATCGAGAATGCGATGCGGCGGATCTTCATCCTCCACGCCGACCATGAGCAGAATGCGTCGACCTCGACCGTCCGGCTCGCCGGATCGTCCGGAGCGAACCCGTTCGCCTGCATCGCCGCCGGGATCGCCTGCCTTTGGGGACCGGCGCACGGGGGCGCCAACGAAGCCGCGCTCAACATGCTTCGCGAGATCGGCCGGCCCGAGAATATCCCGGAATATATCGCCAGGGCCAAGGACAAGGACGACCCGTTCCGGCTGATGGGATTCGGCCACAGGGTGTACAAGAACTACGACCCGCGCGCGAAGGTCATGCAGCAGACCGCTGCCGAGGTGCTCGACGATCTCGGGATCAGCGATCCGGTGCTCGATACCGCCCGCGAGCTCGAGCAGATCGCGCTCAAGGACGAGTATTTCATCGAGAAAAAGCTCTACCCGAACGTCGATTTCTATTCCGGCGTGATCCTCAACGCGATCGGCTTCCCGACCGAGATGTTCACGGCCTTGTTCGCGCTGGCGCGAACCGTGGGCTGGGTCGCTCAGTGGAACGAGATGATTTCCGACCCGGAGCAGAAAATCGGCCGCCCGCGCCAGCTCTACGTCGGGCCGACACAACGCGAATATGTCCCGGTGAAGAAGCGCGGCTAGGCGACCGGAAGAACCAGCGTAAAGCGCGACCCCTCGCCGGGAGTGCTTTGAAGCTGGAGATCGCCACCCATTGTGCGGGCGAGTCGCCGGGCGATGGAAAGGCCCAGGCCGCTCCCCCCGTTACCCGCCGTCCCCTGCTGGAAAGGCTCGAAGATCCGCTCGTGGTCGGCAGGATCGATCCCCTGCCCCTGGTCCCTGATGTGGACCATGGCCGATCCGTTCGATGTCTCGAACGAGATGGTGACCGCCGTTCGCTCGGACGAATAGCGCACCGCATTGCCGATGAGGTTGACCAGGATCTGAACGATGCTTCGGGATTCGCCCCGAGCGATCAGCGGCTTCCTGGGCTCGACCGCGAGCAGGATCTCGCGCTCGCGTGCCGCCGATTCGATCAGGGCAACGGCTTCCGAAGCGAGCTCGGGCAGGTTGACCTGGGCACCGCAAGGGCTCTCCGACTGCTCGCTAAGCGAACGGATGACCGACAGCAGATGCCGCGCGGCCCCCGCGATGTCGGACGCATAATCGGCATATTCGCTTCGAACGCCAGCGCCGGTGCGCCCGATCATCTCCTCGGCGGAGGTGACGATGCTGTTCAGCGGCGAGCGAAGCGCCGTGTGCACGGCGCTGTCGACGAGCGGCAGCCTATTCACAGGCCGCTCAGCCTCCTCGGCCGCTCCTGCCGATCCCTCGAAGCCTGCGAAGGCTCCGTCAGGCCCGAGCGCGGGTTGGCCGCTCAGGATTAGCTGCGCTCCGCCGTACCGGGCAGTCACCCGCTGACCCAAGAAGCTGCTTCTGGACGCAAGCGCAGCGAGCAGCGGCATTTCGCCTTCCTCGTCTTCCGTCAGCCGGAACAGCTTCGTCAGCGGCTGCCCGGCCGCGGCTGCCGGGTCGCTCGAAAGAAGCTCCGCCAGCGCCGGAGCGATGGTCAGGAAACGAAGCTGCTCGTCGACCGCGAATTTCAGCGGGGTCGCGGCGAGCGTTTCATGTTCGACCGTAGCGATCGTCGCGAGCCGTGGCGGAGAGGCTGGCCGGGCGCTCCACTGGTCAATCGTGAGCGCGATATCATCGCCGTCGGGAACCGCCCGAACCCACATGTCGATGTCCTGCTCCTTCCCCGCCGCGAGAATGCGCCGGGACACCGGGATTCGAAGCCGCTGAGCGACTCGGACGATTCCTGCAAGTTGCGGAAGCGCGAGCGAGCCGCCGAGACTCGAACCCGCCTCGAGCTGAAGCTGCTCGAGCTCCGGATCGGCAGCGACCAGCCGGCCGTCCCGGTCGACCCGGCCGAGCACCGGCTTGGGATCAGACGGTGCGCTCGCCACTCTCTTCTCCCAGTGCGCCGATGGCGGCGCGATAGTCGGGATCGAGCCTCAACCAGTTGCGCTTGCGGTCGATTTCCTCATCCTCCAGCTGGTCGAAAGCGTGAATCTCGGTTTCCGGGTCGGTTCCGACGACTTGCGCCGCGCTCGCGATGATCTCGCCGGCGAGGTCGCGGGACACTCCCGCCATCCGAAGCAAAATCGCCAGCCGTCCTCCACCGCCAGTGAAAAAGTCCCAGGCCGAAACGAAGCCGATCCGGGCGCGGCGGGCGAGCGCCTCGGCAACCAGCGAAACCTCCGCCTCTTCGAGCGCGGAGCGGATCAGCCGATCGTCCAGACGGTTGGCGCGAGCGAGCGCGTGAACAAGGTCGAACAGCCGCGCCTCGAGCCGGTTGCCCTCGTCGTGACCGGAAAGCAGTGCATTCACGGCATTGCCGAGGCGCTCGTCGGCTTCGGCAGCGCCGGTTCGGCTGGCGAGATCGGCCCGGAGCGCAGCTGCGATGGTATTGACGATCGACACAGCCGCTCCGGCCGAAACGTCGTCGAACGTCAGCCGGGGCCCGTCGAATCGGTCCCGGCGGCGGCCTCGAGCCAGGATCAGCGCCATTGCGGCGGCCGAGACATCCGGATCTTCGTCGTTTACGAGCGGCTGCAGGAAACGGGACTTGCCGGCCGGGCGGGAAGAACGGATCCCGGCTACCACACGCTCCTCTTCGGCACGCCGGAGAAGCAGCCCGATCAATTGGGGGATATCGAGCAGCCCCGCGGTCCAGAGCCGGTCGAGAAGCTGCTCGGAATCGTAATTGGCAGGCTCGGCGTCGGCCAGCATCGACGTGAACTCGTCGGCGATCATGGTGGTGAGGTCGGCCAGCATCGCCGTCATCAGCGCCCGTTCCTGCTCGGTCAGGCGAGCAGCCGGGTCGAGAAAGAAATCGAGCCGGACCGTGGGCAAGCGCCCGCCGCCCGCTTTGCGCTCGGGAATGGCCCCACCGTCTTCGACGGGGGCAGCGATCGGCCGTTCAACAGGCACCATCGAGCCGCGTTTATCCAATTCGAGTTAACGCTAAGTCAATTCGGGCCGAATGCCATGATTAACGTGCTGGGCGACGAAAAAACTCGCCCCGGCGTATAGCGCCACAAACACCAGATATGCAGTCCAGGCGCCAAAGGCAGCGAAGGGAAGTGCGGAGATGATCGCGTTTCGCCTCGAAAACAGCCAGATTCCACCTGGAATATCGAGCTTCCCGCGCTCGATCCGGGCGGCCTCTGAAAGGGCTGCGGCCGTCGCCGAAGCGAACAGGGCGCCCCAGCCGCTGCCGTCGCCCGCCTGCCACCAGCCGAGCGCGATCAACGCCACTCCGGCGGCGGGCCAGAGAAGCCGCCTGCTCAAGGAGCGTGTATGCATCGGCTTGAGCCGCAACGCGGCCAGCCGGCGCGCGATCAGGCCGAGCGGAGTCGTGACCAGGAGCAGCGCCAGCCCGGTCCACAGCCAGCCCTGGAAAAAGGCAATGGCGCCCGCCACCGAAAGCAGCAATGCTGCCTGGAGAAGCGTCTCCGGGCGAATTCGCGTCTCGAGAAGCTTCTCGGTTGCGAATTCCTCGATCACAGGCAGGACGTAGCGGCTCGCCCAGTCGTTTCTCGATCCCCGCGAGGCGACGATCAGATGCCGCTCGAGGTCGGCCAAATCCTCGGCGCTTTCCGCAAGCAGCGGCTCGCCGGCACCGGAAGCAAGCGGCGCGGTGCGGGCACCGGACTGAAGCGCTCGCCTTAGCAGAGTAGACTGCAGGTCCCAGTCGCCAAGCATCGCCGCGGTCGCTCCGAGCGTCTGGGAATCGACGATTGCCACGCCCGACCAGCGGCTGAGCGCATCGATCCTTTCGAATTGCTGGTGGGCTTCGTCATCGGGGACCGTGACGATGACCGGCTCCTCCTCTTCGGCAAGACTGGCGGGAAGTTCGGGAGGAGGCGCGACTCCGTCGCCGAGAAAAAGGATCATCTCGCCGGCTTCGAAGCGGCTCGCCGCTTCGGCGGGGTCGCTGACCGTGATCACCGGCAATCCGTCCTTCTGAAGCCGCTCGATGACCTCGTTGAGAGCGATCGGAATGCGTTCGACGACGATGACGATCGGCGCGGCGCCGGCGGCCGCGGCGCATCGCACCTGATATTCGAGGAGAGTTCGGCCGGCGATCGGAAGAAGCGCCCGAAGCGAGCCCGAGTCGGCCTCGATATAAGCAGCGATGAGCGCTCCCAGCGCCATTGGAATCCCCCATTTCGGCCGCACTTGCGGCGGCGACGTCGACAAAGCCGTTCTAATCGCTTTCGCCCGCAGACAAAGATGGTAAACTGCCCGATCATGAGCGCCACCCGCCCGCACGCCGCCTCCCCCGCCCAGCCGGGCCCGGAGATTCCCGTAATTTCGGACGACCAAGGCGCTCCGGCCGCCGGTTTCGACCGGATGAAGTGGGAGGAAAGCCGCACCGAAGGCGAGCCGGCGACTCCCGGAGGCCGGGCGGTCCTGGCGACAGCGCTGATACTGCTCGCGATCCTGTGGACGGCCTACACCGCCTGGTCGGCCGGCCGCGCGCTCGGCGGCGAGCCGCTGACTTCGCCGGCGATCGCCGAATGGGTCGCCATCGCCACGGGCCCGCTGGCGCTGCTTGGCCTCGCCTGGCTGATGTTCGGCCGGACCCGCCGCAAGGAAGCCGAGCGCTTCACCAATTCGGTCATCACGATGCGGACCGAAGCACGCTCGCTCGAAGCATTGCTCGAGGTCTTGTCGCAGCGGATCAGCGACAGCCGGTCCGAACTGACGATGATGACCCAGCATCTGATGCAGCTTGGCGACGAAGCGACCGGCAAGCTCGGCGGAATCACCAGCGAGTTCGACTCCAGCAGCGAAAAGCTGATGCGCCACGGCGAGGCGCTCGACCGAGCCGCGGAATCGGCGCGCATCGACATCGCCGTGCTTCTGGACGACCTGCCGCGCGCCGAAGAGCATTCGCGCTCGATCTCCGAGCGGCTGCGCGAGGCGGCAAGCGAAACTGCCAGCCGAACCGCCGAGCTCGACAGCCAGGTGGCGGCGCTGTCGGAGCGCACTCGCGAGGCCGATGAGATCGTCTCGTCCGCGGCCCAGCGGCTCGTTGCTCACCTGACGCATATCGAAAGCGCCGGCGCCGCCGCAGCAGCGCGGGTCGGAGAGGCTGAATCCGGCTTCTCGACCGCTGTCGATTCGCTGCTCGACCGGACGGCGGCGACGCTCGAGGAAATCCGGGCCGGGGTCGATGTTCAGGCCGCGGCGGTGACTACCCTTGTCGAGCAGGCATCGGCAGGGATCGGCCTTGCCGGTATCGAAGCGACGCAAGCGCTCGGGACCAACGTAAGCTCGGCCAGCAGCGCGCTTGAGTCGCTGACCGGCCGCGTTGCCGAGCAGGAGCGCGCATCGCAGCGGATGGTGGCCGAGATCGACCGCGCGCTAGTGAAGCTCGACCAAAGGTTCGCAGCTCTCGCCGAAGCGGGCGACGAGCGTGCCGGCCGCTTTGTGGAAGCGCTCGGACGGTCGCGGGCGGAACTGGAGGCGATCGGCGAGCAGACCGGCGCCCAGCATGAATCGGTCGACGCTCTCGCCGAGCGCACCGAGGCCCTTCGAAGCGGCCTGGAGCGGCTTTCATCCGAGGTTCGCGAGCAGCTCAGTGGCGATCTTGGAACCGCCGAAGAGCAGGCGGCGCGAATTACCGAGACAGCCGGGACTTTGCGCCCGGAAATCGAGTGGATGCGCGATGCCGCCCGCGAAGCGAACGAGCGGCTCGGAGCGACCGGCGCGGCGATCGCCGAGCAGCAGGACCGGCTCGCAGCCCTTCTCGGCTCGCTCGACGAAGGGGTTGGCGATGCGGAGTCGCGCCTGATGACGCTCTCGACAGCGATTTCAGGAGCGCAGGCTGAGGCCGCGGACCTGGCCCGCGAAACCGGCCCGGCGCTCGTCCAAGCGATGGTTCAGGTGCGCGAGGCCGCGGGCCAGGCTGCCGAGCGCGCCCGGGAAGCGATCGCAAGCGTCATTCCCGAAAGCGCCGAGGGCTTCAGCAAGGCGACCCGCGATGCGCTCGAGCGGGTGATCCGCGACAGCATCGAGGAGCGGCTTCGCGACGTCGAAGCTGTGGCTGCCCGTGCGGTCGACGCGGCGCGCGGCGCAACCGACCGGCTGACCGACCAGATGCTCACCCTCGGGCAAAGCGCGACCGCGCTCGAGCAGCATGTCGAGAAGCAGCACGCCGAGCGGCGCGAGGCCGACAGCGAGGCCTTCGCCCGGCGAGTGGCGCTGTTGATGGATTCGATGCATTCCGCAGCGATCGACGTCGGCAAGATCCTGTCCGACGAGGTCGACGACAAAGCCTGGGAATCCTACCTCAAGGGCAATCGCGGAATATTCACCAGGCGCGCGGCGCGGCTGATCGGCGGTAGCGAAGCGCGCGCGATCCGCGCCCATTACGAGTCCGACGGCGAGTTCCAGCAATCGGTCAACCGCTACGTCCACGATTTCGAATCGATGCTCCGGCGAGTGCTAGCCGAACGCGACGGCGGAATGATCGCGGTGACCTTGATGTCGTCCGACATGGGCAAGCTCTACGCGGCGCTCGCCGACGCGATCGACCGAAGGCGCTGAATCAGCCGTAGATCCGGCGGTAGAAATCCAGATCATCGGGCGTGACCCAGCCGTAGTCCCAGTTCGCATAATAGAGTGCGAACAGCGCAGCAGCCACGATTGCCGCCCTCAACAGGTGCCTGGGAAGGTTGAAGCCGTGCGGGGCGCTCTCCGCCTGGCCCGGAACAAGCTCGTTGCCGACCTCCTCGTCGGTCTTCACTCCGAACGGCAGGAGGATGAAAGCGCAGGCGACGAAGAACAGGAAGTAGATCGCGATGATCGACGTCCAGGTCATTCCGTAGCGACTTTCACCACCATGACCTCGACGATCGGCTTCTTGCCGGTCCAGGCGGCCGCGCAGCGGCGAACCGCGAGGCGCACGGCTTCGCGCATCTTCTCCTCATCCGCGGACGGATCGAACGCCCGCGTTGCCGAATCGGTCGCATCGGCGACGAAATCGTCGCGGTCCTCCTCGACCGGCACACCGAACGGGTGGACGTTGGGCGTTCCGGCAAGACGGCCATCAGGGCCGATCGGAAGCGCGACCGTGATCAGGCCGCCGACGCTGATCCTTCGGCGCTCGGTGACGGTCGCTCCGTCAGCCGGAAGGATGATGTCGCCGTCGAGCACCAGGCGCCCGACCCTGATCTCGTCGATTTTTTGGGGGTCGCCTGGCGCGAGGCGGATGACGTCGCCGTTCTTCTGAACCACGGCTTTGGGAACGCCATGCTGGAGCGCAAACCGTGCCTGCTCCGCCAGGTGCCGCGCCTCGCCGTGCACCGGGACGATGATCTCCGGCCGGATCCAGTCGTACATCGCCGCAAGCTCGGGCCGGCCGGGATGCCCGGAGACATGCACATGGGCCTGGCTTTCGGTGACGGTGTTGAGTCCAAGGTCGGACAGAGCGTTCATGATCCGGCCGATGGAGATTTCGTTGCCGGGGATGATCTTCGACGAAAAGATCACCGTATCGCCCTCGGTGAGCTTAAGGTCGTGGTTTCCGGCCGCGATCCGCCCAAGCGCCGCCCTCGGCTCGCCCTGCCCGCCGGTGGCGACGATCAGCACCTCGCTCCTGGGCAGCCGCATCGCCTCGTCGAACGAGATCCTCTCGGGGAAATCGAGCAGGTAGCCGGTCGCCTGGGCGACACCGAGGATCCGCTCGAGCGAACGGCCGGCGACGCACACCCGCCGGCCGGTTTCGACCGCGACTTTTCCGATCGTCTGCAAGCGCGCCGCGTTCGACGCAAAGGTGGTGATGAGGACGCGTCCCTGCGCTTTCGCCACTTCCTCGCGCAGGCCGACGTGGACTCCGGCCTCGGACCCTGACGGCTCCTGTTGGAAGACATTGGTGGAATCGCAGACCAGCGCCAGCACGCCCTCGTCCCCGATCCGCTGCAGAGTGTCGGAGCTGGACGGCTCGCCGAGCACCGGGGTCTCGTCGATCTTCCAGTCGCCGGTGTGGAACACCCGCCCGTGCGGCGTTTCGATGCACACCCCATTGCCTTCCGGGATCGAGTGGGCGAGCGCGACGTAGCGCACCTTGAACGGGCCGAGCTCGACCTCGCCTTCGCGCTCGACGACGTTGAGCGGCACATGGCCGGTCAGGCCCTCCTCCTCTAGCTTCGATGCGATGAGGCCGGCGGTGAACGGAGTAGCGAACAGCGGCACTTTCAGATCTTCCGCGAGATACGGAAGCGCTCCGATATGATCCTCGTGGCCGTGGGTCAGGATGATCCCGGCGAGCCGCTCCTGCTGCTGCTCGATGAACTCGAGCTCGGGGAGGATGAGATCGATTCCGGGATAGTAAGTGTCGGCGAAGGTGAGGCCGAGATCGACCATCAGCCACTGGCCTCTGCAGCCATAGAGATTGACGTTCATGCCGATCTCGCCTGACCCGCCGAGCGCGCAAAACAGCAGCTCTTCTCCTGGAATCATTTGCCCTTTGCGACTCTCTCGTACAGGAGACTCAACCCCTGGATCGTCACGTCGGGTTCAACCGCGTCGAACACGTCCGTTCGCTGGTCGAACAGGATCGCCAGGCCGCCCGTGCCGACCACCGTCACCGGGCGCCCGATCTCCGTCTTGAGCCGATCGAGCAGACCTTCAATCATCGCAACATAGCCCCAGTAGATACCGATCAGCATCTGGCTTTCGGTCGTCCTTCCGATGACGCTGTCGTCCTTCGGCTCTTCAATGGCGATGCGCGGCAATTTCGCGGCTGCGCTGACCAGCGCATCGATCGAGAGATTGATGCCCGGAGCGATGATCCCGCCCCTGTAGGCGCCATCGGAGCCGACCACGTCGAATGTGGTCGCGGTTCCGAAATCGACGATGATCAGATCGCCGTCATATTTCGCGTGCGCCGCGATGGCGTTGAGCGCCCGGTCGGCGCCGACATTGTGCGGCTCGTCGACCTCGAGCGCGATCGGCCAGGCCGCCTTGCCCTGCCCCGCGATCAGCGGCTCGATTCCGAAATATTTGCTCGCCAGCACTTCGAGATTGTGAGTGGCGCGCGGGACCACGGTGCCGATGATCACCGCCTCGACATCCTCCTTAGACAAGCCCTCGAGCGCCAGCAGCTGGTAAAGCCACACCGAATATTCGTCGGCGGTGCGCCTCGGATCGGTCGCGATCCGCCAGCGCGCGCGGATCTCGCCGCCCTCGACGAGCGCGAAGACGATGTTGGTGTTTCCGGCGTCGATCGCGAGAAGCATTGCTTACCCTAAGCTGACATCGGCGGCGTGAATGGCACGGACGCTCCCGTCCGCCAAGCGAAGCCGCAGGGTGCCGTTGGCCTCTATGCCGTCAAATTGGCCGCGCACGGCCTCTCCTTCCGCGCCATGAACGCTGAGCTGGGTCCCGATCGGGTGGGCACGCTCGAGCCAGGCTCTTGCGAAGTTCTGCGGATCGCTCGTGCGCCACAGGGTTAGAATCCGGCTGATGCTTCCCGCGAGCAGGGGAGCGAACGCCTGCGGCGAAATCCGGGCGCCGAGGTGGGCTGCCGGCCGTCCCGGAATGTCCGGAGCGGCGGCGAGATTGACTCCGAAACCGGCGACGGCCCGGTCGCCCTTCCGCTCGAGCAGGATCCCGGCGACCTTGGCGCCGTCGACGACAAGATCGTTGGGCCATTTGAGGAGCAGCGGAAGCCGAGGTACGGCGGCATCCACTGCCTCGATCAGGGCGAGACCGGCTGCCAGGGAAAGCGACTGCGCAGGCGGGTCGCCGGCGGCGAGCTTCACCAACGTGCTTCCGAAGAAATTTCCCGGCTGGCTGACCCATAAGCGACCCTGGCGGCCCTTGCCCGCGGTCTGCTCGAGCGCGACCAGCCAATCGCCCTCGACCGCGGAGTCATCGGCCAGGAGATCCGCATTGGTCGAGCCGGTCCGCTCGACGATCAGGATGCGGCTCAGAACAGCGCCCCCGCGGCGCGGCTGGTCAGCGCGCCTAGCGGTCCGATCAGCAGGTAGCCGAGCGGCGAAACGATGATCGCCGCGATCGCGATCAGGCCGCCCTCGATCGGCTGGCGCACCCGCCCGAACGGCTCAGCCACTTCATCGAAGTACATGATCTTGACGATCTTCAGATAATAATAAGCGCCGACGACGGTGCCGACGATCCCGGCAACCGCAAGAGCGATTAGACCGGACTCCACCGCGGCGCTGAACACCAGCAGCTTCGGCCAGAAGCCGAACAGCGGCGGGATGCCCGCGAGGCTGAACATGAAGATTGCGAAAGCGGCCGCATAGGCCGGCCGGGTCTGCGACAGACCCGATAGGCTCGAGATATTTTCCAGGGGCGCCCCGCCCGGCCCGCGCATCCACAGCACGCACAGAAATGCGCCGAGAGTCATCACGACGTAAATGGCCATGTAGAACAGCACCGACGAAACGCCCTGCGGGGTACCGGCGGCAAGACCGATCAAAGCGAATCCGACATTATTGATCGACGAATAAGCGAGCAGCCGCTTGATGTTGGTCTGTCCGTAGGCCGCCACCGCGCCGAGGAAGATCGACGCCAGCGCGGCGAAGATGATGATCTGCCGCCAGGCATCGGTCGCCGGGCCGAGCGCCTCGATGCAGACTCGCGTAGCGAGCAACACCGCCGCGACCTTGGGCGCCGAGGCGAAGAAGGCGGTGACCGGCGTCGGAGCGCCCTCGTAGACGTCGGGTGTCCACATGTGGAACGGGACGGCGCTGACCGTGAAGGCAATTCCGGCGACCAGGAACACGACGCCCAGAAGCAGGCCGAGCGATTGCACGCCGTCGCGCTCCAAAACCGCGGCGATCCCGGAATAGGACATCGACCCGGTGAACCCGTAGAGAAGCGAGATTCCGTAGAGCAGGATTCCGCTCGCGAGCGCGCCTAGCACGAAATATTTGAGGCCGGCCTCGGCCGAGCGCTCGTCGGACCGGCGATAGGACGCGAGCACATAGGCCGCGAGACTCTGCAGCTCGACTCCGATGTAGAGGGTGATGAGATTGCTCGACGAGACCATCACCGACATGCCAAGGGCGCTGAACAGGATCAGCACCGGATATTCGGCGCTGTGCTCGGCATCGCGGTCGAACCAGTTGTGCGCGGCGATGATCGCGATCGCCGCCGCCGGGAAGATGATCGCCTTGCCGAAAGCGGCGAACTGGTCGGCGCGATACTGTCCGTCGAAAATCGAGCCGGCGTAGTGCGCCGGGCCCAGCAGCGACAGGGTCGCAAGCGCCAGCAGCGCTACCGAGAGGATGGTGACTGTCCGGTTGGTGCGCGCGCGGTCCTTGCCCCAGGCGGCGTGCAGAAGCAGCTCGGTCGCGCCGAACGCGATGATCAGCTCGGGCGCCATTGCCTGGACGATTTCCCACAAGCTCATCAGTGCGCCCCTTCCGGCTCGGCTGCGGCTTTTGCCGGAGCTCCCATCCGAAGCTGCGAATCGCCCGCCGGGGCTGCCCGCTCGACGCGCTCGAGGATCCGGCCGACGTCATCGCGCATCGGCGCGAGGAAGCTTTCCGGGTAAATCCCCATCCACAGGACCGCAGCGGCGATCGGCCCCAGCAGCCACCATTCGCGAACGCTCAGGTCCGGCATCGCAGCCGCTTCCGCGGTGCGCGCGACTCCGAAGGAGATTCGCCAGTAGAGCCACAGCATGTAGGCTGCTCCAAGGATGATCCCGGTCGTGCCCGCGATCGCTCCCCAGGTCGAAACCTTGTAGGTGCCGGCGAGGCTGAGGAACTCGCCGACGAAGCCGCTGGTGCCCGGAAGGCCGACCGCCGCCATAGTGAACAGCATGAACAACAGCGAATAGGCCGGCATGTTGTTCGACAGCCCCCCGTAAGCCGCGATCTCGCGCGTGTGCATCCGGTCGTAGATCACTCCGACGACGAGGAAGAGCGCGCCCGAGACGAGGCCGTGGCTCAGCATGACGATCAATGCGCCTTCGATCCCCTGGCGGTTCAGTGCGAACAGGCCGAAGGTGACGAACCCCATATGGGCGACCGACGAATAAGCGATCAGCTTCTTCATGTCGCGCTGAACGAGCGCGACGAGCGAGGTGTAGATCACAGCAACTGCCGACAGCGTGAACATCAGCGGGATGAACTGGGCCGACGCTTCGGGGAACATCGGAAGCGAGAAGCGGACGAAGCCGTAGCCGCCCATCTTCAGGAGCACGCCGGCAAGGATCACCGAGCCGGCGGTCGGCGCCTGGACGTGCGCGTCGGGCAACCAGGTGTGGACCGGCCACATCGGAAGCTTGACCGCGAAGCTGGCGAGGAAGGCGAGCCACAGCCACTGCTGCACTTGCGGAGGGAAGTCATAGGCCATCAGCTCGGGGATCGAGGTCGTGCCGCTCTCCGCGACCATGTAAATCATCGCGATCAGCATCAGCACCGAGCCGAGCAGGGTGTAGAGGAAGAATTTGTAGCTCGCCTTGATCCGCTCGGCGCCGCCCCAGACCCCGATGATCAAATACATCGGAATGAGGCCGCCCTCGAAGAAGACGTAGAACAGGAACAGGTTCTGGGCCGCGAAGACGCCGATCATCAGCGCCTCCATCAAAAGGAAGGCGGCCATATATTCGGGCACCCTGCGCTCGATTGATCGCCAGCTGGCGCCGATGCAGATCGGCATCAGGAACAAGGTGAGCATCGTCAGCATCAAAGCGATGCCGTCGATCCCAAGCGCCCAGTTGAAGCCGCCGCCGAGCTCAACGAATTCGACGAACTGCCATTGCGGCCCGCCCGGCACGAACGCCGTCCACATCCAGGTCCCGACCGCCAGCGCGGCGAGGGTGGCGGCCAGCGCCGTCCACCGGGCCGCGGCGGCGCTGACGAACAGGCAGACCAGCCCGGCGACGAGCGGCAGCGCGATCAGGATCGACAGCATTGGAATCCCGGTCACAGCACCCACCAGATTGCCCAGGTGGCGGCGCCAATGAGCCCGAGGAGCATCACGAATGCGTAGCTGTACAGGTATCCCGACTGCAGCCGCGTGGTGAACCGGTTGCCGATGCCGACCGCGTAAGCCGCGCCATGCGGGCCGAAGCGGTCGATCGTGCCTTCATCGCCGCCGTGCCACAGCAAGCGGCCGATCCACAGCGACGGCCGAACGAAAATACGGTCATTCAGCTCGTCGAAATACCATTTGTTGGCGACGAACCGGTACACTCCGGGGAAGAAAGCGACGAACGCAGAAGCGGCTTGGGGCCTTCGGATGTAATTGTGCCAGGCGATTGCGAGCCCGATCAGCATTGCCGCCGTCGCCGTATATTTCACCCACAAGGGCACGTCGTGCATCGCGTGCGCGAGATGCTCGTCGAAGGCGATGCTGCCCGCCCAGAAATCGGCCGAATCCAGGAAGTAGTGAGCGAAAGCGAATCCGGAGAACGCCGCTCCAACCGCTAGAAGCCCGATCGGGACCAGCATCGTCCACGGGCTTTCGTGCGGATGATAGCCGCCGGCGCCCTCGGCCGGCATCCGCGGATCGTGGGCGCTGTCGCCATGCTCTTCCGACGGCGGGTCCGGGTCCCCGTGAAGCGCATGCTGGATGTGCTCCGAAGCCGCCCAGCGCGGCTGGCCGTAGAAGGTGAGGAAGATCAGCCGCCACGAGTAGAAGCTGGTGAGAAGCGCGGCGAGAGCGCCGAGGAAGAAGGCGATTCCGCCCGGCACGCTTGCGCTCGCATAGGCAGCTTCGAGAATTGCGTCCTTCGAGTGGTAGCCGGCAAATCCGACCCCGGCAACGCCGACGCCGGTGATCGCGAGGGTGCCGATCACCATCACCCAGAAGGTGAACGGGACCTCCTTCCTCAACCCACCGTAGAAACGCATGTCCTGCTCGTGGTGCATCGCGTGGATCACGGAGCCCGCGCCGAGGAACAGCAGGGCCTTGAAGAAGGCGTGGGTGAACAAATGGAACATCGCCGCCCCGTAGGCACCAACGCCGGCGGCGAAGAACATGTAGCCGAGCTGGGACATTGTCGAATAAGCGATCACCCGCTTGATGTCGTTCTGCGCGGTTCCGATCGTCGCGGCGACGATGGCGGTGGCCGCTCCGACGTAGATGACGACGTGCAGAGCGACCGTGCTGGTCTCGAACATCGGCGACAGACGGCACACCATGAAGACGCCGGCGGTGACCATCGTCGCCGCGTGGATCAGCGCGCTGACGGGGGTCGGGCCCTCCATCGCGTCGGGAAGCCAGGTGTGAAGCCCCAGCTGCGCCGATTTGCCCATCGCCCCGACGAACAGCAGCAGGCACAGCAAGGTCATCGTGTCGACCCGAAGCCCGGCAAAGCCGATCGTCGACCCCGCCATGTCCGGAGCGGCGGCGAGGATCGCCGGGATCGACACGGTCCCGAACACCAGGAAGGTGCCGAAGATTCCAAGGCTGAATCCAAAGTCGCCGACGCGGTTGACGACGAACGCCTTCAATGCGGCCGCATTGGCCGACGGCTTGTGATACCAGAAGCCGATCAGAAGGTAGGAAGCGAGCCCAACCCCCTCCCAGCCGAAGAACATCTGGACGAGGTTGTCGGCGGTCACCAGCATCAGCATCGAGAAGCTGAACAGCGACAGATAGGCGAAGAAGCGGGGCTGGCCCGGGTCCTCCTCCATATAGCCCCAGCTGTAGAGGTGGACGAGCGACGACACCGTCGTCACCACGACCAGCATCACGGCCGTCAATGTGTCGACCCGAAGCGCCCAGTCGACCTGCATCTCGCCCGAGCGGATCCACTCGAAGATCGGCACCACCTGCGCTTCCGCTCCGTTGGCGATGAACGCGAAGAAGATCGGCCAGGAGAGGATCGCTCCGACGAACAGCGCGCCGGTGGTGAGCACCTTGGCTGCCGTCTTGCCGATCCAGCGGCCGAACAGCCCGGCGATGATCGCGGCGACAAGCGGCAGGAAGACGATCAGCTCGAGCGACAGCGCCATGCCCATCAGCCGCGCATCTGGTCGGCCGCGTCGACCGCGATCGAGCCGCGGCGGCGAAAGAAGATGACGAGAATCGCAAGCCCGATCGCCGCTTCGGAGGCGGCGACGGTGAGCACGAACATCGCCATCACCTGGCCGGTGAGATCACCGAGGAAGGCAGAGAAGGCCACCAGGTTGATGTTGACGCTCAAGAGGATCAGCTCGATCGCCATCAGCATCAGGATGACGTTGCGGCGGTTGATGAAGATCCCGAGCACCCCGAGCACGAACAGGATCGCAGCGACGGTGAGATAATGGCCAAGGGTGATCACAGCTCCACCCCCTCGCCTGTTTCGGGACTGGTCAGCCTGACCGCATCCTCGGGCCGGCGGCGGATCTGCTTCGAAATGTCCTGGCCGCGCACGTCGCCGCGGCTGCGGTGAGTGAGGACGATCGCGCCCACCATCGCCACCAGCAAAATGCCCCCGGCCAGCAGGAACGGGTACAGATAGCTGGTATAAAGCAGCTCCCCGAGAGCGACGATGTTCGGGACGACCGTCTCTGGCGGAGCCGCGCCCGTCAGCGCCGGCCCGGCCCGCCAGGCGCTCACCGCAACGATGATCTCCACCAGGAGGACGAGGGCGAGGATGAGGCCGAACGGAAGGTTCTTTGTGAATCCGGAGCGCAGCGTCGTAAAGTCGATGTTGAGCATCATCACCACGAACAGGAACAGCACCGCGACTGCGCCGACGTAGACGATGATCAGGATGAGGGCGATGAACTCGGCCCCTGCGATCAGCATCAGCCCGGCCGCGTTGAAGAAGGCGAGGATAAGCCACAGCACCGAATGGACCGGGTTGCGCGCGAAGATGACGGCCACCGCCGATGCGATGGTGAGCGTCGCGAACAAATAGAATGCGATGAGTGCGATCAACCTGGGGCCCCTGTTGCGGCGCGCTTATCTATAGGGCGCATCGGCGGCAAGGTTCGCGGCTATCGCCTGCTCCCACCGGTCGCCGTTGGCCAGTAGCTTGGCCTTGTCGTACAGCAATTCCTCGCGCGTTTCGGTCGCGAACTCGAGGTTCGGCCCTTCGACGATCGCGTCGACCGGGCATGATTCCTCGCACAGGCCGCAATAGATGCACTTGACCATGTCGATGTCGTAGCGGGTGGTCCGGCGGCTGCCGTCCTCGCGCGGCTCGGACTCGATGGTGATCGCAAGCGCTGGGCAGATCGCCTCGCACAATTTGCAGGCGATGCAGCGCTCCTCGCCGTTCGGATAGCGCCGGAGCGCATGCTCGCCGCGGAAGCGCGGGCTCTGCGGCGCCTTCTCGTATGGATAGTTGATCGTCGCCTTGGGCTTGAAGAAATATTTCAGGGTCAGCGCATGGGCGCGGACGATCTCCCACAGGGTGAAGCTCTTGATCCAGTGCGCGATCATGCACCGGCTCCATAGCGGGTCAGCATCAGCCACCCGGAAACGATGATGACCGAGGCGATCGACAGGGGCAGGAACACCTTCCACCCGAGCCGCATCAGCTGGTCGTAGCGGTAGCGCGGGACCGTCGCGCGCACCCAGCTGAAGACGAAGAAGAAGAACAGGATCTTGGCGAACAGCCAGAAGATTCCCGGGATGAGATAGAGCGGCGCCCAGTCGATCGGCGGAAGCCATCCGCCCCAGAACAACAAGGCGTTCAAGGCGCACATCAGGATGACGTTGCCATATTCGCCGAGCCAGAAGAGAGCGAAGCTCATCGAGCTATATTCGGTCTGGAAGCCGGCGACGAGCTCGCTCTCCGCCTCGGTGAGGTCGAACGGCGTGCGGAAGGTTTCCGCCATCGAGCTGATCAGGAACACCACCGCCATCGGGAACAGCAAGGGGTTGAACCCGAAACCGTTCAGGATCCCGAATATATGCGCCTGCTGCGCGAGGACGATGTCGGTCAGGTTGAACGTGTTCGCGTAGAGGACCACGCTGATCAGGACGAAGCCGATCGAAACCTCGTAGCTCACCATCTGCGCGGCCGCCCGAAGCGCCGAGTAGAACGGATATTTGGAGTTCGACGCCCATCCGGCGATGATCACTCCGTAGACACCGAGCGACGAGACCGCGAGCACGTAGAGCAGCCCGACATTGATGTCGGCGAGAACCACGCCCGCATCGAACGGGATCACCGCCCAGGCGATCAGCGCGACCGTGAAGCTGATGATCGGGGCGATCAGGAACAGCCCGCGGTTCGCCGCCGAAGGGACGATCGTTTCCTTCAGGAACACCTTAAGCCCGTCCGCGAAGCTCTGCAGCACGCCGAACGGCCCGACGACGTTGGGGCCGCGGCGAAGCGCGATCGCCGCCCAGATCTTGCGATCGGCGTAGATGATCATCGCCACCGCGAGCATCAACGGAAAGGCGATGACGAGAATGCCGACCATGGTCGCGAGGAACCACGACCATTCGTAATTGACGCCCCATGTCTCGAACCAGGCGGTCATTCGGCCGCCTCCAGCGTCCCCACCCGCCCGTGGACAATCTCGTCCGAGCAGCGGTGCATCGTCGGGCTTGAGCGGCAGATCGCGTTCGTCAGGTAGAAATCGCGGATCGGGTACGTGACCGGACCTGACGCCTTGGCGTCAAGCTTCGGCGGCGCCCATCTGAGCTTCAGCAGCCCGTCGGTGCCGAGCTGCGGCCCGAGCTGCGGGTGGTCGGCCACCATCGCCGAGCAAAGCTGGTCGTACGTGTCGAACGGCAGCGGCGTCTCGAGCAGGTCGGACACGGCCCGGAAGATCGTCCAGTCCTCCCTGGCGATGCCCGGCGGGAACACCGCTTTCTCGCTGCGCTGAACCCGGCCCTCGATGTTGACGTAGATCCCGTGCTTCTCCGCATAGGTCGCCCCTGGAAGCACCAAATCGGCCTGGCTCGCGCCTTTGTCGCCGTGGTGGCCGATATAGACCTTGAACGCACCCTCGAAGCGCGCGGGGTCGAGCTCGTCGGCCCCGAGCAGGAGCACGACTTCGGGCTTGGCCGCTTCGATAGCGGCGAGTCCGCCCTTGTGCGCATAGCCCAGGATCAGCCCCGCCATCCGCGAGGCCGACGTGTGCAGGACGTTAAAGCCGTTCCAGCGGTCCCGAATGAGGCGGAGCGGCTCGGCGAGCGCAAGGGCCGCGCCCAAAGCTCCGGCGGCAAGCGCGCCAGGGCCAACGATCACCGCTGGAAATTCGGCTTTGTCGAACGCCTCGGTGACTGCCTTCGGCAGCTTGCCGAGCATCTTCAAATCGTCGCCGAGCCATTCGACCCGCATCGCGAGATCGGCCTGCGGGCCGATTGCGAAGATCTTGCCGCCCTTCTTGGCCACCTTGCGAAGCCGGGTCGCGACAAGCGGCGCTTCCCAGCGCGGGTTGGTTCCGACCAGAAGCACCGCATCGGCTTCCTCTATTCCAGCGATGGTCGAGTTGAACGAAATCGCCGCCAGGTTCGACACGTCGTAATCGAGCCCGGTCTGCCGCCCTTCGAAAAGCTTCGAGCCCTGGCTCTCAAGAAGCGCTTTGGCCGCGTACATCGTCTCGGCATCGAGCAGGTCGCCGGCAATCGCCGCGACCTTCGCTCCGGCGCCCTTGAGCCGCTCGGCGAAGATTCGCAGCGCTTCGGTCCAGTCGGCCTCGCGAAGGCGCCCGTTCTCGCGCACCCAGGGCCGGTCGAGCCGGTTGCGGACCAGCGCGTCGGCATGATGGCGGGTTTTGTCGTGGATCCATTCTTCGTTGATGTCGTCGTTCACTCGCGGGAGGATTCGCATCACCTGCCGCTGGCGCACGTCGAGGCGGATGTTGGATCCGACCGCGTCCATCACGTCGATCGCCGGCACCCGGCGAAGCTCCCACGGCCGATATTCGAACAGCTGCGGCTTCTGGAGGAGCGCGCCTACCGGGCAGACGTCGGCGAGATTGCCGGCGAGCTCGGTGGTCACCGTCCGCTCGAGGAAGGTGGTGATCTGCGCGTCCTCGCCGCGATAGAGCATTCCGATTTCCGGCACGCCCGCGACTTCCTCGGCAAGGCGAACGCAGCGCGTGCACTGGATGCACCGGTTCATCGACGTCTTGATGATCGGGCCCATATATTTGTCGTCGACCGCGCGCTTGTTCTCCTTGTAGCGGGAGAAGCTTCGGCCGTAGGCCATCGCCTGGTCCTGAAGGTCGCATTCCCCGCCCTGGTCGCAGATCGGGCAGTCGAGCGGGTGGTTGATGAGCAGGAACTCCATCACCCCCTCGCGCGCCTTCTTCACCATTTCGGTGTCGGTTCGGATCGCCTGGCCGTCGGCGGCCGGGACGGCGCAGCTCGCCTGCGGCTTGGGCGGTCCGGGCGCGACCTCGACCAGGCACATCCGGCAATTGCCGGCGATCGACAGCCGCTCGTGATAGCAAAAACGCGGGATTTCCTTGCCCGCCAGCTCGCAGGCCTGGAGGACGGTGGCGCCCTGAGGGACCTCGATCTCGACGCCGTCGACGGTGAGCTTAGGCATCGTCGTCCTCCCGGTCGTCCCGGCGGCGCTTGATCCTGGTGATGCGCGTGCCCGAACGCTGCATCGAGATCAGCACGATGGCGACGATGGCGACGAGGGCGATGAGAAGGAACAGCCTCATTCCGCAGCCTCCAGAAGTTCGCGCGACGTGCGCTCGGCGATCCTGCGCTCGAGCTCGGGGCGGAAGTGACGGATCAGCCCCTGGATCGGCCAGGCGGCGGCGTCACCGAGCGCGCAGATGGTGTGGCCCTCGACCTGTTTGGTGACGTCGAACAGCTTGTCGATCGTCTCGACACTGGTGTCGCCGGTGCGCAGCTTCTCCATGATCCGCCACATCCAGCCGGTGCCCTCCCGGCACGGCGTGCACTGGCCGCAGCTCTCGTGCTTGTAGAAATAGCTGATCCGGCTGATCGCCCGGACGATGTCGGTCTGCCTGTCCATCACAATGACAGCGGCAGTGCCCAGGCCGGAGCCAAGCGCCTTCAGCCCGTCGAAGTCCATCGGGCAATCGAGGATTTCGTCGGCGGGCACCAGCGGAACCGAAGACCCGCCGGGAATAACGGCCAGCAAGTTGCTGAAATCGTCACGGTTCTTGCCCCCGCTTATTCCGCCGCCGTGCAATGTGATCAGCTCCCGGAAGCTGATCGACATCGTCTCCTCGACGACGCACGGGGTGTTCACATGGCCCGATAACTGGAACAGCTTGGTGCCTTAGTTCTTCTCGCGGCCGAAGCCCGCGACCCAGGCTGCGCCGCGGCGCAAGATCGTCGGCACGACCGCGATCTATTCCACATTGTTGACAGT
>JBPCOC010000073.1:0-20748 GCA_051000635.1 Sphingomicrobium sp. | reverse complement strand
CGGCCAGTCGGGCGGGGGGGTCATGGGCATGTAGTACGCGGGGAGGCCCTGTTCCGCTATTGAATCGCCGTGGACTGCCCTGGCTGGCGCCGGGACGCCAGCCAGGGAGTCCACGCATCGGCCCGGGAGCCGAGCGTGAAAGCTTTAAGGAGCGGACAGCGAATCGGCCCACCGCACCTGCTTGCCCGGTTGTGGTGCAAGACTCCGCCTAACTCAACTGCGGTTCGACGGACGGTGGATGCCGGCGGCTAGCCTCGCTCCGCGCGCAACAGCTCCCGTTCGAGGATTGCCTCCATCGCCGGATCGCGTCCGGCCCGATAGGCGGCGAAAGTCAGCGGTGCCGGAATGTCCGGATGAAGGGTGCTCACCCGCACCGGATAAAGCTCGTTCAACCAGAAGCAGGTCGCCCGGTCCGTGCAAGGGCCGGCGTAATTGTGGCGGGCGGCCGAGTAGAAGGTCTGGATGCCGCTGTTCGGGAGCTCCATCGCTCCGCCCTCCGCCCAGAAATCAAGGCGATCGCCAACCGGTTCGCCGACGATCGTGACCTGATCGCCGCCGGCGTCCTCGAGCGCCGCGAGAGTGGTGATCGCCGCCGAGAAGGTCCACGGCGAGGTGATCACGTAGATCGGCGCTCCGGCCGCGGCAGCCGGGAGGGCGCGAGCGAAGTCGTACGATTTTGTATAGTCGCCGCCGCCGTTCATGCGCATGTCAACAACGAGGAAGCCGGGCTTGTCGCGCTCGACTCGAGCGAGCGCCTCGGAGAGGAATTGCTTCAGCGGCTGGTTGTCGGAGCCGGCGTTGTGAGTCATTGCAATGTAAAAGCCATCCGAGGGAAGCTCGCCGAGACGAAAGAGCTCGGTCGACGAATGCAGGTAGATCGGCAGATCCGCAGTGGGTTCGAGGAAGCTGCTCATCGGCTTCGACCTGCTGCTCGGGAAAAGCAGCCGAATCGTGTTGGAAACCGGCGCCGCTCGGTCGCGCTGCTCGGCGGCGATCGTTCGCTCGAACGGGGTTCCGTCGGCAAGCACGCCCGAGATCGACAGGCGATCGGGATGGGGGGCAAGTCCTGCAGCGTTCAGCAGCCCCGGCGATTCCAGCACCGGGATGAGCATCAGCCTGCGGTGCGCTTCGAGCCCGCCGCGATAGCGCGCGAGTCTCGCGTAAACCGAGTCGATTCGGCGCCCTTCGATCGTGTCGATCCGCGCGCCCAGAAGGTCCTCGTGCCCGGCAGACGCCCGGAGCACGAACAGCCCGTCGGCAAACAGCATCGTGCGGATCGGCACCCGCGGCGTGCCCTTGCGCAATGCGTCCTGCGAAATCGCGGTATGGCTGTTGTCCGCAAGCGCCGCGATCTCGGCGACCCGAAGAACCAACTCCTCGTGGGTGAGCTGCCTCGCGTCACGCTCCAGCTCGGCGGCCATGCGGCGAGCCTTGGCGCGGGCAGCCGGCGAGTAGGCGCGGTCGAGGTCGGAAAAGGAGCGGAAATGGGCGGCGTCAAGCGCCCGGCCCTCCCGCTCTTTCTCGACGACGGCCGGCGGTGGCGGCGGTTCGTACTGGAAGCGCTCCTTAAGCTCGCGGTCGAATGTCGCTCGGTCCATTCCGAAGAGAGCATGGATCCGGCCGCTCATGTCCCGGTCTTCCGGCTGCGCCCAGGCCGGCGCGGAAGACCAAAGGAAAGCAGACCCGAAGAGCAAAAGTTGATCCAGCATAGCCAGCCAATCCCTATTCATTTAGGTTGAAGGGCTGTCACGCGGCGGATGCCGGGGGAAGTAATGATTGGCTTACGCAAGCTTATGAGTGACCGCGATGGGCGGCCGGGCGCGACACTTCCAGGCCTGAAACGTTTCTGGCTCGGGTCGGCCCTTGTCGCCGATCCCGTCCGGCACAGCATCATCCGCGACGGTCGCGCGATCGCCGTGGAGCCGCGGGTGATGCAGCTCCTGACCTATTTTGCAGCGCGCCCGGGCGAGATCATCTCGAAGGAGGAACTTCGGGAACAGGTCTGGGGAACGAATGTCGTCGACGAGGCCGTGCACCGGGCGATCTCGTTGCTCCGCTCTGCGCTCGGCGACACGCCGCGCCAGTCCACGATCATCGAGACGGTGCCCCGCCACGGATACCGGCTCCTCATCACTCCAGCTGTTGTCGAAGAACCGAGTGCTCGGTTGCTGAAAAGCCGCGGGCTCGGGCTGGCGGCCGTGGCAGCGGGCGTGGCTGTGATGGCGATCCTCCTCTCACCCGCATTGCGTTGGGGCCCGGCAGAAACGCCCCCGCTTCCGGTCGTCGCCCCGCAAACGCCGGCGGCCGCCTTGGTCGAGGCTCCGCAGGGCGTCGAGCGTGAGCGGCAGCGAAGCCCGCGCGTGATTGCAGCTGCCCCGAGGTCGCCGGAAACCCGGGCGGACACTGGACTGGACACGCCGGCCCGCGCTCCACAGCCGCGCGCCACGGCGTCCGAAAGGCGGGCCTCCCCGGGCCTTGCGCCAGAGGCTCCGCCGGCGCGCACGGAGCGATCCGGCGAAGTTCCCGCCCCTCGCGCCGAGGCGCCGGTGGCCGGGGAGCTCGACTCGGTGCCGCCGGCCTTCTGACCAGCCGTCGAAGCGAGTCCGCGCCTCAGGCGGCGAGAGTCTCCTCCACTTCGGCAGGCGGCGCGTTGCACATCCGCAGCCGAAACAGCTTTGCCGGTGCTTGCTCGCCGCGTGCGCAGCTCAGGCGCGGAGCAACGATCCCGGTCGGCTCGAACCCGAGCTTTTCGAGCACCCGGCCCGATGCCGGATTGTCGACGAAGTGCGACCCCTCGAGCGCCGAAAGTCGAAGCGCGCGCGCGATGTCGATGAGCGCCGCGCACGCCTCGGTGGCGATTCCGCGGCCCCAGTGCTCGCGGGCAATCCAATAGCCGAGCTCGACCGCGCCGGAAGGCCGCCGTCCAAGACCGCAGGCGCCGACAAGGCGCGGCGCTGCATCGGTTCGCTCGGCAATGAGAAACGAGGGCAGCACCGGGTCGCGCGGGGCGGCCAGGAACGCTTCGGCATCGCGCAGGGCGTAGGGCCAGGGCGCGGTCGCGAGATTGCGAACGATCGCCCGGTCGGCAATCGCCGCCGCAAGAGCGGGCGCATCTTCTGGGAAGCCGGGCCGCAGAAGCAGCCGTCTGGTGCGCGCGAACATCATTTCCTCCTCCAGGCCGCCGCCGCGGCCGAGTTGCCGTTCCGGGAGAAGGCAAAGAAAAAGGGGAGGCCCCTTCCGGGGGCTCCCCTTCTCCCATTGGTCTTGATCGGTGTCGATCTCGTCCGGGCCGCCCCCTTGTGGGAACGGTCCCTTTCTGACCGTTCCTATTCGCTCGCTTCCGCTGCCGGCATAATATGCACGTATTTGCGGCCGAGCTTGCCGTCGCGGAACGCGACGCAGCCGTCGGTAAGGGCAAAAAGGGTGTGATCCCTGCCGATGCCGACGTTGTCGCCGGGGTGCCACTTGGTGCCGCGCTGGCGCACGATGATGTTGCCGGCGCGCGCCGACTGGCCGCCGAACAATTTCACGCCGAGGCGCTTGCTCTCACTGTCGCGGCCGTTGCGGGACGAGCCGCCTGCTTTTTTATGTGCCATTGCCGGTTACTTCTTTGACTTGGTTGGCTTCTTGGCCGCGCCCTTAGCAGGCGCGGCTTTTTTTGTCGACGGCTTGTCGGCGGTCTTAGAAGCGGCCTTGGCCGGAGCAGCCTTCTTCGCTGCCTTCGGCTTGTTCGCCTTCGAAGCCTCGGCCTTGGCCGGCGCCTTCTTGGGAGCTTCCGCCTTCTTCGGAGCTTCCGCCTTCTTCGGAGCTTCGGTCTTGGCTGGAGCTGCTTCCGCCTTGGCGGGCTTGGCCTCGGCTTTGCTCGGGGCAGACTTCTTCTCGGCTTTATGGTCGCCGATCGCGACGATCCTCAGAATCGTGTGCTGCTGGCGATGGCCTTTCTTGCGGCGATAGTTCTGCCGGCGCCGCTTCTTGAACACGGTGACCTTGTCACCCTTCGCCTGGGCGATGATCTCGGCCGCGACCTTCAGCCCGTCGGTGCTCTTGAGGTCGGCTCCGTCGCCGGCGAGCAGGACATCGCCAAGAGTGACCTGGTCACCGGCATTGCCGTCCATCTTCTCGACGACGATCTTGTCTCCGGGGGCTACGCGGTACTGCTTGCCGCCGGTGCGCACGACTGCGAACATTGGCTTCTCTTCTGTGCTTGTGCCGCGCGTTAAGAGCGTCAGCCCCGCGCGAAAGCGAGCCGCCTATGGCAGCGGCCCGGATGTGTCAACCTAATGGCGATGTTCGGGACGAAGCTGGTAACGGCCGCCGTCGAAGCGGTCGAACATCGTCCCGATTGCCGGATGGTCGACCGGCTCGTCGGTGTCGTCGCGAACGAGGTTCTGCTGGCTCACGTAAGCGATGTAGCTGGCTTCGGCATTCTCGGCGAGCAGATGGTAGAACGGCTGGTCTTTGGACGGCCGCATCACCTCGGGAATCGCATCATACCATTCGTCGCTGTTCGCGAATTCCGGATCGACATCGAAAATGACTCCGCGAAAGTCGAGCAGGCGGTGGCGGACGACCTCGCCGATCGTGAACCGCGCCTGCGGAATTGAATATGGGGCGTCTGCACTCATATGGGATGAACGATCTTGCTTCGACATGGGTGCAATCTAGGGCTCTCATCAGGCTAGGCAAGGTCAGGCGCCGCTGCTAGAGGCGCGCCGCGACCGCGGCCGGGCCTTCCGGCACAGGCCTTCAACAAACGGAGAGGTGGCTGAGTGGTCGAAAGCACCGCACTCGAAATGCGGCGTACGGGCAACCGTACCGTGGGTTCGAATCCCACCCTCTCCGCCACACAGTCTAAGTCATTGGAGAATAACAATAAAGCGGTGGCAGAACTGGCGCAGTTCTGCGCCGTTTAGGCATCCTGCCGGTACTTAGAGAAACCGCAAATGGGGCGAAGGGCCGCGAAAGTGTCCGGCTTTCTCTGCAGCCATGGCGCGCAGTACGGAATTGAGGTTCGGCCGCTTGCCGGGCAATGTCGCCACCAGAGAACGGCCGTTCACTAGTGTCTGCTTTGGGTGGAAAACGGACACTAGGCAGAGCACCGCAGCTCAGCGAGCACGCAAAAAATCTCAACAACCGATTGTCCGGATTTAACTGGGGCAAGACTAAACTGCCCCATGCTACGATCCTACGCGATCCGGCGAAGGGTGCCGTGCGCGACTTGGGCACGGTAAGGTTCTTTCACTAGTACAGAGCCAAGTTCGTGGTGTGGCATCCGGTGAACTCCAGTGGCCCAGAGCCACTCTATCTCAACTTCGTTTCTCATGATGAAGGAGTATGTATTCTCGACGATGATCCTGCCGGTGTTCGTGTGGGCCGTGGTAAATGTTCCCTCCAAGATATTGAGGTTGGCATTCAAGACCACGGCGTAGGTTCCTTTCAGTTTGTTTTTTAGGAAAGCTCTCCCGCCGCGGTTGATGTGCATCACTCCTGTCAATTTTCCACCTGAAAACTTGAGGCACAGCATCGCAGCGAAGACGAAATAGCCCTCTCGTTGTTTATAACTCTCGGGTGTCGCAGGCTTCGCAGGGAAGTATTCGTAACCTGCTATCTGAGGCGGTTGCGGCGGATTCCCCAGCGCCGGCTTCGGCATCACATGCATCCAGCCTGAGTAAGAAGTGACCCACTCTCCCGTGAGATCACCGACCGTCGTGCTGACCCTCTCGGGCAGGTTCCCGACATTGCCGCTGGGGCCGGACTTTGCGCGATTGGATCTTGGCGACTTGCCCATAAAAAAGTTCCTTCCTGAAGCTTTGATGTGTGAGCTTCCCAGCCGCCATTGGACTCGATGCGTGTCCGGTCCGCTAGACTTGCGGAGTGTTCGGCAGCCCCCACTAGAATGCAGTCTTAAGATGAAGCGCGACATGATCTCGGCCGATCGACAGCCTCGGACGCGCGAGACGCTCGTCGAGAACTCTTGCGAGGCTGGTCACTGCGCTTTCGGAAGCCCTGTACCTGAAGCCGGGCAGCCTGGCGTGGGTGCCGGTTGACTTCGCAAGTTGTGACCGCGGCGCGCTGTGAACGTACGTCGCTCCGTGGTTTCGGACGCGTGTCCAATGGTCTGCGCTCCGCAGCTGGTAGCGGGCCATTTCAACCTCTCCAGCAGTTGCCAGACCAAGCCTGCGCCCACTGACGAGGCGCGATCCAACCGCGGCCCATGTGACTTTCGGATCGAGCGAAGCGGCGACTTCAATGGGAGTGGCGGCGCCTGCTGGAGCCGCGCTCAGAGAGATGAGCGCGAGCGCTGCTCCAGGAGCGATTGCCCAAACTCGTCGCGCTAGCCTCATATCCATCACGACGGCGACCGATTGATCACGATCCCCAGCCCTAGCAATAATCCCACGGCGTTGTGGGAACGCACAGAGGAGGAGGAGTAGTAGGAGGAAGACTCGGTGGGGATGGACCCGTGCCGACTATGGGACGATGTCCGCCGCCGCCACCACATCCAGTGAGGCCCAGCGCGAGTCCAATGGACGACATAATCAAGAACTTGCAGTGCTTACGCATGACACTCTCCTGTTGTTCGACCCTTTGTTGCGACGGGGGTTCAGGAATTGGTCGGCTTTTTTCGCAATAACTGCTATGGTGGTTAGGTGATGTTTTCATGATGGGATGCCGATGATTCCCAGTTGTGGTCCTTGAAATGAGCTCAGCCCAGATCAAGTTGGCGGAAACGCCCGATTTCGATCTGGGGGGAGTGCGAGTTAGCCCAGCTCATCGCACAGTCCGGGCAGATGGAAAGCAATACGAGCTTGAACCCAAAGTCGCTCAGGTTCTCGTCGCGCTTGCGTCAGAACGTCCGCAGGTTGTTTCGCGAGATCGGCTAATCGAGCGTTGTTGGGGTGGACGAATCGTTGGTGACGATGCCCTCAATCGCTGCATCGTAGCTCTCCGCCATCTGGCGAAGGCTTTCTCTCCAGAACCCTATTTTATCGAGACAGTACCGCGGGTCGGCTACAGCCTCACCGAGCCCGTCGACAGCCCCTCGAAGCCGGCCCCGGCAGCGATTCTGGTCACCTCAAAACGCGCAGTTGCTGGACTTTTGGCGCTGGCGCTTGTCGCAGCCGCACTCGCTTTCGTTGTCTCTTTCACTTGGGACGCGTCCCAACGCAGCGAAGCAGCGCCTGCCTCCATCGCCGTGCTGCCGTTCCGCAACCTTTCGAGCAGCGATCCCCACTTCGCCGAAGGCGTCGGCGAGGAGATCCTGAACCAGCTGGCGCGTGAACCGCAGTTCCGCGTCGCCGGCCCGGATTTCGTCTAGCCAGTTCGGCATGAACGCTGACATTGGCGAGGTAGCCCGACGGCTCGAGGTGGACTACGTCCTGGACGGCAGCGTTCGCACACAGGACGATCGGGTTCGAGTCACCGCCGCCTTGTTGAGGACGAGCGACGCTCGCCGCCTATGGTCCGACAGCTATGACGGCCGGCTCGACGACATCTTTGAAATTCAGCAGCGGATCGGCAGCTCTGTCGCGGGCGCACTCAGGCGCAAACTGGTTAAGGCCGTGCTGCCGTCCGGGCCCCTCGTCACGAATGGAGAAGCTTATAATCTCTACCTGACCGCACGGGGGCTGATCAGGACGTACAAGCGGCAGGACGGCGCAACCGCGGTCGGCCTTCTCCGCGACGCGATCAAAATTGATCCCGACTTTGCCCCGGCATGGGCAAGCCTCGCCGAAGCGACCCAGCTAGAAGGCGCTACGAGCGGCTACGAAGGTCTCGCCGAAGCTACTCCGCGAGCTGAGCGTTATGCCCGCCACGCACTAAAACTGGCGCCCGACCTTGCTCAGGCGCACCGAACATTAGGCATGCTCCTTCCCTTTGGTACTCCGAGCGCACAGGCGCATCTTCGCCATGCCGCCGAACTTGATCCGAACACAGCCGAGAACTTCATCTGGCTCGGCGTCTCCCACGGAGCGGCAGGAGAGTTCAAAAAGGAGCAGGACGCGTTGCGCAAGGCAGTCCAGCTCGATCCCTACTGGTTCCGGACTACTGCGCATGCTGCAGTGGCGGCCGCTGAGATGGGGAATCGCGCTGAAGCAGAGGCGATTGTCCGGCGGGGGTCCTCCAAGAACGAGGTTGTCCAGCATCTCTTGCTCGGTCGCATAGCGTGGATATTTGGCGATTTCTCTGAGGCCGCCCGTCGGCTTTCTATTGTTGCGCGATCCGATTCCTCGCGCTGGGGCGATACCGCCCGCCGCCATTTGAACGACGCCAATTATGCGATTGGATTGACGACCCATACGTTAGCCGCCGTACCGCCGCCGAACGATCAGCGCCGTTTAACGACCGTTTGGATCGAAGTGCCGCCTGCCCCGTCTGTCTGGCGGCTGCGCAATCGCAGCCCATCGGCGGCAGGAACTTACCGTGACTACAACCACAAGGCAGCAAAGTTGATGCTTCTAGCGGGGCGCGGACGCGAGCTCGTCAGCGCTTACGACAGCCCCCACGGCCTGCTGACGCTGCTTCCAAACGACACCCTGCGTGTTGATCAGCTGCCGGAAGCGCCGGTGATCGCTCTCGCCCTGCGGCAGGCCGGTCGCTCAGCTGATGAGTCCAAGTTGCTGCGCGAAGCCAATGCTGCGGTTCACGCTACCTATCGTCGCGGGAGAGTTCCGTTCTGGTTCGATGCCAGCGCCGCTGCGATCCGGGCGGTGCAGGGACGCAGAGACGAGGCGTTATCAATGCTCGAGCGAGCCGAGCGCCGTGGCTGGACGCACACCGCTAACACCGACCTGCGCGACATTGGTGACGAACCCGCTTTTCGCTCGCTAAAAGGTGATGCTCGGTTCGAAAGGCTGCGAGCAAGACTGGCAGCGCATCAAGCGAGAGAACGCCGAGAAACTGAGAATCTGCGACTCTAATCTCGCGTTTCTCCGCGCACTGCCGTGAGCTGAATATTGGTCGACGACGTGTGCCCTGGAGACTCATCAGAGTCACTCATTCTCACCTGTTGATAGATGCAACCGGGTGCCGAGGCCACTTGAGGTGCGGCGAATCTAAGACATAAAGCGCCGGTGCGACCAATGACCGCAATGGGTCGAAATCAGCCCTGAGCGCTAATGTCCGCTTTGGGTCGAAAACGGACACTAGCCTTCGGTTAAAACTTTTAACGTTGCCAAATCCGCTGCGCTCATTCGGCCGGTTCTGAAATTGGTTCGTCCAACGCCGCCTCCAGCTGGATCGCCTGGTTTTCGGCCAGTGGGCTCCAGATCTCCAGGATCGTAAAGTCCATCTCGGTCATCAGAATCGCGCATGAACACTCGCCGCAGATCGGGGTGCACCGTTGCCAAGCGTGCAAGAGACCTATTCCCGAGGGAGTTCGGCACCGGCTCCTCCCTCTTCTGAAACAGGCGCCTCCCGTGCGCCATGGCTGGCTGGAAACCGTGGAAGCAAGAGCAGGAGGATCGACGACACGATCAGCAGCACCGCAGAGCCGTACATTGCCGGCTGATAGGTGCCGAGGCGGTCGAAAGTTATGCCGTACATCAGCGGCGAAAAGGTTGCGCCGACCAGCACCGCTGCATACAAAATGCCGTAAATGCGGCCATACGCTCGCATCCCGAAATACCTAGCGACCACATAGCCGATGATATCGATCTCCGCCCCAATCGCGAGGCCATAGGCGATCGCGCCGAGCACGGCGACGGGAGCGCCGATTAAGCCCAGAAGCGCCATGCAGATGCCGGCCGCCGCCATCATCGCTGCCGCAACATAGGGTGCGAACAGGCGGTCGATCAGCCAGCCCGTGGTAACCCGGACGACGATCAGCGTCGCACCGCTGACGCTGGCGATCACGCCCGCTCGGGTCGGTGTCACCCCTGCGTCGGCAAGCAACGCATAGAAGTGCACCTGAATGCCGCCGGCGCCGAGTGTGATCAACGCGAATGACACCGCCATCAGCCAGAACGGCCGCCCCCGCACGGCCTCGGCCAGCGGGATTCCCGCAGGCAGCGTCGCCGGTCCGGCATGCTCGCGGTCAGCGTGGCGCGCGCCACGCAGAAGAAATAGGAT
Organism: Sphingomicrobium sp.; assembly: GCA_051000635.1. Lineage (GTDB taxonomy): Bacteria > Pseudomonadota > Alphaproteobacteria > Sphingomonadales > Sphingomonadaceae > Sphingomicrobium. Next base: position 10,677 of record JBPCOC010000073.1, on the reverse strand, counting down.
GACCGGGACCGCGACGAGCGCGACGATGCCCAACGCGATGAAGCCGGCGCGCCAACCGTTCGCGGCGGCGAACGGGACCAGCAACAGCGGCAGCAACATGCTCGATAGCCCTGTTCCGACCATCGCCAGACCCAGCGCGAAGCCCCGGCTGCGGTCGAAATTGGCGTTGATGATCCGCGCCAGCGGGACAGTGGAGGCTGCGCTTCCCACCACCGCCATCAGAGCGAAGCCGGCCAGGAAAAGGCGGATGTCGCCGCCGATTCGGCTGAAGAGCAGGAACGATACGCCGATCCCTGAGATTCCGACCGCTAGGATCTTCGCCTCGCGAGCACGGTCGCTCAACCAACCGACGAACGGTGACATCACCACGACCATGCCGAGCAGGATCGATGGCGCAGCCGAGATCGCAGTGCGCGACCAGCCGAATTCAGCCTCCAGCCCGCTCATGAAGATGGCCACCGCAGCGCCGGGCAACGCGATGACACCGACGGTCATGGCCAGCACGCACCCTGCGAGCACGCGCCAGTTTTCAACCAGCTCGGACCTGGGCATTTCAGCCGTCGTAAGCGCCGCGCCCGCCATCGCCTAATCGAAGTTCACGTTAGCGTTGCGCTGAAGGTGCGCGGATCGCTCGGCTGGCCGAGCCCCGATGGTCCCTGGATCGCAACGTCGCGGAAATACTGCTTATCGGTCATTGTTCACGCCACACCTATGTTTTGATAAGGCCAAACCGGCGCATCATCTCCTCGCGCATCGCAAACTTCTGGACCTTGCCTGTCACAGTCATCGGGTAGCCCTCCACCAGGCAAATGTGACGCGGCACTTTGAAATGGGCGATGCGATCACAGCAATGAGCCCGAACATCGTCCTCCGTTAGCGCCGCTCCCGGTTTGGGTACGATCCAGGCGCAAAGTTCCTCGCCGTAAAACTTGTCTGGAACCCCGATTACCTGCGCGTCTGCAACAGCCGGGTGCGTAAGGAGGAATTCCTCTATTTCACGCGGATAGATGTTCTCGCCGCCTCGGATCACCATGTCCTTGATCCGGCCCACAATGCGGCAATAGCCGGCGTCGTCGATCGTCGCCAGGTCACCGGTGTGCATCCACCCGTCGCAGTCGACAGCCTCCGCGGTTCGGTCCGGATCATCCCAGTAGCCGAGCATCACCGAATATCCGCGGGTGCACAGCTCTCCGGCTTCCCGCCGCGGAACGGTTTTCCCATCCGTATCTACTATCTTGACTTCGAGATGAGGCTGGACACGACCCACCGTCGAGACGCGCAGTTCGAGTGGATCGTCCCTATCGCTCTGGAAGCTAACCGGACTCGTTTCTGTCATGCCGTAGGCGATGGTGATCTCTCGCATATGCAACCGATCGATTACCTCCCGCATCACCGAGATTGGACACGGCGATCCCGCCATGATTCCGGTACGAAGCGAAGAGAGATCGAATTTTCCAAAATCGGGGTGGTTGAGGATAGCAATGAACATCGTGGGGACGCCGTAAAGCGCCGTGCAACCCTCCGCTTCGACGGCCTGGAGCACAGCGAGAGGGTCGAAGGTCTCGGCCGGATAGACCATGGTGGCACCGTGGGCGATGCAGGCAAGGTTGCCGCCAACCATCCCGAAGCAGTGATAGAGGGGGACGGGAATGCATACCTTTTCCTCCGCCGTCAGGCCGATGCGGCTGCCCAGGAAGTAGCCGTTATTGAGGATGTTGCGGTGGGAAAGAGTCGCTCCTTTGGGGAGCCCGGTGGTGCCGCTGGTGAACTGGATGTTGATCGCGTCTTCGGGGTATAAGTTGTCGGGCAAGTCCGGCCTCGCACCCGACGACAACGCCGCGAACGGCAAGCATCCGGCGTGGAGTTCATCCCCAAGGGTGACGACCAGGCGAAGCTGAGGAAGCCGCTGGGCGCAAAGCGCTCCCGCGGGGGCCTCCGCCAGTTCGGGCGCGAGTTCGCGCAACATCGCGACGTAATTGCTGGTCTTTAGGGAACATGCGGTCACGAGCGCGACGCAGCTGGTTTTGTTGAGCGCATATTCAAGCTCGCTCGTGCGATAGGCTGGGTTGATGGTGACCAGTACGAGTCCGGCTTTCGCGGCAGCGAATTGAACCAGCGCCCATTCAGCGCAATTTGGAGCCCAGATGCCGAGCCGGTCGCCAGGCCGGAGTCCTTGCGCGACGAGTCCAACAGCGAGCGCATCGACGCGCTCCTTGAGTTCGCCGTAGGTCCAGCGCACGTCCTGGTGACGGGAAATTAGCGCGGACTGATTTGCATGACGCGCTGCGGTTTCGTCGAACAGCGCGCCTATCGTCATCTCTAGCAACGGCGGCCGGGCATCACCCTCGACATGGCTCGCGGTGCTTTTCGCAAGTTCGGTCGATTCACTCCCGGTGAGAGGCTGTGTCACTTTCCCGCTCCTTCGACTCGGTTTTGCAATCAAGTTCTGCTGCACCCTAAAAGGCGCTGAGGTCATCGGCGAGGACGACAGGCCCGCTGAAATAGGCGCGGGCATCATCGAGGTAGACCGATGTATTGGTTTCATTATCCTGGCCAGGAGCGACATGGGTCAGCACGAGGCATCTCACCCCTGCGCTTTGGGCAAGCCGGCCGACGGCGGCTGAGGTAAGATGCCCCGCTTCGATATGTTTCATCAACGCTTCCCGACGCATCGTTGGAATCTGGGGAAGCGTGTCGATCATCGCCCGCACGCCCTCCAGATCGATCACCTCCGACACCAGAAGATCGGCACCGCGCGCCAGCTTGGTCAACTTTTCCGAAGGCCCGGTATCACCGGTGAAGACGATGACCCGACCCGGTGCTTCGATTCGATAGGAATAGGACCGAGAGAACCGATCGGCCGCGCTTCCTCGATCAAAATGATAATGACCATTTCTCACCGCGGTCACCGCGATGTTTTGATCGCGGTAAATAATCACCGGTCCGTCGGCGGCAGGGGGAATGTCCTTTCCGGTGGCGGTCGAAGCGAGTCTCGGAGTGGCGATTCCTGGGTTGACGGGCGCGCGCTCCGTGCCGAGATTGGCTTCGAAGAGCTTGCCGACCATCGACCGCGTCCCGCGCGGGCCCCAAATCATAATCGGTTGGTGATGTTGAAGCACCCAGCGCGTGACAAGCACGGCGCCGAGATCGGCGTTGTGGTCGACATGGTGGTGCGTGAGAAAAACCGCGCGAACTTCGCCGAGCGACAAGCCTGCCGCCCTCATTTGGCGCAGGACTCCGTCTCCGGTGTCGAAAAGATAAACCGATCCGTTGACGACCAAGGCATTTGCCGGCTGGGACCTATTCAGGCGCGGGAGCGGCCCGCCGGCCGTTCCTAACGTTACCCATTTCGAACCAGTCAAAGCGGTGTCCGGACACTTCCCCGAAGCCGCATCGGCATTGGCTGGCGTCAGCGAAAGCGCCAGCGCCGGCAGCAAGGATAGCAAACGCGTCCGCGCGAGACCGCGATCGCTAGGCTTGAGGCGTTCGTTCATGCGGCTCTATTCCTCGACATGCTGAAGGGAACGGCCAAGCGGCCGAGCTCCTCCTCGATTTCACGCGAGCACCGCAAGTCATCAGGGCATTGAATCGTCGCGGTAAGCCCTCCGCTTTCATCCAACCCGACCGAAACCGTGATCGAGGAGGCATGGCTGCCGAGCCGCGCCAAGACCTCTTCGAATGCGCGCCGAGTTGCATCCGCGCGCAATGCCGGCTTGAAGATTTTTCCCACCGCAGTGACGGGAATTGATTCAACGATAATCACTTCTGCGGGCACCGCGGCGCGCTCTGGCACATGAATTCGCGCAAATGCGGTCAATGCTTCGCCATCGACGGTGGCATCTGGCCGCAACTTCGCATAGGCGACCGGCAGTTCGCCGGCATAGGGATCGGGCTTTCCCACCGCCGCCGCCAGATCCACGTCCTCGTGGCGGTGGAGCACCTCTTCGATCAAGGCGGGGTCGATATTGTGCCCGCTGCGAATGATCAGGTCCTTGCTGCGGCCGGCCAGCCAAAAATAACCGTCGGCATCTTGCCGTGCGAGATCGCCGCTGTTGAACCATCCGGGAAGCGGCCAGCAATTCGCGTTGAGCCAATCCTGCCGATATCCGGGAAACAGATTCGGTCCGCTGAGAAGCAGTGTTCCGGTCTCGCCGATTTCGCAATCGCGGACATATTCGCCCTCCTCTCCAAGAAGGGCCGCGCGACTGCCCTGATAGGGCAGGCGCAGACCGATCGATCCGATCCGCCGCTCACCATCGCGCGGATTGGAGGTGCTGAGCGCGGCGCCCTCGGTCATGCCATAGAGTTCGAGGATGCGGATGCCGGTGCGGTCCTCGAACGCACGGAACAGGCTGACCGGCATTGGCGCCGCGCCGCACATGCCGAAACGCAGCGCGGCAAGGTTCCGATCGTCAGGCAGCATGTCCAGTAGGTTTGCGAGGATCGTCGGCACACAACTGAACAGCGTGGCCTGCCAGCGGGAGGCGATAGCCCAGAAATCGCCCATCATCGCCTTGCTGCGATAACCCTGCTCTCCGCACAGGATCGAGCAGGCGCCTGCGAACATGCCTCCCAGGCCGGTCGCGACCGCGGCATTGGCATGGAAGAGCGGCAGGCCGGTCAGAATCCGGTCCTTTGGCGTGAGGCCGAGCACGAACGCCGCGGTCCAGGCCATGAAGACCTGATTCCAATGGGTCTGCTGGGCGAGCTTGGGTGTACCGGTAGTGCCGCCGGTGTGGAAATAGACCGACGGGTCGTCGTCACGAATGACGCGGCCGCTGACCAGCCGGTTGCCGGGCTGGCGGGAGACGGCGCATGCATAATCGTCGCTCCCCTCTTCGTCCCCGACGACGACCAGCTTCTCCAGCGCGGGATAGAGCACGCGGACCGCCTCTGCCTTGGCACGCACGTCATAGGCCTTGCCCGGCCCGCCGGTAACGAGAACGCGGCTGCCCGCCGCCGCCATGATTCCTGCAATCTGCTCCGGCTCGAGTAGCGGATTGATCGGACTGGCGACACCGGCCAGCGACCCCCCCCAGATTACGAAATGCGTTTCCGGTAAGTTCGGGAGAAGGATGGAGACCGACGCCCCTTCACACACGCCAAGCTCGTGGAAGAGGTTTGCCGAGCGAATTACCTGAGCAAGCAATTGCCCGTAGCTGATCGTTTCAGCCTCGTCGTCGGCACGGCCGTTGGGCAGCCACAGCAACGCCGGCGCGTTTGGATCCCGCACGGCACTCGCGCGGAGCATGTCGTGGACATTCCGGAACGGAACACGCTCGTCGATCGGCACGGATTCCACCCGTGCGACATCCGCCGCGCTTGCGAAGCGCTCCATCGTTCGGTCAGATTGGTTTCGCGTCGACGAGAACCGCAGCAATCACGCAAGGGACATCGCCTCGATTGATCCAGGCGTGCTTGGTGCCGCGTTGAACGATGCAGTCTCCCTGTTTGAGAAGCACCTCCCCATCCTCCATCAGCATGGACATTTCGCCAGACATAACGACCAGATAGTCGACCGAATTGGTGACATGCATGGTTGCATGGCGACCGCTATCCTCGTCCGAAGGGCGATTGTGGCTTCCCATGGACTTGAATGCGGCATCGACATCGATGGAGAGGCCGCGCTCCGGTGGGATCTCCACTACTCTGAAGACCGTACCACCGGGGGTCGGATCATGCCGGATCGGCCGGGCGCCACGATCCTTGGAACCACGATTGTCGACCGGCATTTCCTCGGTCACCCAAAGTTCGGTGATAAAGGCACCGTCGTAGCCGGCGATCGGCAGGATGTTCGCCGCATTGCCGTCGAACGTGACGTTGGACCGCCCATTGCCGTCGTGACCTGTCACAACCCGCCGTACTGGTGCTGCCATGGCTGCGTGTTCCTTTTAAGTTTGGTAGTCAGCGCCTGACTACGCGGTTGCGAAGAGTTCCGATGCCCTCGACGCTGAGCTCGACTGAATCGCCTTCGGACAAGCGCCGGTCGAGCTCGAAACCGCATCCGCTGAGCACGGTCCCCGATCCGATGATTTCACCCGGAGCAAGGGGTCGGCTGCGGCTGAACTGGACGATTGCATCTTCAAACCGATGATGCATGGACGCGGTCGAGCCGCGCGACCATTCTTCGCCGTTCACCGATGCCGTCATTGTCAGGGAATAGGGATCGTCGAACTCGTCTGGCGTCGCGATGCAGGGCCCGAGGCCATTCGCAAAATCCTTCCCCTCGCCCGGGCCGAGATTCGCCGCCATGAACTCGAGCTGCAGGTCGCGCGCCGACCAGTCGTTGAAAATGGTATAGCCAAAGATGTGCGAACGGGCGGTCTCGGGTGCAATTTCGGTGCCGGCCGAGCCGATCACGCACGCCCATTCAAGCTCGAAATCCATCCAGTCGGAATGAGACGGCCAGACTATCTCCCGCTCGGGTCCGTAGATTTGAAGATGGTTGGCATTGTAGTAGATTATCTGGTTCTTGAAGACCGCCGGCAGAGTATATTTTGCCGAAGGCTGCGGCGCCGACGATGCTCCGGCCGCGGCCGCCTCCTTGGCGGCCTGAGCCTTGGCCAGCTTCTCAAGCGCGCGTTCCATATGCTCCAGAAAGAGGCAGCAATCGCGCAATCTCACCGGTTTCGGGAGCGGTGCAAGCAGCTGTACCTCGCTTAGCTTCAGAACGGCTTGATCTTGTGGGGACTGAGCAAGTTCCCGGACGATTTGCAGACCGGGCTCGCCCGCTTCAATCAAAGCCTGCATGGTCGCCACGACCGGCGTTCGACTCAGTTCACCGGCGAGATTGAGATCGACAATAGCGTCGTTTGCCACGAGCGCGCCGATCCGCTCCCCTCGCCCAGCTTCGAAAGTCACAAGCCGCATCGCTCAGAAGCCCCAGCCGAGCGTCAGGCCATAGGTCCGCGGGGGCTCGAACGAACCCAGCAGTGGGGATCCGACCAAGCTCGATCCGACGAAGCCTGCCGAGATGACATCCTTGTTGCCAATGTTTCTGATGAAAGCTGTGGCTCGCAGGCCGCTGGTTGCACTCTGCCAGCTCAGAAAGGCGTTGAAGAGCGAATAGGCAGGTTGGGAAACATGATCGAGGTTGAATTGCGTGAAATAGACGCGGTCAACCCAGCGGCCCTCACCGCGCAGGGTGAAATCACCGACCTTCGTGGGCATCGTGTAACTGGCATTGAGATTGATCGTGTAATCGGGAGCCTGGGTCAGCTGGTTGCCCGAAACATCGATTGTGCCCAAGGCCGGACGCGCCGGATCGGCAGAGGCATATTCGCGATACTCCGAATCAAGCAGCGAGATGGCTGCATCGAGCCGCAGGCGATTAGTGGGACGCACCACGATCTCAGCCTCGAGCCCACGGACTACGGCGCTGGCAGCATTCTCGATCGTCACCACGGTCCCGGCGATCTTCGTCACCTGAAGATTGGTATAGTCATAGTAAAAGGCGGAAAGATTGGTCCTCAGGCGACCGTCTAACCAATCGGCCCGGATGCCCGCTTCATAGTCGGTGATATTTTCTGGCTCGAAGGGAGGCTGAATGACACCCAGGTTGAAGCCCCCGCTCTTGAATCCCTTTGCATAGGTTGCGTAGAAAAATAGATCGTCATTCGCCTTATATTCAATCGTCGCAGAGGGGGTAAATGAAGACCAGCTTTCTTTGAGCTGGCGGCGGATCCCGGGTGGCGTCGTTGGGAACTGCGCAACGAAAGGTGGCCAAGGTGTAGCGAAATCGAATTTCAGAACTTCCTCGATTTTCTTGGTTTCGTCGCTGTACCGCGCGCCCAAGCGAACGGCCAACTGATCGGTAAGCTCGAAACGAGTACTTGCGAATAACGCGTAAGCCTTGGTATTCAGTCGCCCCACACCATAGTAGCCCTGCCGCAGGAAGGAGAGCGGAGGAAGCGTTGGCGCTCGCGACAACACGACCGGATCAAGCGGAATTCTGGTTCCCCCGAAGATCGATTCATCAAAATAATAAGCTCCGATCATCCAGTCGCCGCGAGAGTGTTCTCCAGCTAACCTCAGCTCTTGGCTGAATTGATCGGAATCTTCGAACTGGTCGTAAACAGTGAGCCGGGCGCTGGTCGCGTCGAGGTCCGATAGGACGTGAATGTCGGAGGACCGGTAACCGGTCACCGAGAAAAGCTCGACCCAGCCCAGATCGAGTCGAGCATTCGCGGCCAGACCCCAGAACGTCCGGCGGTTGTCCGGACCGGAATCGGACGTGGAGTCCCGCAGATCGGTCGGCACAGAGCCCCCCGCACGAATGCCGGTCAGCTCCTGCCCGGGAAGGGGCGGCGTCGAACTGAGATCAGTCAGGCTGCCGCGTCCCAGATAGTGGAAGCTGTACGCGTGGTCGTTCTGGCGGAAATAGTCAGCGGCTAGGGTTACGTCGAAACTCTCGCTGGGTGCGAAGCGCAACTGGCTGCGCAGCGCGATGGTCGACTGGTCGTCGACATCGCGCCCGTTCGTAAGATTCTTCCCATAACCGTCCCGGTCTATGGCCTGAAACGAAAAACGAGCCGAGAGGATATTCGAAACCGGGCCGCCCAAAGCGCCTTCCAACTTCTTCAAGTCGTAATTGCCGTAGGTCGCGTCGATATAACCGTTCAGCCGGTTGCCAGGCGCGCGGGATATGACGTTAATGGCGCCGCCCGTGGCGTTCCTGCCGTAAAGCGTCCCTTGCGGCCCTCTCAGGACCTCGACTCTCTCAATATCGTAGAAGCCCGCGAGGGTCGAAGCAGGGCGGCTGAGATATACGCCATCGACGTGATAGGCGACGCGGCCTTCGTTCCCGACCGTGGTATTGTCAAACCCGATACCTCGGATGGCAATTCGGGCGTTGCCTGTCGTCTGACCGAAATTCACACTCGGAAGAGTCTGGGCAAGACCCTCGATGCTCGTGATCTGCTGTTCGCGCAAATCCTCGCCGTCGGCCACTGAGATTGCCGCAGCCGTTTCCTGCAGGTTCGTTGCGCGCTTCTGCGCCGTCACGACTATCTCGTCCGCGATGACCTCGTCCGGGTCGGCGGTCGACGGACTCGTTTCTGTCGTTTGCGACATTGCCGGGGTAGCGATCGCCCAGAAAGCGAGAGCGGACAGAGGCGAGAGTAAGCAGCACCTTGTCGAGATGGTCATCGTTCGGACTCCCCCTACCAGAGAGGGCTCTTCCACCACGAAGCGCCGTCTCGAACGTTACAGCCGCCCGCGTCGTAGTGACCAACCCCAAGGCAGTGTGTACAGCCCCAGCTCCGATAGTTGCGAGAGTATGTCGGTCGAACGACTGACTGTCAATCCGCCCACTGGAGATGATTCAATGGCTGCACCGAAGGGTGGCTCGCGAGAGAGACTGCTGAACGCAGCGGAGGGCCTGTTCGCCGAGCATGGCTACGATGCGACCTCAATTCGCGAGATTGCCGCGCGATCGGGTGACACGATCGGCACGCTGAGCCATCATTTCCGATCCAAGGACCTGCTCTTGTATGAAGTGGTCCGGCGCCGCTTTCATGAGCTGGGCGAAATGCGTCGGGAGAAATATCGCGAGTTCGTATCCCGGAACGGCGGCACCAAACCGACGCTCGAGGAAGTCATCAAATGCATCATTATCCCGTTTGTCGAGCGCGCGCTTTGTGGCGGCCAGGAATGGAAAAGTTATATCGAGCTGCTTGGGCGGATGATGTATGTCGGCCATGGTGCGCACGCCGGGGCGATCGCCGACCTTACCGATCCGCTGGGTATCGAGCTTCTTGGATGGCTGCACGACGCCGCGCCGGAAGCATTGCCGGAAGATTTGGCGCATGCCTATCGCTTCATGATTGGTTCCATGATCGATGCATGTTCCGAATTTTCCGCATGTCGCGTCGGCCGGATCAGCGGAGAAGCCGAAAGCATGATGGACGCTGAAGCAACGAAAGAGCGTCTGATTCTTTTCGTTACAGCTGGGGTGGCAGCGGTGCTGGATAATAGGTGAAATGGTGTTCGCCGTCAGCACCTATGGCCCAGATTTGAGGTTGTGATTTAAGGAGGATTTGGCTCTCGTCGTAGTGACGAAGGAACGAAGATGAGAGCCAAATCCTCAAGCGCCAAGAAGCCTGCCGAGCAGGTGGTGAAGGACATCCGCCGGGCAACGCGGCGGCGATGATCGTGCGGGGGCAGCACACCCATGCAATAAAAAGCGGCGACGCCGATCTCGATGCTACTCACTCCCATTTCGTTGAAAAACAGGGGCATTTCAGGAGGCGGGGGCTGCCCGTATGCCATGAGTCAAAGGACCTTGCCCTTCATCCATTGCCGCACGTCGCTATCCGCGTCGGCCTGCGACAATGAGCAGCGTTCCTTGACCATGGTCACGAGCTGCCGATCGTTCTTGATGGTTGATGCATCGAAATGGGTGAGGAAGGGCCAACGTGCTTTGCTCTTGCGCCGAACGACATCCTAGCTTTCTCCGCCTCTAAAGCCAAACATGGTCCCCCGCCTCTCGAAAATAAACGGTAAGTTTTGTCGATGAAGGCTAATGTCCGCTTTGGGTCGAAACCGGACATTAGGGCCAAGACTCATAACCACCACATGATGGCGGCGGCGAGGTGGATGTTGCCGAGGAAGTTGGCGGCGAGTTTGTCGTAGCGGGTGGCGAGGCGTCGGCAGTCTTTGAGTCGGCAGAACATGCGC
>JBPCOC010000053.1:0-38189 GCA_051000635.1 Sphingomicrobium sp. | reverse complement strand
CTCGGCGTCTAGCGCCTGTGGGGGGTTCCCCGCGTGGCGTCACTGCAATCCTCTCGCGAGAAGGCCAGCGCGCACCGCCGCGCGCGGGGCGAGGCCGAGCTTTCGGGCGCCGATTTCATCAAGATGGCTCGCGAGCAGGCGACGCTGCTCGGAATGGACGCCGAGATGCTCAAGCGGCCGGTCAACGTCGGCTTTTCGGGCGGCGAGAAGAAGCGCGCCGAAATGGTGCAGATGGGAATCATCGGCCCGCGCTTCGCGGTTCTCGACGAAACCGACAGCGGCCTCGACATCGATGCGCTGCGGATCGTCGGCGACGGCATCAACCGGATCATGCGCGCACCCGACAAAGGCGTGCTCCTGATCACCCATTATGAGCGATTGTTAGAATATGTGCGCCCCGACGCGGTCCATGTGCTGATCGCCGGCCGCATCGTCCGGTCGGGCGATATTGAGCTCGCCCGCGAGCTCGAGCGCGAAGGCTATGCGGAGACAGCGGCGTGACAGCTTTCTGGATCATCATTGGCTGCATCGGTTTCATGATTGCCGCGGGGATCGCCCGCCGCCGGCCCGGCCTCGGCATCGCGAACACGACGGTGCTCGTCTTCCTGCTCGGACTGATCACCGTCGCCGACCTGGTGTTGAGCCGCTTTATCGACACCGGCGATGTCGCCTGGACCGTGGCGGGGCTGCTTGCGTTCGGGTTCGCGCTGGATGCTCTCTACGGGCTGATGGCGCCGGAGCGGCAGCGCCGCCGAGACCGGCGGCTGCGCTCATTGATGCGACGGACACCCGCATGACGGCGCCCTTCCCAACCCGCAAACAGGAAGACTGGCGCTACGCGGACCTCGACGCGCTGCAGCCCGTCTGGGAGCAGGCCAGCGAGCCCGAGCGGATCGCGGTGCTTCCGGGCCAGAGCCTCGAGCAGGTGTGGCTCCCGACCGACGACGCAGTGCAGGTCCGGCGGGTGTCGATCAGCCTCGGCGCGGGCGCGGCGATGCGGTTGTTCGTTCTCAACACCGCCGGGCAGTACGGGCGCATCGAGCTTGAGGTCGAGCTCGGCGAAGGCGCCAACTTCGAGGTTCACGGCGCCAACATCGGCACCGGCGTATCGACCAACGAGATCGTCTCCATCGTTCGCCACTTCGAGCCGAACGGCCGCTCGCGCCAGACGGTGCGCTCGGTTCTCGGAGGCAAGGCTGTCGGCACCTATCTCGGCAGGATCGAGGTCACCCGCGGCGCCCAGCGGACCGACGCCGAGCAGTCGGTCAAGGCGATGGTCCTCGACCGCGGAGCGACCGCCAACGCCAAGCCGGAGCTCGAGATCTTCGCCGACGACGTCAAATGCGCGCACGGCGCGACCGTCGGCGAGCTCGATCCCGCACAGCTGTTCTACGCGATGAGCCGCGGGCTCGATCCCGCGAGAGCGCGCGCGCTCCTGCTCGAAGGCTTCGTGATGGACCTGTGGGACGGCGTCAGCGACGCGGCGGAGCGCGAGCGAATCGGCGATGCCGCGCGCGATGCGCTGAGGAGGGTAGCATGAACCGCGAGGCACGCATCACTCCGGCGCTGAACGTCCGCGGCGAGTTCCCGGGCATTGCCAACTGGCATTATCTCGACAGTGCGGCGACCGCGCAGAAGCCGCAGGCGGTGATCGACGCCATCGCCTGGGCCTATGGCCCCGAATATGCGACCGTTCACCGCGGAATCTACCAGCGCTCCAGCGACATGACGGCGCGTTACGAGGCGGCGCGCGCAGCAGCGGCCAAGCTGATCGGCGGAAAGGCCGAGAGCCTTGTCTTCACCCGCGGCGCGACCGAGGCGATCAACCTCGTCGCTCGGACGCTTCCCAAAGACGGCCGCAACCGCGTTTTGCTGTCGCAGCTCGAGCACCACAGCAACATCGTGCCCTGGCAGCTTGCCGGGTACGAGGTCGACGCGGTGCCGCTGACAAAAGACGGCAAGATCGATCTGGATGCAGCCGAGCGGATGCTTGCCGACGAGCATCGAGTCGTCGCCTTCGCGCATGTGTCGAACGTGCTCGGAAGCGTCCTGGACGCCAAGCGGGCGGCGCAAATTGCCCATTCCAAAGGCGCGCTGCTACTGCTCGACGGCTGCCAGGCGGTGCCTCGGATGCCGGTCAACGCCGCCGACATTGGCTGCGACTTCTACGCTTATTCGGCACACAAGCTCTACGGTCCGACCGGAATCGGCTGCCTGTGGGGCAAGGCAGAGCTGCTCGAAAGCCTTCCGCCCTACCAGGGTGGGGGTTCAATGATCGACCGGGTAACCTTTGAGGAGACAACCTACCTCGACCCTCCGCAGCGGTTCGAGGCGGGTACTCCGCACATCGTCGGGGCAATCGGCCTTCACGCCGCGATCGACTGGGTCGGCAATCTTGGCCTGGACGCGATCGCAGCTCACGAGCGCGCGCTCGTCATGGAGGCTCGCGCTGCGCTGTCGAGCATCGGCGGAGTGACACTCTACGGCCCCGCAGATTCCGCCGGAATCGTCAGCTTCAACGTCGACGGGGTTCACGCGCACGATACCGCCACCATATTGGACGATGCGGGCGTAGCGGTGCGTGCCGGCCATCATTGCGCGCAGCCGCTGATGGAATGGCTCGGAGTGCCGGCGACGGCGCGGGCGAGCTTCGCGGCGCACAGCGACGGCTCCGACATCGAGGCGCTGGTGCGCGGCATCGAGCAGGTAAAACGGATATTCGGATGAACGAGGAACGCAAGATCGAGGTCGAGGAGGTGGAGTCGGTGGCTCCGCCGCCGCGCGCACGCGTTCCCGAGAGCGCGTCCGAGAAACTTGGGCGCAAGCGCGACTATCTCGCAGGCTTTCTTGCCGGGGAGACGGAGAGCAGGCCCGAGGCAGCGGACAACGAAGAACTCAAGGACCGCGTCGTTGAGGCCCTGAAGTCGGTCTACGATCCGGAAATCCCGGTCGACATTTACGAGCTGGGCCTCATCTACGACGTGGAGATATCCGAGGATGGCGACGCGCTCGTGATGATGACCCTGACGACGCCGCATTGCCCGGTCGCCGAGACTCTTCCGAACGAGGTCGAGCTTCGGGTCCTCTCGGTGCCAGGAATTCGCGACGCCGAGGTTAAGCTGGTCTGGGATCCGCCGTGGGACCCGTCAAAGATGAGCGACGAGGCGCGGCTGGAATTGGGAATGCTATGAACAAAGAAACGAAACTGAGAGCCCGCCTCGCGGCGATCACCCTGACGACAGGATCGCAGGCGCGCGTGGCCGAGCTGATGAGCCGAGCGCCCGAAGGCGCGATTGGGGTCAGGCTGTCGACCCCTCGGCGAGGCTGCTCGGGCTTAGCTTATTCGGTCGATTACGTGACCGAGGAAAACCCGCTCGACGAGAAGATCGAAACTCCGGGCGGCACATTCTATGTCGACGGAGGCTCAATTCTCTATCTCGTCGGCTCGATCATGGACTGGCGCGAAGATGATTTCGCCGCCGGCTTCGTATTCGATAACCCCAACGCGACCGGCGCATGCGGCTGCGGCGAGAGCTTCACCGTCTGATCTCGAAACTCTTTCCCCTTCCTGCTATTTTATTTCTGGAGAGGAGAGAGAGCGCATGCGTTTTTTTGTTCTCGCCGCCGTGGCATTGCTTCCGGCAGCGTCGATTGCAGCTCCGCCCGAAGCTTCGCCGGTTAGGCCGAAGGCGCTGGAAAATCTCGGCCACTGGCGCGGCGATTGCCCGCCAACGGCCGCCCAGCACGTTGCCCAGCAACTAAAGGAGCACGGCCATCGGCCGCAGCTCCATCGGCTAGTCGAACTGCCGCCCGCGAATGTCTACGCGGCGATGGTGCGCCAGGTCGGGGGGTGCGAAGCGCCGCTCATCCTGACCTCGGATGTCGAATCGCGCACACGTTAGGCGAGCGCGACTGAACTTTTGACGTGAAAAACCGAGGTCGCCTCGCGAAGGCGAGGCTCAGAACCCCAGCGTGAACCTGATCGCCGCGCCATAGTCGTTGTCGGCCCTGGCGATATGCCCCGGCTGGCGCCGCATGAACAGATTGCCTCCGACCCAGCCGCTTCCGTTCCACAGGCTCGACCCGTAGCTCAGCTCCGCATCGATCTCGCGGCCGCTGGGCGTGAGCGAATAGGTCGTCCAGCTGCTCGTCGCGGTCTCGGTCGAATAATCGTAGGCCGTTGGGAGCAACATTCCGAAGCCTCCGCTCGCGACGCGCAACGGCTGCGCAATCCGAAGTCCGAGACGGTCGCTCGCGCTGAACAGGCCGGACTTGGTGACGTCGAACGCATAAGCATCCGTCTGCATCTTGCCGCCCGCGAAATCGGTCCAGCCGCGGCGCGCCATCAGCGCGGCGCTAAAGCCCCGGCCGAGCTGTCGACGGGCTTCGAGATCGAGGAACAGACTGGTCGAGCCGCCGCCGCCAAGCGCATTGCCCATCCGGCCGCCGAGCAGGGTCTGCTTCTCCTCGAGCCTGCTGAGCCCCGCCGAGAGCCAGGTGCTGCCGAAATTCCTGTCGAGTGCGACGCTGGTCCACCGGTACGGCGAATCGGTCGCGCTGGTGCGCACTTCGGTCCACACGCTGCCGGTTTCGCCGGAAACCGTCAGGCCGACCGGGCCCAGATTCCGGCGCATCGCGACACTGCCCTCGCGCTTGGCCGCAAAGCCGGGATCGCCGGCAATGTCCTTGGCGATCAGGAACGCGCCCGGAGCGGCACCCGAAAGCCGCCGCTCCATCGCCTTGGCGCCTTCGGCAAAACCAAACGCGGCGGCGGTCTTGTCGTCGAGCCGGGCAATCGCCGCTCCGGCGATCAGGCGCGACTGTCGAGCATCCTCTGGACCGATCCCCATCCTTTCGAGCGCGAAGCCCTCCGGCATGTCGCGCCGCTGGGCGACCGTCATCGCCAGCGTCAGCGGGCCTGCAGAGACCGTGTTGACCTGGACGCCGGTGTGAATGGCACGCGACAGCGGTCTGCTCGCCTCGGCCTGGCGCAGGGTCTTGACGAGGTCGAGAACGAAGGCGCGATCGTAGCCATCGAGGATGATCGCTCCGAACGATTCGCCACCGGTCGCGTCGCCGGAGGCGGGTGGAAGCTCGCCATTATCGGTGGTGCTGACCGGCTCCTCGCTGCCGGCGAGGCTCGTCGTTCCGATCGGCTGGAAGGCCGAGGCAAGGTTCAGGCGTCCGTTGCCGAAGATATTGTCGATTCCGGCCTTGCCGAGATCGTCGGCCGAAATGAACAGGATCTCGACGATTTCCGCTCCCGTAAGATTGGGGAACGCATGCGCAAGCAGCGCGACTGCACCCGAGATTGTGGGCGCCGAGAAGCTGGTCCCCGACCACAGATATTGCGTGCCATTGTGGTCGGGCGCGCGGTCGCGGTAGCCAAGCGCCGCCAGATAAAAGACGGCGCCGGTGCCGGCCTTGTTGGAAAAGGTCGAGATTTGATTCAGGTCGGTTCCGCCGGCCCCGTCGCTGACGCCGATCGAACCCGCGATGATCACCATTCCCGGAAACTGTTGCGCGGGAGTGAGGGCAAACGAATTGGGATTGGCCTCGCTATCGTTGCCGGCGGCAATCACCAGCACAATCCCGGCATTCACCGCGCGCTGCATGGCCGCGATCGCACTCGGGCCGGGGCCACCGCCCCCGAGCGACAGGTTGATGACCTTCGCGCCTGCCAGGCGGGCCGCGTCAATCCCCTTCGCGATCGCGTCATCGGGAAAGGCGCAGCCTTTCTCGGTATCGCAGCTGCCGGGCTTGTCTGCGCGCATCGACACGATCGTCGCTTCGAATGCGACGCCCATCGTGTTGCTTCCATTGCGAGCGGCCGCGGCGACCGCGGAAACAGCCGTGCCGTGGCCGTCCTCGTCGCTCGTCCCGCGCGTCCCGTAAACGTCGCCGCTGGCCGGATCGATCTTGCCTTTGAACTCACCCAGGCTCGGATTGATGCCGGAGTCGATGATGCCGATCTTGATGCCCTTGCCGGTCGCACCGGCGTCGTAGGCTGCGATCGCGTTGGCTGCGACCGAGTAGTTGGAGGCTGCGTACTCGTTGTCGTCGTAGTTGATCTGGGTCGCTGTCGGTGGCGGAGTCGGCGTCGGTGTTGGGGTCGGAGTCGGAGTCGGGCTTGGAGTCGGCGTAGGCGTTGGAGTCGGCGTAGGCACGAACGGCAAGGGCTCGGTGCCGCCCCCGCCGCCGCCACAGGCGGAAACCGCGAAGGCAAAAGCCACCGCGCACGCGCTCGTAGAAAGGAACCGGGTCTTCATCTGGGACTTACTCCCCATCAAGCTGCTGAAAAATAACAGCTTCCCCTGTTTTGCTTATGCGCGCTCAAAGCTTTCATTTTCCTGAAGACAGTTAATCGGTTAAGCACCAGAGCGGACATGGACCCGCGCTTCGCCCACATCCGCGACTGGATTTTCGACCTCGACAACTGCCTCTATCCGGCCTCGGCGGGGCTGTTCGAGCTGATCGACGTTAGAATGGGCGCCTACATCCAGAGGCTGCTCGACTGTGATCCGCGCGAAGCCAGGCGCGTGCAGAAGTCGCATTTTTACGAGCATGGAACAACTCTCGCGGGGCTGATGAAGGAGCATGGAGTGGATCCGAACGAGTTTCTCGAGGACGTCCATTCGATCCCGCTCGACCGGATTTGCCAGGACGATCGCCTGGGCTCCGCTCTCGAGCGGCTTCCCGGGCGCAAGTTCGTTTTTACCAACGGCGACGCGCCCTACGCGCGCCGGGTGCTCGAAGCGATCGGAGTGCACGACCGGTTCGACGACCTTCACGACATTCATGCCAGCAGCTATCGCCCGAAACCCGACCCGCACGGATATGAATTGCTGTGCGAGCGGTTCGAGATCGAGCCTGAACGGGCGCTTCTGGCCGACGACATGGCTGCCAACCTCGCTCCAGCGAAAGCCTTGGGAATGACGACGATATGGGTCGATAACGGGTCAGAGCGGGGTGGCCACGGATCGGGCGATTTCATCGACCACCGGATCGACAACGTCAGCGACTGGCTCGACGCGATTGTCGGAGGAGACGAATGAGCCCGGATCTTCAGCAACTGATCGATCAGGCGTGGGAGGATCGCGATTCGATCGGCCCTGGAACTCGCGGCGAGGTTCGCAATGCGGTCGACTCGGCGATTGCGGCGCTGGATCGCGGCGACGCGCGAATCGCCGAAAAGGCCGACCACGAATGGACCGTGCACCAGTGGCTGAAGAAGGCGGTGCTGCTGTCGTTCCGGCTCAATCCGATGGAGCTGATCCCCGGCGCCCCCGGAAGCGCTCACTGGTGGGACAAGGTGCCCTCGAAGTTCGCCGGCTGGGGCGAGAAGGAATTCCGCGCGGCGGGATTTCGGGCCGTGCCGGGCGCAATCGTCCGTCGCGGCGCGCACATCGCTCCTGGCGCGGTGCTGATGCCGAGCTTCGTCAACATCGGCGCACGGGTCGGCGAAGGGTCGATGGTCGATACCTGGGCAACGATTGGAAGCTGCGCGCAGATCGGTCGCAACGTCCACATTTCCGGGGGCGCGGGAATCGGCGGGGTGCTCGAGCCGCTTCAGGCGGGGCCTGTGATCATCGAGGACGATTGCTTCGTCGGCGCCCGCTCGGAGGTCGCCGAAGGCGTGATCGTTGAACAGGGCTCGGTGCTGTCGATGGGAGTCTTTCTCGGAGCGTCGACGAAGATCGTCGAGCGGGCGACCGGGGAGGTCCTCTACGGCCGGGTCCCCGCTTTTTCGGTCGTCGTTCCAGGCACTTTGCCGGCCAGGGACGGCGGTCCCGCGCTCGCCTGCGCGGTCATCGTCAAGCGCGTCGACGAGCGCACCCGCTCCAAGACCAGCATCAACGAACTGCTGCGCGACTGATAAGCTGAACTTATAGCCCCGACGCGCGCATTTGTTGGCGCTGCGGTTGGTACTGCCCCAAATCGGCGCGGCTATGGCGACGCTCGAACAGCATTGTTTTGACCGCAAGCTCGCGGACGCCGCCAAGGCCACCGGCGGCTACGACTGTGCGATGATCCGGACGCAGATGAACCGTGCCGACTGGGCGATTTTGGTGGCGCTGGCGCTCATCTGGGGCGGCGCCTTCTTCTTCATCAGCGTTGCCGTGCAGTCGTTTCCCCCGCTCACTTATGTGTGGCTCAGGCTGATGATCGCGGCCGCCGGCTTGTGGCTGTTCGTCTGGTGGCGCGGCGAGCCGATCGGTCTTCCGCGACAGGTGTGGGGCGCGATGCTGGTCCTGGCGCTTTTCAACAATGCGATCCCCTTCGCCCTGTTCGGCTGGGGCCAGACCCATATCGCGAGTGGCCTCGCTTCGATCCTGAATGCGACGACCCCGATCTGGGGCGTCGTCGTCGCGCACCTGTTCACCCGCGACGAGCGAATGACTCCGCGCAAGGTCGCGGGCGTTCTGCTCGGCTTCGGCGGCGTGGCGACGATGATCGGCCCGTCGCTGCTCGCCAATGTCGGGACCGACGCGCTCGCCCAGCTGGCTTGCGTCGTCGCCTCGCTGAGCTATGCGCTTGCGGCGGTCTGGGCTCGACGGTTCAAGCGCATGGGCCTTGCGCCGATCACGGTGACGACCGGCCAGCTCACGGTCGGCGCTCTGATGATGTTGCCGGTCGCACTGGTTGTCGATCGGCCGTGGCTGCAGCCGCTTCCGCCGGTCAGCGCCTGGGCTGCGATTTTGGCACTGGCGCTGCTGTGCACCGCCTTTGCCTATCTGCTCTATTTCCGGCTGATCGATTCGGCGGGCGCGACCAATGCGCTGCTGGTTACGCTGCTGGTCCCGCCGACTGCGATCCTGCTCGGCGCCGCCTTTCTCGGCGAAGCGCTTGGTCCGCAGGATTTCGCAGGTTTGGCGCTAATCGCGCTCGGACTTGCCGCCATCGACGGGCGAGCGATCAGAGCGCTCGGCCCTGCCCGGCTTCGGAGAGCAGCCTAGCCGCCTCGGCGCCGGTCCAGTCGAGATCTCCGATGTAGCGCCAAACCTCGCGGCCGGAGGCATCGTAATAGACCGTCGTCGGCATAACCTGGACTCCAAGCGCGCCCGACAGCGCCATCTTCGGGTCGCGCCACGATTCCACGTCATTGATCCCGTGCTTTTCCAGGAATGCCTCGATAGAGGCGCGCTCGGCCATCTCCTCCGCCACGATGATCACCCGCGGCGCGCCTTCGCGGCGGCTCAGCGCATCCAGGGTCGGCAATTCCTTGACGCACGGCGCGCACCAGCTCGCCCACAAGTTGATGAGCACCGGCTCGCCCTGCGCATCGCCAAGCGTCGCCGGATCGTCGTCAGCGTTCAGGATCTCGGTGTCGGGGAAAGGCTTGCCCGCCTGGCTTCGATCGACGCCTTTCGACGGCGCCTCGGCAATATCCGCCGCCTGGTTCTCTACCCGCTCTCGCTCGCACGCCCCGACAGATAGCAGGAGCAGCGGCGCAAGAAGGCAGAGGGCAATTCGATTGGGCATCGGGCGGCGGTACCGAGCGGCGGAGGCCGGCACAAGCGGCTGGAAGAAGCCGTTCCAAGCCGCTACGCCCCGGTGCGTGAGACGTTCACTGCTCCCTTGGCTTGCAGCCGGCGCCGCACTGTTCGGCCTCGGCGCGTGCGGGAACCGGGCCGACCTCAGGCCCGCCGAGGGCCAGGCCCTTCCGGTCAAGCCGCTGATGGCGCGCACAACGCCGACGGCCGACGAACTGCTGACTCCGCCCGCTTATGCAAACCCGGATCGGGTCGACGAGTTGATGAAAGACTCGGCGCCGCGCCAGACCGACCGCTTCGACCTGCCGCCGCCGAGCGGCCAGGCACCCGAAGTAACGGTCCACGAACTCGACGAGGAGCAGACCGATCAGGTCGGGCCGGTGACTCCGGAATGATCAAGCGCGTTCGAAAGGCCGTTTTCCCGGTTGCGGGCCTCGGCACCCGGCTCCTTCCCGCGACCAAAGCGATTCCCAAGGAAATGCTGACGATCGTCGATCGGCCGCTAATTCAATATGCGGTGGATGAGGCGCGCGAAGCTGGAATCGAGCAGATGATCTTCGTCACCGGGCGCGGCAAATCGAGCCTGGTCGACCATTTCGACGTCGCCTTCGAGCTCGAAACGACGATGCGCGAGAAGGGCAAGGGCCTCGACCCACTCGAGCCGTCGAAGGCGCAATTCGGCGAGATCGTCACGGTGCGCCAGCAGCAGCCGCTCGGCCTTGGCCATGCGGTGTGGTGCGCACGCGACATCGTCGGCGACGAGCCGTTCGCAGTCCTGCTTCCCGACGAGCTGATGCTGGGCAAGCCGAACTGCCTCGCGCAGCTTGTCGAAGCCTATTCGAAGGTCGGCGGAAACGTCGTCGCCGCTCTCGAAGTGCCCGACAGCGAAACTCACAGATACGGAGTGATCGATCCCGGCGAGAGCGACGGCCGGCTGACCGAAATCCGCGGCATGGTCGAAAAGCCGCCGCCCGGCACCGCACCATCCAGCCTGATGCTTCCGGGTCGCTACATCCTGCAGCCCGAAGTGATGCGGCAACTCGACGCCCAGGGGTCGGGCGCGGGCGGCGAGATCCAGCTGACCGACGCAATGGCGAAGCTGATCGGCGAGCAGCCGTTCCACGCCTGGACCTTCAAGGGCGAGCGGCACGATTGCGGAAGCGCGGCCGGCTTTGTCATCGCCAATCTGGCGGTGGCCCTCGAGCGCGACGACGTCGCTTCGAAGGTGCGCGACTATCTCGGCGGCCTCTAGGCCGCCTGTTTCTCCACGATCGCCTTGAGCCGGCGCCTGTCACGCTCGGTTGCGCTGAGCTGCTCGCGCATTTCCTTCAGCTCGATCGCCCGGCTGATCACTCGCGCATCAAGCGCCGCATTGTCGTGGGCGAGCCGCTTGATCGTCGCCGCCCGCTCGATGTGACGGGCGATGCAGGCGGCAAGCACCTCGAACGGGCAGGGCTTGCGGACGACGCTGTCGGCGCCAGCCTGGAATGCCCGGATCGCCGAAGCGGGATCGGACCGGCCGACGACGAGCAGCACCGGCACGTCGCGATGAACGACGTCGTGGCGGATCATCCGGACGAATTCGATTCCGCTCGTGCCGGGAAGTTTGATGTCGCAAAGGACGAGATCGGCGGGAATCCGGTAAAGCTCGGCAAGGCCCGCCTGCGCGCTGTCAGCGGTGGCGATTCGATAGCCGAACTCGCCGAGACGGCGCGCGATCACTGCCAGATAATTGCGATTCGGCTCGATCACGAGCACGCGCGGCTGTTCGCGAGCGTAGTCCATCTCCGTCGTCGTCATGACCGGAGCGCTAAACGGAAATGGTTAACGGCCCGATAAAGACCGGGCTTACCGGTCCAGTTCGACGTCCCAGTAGAGATAGTCGCGCCAGGTCTCATGAAGGAAGTTCGGAGGGAAGCTCCGGCCGCGATCCTGGAGCTGCCAGCTGGTCGGCCGGATCGGCTCCCGCTCGATGTGCAGACCGGCCTGCCTCGGAGTCCGTCCGCCCTTCTTCAGATTGCAGGGAGCGCAGGCGGTCGCGACATTTTCCCAGGTTGTCCGTCCACCGTGCGCTCGGGGAATGATGTGGTCGAACGTCAACTCCTTGGCAGATCCGCAATAGACGCAGCGAAAACGGTCGCGGAGGAACAGGTTGAACCGGGTGAACGCCGGATATTCGCTCGGCCTGACGAACTGGCGAAGAGCGATGACCGACGGCAGCTTTAGCACCACGCTCGGACTGTGAACTTCGCGCTCGTAATGAGCGACGACATCGACTCGTTCGAGGAACATCGCCTTAACCGCGGTTTGCCACGACCACAGGCTCAGCGGGAAATAGGACAAAGGCGTATAATCGGCGTTTAGCACCAGGGCCGGACAGCTATCGGGATGGCGGATCGTTTCCGGGTGATACATGACGCGGGCAATGACCTCCTGTCTTGCCCGCTCTGGATCTCCGGCCCTGTCGCACGCAAGGAGGAGAAGGGTCTTGTCGGGCCCGTCTTCCCTTGTGCCCAACCGGATGCCAACCCGGCGTGACATGCGTATGACAGCATTTTGTGTGACTCCCGGTCAAGCCGTATCGTGAAATCGACGACTCGCTTCGCTCCTTCGCCGACCGGCCGGCTGCACCTGGGGCACGCCTACAGCGCCGCGCTTGCCCACGTAGCCGCTCGCGAGGCTGGCGGGAGATTCCTGCTCCGGATCGAGGATCTCGACCAGACTCGCAGCCGGCCCGAGTTTGTCGCCGGCATCGAAGAGGATTTGCGCTGGCTGGGGATCAACTGGGAAGGCGAGCCGCTCATCCAGTCGCGGCGGAGCGCCGTTTACGCGGATGCTCTTGGCCGGCTGAAGGCCGAAGGGCTGGTCTATCCCTGCTTTTGCACCCGGTCCGACATTGCCGCTGCGCTCAGCGCGCCGCACGGTCCCGCCCAGTCTCGCTATCCCGGGACCTGCCGGGGCCTTGCCGACGACCCGGAGCGGCGGGCGGCGATTCCGCACAGTTGGCGGCTCGATTCCGCAAAATCGATCGAACGGGTCGGCCGTCCGGGCTGGACCGAGCAAGACGGGCGCGGCTTCAGCGCAGCCGCGGACGAAATCGACGACGAGATCCTCGCCCGCAAGGAGTCTCCGGCGAGCTATCATCTCGCCTGCGTCGTCGACGATTGGGCGAGCGGGGTGACATTGGTCGTGCGAGCTGCCGACCTGCGCTCCTCGACTCCGGTGCAGCGGCTGCTCCAGATGCTGCTGGGCTTGTCGGAGCCGCGCTATCTCCACCACCCGCTGGTGGTGCATGACGACGGGCGGCGGCTCGCAAAGCGGGATCTGGCGCCGACTCTGCATGTGCTCCGCGACAGCGGTATCGACGGGCGCCACCTCGCCCGCCAGCTCGTATCCGGAGTGCTCCCGTCTGGCTTTCGTCTGGCAGAGGTCTAAATAGGCGCCATGTCGATCGTCCTGATAATCCTCCTGATCGCGGCAATGGCCGCGACCGCCTATGTCCTTGTTCGCGGAGTGATGGCGATGGCGTCTGGAAAAGTCGGCTCGAGCGAGCAGCAGCAGCAGTGGATGCGCCGCCGGGTCATTTTCCAGGCGGTCGCGATCGTCCTCGTCATTCTGATCCTGGTTGTTGCCGGCGCATCCGCGGGCTGAAAGCGCGCCCGATGGTCAAGCTCAACAAGATCTACACCCGGACCGGCGACAAGGGCACCGCCGGGCTGGTCGACGGGTCTCGAGTCAGCAAGTCGAGCGTCCGTATGGCGGCGATCGGCGAGATCGACGAAGCCAATGCGGCGATCGGCGTCGCTGGCGCTGCTCTCGCTGACGGGACTGTCTCGGAACAGCTCCGCCGGATCCAGAACGAACTCTTCGACCTGGGAGCGGACGTCGCCACTCCGGGCGAGGTCGAAGGCGCGCTTCGAGTGGTTGCAAGCCAGGTCGAGCGGCTCGAGGCCGAGATCGATTCGATGAACTCCGGGCTCGACCCGCTGCAAAGCTTCATCCTGCCCGGCGGCTCGCCGGAAGTGGCGGCGCTGCATTTGGCTCGGACCGTGATCCGCCGAGCCGAGAGGGCCGCGGTCGCGCTGTCGGAGAGTGAGGAGGTCAACCCGCACGCGCTCGCTTACCTCAATCGCCTCTCGGACCATCTTTTCGTCGCCGCCCGTTATATTGCTGCAAAACAAGGCGGAGACATTTTGTGGCAGCCGGGAGCGACCCGCTGAACGATCGTTTTCACGACGGCACGAATTAAGGAGCGGCAATGGATCTCAAGGCGATCGCCATCAACTGCAGCCTCAAGCGATCCGGAGACGAGCCGTCATCGACCGACAAGATGATCCGCCTGCTCGCCGACGGGATGGCCAAGCACGAGGTCCAGCTGACACAAATAATCCGGATCGTTGACCACAACATCCTGCCCGGCGTCACCTCCGATGAGGGCGAAGGCGACGACTGGCCCGAGATACGCCGCCTGATCCTTGCGAACGATATCCTGATATTCGGCACTCCAATCTGGCTTGGCCAGATGTCGAGCCCCGCCAAGCTCGTACTCGAGCGCATGGACGCATTTCTCGGCGAGACCGACGATCGCGGCCGGATGCCGAGCTACGGCAAAGTCGCGGTGGCGGCGATCGTCGGCAACGAGGATGGGGCGCACAGCGTCACCGCAAGCCTGTTCCAGGCGCTGAACGACGAGGGCTGGACGATTGCGGCTGGCGGGGCGAACTATTGGGTCGGAGAAGCCATGCAGAAAACCGACTTCAAGGATCTCGACGAGGTGCCGGAGCCGGTGGCGAGCGGAGCGGCGATGCTGGCGTCCAACGCGGCGCACCTGGCCCGATTGCTGAAGGCACAAGCCTATCCAGGAGTGGCGCAGCAATCGTGAACGTCGAAGCGCATCCCAGGCGGTCCGCCGCAAAAACCAGCCTGGAGCAGCGGCTGCGCGACGTTCGGCGGCTGACGCTCGACCTGGCGGCGCCGCTCTCCGACGCGGATTCGACGATCCAGCCGTTCCCGGATGCCTCGCCAGCGAAATGGCACCTCGCGCACACGAGCTGGTTCTTCGAGACCTTCGTGCTTCGAGACCATTCGCCCGGCTATCGGCTCTTCGACGAGCGCTTCGCCTATCTGTTCAACAGCTATTACGAAGGCGAAGGCAAACGCCACGCGCGTCCGAAGCGGGGAATGCTGAGCAGGCCGTCGCTGGACGAGGTCCGAAGCTACCGCGCCCATGTCGATGACGCGCTTCTCGCGGTGCTTGCGAAGCTTCCGACGGAAGCGCTCGGGCTGGTCGAGCTCGGGATCAACCACGAGCAGCAGCACCAGGAGCTGTTGCTCACCGATATCCTCGCGACCTTCGCCGAAAACCCGCTGGAGCCGGCCTACGGGAGGATCCCGGCGAGCACCTGCCAGTCGGCCGAGCCGCTCAGCTTCCTTGCGGGCCGCAGCGGCCTCGTCGAGATCGGCGCAAGCGGCAATGAGTTTGCGTTCGACAGCGAACGGCCGCGCCATCAGGCTTTGCTCCATCCGCATTCGATCGCCAGCCGCCCGGTGACCAACGGTGAATGGCGCGAGTTCATGAACGACGATGGCTATGCCACGCCCTCGCTGTGGCTTTCGGACGGCTTGGACTGGCTGCAGCGCGATGGCGCCTCCCGCCCGCTCTACTGGCGCGAGGACGGGACCGAATTCACGCTCGCGGGTCGGCGCGAGATCGACTGGGCCGCACCTGTCGCCCACATCAATCATTACGAGGCGGACGCCTTTGCCCGCTGGGCCAGTGCCCGGCTTCCCACCGAGGCCGAGTGGGAGGCTTTCGCCCAATCGGCCGATCCGAATCTCGGCAACCAGCTTGATCGCGCCGGCGCGGTTATTCCCAGGCCGCCCGGGGATATTTTCGGCGACGTGTGGGAATGGACCCGGAGCGCATTCGCCCCCTACCCCGGCTTTTCGCCCGCCGAAGGCACGGTCGGCGAATATAACGGCAAGTTCATGTGCGGCCAGTTCGTGGTGAAGGGCGCCAGCTGCGCCACCCCGCGCGGCCATTCGCGAGCGTCCTACCGCAACTTCTTCCCGCCGGATGCGCGCTGGCAGTTTACGGGCCTGAGGCTTGCCCGAGACTGCTGATCCCGCGTTCCGGAACGATGTGCTCACGGGGCTTTCGGCAGCGCCCCCCGCAGTTCCGGCGCGGTGGCTCTACGATCGCCGCGGCTCGGAGTTGTTCGACGAGATCACGCGCCTTCCGAGCTATTATCCGACCCGCACCGAGACCGCTCTGCTCGAGCAGATCATGCCCGAGCTTGCCGGGCGAATCCCGCCCAATTTGGCAATCGTCGAGTTCGGCGCCGGATCCGCAACCAAAACCCCGCTGCTGCTCGATGCCGTCGCGCCCGCGACCTATGTTCCGGTCGACATTTCCGCCGAATATCTGGACGGGAGCGCATCGGAGCTTCGAAGCCGTTTCCCCGAGCTTCCAATCTACCCCGCCGCGGCCGATTTCGCTCGCCAGTTCGATTTGCCCTCCGAAGTCGAGGGCTTTGAGAAGCTGGGCTTCTTCCCCGGCTCGACGATCGGCAATTTCGTGCCGCGAAGCGCGACCGACCTGCTCCGTCATTTCCGCGAGCTGCTCGGCACCGGGTCGCTGCTCCTGATCGGAATGGACACTGTCAAGCCGGTCGAGCGGCTGCTTGCCGCCTATGACGACCCGGGCGGGATCACCGCCAGCTTCAACCTGAACCTGCTCGAGCGGATTAATCGCGAGCTTGCCGGGACCATTCCGGTCGGCGCTTTCCGGCACGAGGCTCGGTGGAACGACATCCTCTCCCGGATCGAGATGCACCTCGTCGCGACCGGTGACGTCGAGTTCACCGTCAGCGGCCGCACCTTCTCGTTCGAGCGAGGGGAGTCGATCCATACCGAGAACAGCCACAAATACGGGCGGAGGGGAGCGCGGCTGCTGCTGCTCGCCGGCGGCTGGACTCCGGTCGCCGAATGGGCTGACGCGGACGAGGACTTTTCGATTGTTCTCGCCGAAGCGCAGCCGAACCGGTTCGCTCCATGAGTGGCATGCGGGACTGCCGGGGCGCAGTCCCGACCCACTCATGATTGCGGCATCGCGCTCGCGCGGCTAAGCGGCGGCCATGCTGACCGCGCTTTTCGATATCATCGACTTCCTTCTCAACGTGCTGGTGTGGATCATCATCATCCAGGTGATCCTCAGCTGGCTGTTCGCGTTCAACGTGCTCAATACGAGCTCGGCCGGCCTCAGGGCGTTCGTCGACGCGCTCGAACGGCTGACGGCGCCGCTGTACCGGCCGATCCGCGCGGTTCTGCCGGATTTCGGAGGAATCGACTTCTCGCCGCTGGTGCTGCTGCTTCTGATCAAGGTCGTCCAGATGCTGCTCAACGGAGTGGAGCGCAGCCTCGTCTATCCGACCGTATGACCGCCAAGCGGATTGACGGCCGGGCCGCCGCTCTGGAGGTGCGCGAAAGGGTCGCCGCCGCTGCCGGCGAGTTCAAGAAGCGCGTCGGGCGCGCTCCGGGCCTGGCCACCGTCCTGGTCGGTGAAGACCCGGCGAGCGGCGTCTATGTCCGCTCCAAGGGCAAAGCCACCGCGGAAGCGGGAATGGAAAGCTTTTCGCACCAGCTTGCCGAGAGCACGAGCGAGGTCGAGCTTCTCGAGCTGGTCAAGCACCTCAATGCCGGCGACGGCGTCGACGGCATCCTCGTGCAGCTCCCGCTCCCGCCTCAGATCGATTCGGCGGCGGTGATCGCGGCGATCGATCCAGCCAAGGATGTCGACGGCTTCCACCCGGAGAACGCGGGGCGGCTTGCCACCGGCCTGGAGGCGCTGGTGCCGTGCACCCCGCTGGGTTGCCTCTACCTTCTGAAACAGGAGCTCGAAAGCATCGCGGGCAAGGACGCGGTGGTGATCGGGCGGTCCAATATCGTCGGCAAGCCGATGGCAATGCTCCTGCTCGGCGAAAGCGCCACCGTCACGATCGCCCATTCGCGCACCCGCGACTTGCCCGATGTCGTTCGCAGCGCCGACATCGTGATCGCCGCCGTCGGCCGGCCGGAAATTGTCCGCGGCGACTGGATCAAACCCGGTGCGGTCGTCATCGACGTCGGGATCAACCGGGTCCCCGCGGCCGAAGAGGGCAAGACCCGGTTGGTCGGCGACGTGGCCTATGATGAGGCAGCCGAGGTCGCTTCGGCGATCACTCCGGTTCCGGGCGGCGTCGGCCCGATGACGATCGCAATGCTGCTCAGGAACACGCTCGTCGCCGCTCATCGGCGCGCCGGCCTTTCCGATCCGGAAGGGCTGTGATGGTCGAGCAGGCGCCGAGGGCGGCATGATCGAACTGTTCGGATCGGCGCTCGTCACCTTCCTGGTGGTCATCGATCCGCCCGGATGCGCGCCTATTTTCGCAAGCCTGACTCGCGGCGCCTCGGCCGCCGAGCGGCGGTCGATGGCGATCCGCTCGGTGCTGATCGCATGGTTCATCCTGATGTTCTTCGCGCTTCTCGGGCAGCCGATGCTCCAGGTGCTCGGCATCGGACTTGGAAGCTTCCGGATCGCCGGCGGAATCCTGTTGTTCTACATCGCCGTCGAGATGGTCTTCGAACGGCGCACGCAGCGGCGCGAGGACCGCGCTGAGTCGATACAGGGCACTCCCGAAGCCGAGGATATCAGCGTCTTCCCGATGGCGATCCCGATGATTGCCGGGCCCGGTTCCATCGCGAGCGCAATGCTGTGGGTATCCGCTGCCGACAGTGCGGTCCACGTCCTCGTCGTGCTGGCAGCGATTACTGTGGTCATTCTGCTGACGGCTGCCGCACTGCTCACAGCCGGGCCGCTGATGCGGTTGATCGGGCCGAGGATCGAAGCGATGATCACCCGGATCCTGGGAGTGATCCTTGCCGCTTTGTCAGCGCAGTTCGTCGTCGACGGGCTTCGCGAGAGCTTTCCGGCGCTCGGCTAGCCCTCGACCCTCCACATCTTGAACGGCGAGTCCTCCGGCAGAGGAACTGGCGTCAGCCAATCCGGCACGTCGCCTCGTTCCAGCTGCGCGTAAAAGCCCTTCGGGGCCTCCGACAGGAAGATCGTCGTCGTCGATGACATGGGACAGGTCAGCAGATAGTCGGAGCCATATTTCGCGACGATCCGCCGCGCCTGCTCCTCGCTTCCACGGAACGCATTCATGACGTCGGCGATTTGCTCGCCGTTGCGGTGGTAGGGCCCGATCACCGAATCGTGGTGAGTCACCGTGATCAGCCTCGGCGCGTGATCGATGATGGTGAAGACCCGCCCTTTCGGAAGCTTGGAGATGGGACGGTACGAGCCGATGAAGTTGCACAATCGGTTGGCGCGCGAGATCTCGACCTGCCGCTCGGTGGTCTTCGTGGGCGGTAGGAGCTTCATTGCGAAGGGGACGATTGTGCCGAATCCGATCAGCCCGACAGCGACGACCCCAAGCATCCGCAGCGGGCCTCGGGCTCGGTCGACGATCGGCGCTAGAACCCATACGATCGCAGTTGCGCCGACCACTGCCAGCATCTGCGCGGCGGGACCGGTCCGGGTCTGCCAGAACAGCAGAAGCAGAGCCACGAATGCCGGCACCGCGGCAGCGACCGTGCGCTTGAGCAAATCGCGGTCGACGCGGTTGCGCCAGGCGAGCAGCGCCCAGCCAATCGTCGCGGTCACCGGCAGGGCGAGGATCAGCGTCGCCGCTTGCCAGCCGTGCCGAGTGACCGGCCGTGCTTCGCGCACCTTGCTCAGCCACAGGTCGTAGACTTCCGGAGAGACGCCCTCGAGCCGCGAAAGGCAGTGCGGCCATGCCAGCGCGTGGAAAACAGCGATAAGGACTCCTGCGCCGGCCGCAAGCGAAAGCCGGAGCCTCCAGCTGGCCGGCGAGAGGATCGCCAGCAAGACGAGCAGAGCGCAGCCGAGCAGAGCGTTCGACAGCCACACCGGGGACAGCGCGTCGCACAGCGCAAAGCGGTTGTCGTAAGAGGCGAAGACGAGGAAAACGACGCCAACGGCGCCACCGAGGCTTGCGGAATAGGCGAGCGCGCGGCGCCGCTGTCTGCCATCCGCGACCCAGAAAAGCACCACTGCAGCAGCGGCCAGACCCAAATAGACGACCATCTCGAGGCCGATCGCCAGCGACAGGGCCGTCGAGACCCCAAGCGTCAGCCCGCCGCGGACCCGCTTGGGATCCACCAGCCCGGCAATGCTCACCGACAACAGGGCGAGCTGCCAGCCGTGATGGTCGATCCGGGTCGGCATGAACATGACGTTGGTCAGCCCGGCGACCATCATTGCCAGGATCGGAAGAATGTAGGCTCGCGGGTCGATCAACCGCCTCGCCGTCAGCGCAATTCCGAACAGGAGCACCAGATAGGGCAGCATCGGCGCGACTGCGATGGCGATGCGCTCGGCGTCCGCGCCGCCGACGAACGGCCGCGCCAATAGGATGATCGCGGCGAGCGGCAGGTCGACAAAGCGGCTCCAGTGCATGTTGGCGCCGAACGGAGGGTTAAGCCGGTACTGCCTGAGGTCGAACCAGTCCTGTCCGTGCAGGAGCGCCCGCACCTGCATCATCCGCATATTGTCGTCGGTGTCGCTGAGGCTGAACGCGAGAATGTTGGACCAGCGGCTGTAGACGAACCAGGCACAGAACAGCAGCCAGGCTGCGACCGTCACCAGCTTCCAGTGCCGCTCGAGGAGCGCGAGGACGCGCTCCACGAATACGTCATCCTTGCGCTTGAGCATGTTTCGCGCTGTAGCCGGTCAAAGGCAAAGAACAAGCAGCAGTGATATGACCTTTCCGGTGTTCCTGAAGCATGGCCGCGAGCAGTGGGCGGTCGCGGGCCAGGCCGTCCGCTATGGAATTGCCGGACTGCTGATCACGGTCCTGTTCTCGGCCGCCTATTGGGCGGTGACGGAGCTGGTCGGGATCGATCCCATGCTGTCGCTGACGATCGTTTTCGTGGTCTTCTCGGGAGTGAGCTATGTCACACACGGCGCTTTCAGCTTTCGCGGCTATGGCGGACGCGACCGCCACCACGTCCGCGCCACACGATTCTTCGTCGTCAATCTCGTCGGCTTCGCACTCAACCAGTTCTTCGTCTGGTTGCTGGTGAAGCAGCTTGGCGGACCGACTTGGTGGCCGATCGTCCCCTTCATTGCGGTCACACCCTGGGTGACCTTCGCGCTTCATCGGAAGTGGGTCTACGCGTGAGCAGTCCGGTTCTTTCGATTGTCGTCCCGGTCAAGGACGAAGAGCAGGCGATCGGGCCGTACGTCGAGCGCGTGCGCGTGACACTCGCCGAGTTCGACGACCCGGCGGGGCGGGACTTCGAGATCCTGTTCGTCGACGACGGCAGCAGCGACGGCACTCTCGACGAGATCCGGCGGGCCCACGCACAGGACAGGCGCGTCCGGGCGATCAGCTTTTCCCGCAACTTCGGCAAGGAGGCCGCCCTCTCGGCCGGCCTCGACCACGCTCGTGGCCAAGCCGTAGTGCCGATGGACGTCGATCTGCAGGATCCTCCCGAAGTGATCGGGGAAATGCTGGCGAAGTGGCGCGAAGGCTTCGAGATCGTCAACGGAATTCGCGCGGACCGCGACAGCGACAGCTTCCTCAAGCGCAAGACCGCGGATCTCTTCTACCGCACCCACAACAAGCTTAGCGCCGACAAGATACCCGAGCATGCCGGCGACTTCCGCCTCCTTGACCAAAAAGTCGTCGCGATCATCCGGACGATGCCTGAGCGCACGCGCTTCATGAAGGGCCTGTTTGCCTGGGCAGGCTTCCGCCAGGCGTCCGTCAGCTATGCCCGCCGGGAACGGCAGCTCGGCGAGACCAAGTACAACTACAGGAAATTGTGGAGCTTCGCGCTTGAGGGAATCACGTCCGCCTCTACCGTGCCTCTTCGGGTCTGGAGCTATGTCGGGGTGATCGTCGCGCTGTTCGCACTCGCATTTGCGGCCGTTTTGATCGTCCGAACGCTGATCTGGGGAACGGAGGTGCCGGGATACGCCTCGCTGATGGTGGCCGTCCTGTTCCTCGGCGGACTGCAGCTTCTCTCGCTTGGAATCCTCGGCGAATATGTCGGCCGAATTCTCATCGAGGTGAAGCAGCGCCCTTTGTATGTCGTTCGCGACGTGATCGGCGACGACTGAATGGAAGCCGAAGTCTATGCGCGGATGGCCGAGCTTGATTCAGAGCATTGGTGGTTCGCTGCTCGCCGCGACATCCTGGACTCGGTGATCCGGCGAATCGTTCGCCCGCCGCCGAACGCGCAAATTCTCGAAATCGGCTGCGGCACCGGTCACAATCTCGAAATGCTCTCCCGTTTCGGCGCCGTCGAGGCGACGGAATTGAACGACAGCGCCCGAGAGCTTGCGAGCCGCCGCTTCGGACGCACGATCGAGGCCGCCGCCCTCCCCGATCTGTCGATGTTCGCCAAGTCCAGCTTCGACATGATCGCATTGCTCGACGTCCTCGAACATATCCCCGATGACGGCCAGTCGCTGCGCGCGATCCGGTCGGCGCTGAAGCCTGGCGGCAAGCTGCTTGTTACGGTGCCCGGGAACCCGTGGATGTGGAGCGCTCACGACCTCGCACACCATCACCATCGCCGTTACCGCAAGTCGCAGCTTCGGGACTTGGCGACAAATGCCGGCTTTGCCGTCGATCTCCTGTCCCCGTTCAATACTTTGCTGTTTCCTGCCGTTGCCGCCGCCCGGATCGGCGGCAAACTGCTGCGGCGCGAAGCCGCGGACGATTCGATGCCAGCGAGGCCGGTGAACGCCCTGCTCAAGTCGGTTTTTTCGCTGGAAGCCCCGCTGATCGGCCGCGTCCCGCTTCCGTTCGGTGTGTCGCTTGTCGCGGTTCTTCGCCGGCCGGATTGAGCCGGAACAACACCCACGTGTCGCCGCTTGCGACTTTCTCGGAATCGCCGACCAGCGCTGGATCGAACGGCGGCGGGTTGATCAGCCACAAATAATGGAACGCGCCGGGCGGAATGGCCCGCAGGGCCGTATTGATCGACCACAGGGGCCCGACCTCGCAGCCGTTCGCCCGGACCCGCTCTGACGGGTCAGCTGCAAACTCCCCGGCCTCCTCGTATCGGAGCTCGAGCAGGTTCTGCCCTTCAAGCACCCATTGGTCGTTCGAGAATCCGTGGCGGCGGACAATCACCATGGCTCCAAGATGGCCGTGGCGCGGCAACGACCAGCCGTAGCCGCAGCCTTCCCCGACGAGAGTTACGACCGGCGCACCCATCGGCAGGTGGTCGATTGCCTCCAGCTTTTCCTGTTGCTCGTTCGCGGCGATCGCCAGGCTGATTGTGTTGCCCGCGATGCGCACGGCGCAGAACAACAGCCCCAGCACCGCCAGAGCGCTTCCGAGGCGGTAGTGGATGGAACCGCGGAAGCGGATCGCGAGCACCAGCGCGGCGATCATATAGGGCACGAGCCTCATGTCGGCATAAGCCGAGCCGAAGACGATCCTCGGAATGAGGATGAAGGAAACGACGAGCACGAGTCCGGAAAAAGCGAGGTTGCGCGAAAAGGTCAGGCGCGGGTTTCGAAGTGCCTCGGCAAGCAGCAGTCCGACGACCAGCAGCGAACCCACGTCGAAGGTCTCCCACCGGTCGCGCAGAGCCATCTTCAGCCACAGGTACTTGCCCTGCCAGTTGAACCAGTCGCCGGTGTCGCCGCCGTGAGCCTCGCTTCGCCACGCGAGCATGATCAGGATTGGAAGCGCCATCACCGACGCGTGCAGTGCGGCACTCACCCCGGCCCGGATCCAGCCGATTCCGCGGTCGTGCTGGCGGACGGCTTCGGCCGAGAAGCAAAGAAGCCCGAGCGCTCCCCAGCCATAAGCGTGGCAGAAGAAGACGATCACCGAGATTGGGACGAACAGCCAGGCCCGAAGCCGCGTTCGACCGAGCCTTCCAAGCCTCAGCCACAGCGCGAAGGCGACGAAGGCGAACGCCATAGACAGTGCGAAGTTGGCGAAGCCGTAAAGGAACGGATGACCGTAGGCGAACGGGATCGCGAAATACGCGGTCGGCGGGATTCGCCCGTGGACCTCGCGCGCGACCCACAGGAACCCGGCGACGGTCAGCGGCGGGATGAGCACGACGATCAGCTTGACTGCGGCCTCGAGCCCAATCAGCCGTCCAAGCGGCACTACCAGCAGATCGACTCCCAGATTGCCGATCGCCGCCCATTCGAATCCGTAATAATTGTGGAGCCATTGCGACTGCTCGAGGTCGAGCTGGACCCGGTAGCGGCCCATGTGCCCCATCAGGTCGACCAGCGGCGGAATTTCCGGATAGAGCAGGGGCACTGCCGACAGCAGGATAACGGCCGTGACCACGACCGTGCTGTCCCACCATGGCCGAGGCTGAGAAGCGGCCCCCAACTGCGCCGCAGAATCAGCCATTTTCATCAGCCATTTCCGCCGTCACCGCCCATTGCCGCGCCTTGCCCGCAAGGAGGGCCGCATTCAACCGCGATACAGGCTTGGGATCCTATTGCGACTTCCACACTCTACTGGAGACCATTTGATGAAGAAGTTTCTAATGTCTGCAGCTGCGGCCGCAGCCGTTGCCGCAATCGCACCTGCGATGGCTCAAAACGCAGCTTCCGCGCCCGGTGCCTCGGGTCACCACGCAAAAACCACAAAGGCCATGACTCGCGCCGACGTAACACAGCGCGTCCAGCAGCATTTCGCCAGGGTCGACAGCAACGGCGACGGGATCGTCACAAAAGCGGAGGCCGATGCCGCGGCTGCTTCGATGCGCCAGCGCGTTCATCAGCGGACGGAAAAGCGCGGAGCGTCGATGTTCGAGCGGCTCGACACCAACAAGGACGGTGTCGTGACCCGTTCCGAGGCCGAGCCCTTCTTCGCCACGCGGCAAGTCGACATCGCGCATGCGGGGCCGGGCCAAACCCAGCCACGGCGCAATTGGGACGCTCTCGTTTTCCGCTACGACACCAACAAGGACGGTACAATCAGCCGAGCCGAGTTCGACTCGGGCCACGCGAACCTTCGTGAAAGGATGGGTTCGCGGGGCGGCAAGGCCGGAATGCGCCACGCCGGCTTCGGCGGCCGGATGTTCGAAGGGGCGGATGCGAACAACGACGGCAACGTCTCGCTTCAGGAAGCGACGAGTGCGTCGGTCGCGCATTTCGATGCAGCCGACGCCAACCGCGACGGCACTCTCACGCGCGACGAGATGCGTCAGGCGCGGCAGAAGATGAAGGGCAACGCGCCCCGCCGCTAGGCTGGCTCGGTTTCCTTCGAAGAGGCTCGGCGCCCCTGCGCCGGGCCTTTTTTCTTTGTCCCGCGCGCCTTGGTCTTCAGCTGCTTTTCGGCTTGGGTCGTATAGTCGCGCGTGATCGGCAGAGTGCGCCGGTCGGGGACGTACTGCACCTGGTAATTGCACCCGGTGCCGCTCTCGAACATCATGATCGCGCCGCACAGGTAGAATTCCCACATCCTGAAGAAGCGGGCGTCGTACATCGCCTCGATCTTCGCCCGGTTGTCCCGCAGCCGCTGGAGCCAGTGGCGAAGCGTGTAGGCGTAGTGGAGGCGCAGCATCTCGACGTCGCTGGCGATCAGCCGCGCTTTCTCGCTCGCAGCGCACATCTGGCTGAGCGAGGGAATGTGATAGCCGGGGAAGATATATTTGTCGGTGAAGGGATCCGGCGCGCCGCTGCTCGAACCGAGCCGGCCGATGGTGTGGAGGAGCATGACTCCGTCGAGCTTCAGCAAGTCCCGGCACTTGGCGAAGAAAGAATCGTAATGAGCGAGCCCGACATGCTCGAACATTCCAACCGACACGATCCGGTCGAACTGTCCCTCGACCGAGCGATAGTCGATCAGCTCGAAACGGACATGGTCGGAAACTCCGGCCTCCTCCGCTCGCCGGCGGGCAACCGCCAGCTGACGCTCGGACAGGGTGATTCCCAGCACATCCACCTTCGCGACCTTGTGGAGGTACAGCGCCATCCCGCCCCAGCCGCAGCCGATGTCGAGCATTTTCAGCCCCGGCTTCAGGTCCAGCTTCGCGGCGATGTGGGCTTTCTTGTCCGCCTGCGCCTGCTCCAGGCTGTTGGCCGGATCGGTGAAATAGGCGCAGCTGTACTGGAGGTCCTCGTCGAGGAACGTCGCATAGAGTTCGTCGCTCAGGTCGTAGTGGTGGGCCACGTTGCGCCTGGAGCGGCGCGGGTCGTTGCGGCGAATGAGCGACCTGAGCCGCTTGAGCCGGCCTTTGCCGTAAAGCTTGCGCCCCTTGCCGCCTTCTTCCCATCGGTTGGACCGAGTGATCAGCTCCAGGAGTTCGAGAATCGTTCCATCCTCGACCGCCAGCCGCCCGTCCATATAGGTCTCGCCGATCCCGAGCCTCGGGTTCTTCAGCAATTCGAACGGAACCTTGCGGTCGGCAATATTGACGGTGATGTTCGGGCCGCCGCCCGGCCCGTAGGTCTCGCGGTCCCCGTCGGGCGAGATGACGGTGATGCTGCCTTCCTTGAGCAGCCGGTCGATTACCCTCCCGATCAGCCCCATTGATGACGCTCCCTCTTCATCGGGTGCGAACGTAGCGAAGCAATCCCGCATAGGGCAATGCCATGGGTTCCAACGGGCGGGAGGCCGAGGGCCTAGGCGGCGCTGGAGCGGACCTTGCGCTTGCGCTCGCTGGCGGTCTTGAGCTGCCCGCAGGCGGCGTCGATGTCGCGGCCGCGGGGGGTGCGGACCGGAGCCGATATCCCGGCCTCGAAGACGATGTCGCTGAACGCCCTGATCCGCTCGTCGCTCGAGCATTCGTAGGGCGCTCCGGGCCACGGGTTGAAGGGAATCAAATTGACCTTCGCCGGGAGCTTGTACTTGCGGATCAGCCGAACCAGCTCGAGCGCGTCCTCGTCGCTGTCGTTTTTGTCCTTGAGCATCACATATTCGAAGGTGATCCGGCGCGCGTTATTGGCGCCCGGGTAGGCGGCGCAGGCCTCCAGAAGCTGCTCGATTCCATATTTGCGGTTCAAGGGCACGATCTCGTCGCGCACGTCCTTGCGCACCGAGTGAAGCGACACTGCGAGATTGACTCCGATCTCTTTGCCGGCGCGCTCCATCATCGGCACCACGCCCGATGTCGAAAGCGTGATCCGGCGCTTCGAGAGCCCGAGGCCGTCGCCGTCCATGACGATCTTCAACGCGTCGCGGACATTGTCGAAACTGTACAGCGGCTCGCCCATGCCCATCATCACGATATTGGTGAGCATTCGGCCCTCGGGCCGGGACGGCCACTCGCCGAGCGCGTCTCGGGCGAGCATAACCTGGCCTACGATCTCCGAGGGCTCCAAATTGCGCACCAGCCGCATCGTTCCGGTGTGGCAGAAGGTACAGTTGAGCGTGCAGCCGACCTGGCTCGACACGCATAACGTCCCCCGGTCGGCATCGGGAATGAACACCATCTCGAAATCGTTGCCGTCTTCGGTCCGAAGAAGCCATTTGCGGGTTCCGTCAGAGGAGACTTGCGCCTCGACGATAGTCGGCCGGGAGATCGCAAAGCGCTCGGCCAGCCACGGCCGCTGCGCCTTGGCGATGTCGGTCATCGACTCGAAATCGCTGGCTCCGCGGTTGTAGATCCAGTGCCAGAGCTGCTTGGAGCGAAGCTTGGCCTGCTTCGGCTCGAGGCCTTCCGCCTCGAGGACCGCCCGAAGCTCGTCCCTCGACAGGCCGATCAGGTCGGTCCGGCCGTCGGCACGGTGAACGGCGGCGGCGCCGCGCGGTACCGGCACGGGTTCGTTCATACCGGGGATCGGCATCAAGGCGGTTTGGGCAGTCATGGCTAAGCGGCCGATGTAAGGCCGATCAGCCGCTTTTGCCAGCGCAGGCGGCAGCCGCGGCGTCGATTGCGGTCGGCGCACCGGCAAGCGCGTAACGCTCGACGATGCGCCGGCCCCGACCGTCGCGGCTCTCGACTCGCATTGCGCCAGAATAGCGAGCGGCATGGAGCATCGCCCGCTGCTGCTGTTCACTTCGGCTCCACGCCCATTGGCCCTTTCCGACGAGCAGGAAGGGCTCGGTTCCTATGGTCACGATAACGGTCGCCCCGGGGCGGGCCGGCCGGCTGAGGTGGACATAGAATTGTCCCTGCCGAGCTCCGCCGCGACCGAAGGCGAACCCGGCAAGGGGCTCGCTCTTCTCCCTTGCCCATAGCGGTCGGGAGCGCGCTTCGCACCGCGAGCCGAAGTCGATCGCCGCCCAATTGCCGCCGGCGAACAGGATTCTGGGCGGAGCGGCCGCCGCCGCATCCGCAACAAGGATCAGCGCTGCAAGACCCAACCGCATCGGCCAACCTTAGCCTAGCCGCATTGGAGCAGTAACCATCCAAACTTGTCGAAAAACCCCCATTGTGCCATCGTCTCCACGCTCGGTGAGGTTTGACAAGGTCGGCCTGCATGCACCGAGGGCGTCTCCGACATAGCGCATTGGCAGTGGGCGGCGAATGACGTTCGCCACCGTTCTGGCGACCATTGCGGCCGAGCTCGCGCTGTTCAGCGCGGCTGGATTCCTGCTGTTTGCGATCAACGATTTGATTGTCGATGCGGTTTATTTCACACGGCGCGTCTGGCGCTCTGCCACCATTTATCGCCGCTATCCGCGGGCATTCGGCCGGACCCTTGCCGATCGTCGGCTCGAACAGCGCTTCATCGCGCTCTTCGTCCCGGCATGGGACGAATCGACGGTGATTGCAGCGATGCTCCGGGCCACCCTCGCTCGGCTGGAATATGACGATTACCGCATCTTCGTCGGCTATTATCGAAACGATCCGGCGACTTCGGCAGCGATCGCGGACGTCGAGGACGCGCGAATCGAGCCGGTGCTCGTCCATTCCGACGGTCCGACGACCAAGGCCGACTGCCTCAACCACCTCTACATAATACCGCACCTCTACGATACGCTCGTTGCGTATGAATTCGACCAGGATCGCCCGGCCGCCGCTGTCGTGCTGCACGATGCCGAAGATGTCGTTCATCCGCTCGAACTGGCGGTCTTCAATGCCCTGATCGACCGCGCCGGCGTCATCCAGCTGCCGGTCCAGCCCCTTCCGGACCGCAATTCGCGCTGGGTTGCCGGCCATTATTGCGACGAATTCGCCGAGGCGCACGCAAAGGAGCTTGTGGTGCGCGAGGCGGTCGGTGCGTCCATCCCGCTCGCCGGAGTCGGCTGCGCGATCGCCCGCGAGCCGCTTGCGCGCCTCGCCGCGCTTCACGACGGCCAGCCGTTCGAAGGCGGCAGCATGACCGAGGATTATGAGTTCGGGCTCCGGGTCGGGGAGCTGGGCCTCAAGACCATGTTCGTCCGGGTACCGGCATTACCCGGAAGCCGCGGGGTCGTCGCCAGCCGCGGCCACTTCCCGGCGACGTTCGGCGAAGCAGTCCGGCAGAAGACCCGATGGCTTGGAGGGATCGCGCTCAAGGGTTGGGACCGGCTCGGCTGGAAGGGGGGCATCGGCGAGCGATGGATGCGGCTTCGCGACCGCCGCGGCCCGATCGCCGCGCTCCTTCTCCTGTGCGGCTATCTCGCAGCTTTGTTGTGGAGCCAGATTTGGCTCGCCGAGGCGCTCGGCGCGCCGGTCCAGGTCAGGATCGGCCCGACCCTCGCGACTTTGCTCTGGATCAATCTGTGGCTTCTGCTCTGGCGAGTGTCGATGAGGGCGCTGTTCACCGCCTCCGCCTACGGCTGGAGGGAAGGCGTTCTCTCGGTCCCGCGCCTGGTCGTCGGCAATCTCATCGCGATCGTCGCCGCGATACGCGCGGTGAGCCTGTACATCAGCCGGGCTTCGCCGGCCTGGGACAAGACCCGGCACGTCTTCCCCAGGGAATTGTCGGCTTGAGCGCGCCTCTTCGCTTCCTGGCGCTGGTCGTCGCCGGCTGGATGGGAGTCCGAGTTGCGACCCTGGGCATAATTCCGGGCTTCACCGTCGGCTATGCGAAGCCCCCGCTTCGGGCGCCGCCTTCGGTCATCGCGACGCAATTCGCGCCGCTGCCGCCGGTGGAGCCCGCGCTGGCACAGCAATGGCCGGCGCCGGACGCACTGCCGGCCGAATATCCCGTCTCGGCCGCGCCCAAGCGCGTACCGGTGCCTTATTACACCCCCTATCGCTATTCGGTGTCAGCCGCTGCAATTCCGGAGCCGATCCGACCGCGGCCACACTGGCAGCTGGCGTCTTCGCAAGCGGCTGACAGCCCCCATTTCTACACGCCGATCCGCCCGATCGACGATTGGCCAATCTCGCAAATGGCCCCGGCGTCGTTCCCGGAGCGGCGAAGCAGCCCGGTTCCGCCGGTTCTGGCGCAAGGGCCAGCCGAAGAGCGCCTCGACCGAATCCAGATGTCGAGCTGGGCATTGTTGCGGGGACCGCCAGGCCCCGGGGGGCTGGCGGCCGGAGGAACCCTAGGCGGAAGCCAGGCCGGTGCGCGCCTGACCTACGCGTTCAACCGCTGGATAGCGGCGTCTCTTCGAACCACGTCCCCGATCGGCGGCTCGCGCGGGGCCGAAGTCGCGGGCGGAATCCGGGTCACCCCGTTCCGCTCGGTCCCGTTCGCGATCACCGCCGAGCGCCGCCAGTCGATCAGCCCGCACGGCGGCCGCTCGGCATTCGCGCTGTTCGCCGAAGGCGGGCTCTACCGCCAGCCGATGCCTCTCGACTTCAGCCTCGACGCCTACGTCCAGGCCGGGATCGTCGGGTTTAGCAGCCGCGACTATTTCGCCGATGGCGCATTCGCCTTCACAAGGCCGGTCTACGGCCGCTTCTCCGCCGGGTTCGGGATCTGGGGCGGAGTGCAACCGGGCCTCTACCGGGTCGATGCAGGGCCGAGGATTTCCTTCCGAATTCGCGACAATATCCACGCCCATGCCGACTGGCGGCAGCGGCTGGTCGGCAACGCTCAGCCGGCGTCCGGACCGGCACTTACCCTCGCCGCTGAT
This sequence comes from Sphingomicrobium sp., assembly GCA_051000635.1. Lineage (GTDB taxonomy): Bacteria > Pseudomonadota > Alphaproteobacteria > Sphingomonadales > Sphingomonadaceae > Sphingomicrobium. Next base: position 7,681 of record JBPCOC010000053.1, on the reverse strand, counting down.
TTCTAGCCGTTCAAGCCGTTGGACAGCCGCGCCTTTGCGGCTACTCCTGATACCGGCTCATGGACATTTACCTCCCGATCGCAGGCCAGTCCGTCAATGCGCTCCTTATAATTGGGCTCGGCGGGTTGGTCGGCATCTTGTCGGGCATGTTCGGGGTCGGCGGCGGGTTCCTGACGACGCCGCTCCTGATGTTCTACGGCATTCCCCCGCCCGTCGCCGTTGCATCCGCTGCAACCCAGATCACCGGAGCAAGCGTCGCCGGGGTCGCAGTCCACATGCGCCGGGGCGGCGCCGATTTGAAAATGGCGGCTGTGATGACCGTCGGCGGCCTGTTCGGCTCGGTTGTCGGGGCAGGCTTGTTCCGGCTACTCCAGGCGGCCGGCCAGATCGATGTCGTCATCGCTTCCCTCTACGTCGTGCTGCTCGGCGGGATCGGCAGCCTGATGCTGTGGGACGCGCTCACAGCGCTCGGCTTCGTCACCCGCACCGAACCGGCCGAGCCGGCGCCGCGCCATAACAGCTGGGTCGCATCGCTGCCGATGCGCTGGCGATTCTATGTGTCTGGGCTCTACATCTCGCCGATTGCTCCGCTCGTGCTCGGGTTCGGGACCGGAATTCTCACGCTCCTGCTCGGCGTCGGCGGTGGATTCATCCTGGTCCCGGCGATGATTTATCTGCTTGGAATGCCGGCGCGGGTGGTGATCGGGACGTCGCTTGCGATGATGCTCGCAGTCAGCGCCGCGGCCACCTTCGTCCACTCGGTAACCACCCATGCGGTCGATATCGTCCTTGCCGGCCTGCTTCTGATCGGCGGCGTGTTCGGAGCGCAGTACGGGGCCGTTCTCGCAACCCGAATCAAGCCCGATTTGCTAAGGCTGGCGCTTGCAACTTTGATCCTGCTGGTGGCCCTTCGAATGGCGCTCGGCCTCGCCTGGCGGCCGGACGAAATCTACTCGATCGCTTTTCTATGAAACGCCGCATCGCAGCCGCCCTTGCCCTCGCCTCGCTGGTCCTCACCGGCGCCGCAAAGCCGGTGCTCGTCCCCGACGTGTCGGCTCGAAGCATCGAGATCCGATATACGTTTGCCGGGGCACAGCTGCTTCTGTTCGGGGCGATCCTCTATCCGAGCGGCCGGATCCCGACCGACACTCCAGACATCGTCATCGTCGTGAAGGGGCCGGCGGAACCGATCATCGTGCGCGAAAAGCAGCGGATCGCGGGCATCTGGATGAACGCCGAATCCAGCCGGTTCCGGTCCGCGCCGTCTTTCTACGCGGTCGCCTCGTCACGGCCGATTGCCGATCTTGTCGACGAGCGCACCGCCGCAATCTACGAGCTCGGGCTCGAGAATCTGCAGCTTTCGCCCGGAAGCACCGCTCTTCCCGAGAAAGCCCAGCGGTTCGAGGCCGGGCTCCTGGACCTTCGCCGCCGAGAGGGCCTCTATTCCCAAAGTCCCGGCGGCGTCGAGATTACCGGCGGAGTCCTCTACCGCGCCGCCATCAGCATCCCCAGCCAGGTTCCTGTCGGCACCTACACGGCCGAGACGTTCCTCATCGAGGACGGGCGCGTGCTTGCGGTTGCAACGCGAAAAATCGAGATTGAAAAGAGCGGCTTCGAGCGCTTCGTCGCGCTCGCCGCCCGCCGCCATTCGGTCCTCTACGGGCTTGCCGCCGTTTTCATGTCGATCGCGCTGGGCTGGTCCGCCGCCGCTTTGTTCCGCCGCCGCTTCTAAGGGCGGTATTATACTTCCCGTACCCAGCGCCTAGCCCATTAAGGTCAAATTCACTCTTAGCGAATTAAAAGGTGGAACTAATTTCGCTATCAGCGTATTTAGGTGGTGTGGAGATTCAGTTCTCTAAGTCGGCGGTTCGAGCTCTCCGTAGGTCTAACAAAGGAAAGCTCATCCGCCAGAAGATAGGTGAGTATGCCGAGAATCCAGCCTCAATGGCGCGGAATCTAACGAAGCTGGAGGATCGGCCAGAGTACCGTCTGAGAGTGCAGGATTGGAGAGTGATTTTCCGCGTTGAGGACGACGTGATGTATGTCGATGATGTTAGCCCAAGGGGCGGTGCGTACTAAGGCCATGGAGGGCCAGATGCCGGTTCAGTTTATAGAGATCAATGGAGCCGCCATGGCGGTCATCCCCGCCGATGAATACGAAGCTCTCAGCGGCTCTGCGGAAGATCGTGACGACCTCCTGGCCGCCGAGGCTGCCGAGCGTCGTAGAAGTGCAGGCGAAGAATACATTCCAGTCGCCGTCGTTGATCGGCTCCTTGATGGGGAAAATCCTCTCAGGGTTTGGCGTGAGTACCGCAATCTGAAACTCAAACAGTTGGCCGCAATGGTTGGCTGTGGCACCTCAAACCTGTCTGAGCTGGAGAGGGGGCGCAAAGACGGCAGCATTGCGCTTTGGCGGAAGCTCGCCGCCGTCCTCGACGTTTCTCTGGATGATCTTCTTGATACTGAAGAAGCGGCAGAGAGCCGCGAGCCAGCTTTAACTTAGCCGCAGAAAACTGCGGAATCTTGCTTTTTAAGCATTTTTAGGCCACAACAAAGCACAACGGCGCGCCAGCGGTGGAAGCCGAGCGCGCCGTTGCTCTTACCCCTGGTGGAAGGGGGCAGGGAGTAGGAGGGGCCCGAAGCCTCAAACCTATCTCCTACGGGTGGTGAACCACACCATCTTGTCCTCCTTTTGCCGGTGGTTCTGACCAGCCCGCGTCTTCGCGGGAGTTGGGCTGGTCACTCGAAAATGGCGGCGGCTGGTCACTGGATCAGTCGCCGTTTTCGGTTGTGCGCACGAGTGCTGTGCTTTCGATTGGGAAGCAGAAATCCAAGACCGCCTCAAACGTCGTGACAAACTTGTCCCGGCGCTCCTTGGTCCAACCACTGCCCTCGCTCGGCAGGGTGGCGAGCAGCCCTTCGATGGGGGTCGGCAGCGCGTTCGTGGGCGGCTGATACGCCTGCGGAGTCGGCGTGCGCTGCGGCGGCGCTTTCCGCACTGCGGGTACATTGTTGCGCACAGTGCGCGTCCGAGGGGCCGCTGCTTTGACTGGCGGCGGCTTTGGAGCGCGCACACCGGCGGCAGCGTAAAGGCGCGTGAAAAGCGTCACCATACGCCCCTGCTGTCCGGTGGGTCGGTAGTTGCGGAACGCGTCGCGAATTTTGGTTTCGTCGTCATTCGCAGGGTCTAGGTAAGCCAGCACATCGGCGTAGGCTGAGTTCAACCATGCTTGCATGCGAGTTTGATACTCGGCCTCCGGTGCCAGCCGAATGCTCTCAAACATTTCAGTGATATTGCCGCTCTCATCGATCAAATCGAGCGTTTGCATCGCTTGGAGGGTGCGGGGAATAAGGCTGTCGGGAATGCCAGCCCGGCCAAGAACCTCGGAGTTGACGGGGCTAGGCAGGCCGCGGTCGCGGTGTCGCTCCACGATCTCGATGATCGATTGCGGCGACGCGTATGGTCCCGGTTTGTCGACGGAGACGGGCACGGGCAAACGTCAAGCAAATGTTTCTGTTACACCACTCTCTTGTTACACGCGGCCTTAAAGTACTGATTTAACTAGACAAATATATTCGGCCCGCTCATAGTAGCACAGTCGCTTACAGCAGATGGGAGGCTGAAATGCTGCCAAGTTTCGACATCAACCCGCAAGTGAGTCGGCGCGAGTGTGGTGGGTGGATTGCCCTCTCTCCAGAGGGAGGGGCGCTGAAAATTGGGACAACAGGAGCGACAGAGGCGGATGCTGTCGAGTCCTTTCGTCGGATATTCGCTGCCTGCAAAAACGAATTGCGCGGCGAGCGCGGCCATTAATGTTTCGGCTTAGTCGCGGCTCGCCGCACTAATTCGTCCATCGCCCTATCGGCCTCGGTGGGGTTTAGTTCGCCAGCGTCGATCATTTCGCGGACCTTGGCGCGAAACGCCTCCTTCTGCTGTTCCGGCGTCATTCCCGGCTTTTTCTTGGGCATCAGACACAAGCCCTTTGATAGGTCAGGCGCTTCCCGACGATACCACGGAGCAGCCGGTCGGCGCGCTCCGCATCGTTGCAGTCCAGCGCCTGACGGTTGCTGTAGCGGAAATCGAACTCTGCGACATAGCGATGCAGGTGCTTGGGCGCGCACCACTGATAGACGCCGCGCATGCCGCGCTTGAAGATCGAGTAGTAGCCCTCGACGGTGTTGGTGTGGATGCGGCCCCGCGCATATTCGCCCGCGCTGTGGCAGACGGTGCCGTGACCGAGATAGTCCTTGAACTGGCGCATGTACTGGTTCGCCTCGTCGGTCAGCACGTAGGTTTCGCGGTCGATGTTCGCCTTCACAATCGGGATGATGGTCTCGCGGTTAGTGTCTCTGACCACGAACGAACGCGCTTCGCCGCTCTCGCGGTGAACCAGCGACAGAACTGGCACCTTGTGGGCCGCGCTCCCCTGCCGAATGGCAACGCCCTTGCGGGTGCCGACGTAGGTTTCATCGACCTCAACCACGCCGCCAGCGCCGCCCATCGGCGCGAGACCGCCGGAGCGCATCGCCTCACGAATGCGGTGCGACATGAACCAGGCGGTTTTGAGAGTGACGCCGAGGGTCCGGTGAAGCTGGTTCGAGCTGATGCCCTTCTTGCTTCCCGCGACCAGGTACATCGCCTGTAGCCACAGATGCAGCGGCACATGCGAACTCTCGAAGATGGTCCCCATGCGAACAGTGAAAGGCTTTCTACACTGATAGCATTTATAGAGGCCCTTGCGGGTCGACTTGCCACCCATTCTGGAAATGCGCTCCACACCGCCACAGTGCGGGCAAGTCGGCCCGTTCGGCCATACTCGCGCCTCTACGTATGCGAAGGCCGCATCCTCATCGTGAAAGTGCTTTGCTGAAAGTGAGCTTGCCATTGTCCTAACTCCTTGAAGGCATAGTGCCTTAAGGGGCTGGGTATGTCAAGTATAATAACGCCCTTCTAAGCCAAATTTTAACGGCTTCACTGTAACGCCACCCATGCCGAATTGGTGGGAGTGAGCGGGAAACATGGCCGATCAGCCGAATCTTCGTCAGTTCATCGACGACGTGAGCAGCTTCGATGAGGAGCAGGCTCCGAAGCCCAAGCTCGGCTCAGCGCCGGATCTGCCGGCCGTTGGCGAAGTCGTCGAGATCGCCGGCTCGGGGTCGCGAATCCGGATGAAGGCCGACGCCCTGCTGTCGCTGCAGACCCATTCCGATCCTGCGGTCGCAATGTCGGGCCAGGTCGGAAGCCAGGTGAAAATGGTCGTCGGAAAGGCGTGGCTGATCGCCAACGTGCGAACCCTCGCCGCCGACGACAACGGCGTGGTGATGGCGCAGATCGACTTCCTCGGCGAAGGCGGTAGCGACAGTTCGGGCCGGATCAGCAACTTCCGCCGCGGAGTCACCCGCTATCCGATCCCCGGATGCGCAATTCTTCCGGTCACCACCGACGACCTGCGCGCGGTGTTCGCTGCCGACGACAGTCCGAACATCGAGATCGGCACCGTCTACCCGACCGACGACATTCGCGGGGCTCTTTACGTCGATCCCATGCTTTCGAAGCATTTTGCGGTCCTGGGAAGCACCGGCACCGGCAAGTCGACCGCCGTGTCGCTGATCCTGCACCGCATTTCTCAGCTCAGCCCCGAGGGTCACATCGTCATGATCGACCCGCACGGCGAATATTCGGCCGCGTTCAAGGATTGCGGCGAGTTGTTCAACGTCGACAATCTCCAGCTGCCCTATTGGCTGATGAATTTCGAGGAGCATTGCGAGGTCCTGCTGACTACCCGAGGCGCCGAGCGCCAGCGCGACGGCGACATCCTTGCCAAATGCCTCCTTGCCGCCCGCACCAAGGGCAAGGACATGAGCAAGTACGGCAAGGTGACGGTGGATTCTCCGATTCCCTACCTGCTGACCGACCTCGGCACGATTCTCACCAACGAGATGGGCAAGCTCGAGCGCGCCGGCGACACGCTCCCGTACCAGCGGCTCAAGCAGAAGCTCGACGAGCTCAAGGCGGACCCGCGCTACACGTTCATGTTCTCGGGAATGCTGGTGTCGGACTCGATGCCCAGCTTCCTTGCGCGCCTGTTCCGGCTTCCCGCCAACGGCCGCCCGATCTCGATCGTCGACGTTTCGGGAGTCCCTTCCGAAATCACGTCGGTCGTCGTCTCGGTCCTGGCCAGGATGGTGTTCGACTATGCAATCTGGTCGCGAACCGAGGCTCAGCGCCCGATCCTGCTCGTTTGCGAAGAGGCCCATCGCTACGTTCCGAAGAACGAAACCGGCGAGGGCCAGGCCGTGCGCAAGATCCTCGAGCGAATCGCCAAGGAAGGCCGCAAGTACGGCGTTTCGCTGGGGCTGATCACGCAGCGTCCGTCCGATCTTGCCGAGGGCGTGCTCTCCCAGTGCGGAACCATCATCGCGATGCGCTTGAACAACGATCGCGACCAGGCCTGCGTTCGAGCGGCGATGCCGGAGGGCGCTCGCGGCTTTCTCGACGTCATCCCGGCGCTTCGCAACCGCGAATGCATCGTCTGCGGCGAGGGCGTTTCGATCCCAATCCGCGTCCGCTTCGACGACCTCGAGCCGGAAAAGCTGCCCGCCTCGTCAGATCCGAGCTTCGCGGCCCTGTGGCGCGAAACCGGCGGCGAGGAAGGGATCATCCAGCGAACCCTCAAGCGCTGGAGGGGCCACGGCCGCTAAATCGGCAACGCAAGGCGACCCGCCTTGCGGGAATGCAGGCCAGGGGCCATTTCTACTGCCATGCGTGATTTCAGCTACTTCGTCGCACTGTTTGGAATTCTGTTCCTGGTTGTCGCAGCCGTAGCGTGGTGGAGGATCATGCGCAGCCCCGACGAGCAGCCGCCTACCGAACAGGATTCCAGGCGTGCCAGTTCAGCGGCAATGGTCATTGTAACCGCATTTCTTTTGAGCGCAGTCGCAGCAATTGCCGCGATTCTCGGCTGGTTCCAGAGGTAGCGCTTTTTCCACCAATTTCCGCCAGCGGGAGCTCTTCAGACTTTCTTCTCTCCAATCGACATCAGCTGCTTCAGGCGCGCGTTGAACGCCTGCCGCTCAGGCCCGCTGATTACGGAACGCGACTGGAAGCGCACCTGAGTCGGGTCGACCGCGCGCCCGTTGACCCGCACTTCGAAGTGCAGGTGCGGCCCGGTCGAAAGGCCGGTCGAGCCGACATAGCCGATCACCTGCCCCTGGCGCACCGGAGTTCCCGGCCCGGCGGCAATACCGCTCATGTGCGAGTATGTGGTGACGATTTCGCCGCCGTGCGCGACCCGCACCTGGCGTCCGTAGCCGCCGGCCCATCCGGCGCCGACGACCATTCCGTCGGCCGCTGCGACGATCGGGGTGCCCGAGCCGGCGCCGAAGTCGATTCCGGCGTGGAATCGGGCGAACCGAAGGATCGGATGATGGCGAACGCCGAAGCTGGAGGTAATCCGCCCGGCGACCGGGGCCATCAGGCCGGACGACCGCTCGCTGGCGCTTGCATCGGTGTCGAACCAGCCGGTGCGTCCCCCCGCATTCCACTTCATTAGCTCGACGTCCGGCGAATCCGCTCGGCGGAGCGCCGCATAGAGCAGCGGCGGCGAGCCCTCCCGCGCTGTCTGGGAAATGACGAGGTCGAACCGGTCATAGGGCGCGATGTCGGCGCCGACGTCGATCC